>CAWGAP010000004.1:0-53240 GCA_963820695.1 uncultured Gaiellaceae bacterium | reverse complement strand
ATCCAGGCGCTCTCCCAGCTGAGCTATAGCCCCTCGGTGGCGCATTGTAGCGCCTCAGTTCAGCGCCGCCACCAACGCCTCCAGCGTGTCCTGGTTCCAGCCGTTCATGAAGTCGGCGTGCGTTCCGTAGCGGCCGGATGCCTGAATCGGCTGGATCCGCTCCGTCTCCGGGTAGAGGAAGATGAGCACGAGCGCAGGCACGGCGACGGGGTGCGAGCGTGGACAGCGCCCGCGCGACGAGTAGGCCATGTGCCGCTGGTGATCGACGCTGTCGAGGTTCCGCCCGTTCCAGCAGTCGGGGAACGTCGCGCGCAAGTGGAGGGCCTTGCCCGCGGCGCACTTCGGCACCACTGCAGACTTGGGCGGCGCGCCGAAGCCGCCGCAACCCCAGCCGACGACGGAGAGCGGCTGCGGCTTCCGCGCGCGCTGGTTGCCGGCGATCATCATCAACCCCGCAGGGAATGCGCGGACGGGCTCCGTGGTCCGACGGACGTAGTAGCCGACCCCGACCAGCGGACGCAGAGCGCGCCGGCCGGCGAAGAGCGTCGGCACCCAGTAGGCCGACGAGTCGCCGACGTCCTCGCAGCTCGATGCACCACCCACCAGGGACGCAGCCGTCGTCGTCGCGTCGACGGCTCGATTGCCGATGAAGGTGTGGTTGTGCGACGCCCCCGGCTTGGCCGGCAGCGCGATCGGGTCGTCGTTGTTCATGTGGCTGACACCGCACCCGATCACGAAGTACGGGCCGCCGGGGAAGCGGGTCGGGTCCGGATCGGCCGCGGCGCGCACGGCGAGCGCCGGCAGCGCAGTCGCCCCGGCGAGGAGGAACGCGCCCAGGACGAGCAGGTGCGACGTTCGCCTACGCAGCTTCAATCGCCCTCCGATCGAGTTGCGGCGATTGTCACACAGTCGGGATCAAGAATCGGTCAAGGCGCGGCCGGCTGCAGCGACTCGAGTCGATCGATCCTCGCCATCTTCGGGAACAGTCTCGGCCAGGCGAGCGCGCAGAGGATCGTCAGCGAGCCCCCGATCACGACCGCGGGCACGGCTCCGATCAACGCAGCCGCGGCGCCGGACTCGAAGGCGCCGAGCTCGTTCGAGGCGCTGATGAAGACCATCTCGACCGCGTTGACCCTCCCCCGGAGCGCGTCCGGGGTCGCGAGCGCGGTGATCATCGAGCGGATATTCATGCTGATCATGTCCGCGAAGCCGCTCACCGCCAGCGCGGCGAACGAGAGCGGGAACGAGTGCGAGAGCCCGAAGACGACCATGCTGGCGCCGAAGACGGCGACCACGATCAGAAGCTTCCGCCCCACCATTCCCCGCAGCGGCCGGCGGGTGAGCATGATCCCGGCCAGCAGCGCGCCCACCGCCGGAGCGCTCCGCAGCAGGCCGAGCCCGACGGGGCCGACGTCGAGCACGTCGCGCGCGAAGACGGGGAGCAGCGCGACCGCGCCGCCGAACAGCACGGCCACGAGGTCGAGCGAGATCGCACCGAGCAGCACCGGGGTCCGCCGGACGAAGCGGAGCCCGGCGAGCAGCGATTCCAGGCGCGAGCCGCCGACCTCGAAGGGCGCGTCCTCGACCGCACGCAGCTTCATCGGCACGACGAAGCCGACCGAGATCAGCATCAGCACCGCCCCGGTGGCGTAGACGACCTCGGGCCCGAGCGCGAAGAGGAGCCCGCCGACGGCCGGCCCGACGACGACGACGGCCTGGGAGGCGGTGGAGCGCAGCGCAATCGCATTCGGCAACAGCTCGAACGGGACGAGCGTCGGCGTCATCGACCGGATCGCCGGGTTGCCCACGGCCGCCGAGCACCCGCTCGCGAACGAGAGGACGAGGAACGGCCAGAGCTGGTCGGCGCCGCCGATGCTGACGAGCAGCAGCAGGATCGTGATCACCGCATCGACGGCAAGTGAGCCCATGTAGATCAGCTTCCGCGGCAGCCGGTCTGCGAGCGCGCCGGCCGGCAGCGCGAAGAGGAGCAGCGGCAGGAACTCGGCCAGGCCGACGAGGCCGAGGTAGAGCGGGTTGCGGGCGATGTCGTAGACCTGCCAGCCGACGGCGACGAAGACCATCTCGCGGCCGAACCCGTAGGAGACGCTCGACGCGACCGAGAGCGTGTAGTCGCGAACGTGGAGGACGTGTGGCAGACGCCGTCGCATCGGCCAGCGAGGCTATCCATACGATGGAAGCGTGCGCGCGGTCGTGCTCGACGCAGACGGACAGCCCCGCCTCGCGGACGCGCTCGCGCCGGCCGAACCGATGCGCGTGCTTGCGTGCGGACTCTGCGGCTCTGACGTGGAGAAGATCGGCGTCGCGCCGGCAGGGACGGTGCTCGGGCACGAAGTCGTCGCGCGGCGCGTGGACGGCGGGCGGATCGCGCTGATCCACCACCTGCCCTGCGGCGAGTGCGAACGCTGCCGCGCGGGGCACGAATCGACCTGCGAGCGCTTCGCCGTGCCGACGATCGTTCCCGGCGGCTTCGCGGAGGAGGTCGAGGCCGCGGACGGGATCGAGCTTCCGGACGCGATCGGCGACGCGGTCGGCACCTACCTCGAGCCGCTCGCCTGCGTGCTTCGCGGCGCGGAGCGCGTGCCGCGCGGCCCCGTGCTCGTCGTCGGCCAGGGCTTCGTCGGCCGACTCTTCGCAGCAGTTCTGCGGGCACGCGGGGACGACGTCTACGCCACGGACGCTCGGGCCGAGCGTGCGGGCCGTGAGCCGGACGGCCCGGTCGACGCCGCCGTCCTGTGCGCTCCCGCGGCGCCGCTCGACGCCGTGCAGCCGGGAGGCACCGTCCTCGTCTTCTCCCCCGCCGCGCCCGTCGACCTCGATTTCGTCTACCGGAACGAGCTGACGCTGACCGGCTCGCGCTCGGCGACGCCGCGGCACATGCGGGCGGCGCTCGACCTCCTGCCCGAGCTCGACCTGCCCGAGCCGCAGGTGCTCCCGCTCGAGCGCTTCGAGGAGGGGCTCGCGCTCTACCGCTCCGGCGGCGCGCTCAAGGTCGTATTCACGCCATGAGGGCGCTCCGCTTCCACGGCCCGGGCGACCTGCGGCTCGAGGAGGTGCCGAACCCGGAGCCGGGGCCGGGCGACGTGCTCGTCCAGGTCGAGGTCGCGCTCACCGACGGCACCGACCTGAAGACGTTTCGTCGCGGCCACCCAGTCCTGCTGCGGGAGCTGCCGAGCCCGTTCGGGCACGAGTTCTGCGGGATCGACGTCGCCACCGGCCGTCGGGTCGTCGCCGCCAATTCGGCGGCGAGCGACGAGCGCGGGGCGCCGATCGAGCTCCTGAACGGCGCCTACGCCGAGCTCCTGGTCGTGCCGGCGGCGATCGCAGCGGCGAACCTCCTCCCCGTCCCGGCCGGGCTCGAGCCAGACGTGGCGGCGATGGTCGAGCCGCTCGCCTGTTGCCTGCGCGGCGTCGAACGGGCGCGGATCCAGCCGGGCGACCGCGTCGCGATCCTCGGCGCCGGCCCGATCGGGCTGATGTTGAGCGCGTGCGTCGCGGACGCGGGCGGCCGACCGGAGGTCGTCGGCGGACGCGCCGAGCGCCGCGCACTCGTCCCCGCATTCGGCGGCGCGACCGGCGAGGGCGACGGCGCCGACGTCGTGATCGAGGCGGCCGGAAGCGAGGAGGCCTGGCAGCGCGCGCTCGAGCTCGTCCGCCCCGGCGGCACCGTCCTCTACTTCGGCGGCCGCGAGTCCGGCGCCGAGCTGCGCGTGGACGCGTATCGGCTCCATTACGAGGAGCTGACGCTGCGCGGCGCCTTCCACCACGCGCCGCGCCACGTCCGGGCCGCGCTCGCCTTCCTCGCGAGCGGCGCCTATCCGTGGCAGCGGCTGATCACGCACCGTGTCCGGCTCGAGGACGTGCCCGGCCTCCTGGCCGATCCGCCGCGTGACTATCTGAAGGCGGCCGTGATCCCCTAGATTTCCGCCATGGGGCTCGCCCACTGGGACGACGTCGAGCAGCACCGGCGCGCGAAGGGCGAGATGGACGCGACCTGGCAGCGGCTCGGAGATGCAGCCGGCACGAAGGACGTCGGCCTCAACCGAGTGCGCGTCGCGCCCGGAAAGCTGCCGACTCCGCCCCACTCGCACGGCGCGTCCGAGGAGGTCTACTACGTGCTCGAGGGCTCCGGGCTCGCGTGGCAGGACGAGCAGGTGCATGCCGTGCGGCCCGGCGACTGTGTCATCCACCGCGCCAACCAGATGGAGCACACCTTCATCGCCGGCCCGGAGGGGCTCGACTACCTCGTCTTCGGTACGCGGCATCCGACGGAGCTCGGCTGGCTTCCCCGCTCGGGCGCCGTCCGGTTCGGCTGGCCGTGGGTCGAAGGGCGGACTGACGATCCCTGGGACCGCGAGGCCGAGGCGCCGCCGCTCGCGTACGGCGAGCCGGCCGAGCGCCCGCCGAACATCGTCAACATCGACGAGGTCGAGTTCGAGCACTGGGGGCGGTCACACACCGCGCCTCTCGCCACCCGGGAGCGCTCGGACCAGGCCGGCTTCCACTGGGAGCGGCTCGACCCGGGGGCGCGCGGCTCGGTGCCGCACTGCCACTCCGAGGAGGAGGAGATCTTCGTCATCCTCGAGGGCGAGGGGACGCTCCACCTCTGGCCCTCTCCGTCATTCGCGTCGGGAACCGGCACCGAGAAGGAGGCGATCCCGATCCGGGCCGGCCACGTGATCGCACGGCCGCCGGGGACGCGCGTGAGCCACTGGTTCCGCGCGGGCGCGAACGGGCTGACGATGCTGATCTACGGCACCCGGAAGCCGAACGACATGTGCTGGTACCCGCGCTCGAACAAGATCGCCTGGCGCGGGCTCGGCGTGATCGGCCGGATCGAGGTGCTCGAGTACGACGACGGCGAGCCCGCCGACGACTAGAGGAAGAGCGTCAGCTCGGGCTCGCGCTCGCCGCGAAGGACGGCGAGGTCGACCTCGACGCAGCCGATCCCGCGCGACTCGGCGAGCGTCACCGCCTGCGGCTTGAACGACTGCGCCGCGAGGAGGCCGCGGCAAGCCGACTTCGCCGGGTCGGCGCGGATGAAGCCGAGGTAGCGCGTCAGCTGCTCGACCGCCTCGATCGTCCCGACGCGCTTGATCTCGACCGCGACCCAGCCGTCGTCGCAGTCGCGGCACATCAGGTCGACGGGGCCGATCTCGGTCATCCACTCGCGCCGGTCGAGCCGCAGCTCGGCCTCGAGCCACTCGGGCGCGGCTGCGAGCGCTTCCTGCAGGTGCTTCTCGACGCCGTCCTTCTCGAGCCCGGCGACCTCGTCCATCTCGTGCTCCTGATCCGAGAGCACCTCGGCGATCCGGATCTCGAGCCGGTCCTCCGTCTTGCCCGCGCGCTTGCGGACGACGATCAGCCCGTCCGACTCCTCGATCACGGTCGGCGGGGTCATCCAGTTGCTCGGGCGGTAGCCGCCGCTGTCGGCGTGGACGAGCACGGAGCCGTCCGACTTGATCATCAGCAGGCGCACCGCGTCGGGCAGGAAGGCGTCGAGACGGCCGGTGTAGGTGACCTCGCAGCGGGCGACGAGCAGGCGCATGGGCCGCTCAAACTACTGGCCCTTTCGGACGGGTCCTCTCAGCGCCGGCGGATCAGGGTGATCCCGTCGCGCACGGTCAGCTGGACGGCGACGACGCGTTCGTCCGCGGCGAGCTTGTCGTTCAGCGCCGCGATCAGCCGCGACGACTCGTCCGGCGGGTCGAGCACCCTGCCGCTCCAGAGCGTGTTGTCGATCGCGATCAGGCCGCGCTCGGAGAGACGGGGCAGCACGGCCTCGTAGTACGCGTCGTAGTTCGGCTTGTCTGCATCGATGAAGACGAAGTCGAACGCGCCCTCGAGCTTCGCGATCGTCTCCAGCGCCGGGCCGAGATGCAGCGTGATCTTGCCCCCGTGCGGACTGCGGTCGAAATAGCGCTGCGCGACCTCGGCGTGCCTCGGCTCGATGTCGAGCGTGTCGATGCGTCCGTCGGGCGGCAGCGCCGCGGCCATCGAGAGCGCGGAGTAGCCCGTGAAGGTGCCGAGCTCGAGCACCCGCCTTGCGCCCGAGCCGGCGACGAGGAGCTCGAGGAAGCGGCCCTCGATCGGGCCGGTCAGCATCTGCGGGGCGGCCATCGTCGCCTTCGTCTCCTCTGCGAGCTCGGCGAGCAGCGGGTCGGGCGGCGTCGTGTGCCGCTCCGCGTACTCCTCCAATTGCTCGTCGACGATGAAGCTCAACGCTCTACTCTCGAGCCGCCGACGATCGCCTCCCGGCCGTCGGCGAAGCGCACCAGCGCCTTGCCCTTGCCGTCGTAGTCGGGCGACCAGACCACGAGCGTCGCATCCTCGCCGCCGACGCGCACGGCCTCGTCGATCGACCGCGCCTCGCCTCGCCAGTAGCGGATGAACGGGTTTTCCTCCCACTCGCGGCCGATCGTCGTCTCGTCCGTGTGACCGGGGAGCACGCGCACCTCGGGGGGCAGCGTCATCAGCGTCTCCATCACGGACGCCCGGATCGGCGCCGCGTCCGGCCCGCCACCGACGGCGTCCTTGAAGAGAATGTCGGCCGTGAAGGCGACGGTCTCGTTCGCGACGAAGGCGAGGTGGTCGTCGGCATGGCCCGGAGTCTCGAGCGCCTCGATCGTCAGGCCCCCGGTCTCGACCGGGCCCTTGACGACCTCGAGCCCGTAGCGCTCGACGAGCTCCGCGTCGCCGGCGACGTGGTCCGAGTGCGAATGGGTGGTGAGCAGGTGCGTGACGTTCAGGCGGTCGCGTTCGACGACCTCATGCAGCGGTGCGAGCGGCGCGCCGCTGTCGATGAAGACGGCGGTTCCGCCGGGCTCGTCCGCGAGCAGGTACGCGTTCGAGAGCCAGTCGGGATGCATGCTCCGCTCGATCAGCACCGCAAGACCGTAACACCGCGAGAAAGGATTGCGGCCGCCATGGCCTCTCCTCTAGTGGGTGTGCGCGCTCGCTGAGCCGCGCGTGCCCAGGGCCTCTTACGGCGCGTGCGGCAGCGTCGGAAGGGGTGGCAAGGGAACCGGCAACGGCGGAGCGCTCGCCCCAGCGGCGCCCGCCGCGCCGGTCGCAGTCTCGACGGGCGGCGGGAGCGTCTCCGGAAGCACTGGCGCCGGCACGGGAAGCGGAAGCGGCGCAGGCACGGGAAGCGGCGCCGGGAGCGAGACCGGCGGTAGACGCGGCACGACGGCGCCGACGGCGTCGTCCACCGGCGTGCCCTCGAGGCGGGGCAGCTCCGGCACCGCGATGGCCTGAGGCGCCCCTGGGGCCGGTGCCGTCGTTGGAACGGCCTCGGCCGAGCCGGGCACGGTCGCGGGAACGACCTGTGGGGCCGTTGCCGCCGGCTGCGGCCGGGGCGCCGCCGCCACTCCTGGGCTCGACGTGGTGCGGCCGGCGGTGAGCACGCCTGCTTGCAGCTTTGTCGCTGCAGCCGCGCTCGAATCGCCGACGACGCGGTGGGCGGCGGCCGGCTTGGCGCCGACGGCCCGCTCCGGCTGAGCCGCCGCCGGTGCCCGGTGGTACGTGTCCGCCCGTGGGACAGGCACAGCGACGCTGGCGCCGGCGACGGTGAGCACGGTCGCACCAAGGGCGCCGGCGGCACGCGGCGTCAGACTCGCGACCTCCACCCGCGACAGCGCCCAGGCAAGCCAGCCCGGCAGCGGCGGCAGGAAGCCGGGCCTCCGGATCGCCACGACCGGCGGCTCGAGCTCGTCGCGCAGCGACCGGCGCGCACGGAACAGCAGCATCTGGATCGAGGCGACGGTCGAATCGACCTCCTCGGCGATCTCGGCGTAGGACAGGCCGACGATCTCGCGGAGCACGAAGACCCGACGCTGCTCAGGCGGCAGAGCCTCGAGCGCCTCCGCGAGAGCCCGGGACTGCTCGTACGGCAGCTCGGCGGCGAGCGGGAAGTCGGCGTCGTTCAGCGCCTCCTCACGCGGGCGGCGCTGAGCCGTCCGGAAGCGGCGGCGGCGCACGTTCTCGGAGATCGCCAGCAGCCACGCGCGCGGTGACTGGGGCCGCGTGCCTCGGAGCACGGCTCGATAGGCGTCCGCGAAGGCCGCCTGCGTCACGTCCTCGGCGTCGTCCGCGTTGCCGAGCTCGCGCAGCGCAGCGCGGTAGACGTCGGCGCGGTGCCCCCGGTAGAGCTCTTCGAAAGTGAGGTCTACGGCGGCCCGAGCGTCACTGGCTCGACTCGTGGCCATCTCCTGAGACAACGACTGGAGCGCCCGAAAGGTTGCGGGGGTCAGCGCTCGGCGCGACGCTTCGCCGCCCGGAGCCAGAGACGGCGGGTCAGGCCGCTGAAGGGCCGGATCACGAGCCAATAGGCGGCGAAACGGCGTCTGGACGCCGGATCGGTGAGGAAGACGCGCGTCTCCGTCTCCAGCCGCGCGCCGTCGCCGTCGGGAAGCGCACGGAGGTCCACCGCCATCTTCGCGTAGCCCGGCTCGGTGAACCGGACGAAGTCCTCCCCGGCGCGGATGCCGCCGCGCGGCGACCACGGGCGGCCGATCAGAACAAGCGTCTCCGGGTCGTGGAGCCGGAAGCCCTGCGCCTGCATCGACGCCCAGATCGGCCCGCGCGGAGCCGCCCGCAGCCCGCGCAGGCGGAAGAGCGCAGAGACCAGTCGGACCTCCTCGAGTCGCGTCTCCCTCGCCGCTGCGAGCGCCGCCTCCGGAGTGGCATCGACGCGGAGCGAGTGCCGCTCGCAGTGGTGGTAGACGGGGAGCGCGTCGGTGACGGTCATGCCGTGATCTTCCCTTGGCGCGTTTCGAAATGAAGCCTTGAGCCGGCGGGCCGCACTGGGCGGCACGATCGCGGCGTCCTCAGTCGCCCCGATAGCTCCACTATCGGGGCTCCCTGCGTCCTTGCGCTCGCACCACCCAGCACGTCCCGCCGGCGAAACGTCACTCCGAAACGCGCTCAAACAACGAGAATCGCCCGATGCGCGTGGCCCTCGTCGTCCTGGCCCTGCTCGCGGCCGCGCCCGCGCAGGCAGGCGTTCGCGTCGTGGCGCCGTTCGACCCGGCCGAGTACGCGGACCGTGCGGCGGTGGGGTTGCTGGTACCGGGTGCGGGTCCGACCGTGACGCGCGAGTCGGCGCTCGCCGCGCTCCTGCGGGGCAAGCTCGAGCACGGGTTGCTCGGCGGGATCGCAGCCGGGGAGAACCGGATCGAGCTCGGGGCACCGGGCGGGCCGGAGATCCTCGTCTCGCTGCCGCCGCCCGGCCGGACCGACAACGACGTGCGCTACCCGATCGCACTGCTCGGGGAGCGCGGACTGCTGACGTCGGACTCGACCCGGATCGACGGCCTCGTCTCGATCACGGACATCGCGACCGGGCGCCTCCGCGTCGTCGCTGCCGACGATCCGGCCCAGGCGCTCGAGGATCTCGACCGGCGGATCGAGCGGAACTCGGATTGGCGCCTACCGCTGACGATCGCGCTCGCCGCACTGCTGATCGTGCTGGCGATCGTCCGGCCGCAGCACGCACTGAGGGCGCTGCTCGTGGTGCTGGCTGCGAACCTCTGGCTGAGCCCGCTCATCGCCGTCGCCGCCGGGATCGCGGTGCTGCTCCTGCCGCTCGGCTGGGCGTGCGCGGCGATCCTCTTCGCCTACCTCGTCGCGATGGGGCTCGACGCCGAGACGGTCGCGCTCTCGCCGTTCGGCCCCTCCCAGTCCGGGCGCTTCTACGGGATCAACAACCTGCTCGAGACGATGCTGCTCGCACCGGCGCTCCTCGGCGCCGCACTGCTCGGCCGCGCAGGAGTCCTCGTCGCCGCGCTCGCGTTCGTCACGATCGGCGGCAACCGCTTCGGCGCCGACGGCGGCGGCACCGTCGTGCTCGCGGTCGCCTATCTCGTCCTCTGGCTGCGGCTTCGCGGCGAACGGCCGTCCTGGCGGCTGGCCGCACTCGTCGCGGGCGGCGCGGTTGCGCTCGCGCTCGCCCTGCTCGGCCTCGACGCTGCGACCGGGGGCTCGAGCCACGTCACGGACGCGGTCGGCGACGGTCCGGCCGCGCTCGCGGGCGACATCGCCGACCGGATCGAGCTCTCCGTCCGCCGGACCGCGGCGAGCATCGGCGCGACGGCTGTGGTGCTCGGATCGCTCGCAATCCTGATCGCGATCGCGCTGCGCTGGCGCCGGGGTCCGGTTCTCGACGCCTATCTCGTCGCACTTGCCGTCTCGCTCGTCGTCAACGACACGCCCGCCGACGTGCTCGGCGTCGGCGCGGCGATCGCGATCGCGCTTGTCCGACACACACCCGAGCACCGCTGGTTAAGCTCTGAGTCGATGCGTCGCGCCGCCGTCCTGCTCGCTCTCGCTGCCTTCTCGGCGGGCCTGGCCGGGTGCGGCGGCGGTGAAGAGGTCAGTCCCACGCCCGAGACGATCGTGGGGACGCTGCCGGAGGCGACGACCTCGGAGCAGCCGACGTCGACCGTCGAGGGCGATGCCGCGAACGGGGCCAAGATCTACGCCTCGGCCGGCTGCGGCGGCTGCCACACGCTCCAGGCAGCCGGCTCGTCGGGCAGCGTCGGCCCCAACCTCGACGATGCGAAGCCCGACTTCGCGCTCGTCGTCGACCGGGTCACCAACGGACAGGGCGCGATGCCGTCCTTCTCGGACAGCTTGAGCGAGCAGGAAATCGCCGACGTCGCTCAGTACGTCGTCGATTCGACCTCCTGAGACTTCCGGACGGCTTTCCCCGCGACGTCGCCGCGATCGCGTGCGACCTCGACCGGACCCTGACCTGGGAGGACGGCGTGCTGCGGCCGCGGACGACCGCGGCGCTGCGAGCCGCCCGCGCTGCCGGCATCCACGTCGTGATCGCGACCGGCCGCATGTACCGCTCCGCCCGCCCGTACGCCGAGGCGGCCGGGATCGAGGCGCCGGTCGTCTGCTACCAGGGCGCCGCCGTCGTCGACCCGAGGACGAACGAGTGGCTGCTGCACGAGCCGATCCCGCTCGCGCTCGCCCGCGAAGCGATCGCTGCCGTCGAGGAGGAGGGCTTCGCGCTCAACTGCTACGTCGACGACGACCTGTACGTCGCCGCCGTCACCGAGCACGCCCGCCGCTACGCCGACTTCCAGAGCATCCCGCTGCACGAGGTCGGCGACCTGCTCGGCTGGATCGAGCGGCCGCCGACGAAGCTCGTCGTCGTCGACGACCCCGACCGCCTCGACGCGCTCCGACCCATCCTCGAGGAGCGATTCGGCGAACGCCTCTACATCGCCAAGTCGCTGCCCTACTTCCTCGAGCTCGCCAGCCCCGCGATCTCGAAGGGGACCGGGCTCGCGTTCGTCGCCGAGCATCTCGGCTTCGCTGCCGAGCACACGGTCGCGTTCGGCGACGGCGAGAACGATCTCGAGCTGCTCGAGTGGGCCGGCTACGGCGTCGCGGTCGAGAACGCGCACGAGCGACTCAAGGCACGCGCGGACTGGATCTGCCCGTCCGCCGAGGAGGAGGGCGTCGCGCAGGTGATCGAAGCGCTCCTAGACTTGCGGTCATGATCGACCTCAAGGCCGCCCGCAACGATCCGGACGCCTACCGCGCCGCGCTCGCGCGCAAGGGCGCCGGCGAGGCGTTCGACGCGCTGCTCGCGGCCGACGAGCGCTGGCGTGCGCTCGTGCCCGCGGATCGACGAGCTGCGCGGGAAGACGAAGCTGAAGGGCAAGCCGTCGCCCGAGCAGCTCGCGGAGCTGCAGCAGGTGAAGGAGCAGCTGCAAGGCGGCCGAGGAGGAGCTACGCCGCGGCCGAGGCCGAGCGCGACGACGGCTCGCGCTGCGGGTCCCGAACCCGCCGCACGACGTCGGTGCCGGACGGCTGCGACGAGGACGACGTCGAGGAGATCCGCCGCGTCGGGCGAGCCGCAGCAGCTGGCCGAGACGCGCGCGAGCACACCGAGATCGGCCGCTTCGACATGGAGCGTGCGGCGCGCATCTCCGGCTCGCGCTTCGGCTACTGGATCGGCGACACGGCGCTGCTCGCGCTCGCGCTCTACCGGCTCGCGCTCGACCGGCTCGTCGCCGAAGGGGTTCGTCGCCGGTGCTCCCGCCCGTGCTCGTGCGCGAGGAGGCGCTCGATCGGCACGGGCTGGTTCCCGTCCGACGACCCGAACGTCGTACGAGATCGACGGCGACGACCTCTACCTCGCCGGCACCGCGGAGATCCCGCTCGGCGGGCCTGCACGCCGGCGAGATCCTCGCGGCCGACGAGCTGCCGCTCCGCTACGTCGGCTTCTCGCCCTGCTTTCGCCGCGAGGCGGGCGCCGCCGGCAAGGACACGCGCGGGATGTTCCGCGTGCACCAGTTCAACAAGGTCGAGCAGTTCGTCGTTCACGCGGCCGGAGGACTCGTGGGACGGAGCACGAGCGGCTGCTCGCGAACACCGAGGAGCTCGTCGCAGAGCTCGGGCTGCCCTACCGCGTCGTCGTCCTCCCGGCCGGCGACATGTCCGACCGCCTCCGCGAAGACGTACGACGTCGAGATCTGGTTCCCGTGCCAGGGCCGCTACCGCGAGACGGCGTCGATCTCGAACACGACCGACTTCCAGGCCCGCCGGCTCGGGACGCGCTACCGCGGCGAGCACGGGCCCGAGCCCGTGCACACGCTCAACGGCACCGCGGTCGTCGACCGCATGGCGCTCGCGATCCTGGAGAACTTCCAGGGCGACGTGCCCGACGTGCTGCGCGCGTTCGGCGCCCCAGAGCGCGTCGAACGCTAGGCCTCCGCCGACACGACCGGCTCGTGCAGCTTGAAGCGCTCGTGGACGGCCTGCACCGCGCGTTCCACGTCTCCGGCCGGCACGACGCACGAGATCCGCACGGCCGAGGTCGAGATGATGCCGATGTTGATCCCCGCCTCAGCGAGCGCGTCGAACATGTCCGCCGCCACACCTGGATGCGTGCGCATGCCGGCGCCGACGAGCGAGATCTTGGCGATCTCAGGCGTCGTGCGCCAGGCCGCGCGCACCGATCTCACTCGCCAGCGGCTGGAGCACCCCCTCGGCTCGCCGCAGCTCGGACTTCGGCAGCGTGAACGAGATGTCCGTGTGCCCCTCGGCCGAGACGTTCTGGACGATCATGTCCACGTTCACGCCGACGTCGGCGAGCGTGCGAAAGACCCGCGCGGCGATCCCGGGCCGGTCCGGCACGCCGAGAATCGTCACCTCCGCCTCCGAGGTGTCGTGCGCGATTCCCGAGATGATCGGCTGCTCCATCAACTCCTCCTGACTGACGATCCAGGTCCCCTCGCCCTCCGAGAGCGACGAGCGGACGTGGATGCGGACTCCGTGGTTGCGGGCGAACTCGATCGAGCGAAGCATCAGCACCTTCGCGCCGCATGCAGAGAGCTCGAGCATCTCCTCGTACGAGACGGCGTCGAGCTTGCGCGCCCGAGGCACGACCCGCGGATCTGCTGTGAAGACGCCCTCGACGTCGGTGTAGATCTCACACGTGTCCGCTCCGAGCGCGGCCGCGAGCGCGACGGCGGTCGCGTCGGAGCCGCCACGACCGAGCGTCGTCACCTCGTGCGCGGTCGAGACGCCCTGGAAGCCGGCGACGAGCACGATCGCGTCCTGCTCGAGCGCGTCGCGGATGCGCCGCGGCCGGATCTCGAGCACCTTCGCGCGCGTGTGCTCGGTGTCCGTGACGACGCCGGCCTGCGAGCCGGTCAGCGAGATCGCCGTGTGGCCGAGGTCGTGGATCGCCATTGCGGCGAGCGCGCACGCGATCCGCTCGCCGACCGAGAGCAGCATGTCGAGCTCGCGCGGGTGCGGCGCGGGTGAGATCTCGTTTGCCAGGGTCATCAGCTCGTCCGTCGTCCTGCCCATCGCCGAGAGGACGCCGACGACGTCGTTGCCGGCGTCGCGTGCGGCCACGAGCCGACGAGCGGCCGCCTTCAGCCGCTCCGGCCCGTCGACGGACGTGCCGCCGAACTTCTGGACGACGAGCCCCATGGACGGACGCTACACGCCTCTAGACTCGGCCTACGGCGGGGTGCGAGAGCGGTCGAATCGGGCGGTCTTGAAAACCGTTGGGCGTGCAAGCGTCCCGTGGGTTCAAATCCCACCCCCGCCGCCTCAACCATGCGGTTTTCCGCATTCCGGTGCGGGTCTGCGGGCTACCTCGGACATGCGCGTTGCGTCCGAGGTAGTCCGCGTAAGTCCGCGGTTTTCGGAGCGGACTAACGGATGACTAACGGGCGGAATGATGCCCGGAACGCAGCAAACGCCGCGACCCCGGCCTAGACCCGTCGCCCTACGCGGCGAGCCCCTGCAGGTCCGTCCCGAAACGGGCACACGCTTGGGAAGCGTGAAGGCGTACGCCCAGTAGCCGGCCAGGTTGAGAATCGGGACCACGAGAATGGCCGTCCACCAACGCGACCGCCCGTGATGAGCGGGCAACTCAATGCCCGTCCAGACCGGCAAGACGAGCAAGCCGACATACGGGATGAACGCAAGCAGCGCCAGCCAGCCACTACGGCCGATCGACTCGAAAAGAACGATCCACAGACCGACAAATGGAACGAACGCCACGATCGGATTACGCAGGCCCCGACGCTTGGCCAGCACATATCCAGGGACGCTGACGATTGCGAGAACAGTCCCGAAAAACAGGATCATCCCCAGAACGTTGAGAAACGGCTCCATTACCTCTAGACCCCTTCAAGTCGCAGAACAAAAATCCGCACGACCTATCGGTTATCTTCCGCAACTCTTGAGTGAAGTCGGCGTACCCGGCCTACTCCCTTCCCCGCGCGACGCCTGGCCTTGCCGACGGTCCCGCCCGGTCTGGGCGTACCCGCCGACGGCCTTGTCCGACTGCTGAAAGTCTCCTACCGCCGGTCGAGGATGAGGAGCGGCCGGTGGCTGTAGCGCGGGTCAGCCTGCGTCCACGCGGCGACGGCAAGCGCCTCGGCTTGCTCAATCCGCGAGATGCGCTCGACCGCGGTCGACCCGCGGCGCGCAAGCTTCGACACGCTCATGCGCGGCGAGGCCGCGCGCGTCCGCTGCCAGGTCTACGTGCCGCCGAGCGCGCCCGCGGCAACCCCAAGTAGAGGCAAGCACCTGTTCTGGCGCGCGTACTCCGTTCCTCCGGTCAAGACCGCGAAGCGGCCGCAAGCCCTGGCCGCACCTCGCCTGGGTTTCAGTTTGCAGCGTGGTGGCGGGAAAACGGGCTGGGCTAGGTGAGGTGAGCAGACAGCGCACGGAAGCCGAGGAGGTCGACGCACCGCACACCGCTCTTCTCGACGATCACGGCGTGCACGGTGCCGCATGTTCGGCAGCGGACGACGACACCAGGCGCACGTATGAACACCGTGCACTCCGCCACGGGTCGCTCATCGCCGCAGTGCTCGCAGACACCGGACGCCGTGGTCATGTCGTGGCCGAAGATGTCTTCCAGCAGGCCGGCGATCGCGTTGCCGTCGAGCGCTTCCATCATCGGCCTCCCGTCGCGCCGAATCGCTCGGTCTTCACTCGTTGCGGCGGATAGCCGAGGGTGACAAGGCCGTCCGCGACGGTCTCGACAAAGCTCGTCGGCCCGCAGACGAACGCCAGCGGGCTCTCGTCGGCGGACCACGCAACCTCCCGCAGCATGTCCTGATCGACGCGGCGCGAATAGCCGCCCCAGTCCGGCGGGTTGATGACGAGTCAGCGTCTCCACGATCTCGAGCCCCGA
Organism: uncultured Gaiellaceae bacterium; assembly: GCA_963820695.1. Taxonomy (GTDB): domain Bacteria; phylum Actinomycetota; class Thermoleophilia; order Gaiellales; family Gaiellaceae; genus Gaiellasilicea. Next base: position 37,540 of record CAWGAP010000004.1, on the reverse strand, counting down.
CTCAGGCTGGTCGAGCTCGGCCCGGTAGATCACGTCCTCGAGCGTACGTGACGAGTAGAGCAGCCGCGTCGCGACGCCGCTTCCGGTCCGTCGTCGATGCCTCAGCATCGCTCGGAGGGGTGCGACCCCGGAGCCGCCGGCGACGAGCAAGAGCGGCCCGCCGTCTTCGGGCCCCCAGACGAAGTAGCCGCCGATCGGGCCGCGCAGCTCGAGCTGGTCGCCTTCGCGCAGGACCTCCGTCAGGTAGGGCGAGACCTCCCCGTCCTCGAGCCGCTCCACGGTGATCGCCACGGGCTCGCCGGGCGCCGAGGCGATCGAGTAGGCACGTTCGGCTCGGTAGCCGTCCTCTGCGGTGAGGCGAACGTCGACGTGCTGGCCGGCCCGGTGCTCGGGCCAGTCGGCCAGATCGAGAACGAGCGTCCGCACCGTCGGCGTCTCGTCGACGACCTCGATGACCGTGCCGAGCTGCCAGCTCAGTCTCCGGAGTACCGCTGTTCCAGCCATGGGTCTCCATACATGTGGTAGCCGTAGGTCTCCCAGAACCCTGGTTCGTCCTCGTCGCGCAACCCGAGGCCGCGAACCCACTTCGCACTCTTCCAGAAGTACAGATGCGGAACGAGCAGACGTGCGGGGCCGCCGTGCTCGGGATCGAGCGGTTCCCCGTCATAGTTGAACGCGACCCATGCCTTCCCACCGGTCACGTCTTCGATCGGCAGATTCGTCGTGTAGCCGCCGTCGCAGAACGCCAACACGTACGGGGCGTCGTGATCGACCTCGCCGAGCAGCGTGTCGACTGACACGCCCTCCCACGTCGTGTCGAACTTCGACCAGCGAGTCACGCAATGGATGTCGGCGGTGAGCGTCTCGCTGGGAAGGGCGGTGAGCTCGGCCCAGCTCCAACTCTTCGTCTCGTCCCCGTTGACGACCGAGAAGGACCACTGCTCGAGCGAGGTGTGGGGTGTCGGTCCGGCAGAGAGAACAGGGAAGTCGTCGGTCACGTACTGGCCGGGTGGCAGACGGCCGGGGTCAGCCTCACGCTTGCGGCGGCCACGGAAGTCGCGGGAAACGGGCATCGGGAACTCTCCTTTCAGGGCGAGGCGACAACGAACGCCAGCTCGTCGACGTAGCACCAGCTCCAATCTTCGCCGACCTCCGCCGAGCGTGCGATCGGGTGATCGTCCTCTCGCGCGTGGCGGCCGGCATCCTTCCCTCTCCTTTCTCACGGGGTACCACTGCGCGACGGTTGCGTCTCGTCGCCGACGTCGCCAGATTGCATCGGCACGAGCTCCGGTGGGCAGCGAGGCGGCCGTCTCGCCGCAACCTCGGTCGGCTCAGGTGGATCGTGACGATCCGCGAGCATCGACGCGCCGACCCCGCCTGCGAGGAGCAGGGCGATGATCGCGAGCGAGGCAACGTCGCCGATCGGCACCACGTCGGCGATCAGGATCTTCACCCCGACGAAGCCGAGAATCAACGCGATCGTCTCGTCCACGTAGCGGAAGCGGCGCACGAGCAGGTCGACGAGGGCGAGGAAGGCGCCGAGACCGAGCAGCGCAAAGGCGTTTGCGGTCCAGATCACCCCGGCGTCACGCGTCACAGCGAGTGCGGCGGGGACCGAGTCGATCGCGAATGCAATGTCGGCCAGAATGATTGCAATGACGACGAGCAGGAGCCGGGTCCCAACGAGACTTCCGCCTTCCCGCACGAACAGCCGCTTTCCCCTGAACTCGTCGGTCGTCGGGATCACGCGCTGGACGAGTCGCAACACGCGGTTGTCGGCGGGGTCGGTCGCCTCGGTCCCACCGCGCAAGGCGCGGTAGGCCACGAAGAGAAGAAGCCCGCCGAAGACATAGACAACAGCCTCGACCGCCTCGACGAGAGCGAGGCCCGCGACAATCGCAACCCCGCGCAGCACGAGTGCGCCGACGATGCCGATCGTGATCACGCGACCGCGTAGCTCGGGCGGCACGGCGAAGTAGCCGAGCAGCAGCGAGAAGAGAAAGACGTTGTCGAGCGACAGCGAGCGCTCGATCAGGTACACGGTCGTCCACGCGCCGGCAGGGCCGCCGGCGATCGCGATCGCAGCGGCAGTCAGCAGCGCGAGGACGAGCCAGCCGATGCTCCATGCGATTGCTTCGCCCTGCCGGGCTTCGCGGCCGCGGGCGAAGAACCGCTGCTCGACCAACAGCCCTGCAAGAGCGGTGGCGGCGCCCGCAGCAACAAACACAGATTCCATCTGCGGTCTCAGTCCTCCGTCGCCGCGGCGAGGCTCGCGCGCGCGCCGGCTGCCCGAACGGCACCCGAGAGCGTGCCGATGTCGTAGGCCCCGTAGTGGCGACGGCCGTTGATGAAGAAGGTCGGTGTCCCGGAGACTCCGCTGAGATCTGCGCTGTCGACGTCATCGGCCACGCGGCCGGCGCCGGCATGCTCGCGGAGCGCCGCGGTGAACCGTTCGCCGTCGAGTCCGAGTTGCTCGGCGTAGCCGATCAAGTCGTCCGGACGAAGCGCGTTCTGGTGCTTCAGCAGCAGGTCGTGCAGCTCCCAGAAGGCGCCTTGATCGGCGGCGGCCTCTGCCGCCTCGGCGGCGAGTTGGGCGTTGGGATGGACATCGTTCAGCGGTAGGTGGCGCCAGACGTAGCGGACATCGCCAAAGTCGCTGAGGAGCTCACGGACCACGGGTTCCGCCAGGCCACAGTAGGGGCACTCGAAGTCGCCGTACTCGACAACGGTGACGGGTGCGTCGACCGGCCCGCGGATGTGGTCGCGTTCCGGCTCGACGTCGATGTAGAGGTCGACGAGCGGCTCGGCCACACCGAGCAGCGCCCGGATCCGCGTGGGCCGCGGCAGGAGCGCGGTCATGCGAAAGAGCAGCCAGGTCACGACCGCGGCCAGGAGCGCAGCACTGAGAATTCCCAGCTTCGCCTCGTCGAGTTGCGCGCCCTCGAAGGCGAGCGCCGCGACCAGCAGCGCAACCGTGAAGCCGATGCCGGCGATCGTGCCGCCGCCCGCGACCGCCACCCAGCCGACCGGCGGACGCAACCGTCCGCCGCTCACTCGCGTGACCAGCCACGACCCGCCGAGAATGCCCACCGGCTTCCCCACCACGTAGCCGAACAGGATCCCGAGCGTGATCGGCGAGCCGAAGGCCCGCACCAGGAAATCACGGTCGATCGCGATGCCGGCGTTCGCGAGCGCGAACAACGGCACGATCAGATAGCTCGTCCACGGATGGTAAAGCTGCTGTAAGCGCTCGTTCGGCGAGACGGCCGCCCTGAGCTCGACGCCGGCGGAGCGCGCGAGCTCCTGCGTCGGCTGCTCGCGGAACTCGCGGAAGCGCTCGGTGACGCGTTCGAGATCGGACCGATCGGCGGGGTATGCGTAGGCCAGGAGTCCCATCGCGAGCCCGACCACGACCGGCTCGACGCCGGACTCGAGCAGCGCGAACCAGATCGCTGCCCCGAGCGCGAAGTAGATGATCCCGACCCGCACGTGCAGCGCTCGCGCGACGAGCACGGCGGCGAAGAGCCCGAAGGCCGCCAGAAGCGCCGACAGGTCGACTTGCTCCGTGTAGACGGTGGCGATGACGACGAGCGCGAGAATGTCGTCGACGACGACGACCGTGAGCATGAACGCGCGTAGTCGGTCGGGGAAGCGGGGCCCGACGAGCGCGAGCAGGCCAAGCGCGAAGGCGGTGTCGGTCGACATCGCGATCCCCCAGCCGGCCGCGGAGGAACGTCCGGCGTTGAAGGCGAGGTAGATCGCGATCGCTATCGCCATGCCTGCGAGCGAGGCCACGAACGGCAGCGCGAACCGTCGCCGCTCCCGCAGGTCGCCCAGGTCGAACTCCCGACGCGCCTCGAGCCCGAGAACGAAGAAGAAGAACGTCATCAGGCCGCTGTTCACCCACTCGCGCAGGTCGAGCGCCACGCCGGAGCCCCCGATTTCGATCGCGAGCGTCGTTTCCCAGAGCTCCTCGTACGAGGTGGCGTGCACGTTCGCCCAGAGGAGCGCCGCGACCGCCGCGGCAAGCAGGACTGCCGCACCCCCGGTCTCGGTCCGCAGGAACTCCCGCAGCGGCGTCCGCAGGTTTCGTCCCCATGCGGTCCGCCCAGAGAAGGGCGCTGCCCGAGACTGAGCGGTCGGGCCGTTGGCCTTGGTGCTCCCGGAATCGCCGCTAGTGCTCGTCGTGCTCAGCCACCTCCGACCATCGCTGTGAAACGCGACCGGTTGGGTCGTTAGGGTTCGGCGATGCTACGCGTGACGGCCGTCGTCGCGTTCCTGGTCTTCGCGGTTGCGCCTTCGAGCGGCGACGGCGGGGCTTCGGCGGAGCGCACCGCCGTCCGTTCGGCGGCGTCGCCCGCGCCCGTCGCTGCCCCGCGCTTCGTGCGCAACATCAGCACCGGGGAGACGGGCTGGTTCTCCTCACCCGGGCTGGTCGACCTGAACGGCGACCGCCGGCTCGAGCTCGTCGCGCCGTTCTACTCGACGTTCGTCTTCGACGCCAAGGGGCGCCAACTCGGCAAGGGCACCGCGACGAAGGGGCGGGTCTACGCCCCCGGCGCAGTCGCAGACCTCGACGGCGACGGGCGGACGGAGATCGTCGTCGGCGGCAACGAGGGCACGGTGGCTGCCTACGAGCTCCGCGGCGGTGGCCTCCGTCTCGAACCGGGGTGGCCGGCCTCGACGTGCAGCGGGGGTCAGTGCCCCGAGGCGCGGGGACTCGCGGCGGCCGATCTCGACGGAGACGGCCGGATCGAGGTCGTCGTGACGACGACGAACACCTCGCCGACCGGGGCGCAGGTGTTCGTCTTCGGCGCACGGGGCTCGCTCTACCGGCCGAAGGGCTCTCCAGCGACGGCATGGCCGCGATACAACCGACTCCACGGCAAGGGCAACGACGCCGATTTCAACGGCGTCGGCAACCGCGGCTACGGCGCCTACGGCGAGAACGTCGGCATCGGCAACCTCGACGACGACGCGCAGCTCGAGATCGTGGTCACCTTCGACAACCACCAGATCAACGTCTTCAACCACGACGGCACCTCCGTACTCGCCTCGCCGTGGTTCCGCAACCGCGACAGCCGACACGCAGGGCGGCGGCTCGGCTGGGGCCAGTTCATCCGCTGGCTCGACCCGGCGGTGGAAGCGCGCCACTACCACGAGCATGCGGGCCCCTGGCCCGACGTCCGGAAGACGATGTGGCTGCAGTGGACGGACTCGCCGCCGTCGATCGCCGACCTCGACCGCGACGGCCGGAACGAGGTGATCGGCCTGCCGAACGCGGAGCAGAAGGAGCCGTACGAGACCCAGGGGTACGCGTTCATGGTGCTCGACGGCGCGCACGGCGACGGCTCCCGGTCGGCGCGCCGGCACGGAGGCTTCACGACCCCGCCGCGGTCCGGCAAGCCGGCGGTACGGGCCTCCGGGGACTGGTATCCGCCCTCTGGGATCCCGGCGCCCACGGTCGTGGACATCTCCGGCGATCCGCGGCCGGAGATCGTGGCCTCGGTGCCCGACGGCTTCGTCTACGCCGTCGGCCCTACGGGCAAGCGGCTCTGGCGCTTCGACTACGCCCAGAGCGCCCCGAAGACATTCGCCTCCGAGGTCGTGGCCGCCGACCTCAACCGGGACGGCAAGCCCGAGCTCGTCTTCGGCACGTACGCGCTCGCCCCGGGCTCAGGCCGGCTGGTCGTGCTCTCGGCGGCGGGCAAGCGGCTGCACGACATCCGACTCCCGCGCCAGGGGCGAAACGGGAACGGGATCGGCGTTCCCGCGGCGCCCTCGATCGGCGACCTGGACGGAGACGGCACGCTCGAGATCGTGCTCTCGACGTTCGACCACGGCATCGACGTGTTCCGTGTCCCGGGCTCGGGCACGAACCTCCTGCCGTGGCCGACGGGGCGCGGGAGCCTCCTCCGCAACGGGACGGGCCCGGCGACGGCACGGTGACCGATGAGGGGAAGCGGCGCGAGATTCGTTCATGGCTCATGGACATGGACGGAGTGTTGGTGCGCGAGCAGAACGCGATTCCGGGCGCCGATCGCTTCCTCGAGCGGCTGCGCGAGCGGGGCCTGCCGTTTCTCGTCCTGACCAACAACTCGATGTACACGCGTCGCGACCTGGCTGCGCGGCTGCGCGCGATCGGGCTCGAGGTTCCCGAGGAAGCGATCTGGACCTCTGCTCTGGCTACCGCTGACTTTCTGGCGAGCCAGCGGCCGGGCGGGACGGCCTTCACGATCGGCGAGGCGGGCCTGACGACCGCGCTTCACGAGGCCGGCTACACACTGACAGACCGCGAAGCCGACTACGTCGTACTCGGAGAGACGCGGACGTACAGCTTCGAGCGGATCGCTCAGGCGATCCGGCTCATCGCCCGAGGCGCGAGGTTCATCGCAACCAACCCTGATCCGACCGGCCCGACACCGGATGGACCGCTGCCGGCGACCGGCGCGGTCGCAGCGCTCATCAGCCGCGCGACCGGCGTCGATCCCTACTTCGTCGGCAAGCCGAACCCCCTGATGATGCGCTCCGCCCTCAACGCCATCGACGCCCATTCGGAGACCTCCGCGATGGTCGGCGACCGCATGGATACCGACGTCGTCTCGGGCCTCGAGGCCGGCATGCACACGGTTCTCGTCCTGACCGGCATCACCTCGAGAAGTGAAGCCGAGCGGTTCCCCTACCGTCCTTCGCGGATTGTCGACTCGATCGCCGACCTGATCGACGAGCTCGGCTGAGTTCGATCTGCCACACTCTCGACCCGCCGGCGGATCTGAGAGGAGTGTCGATGTCCGATCACATGCGCGGTTTGACCTACCCGGCCGTGATCAGCCTGCTCGAGGACGGTCAATGGCACGCTGACGAAGATCTGAGAGCCGTCACCTCGTTCCCGAGCGAGTGGCTGAGAGAGGTCGAGCGCGAGCGCCGGCTCGAGCGCCACCCAGACTCACCACAGCTCGTTCGCCTCGCCGACACGCGGGTTGACGAGCTCAGTCGATGATCTGGACGCGCTCGCCACCGGCGGCGCGCCACGCCTGCAGCAGCAGATCGAGCTCGAGCCGCCGCGCATCGGCGTTCCCCGAGCCGAGCTGAGAGACCTCGAGCTCGCGCGGTCCGACCTGCTCGACGATCACGTACGGGCGCTCCCTGAGGAATGCCAGCAGGTCCGGGACGAGCAAGGGGTCGTCCACCTCTATCCGCATGTGCGATCGGTCCCCACGTCTCAAATCATGGTGTGGTGCGAGCGATCGCTCTACTCCCCGGAGGGCGAGGGCTGAAGCCACCCGAATAGGCCGGACGCTCAGGTCTGCGCCGAGCCGGCGAACTCCGCCGTGTCGAAGTCGGCCAGCGGGATGTCGACCTCCCCCTTGCGTGGGTGATAGATCGTGACCGTCACGTAGTAACGCCTGCCCGCCTCCGGCCTCGGCACCCAGACGAACCACTTTGCCGCCTCCTGGTTCGTCGCGGGTGTGATCGCAACCGCATCGTCTCCGCCGACGCGGTCATTCGTCTTCGCATTGACCAGCTCCCACTGGATCGGCAGCCGCTTGCCGCGGAAGCCCTCGACCTGATAGTCGAACTCGATCAGGAGGCCGCGACGCTGCAGGAAAGCCTTCGTCATGTCGAGCGGCGGCAGCCGCAAGCGCTCGAGGTAGCGGCCGAACGTCACCGGCTGCCGCACACTGGAGTCGACGATCTTCAGCGTGCCGACGTCCGGCGGCGGCTCCGGCTTCCAGCCCGGCTTGAGGACGAACAGAAGGCCGACGACGCTGGCGACGAGCGCGACGACGCCGGCGGCCTGGCCGACGTAGACGAGCGGGTTCCGCTTCTGCAGGAAGTAGGCGATCGGGTTCTTGCGACCGCTTTCCGGCTCCTGCGGAGCAGGTGCGGCGTCGGTCGGCGCCGTCATCGTCTCGGCAGCAGCACGCCCCGCCCCGGGAGGACGAGCGCGCCGCCGTCGGGATTGACGAGCGTCGTCGCCAGGCGGTAAGGCCCTCCCGGAATTCGCCGGGGCACGCGCAGGCGCAGGCGGTTCGTGCCGGGCGCGACGGCGAACCGAGCCGTCAGCACCGACCGCCCGCCGCGGAGCAACCGCAGGCGAGCCGAGGTCGCCCGGTTGACGCGTACGACGGCGACGACCGCCCGGAGGCCGCCGACACGCCCGACGCCGACTCCGGCCAGGCGGGCCGCGAGCGTGCACGGGCGCGTCTGCGTGGTCACGCTCGCCCGCGGCGACCGGTTGCCGAGCCCGTCAACCGCGTCCACGGCGACCGCGTAGGTCCGGCCGCATTTCAGGCCCTCCAGGGTGTAGGCGGGCGTCTGCGTTTCGCCGGCGGGCGCATCGTTCACGTAGACGCGGTAGCCGGCGACCCTCACGTTGTCCGTCGACGCGCCCCAGGAGATCGCGATGCTCGACCGGGTGCGGCTGCCGATCACCGGAACGCCGGGCGCGGTCGGCGCGGTCGCGTCCCGGGTGAAGGCCACCCGGATCGACGTGATCGGTCCGGCAGGGAACGTGCACGTCAGCTGCGTCCGCGCGCAGACGCCGTTCCACCCGTCGAAGAGCGAGCCGTCGTCCGGGTTCGCGGTCAGCGCGATCCGCCTTCCGAAGCCGAAGCTGGCCCTGCACACGGTGCCGCAGTCGAGACTCGATGCCGTGACGCGGCCGCTGCCGTTGCCGCTCTTGCGCAGCTTGAACTCGACGTCGATGGTCGGCGCGAGCCCGAAGTCCAGGTCGGTGCCGAGCCGCACGCCCACCCAGGTCGGCTGGTCTTCGACCGTGATCGTGCAGGTCCTCGAGGTCAGCGGCTCGCACAGGTAGTTGGCGTCGGGTGCCTCGTTCCAGCGCGAGAAGGGCGCGGTGTCCGGCATCAGCGTCAGCGCGACACGCGTGTGCGGCGCGAACTCGCGACAGAAGTCCGCATCGTCCGGCGGGTCGTTGCAGAGGTCGCCCGGCGGGTTGAAGCCCACCGTTGCGCCGCTGTCGTCGTTTGAGCGCTTCACCGCGAGCATCAGCGGCGTGAAGACGGCGACGACCGAGGTGAGATCGTCGTCGAGCTTGACCGTGCAGGTCATGCTCGTGCCGCAGTCGGGGTCGCTCCAGCTGGAGAAGCTCTCGCCCGATCCGCCGCCCGCCATCGCAGTCAGCCTGACGGACGTCCCTCGCTCATATGTCCACTTACAGTCGTCCTGTCCTTGCTGCCTGTCGCACGGGTGCGGGTCATCACCTCCGCCGATCGGTACCGCTGAAACGCTGCCCGGGCCGCGCGCAGCGACCTGCAACGTGACGGTCGCGTCGGTCGTGTTTCCCGCGCCGAGGGCGAGCGCGGCCACAGTCAGGGTCGTCAAAACCCCACCCCCGAGCGCCGCAGCAACGATCCGTCGAGCACGTTGCATCGCGCACCTTCGTCGCTGTTACAGAGCGTGGCACTCTCGTCGGCGAATGTCAAAAGCCCGCACAGTGCGACAACTCGTCGTCCTCGCTCTCGGCGTGGAACTGGGCGAGCCGGTTGCAAAGGGGGATACTGTGGCATGAGCGTCGAGCTCAGCCGCCCGCCCGCGGCCGATCGCCGCAACCGCCTGATCGGCGTTGCCACCTTCGCCTGCGGCTCCTTCTGGCGCGTCGAGCAGGCGTTCGGAGAGGTTCCCGGGGTGCTCGAGACCACGGCCGGCTACACCGGCGGCACCGTCCCCAACCCGAGCTACGAGCGCGTCGCGACCGGCGCCACCGGGCACGTCGAGGCGGTCCGGGTCGAGTTCGACCCGGCGCGCGTCTCCTTCGAGGAGCTGCTCGAGCTGTTCTGGCGCCTCCACGACCCGACGCGGCCGCGGCTCGGCCGCCGCTCTCGCTACCGGTCCGTGATCTTCGTCCACTCGCCCGAGCAGGAGCGCGCCGCGCAGGAATCGATCGCCGCGCAGGGAGCGATCCTGGGGTGGCGCGTGCTGACCGAGGTCCACCGCGCGCCGCTTTTCTACCGGGCCGAGGAGCGCCATCAGCGCTACCTCGAGCGCCTGGCGCCGGCGGGCTGACGCGCACCGGCTGCGGACGTTTATCGCTGCAAAACCCTGGTCTTTCGACCACTGTTGCCCGTGCTGACTCTGGTTTACCCTTGAACCTCCGATGTGGCCGGAACCCGCTCCTCTGCGCGTCGTCATCGCCGACGACGACGAACGCTACGCCGAGTTGATCGCGGCGCTCCTGCACGACCGGCCCGAGCTCGAGGTGATCGGAATCGCAAAGGACGGCGAGGAGGCCGTGCAGCTCGCCTGCTGGCAGGACGCGGACGTCGTGTTGATGGACATCGACATGCCGCGGATCGACGGGATCGTGGCGACGCGGCTCGTGCGGGAGGCGCGGCCGCGGATGTGCGTGCTGATGCTCTCGGGCGCCGACCCGGACCGGATCCAGGACGCGCGGGACGCCGGCGCGGTCGGGTACGTCAACAAGCTGGACGCTCCCGCCGATCTCGTTCCCGCGCTGCTCGCGCTCTGCGCCGCTCCGGCCGCGCAGGTCGACTGACGCGCCTCCGGCACACCCGATCGGGTCATTGCGTCTCGCGCCGATCGCGGCTACCTTCCCGGGCTTCAAGCCGTCCGCCGCCCGGACGGAACGCAACAGAGGGAACAATCCATATGAACACACTTTTCAGGCGGGCGCTCGCGCTCGCCGCCGTGATCGCCGCGGTCGTCGTGGCCGCACCCGCCGGCGTGCCGGGAACACCCACCGTCGCCGGCGCCGCCGTCGGCAACTGCACGCCCGGCGCCGACTGGGGCACGCTCCGCCAGGATCTGGCGACGCAGGTCGTCCAGCTGGTGAACCAGCACCGCGCCTCGCTCGGCCTGAGCCAGCTGACCGTGACGACGCCGCTGACGAACGCGGCGGTCTGGAAGTCCCGGCACATGGCCTACTACCGCTACATGCAGCATGCGGACCCGGCTCCGCCGGTGGCGCGCAGCGTCAGCGACCGCCTGCAGGCGTGCGGCTACCCGACGACGACCGCAGGCTGGGGCGAGAACATCGCCTACGGCTACTCGACGGCGAACGCCGTCATGCAGGCCTGGCTCAACTCCGCCGGCCACCGCGCGAACATCCAGAACGCGAGCTTCCGCGCGATCGGCGTCGCCGCAGCCGCGTCGAGCACGGGCACCCTCTACTGGACGCAGGAGTTCGGCACCTCGACGACGGGCGGCACCACGCCGCCGCCTCCGCCGCCTCCAACGACCTACGCCTGCTCGAACGGCCTGGACGACGACGGCGACGCCAAGGTCGACTACCCGGCCGACCCCGGCTGCAGCAGCACCACCGACAACAACGAGTACAACGCGCCGCCCGCACCCACCTACGCCTGCTCGAACGGCAAGGACGACGACGGCGACGCCAAGGTCGACTACCCAGCCGACCCCGGCTGCAGCAGCACCACCGACAACGACGAGTACAACGCGCCGCCCGCACCCGCCCCCACCTACGCCTGCTCCAACGGCAGGGACGACGACGGCGACGCCAAGGTCGACTACCCGGCCGACCCCGGCTGCAGCAGCCCCACGGACAACAACGAGTTCAACTGGATCTTCGGACCATTCGGATCCCTGAGCTAGCCGTCTGAGGCGGTAGGCGGGGCGCCGGAGGGCGCCCCGCCTACCGCTCCGCCGGCGTCCGCTCGAGCCCGACGCTTGCCGATCGACCAGCGAACGCCCACGAGTTCGCCGTCTACGATGGCTGCGTGGAAGGGGTTTCCGCACCGGTCGACGCACGGCACAAGGCGCTTCTCGACGCACTGCCGGACCTGCTCCTGCGACTGCGGGCCGACGGCACCTACCTCGAGATCGGCGGCGACACGTCGAAGCTCGCGAACCCGCCCGACCACGTCGTCGGCTCGACCGCCCACGAGCTGCTGCCCGCGGACGTCGCCGACAAGCTGATGGACTGCGTCCGGGCCTCGCTCGCGCAAGGAAAGCTCGCGACCGTCGAGTACACCCTCCGCACCCACGTCGGCGAGGAGCGCGAGTTCGAGGTGAGAGCGGCTCCGTCCGGCCCCGACGAGGTCGTCGCAGTCGTCCGCGACGTCACCGACCTGCGCCGCGCGATGCGCGACCTCACCGACTCGCGCGCCCGGATCGTCGCCGCGGGCGACGCCGAGCGGCGGCGCGTCGAGCGGAACCTGCACGACGGCGCCCAGCAGCGGCTCGTGACCGTGGCGCTCCACCTCCACCTCGTCAAGCGCCGGCTCGAGACCGACCCGAGCGAGGTCCCCCAGCTCGTCGAGTCGGCGCAGACCGAGCTCGCGCTCGCGCTCGAGGAGATCCGCGAGCTGGTGCGCGGCCTGCATCCGCGGCTGCTCAGCGATCGCGGGCTCGAGCCTGCTCTGTCCGGCCTCGCCGAGCGCGCCGTGCTTCCGGTCGAGATCGCCGAGACGCCGACCGAGCGATTGCCCCCGGGGGTCGAGGCCGCCGCCTACTACCTCGTCGCCGAGGCGCTGGCAAACGCCGGGAAGTACAGCGAGGCGTCGCAGGTACGCGTGCGCGTCAGCACCGACGGCGCCTGCACCGCCGTCGAGATCGTCGACGACGGCGTCGGCGGAGCCGATCCCGAGTCCGGTTCCGGCCTGCGCGGTCTCGCCGACCGGGTGGCGGCGCTCGGCGGCGAGCTCGAGGTCGTCAGCGAGCCTGGGCACGGTACCGCGCTGCGCGCGACGCTGCCGCACGACAACCCGAACCAGTAGCCCGCCGCGCGCGAACGAAGGCAGGAAACGCGCGTGTTGCGCGGAATGCCGCCCAGCCAATTCCCCGGAGGTAGGAGATGGATCGGACACTCGTCCAGAACGTCGCCCGACTGGTGGGAATCGTCTTCCTGCTCGTCGGCATCGCCGGCTTCATCCCCGGCGTGACCACGAACCTCTACGACGGCCTCGAGTTCGCCGGCAACGACGGCAACGCGGAGCTGCTCGGGATCTTCCAGGTGAGCGTCCTGCACAACATCGTGCACGGCCTCTTCGGCCTCGCCGGCCTCGCGCTGGCGGCGACCGCGAGCGGCGCCCGGACGTACCTGATCGGAGGAGGCGCGATCTATCTCGGCCTCGCCGTCCTCGGCATCGTCGGCGGCGGCGACTGGATCCCCGCCAACAACGCCGACAACTGGCTGCACCTGCTGCTCGGCGCCGGGATGATCGGCCTCGGAGTCCTGACGACGCGCGAGAGCAGGCTTCCCTCGACCGCCTGACGAGATCCAGGATCGGGTTCTGCCGAAGGGCGGCTTTCACAGCCGCCCTTCACGTTTTTCTGACTTGCAACCGTTACTAAATCACTCAGGCGAGTGGTGAACCGCCGGTGCCGACTGCCGACGTAGATGACAGACGTCACCCGAACAGGGAGTTCACTCCATGCGCCTTCGCCTTGCCGTGTTGCTCGCCCTCATCACCGCCGTCGCCGTACCGGCCACCGCGTCGGCCTCGGAGATCATCGACCGCAACGCCAACGACGTCTCCCTGAAGGTGGCGCAGAACGGCCAGGCGCTTGTCAGCTACAGCGCGCGCGGCAAGCGCTGGAACGTGCTCGCCTGGGGCGCGATCAACGCGCTGCACCCGACTCCGGGCAGCAAGCAGGTCGAGTTCAAGCTCGACTACTCCGGCGGCTACGGCACGTACAAGCGTGACGTCTGGAAGACCTTCAAGAACGCCTGCCGCCCCTACGACGGCCCCGAGCTGCAGTGGTTCATCGCCGGCTGCAAGGCGGCCGACGGCTCCTACTGGGCGCTCCAGTCCTGGCAGCGGGCGCTGCCGAACTACGGCCTCAAGGCGACGCCCAAGCAGTCGGTCTGGGAGCTGCGCCTGTCGCACTTCCGCGGCGCGCTGCCGGTGCTGACCGTCGAGCTGAACTGGGCCTACCGCAAGTTCCACCACATCTTCGGCTCGTTCACCTATCTCGGCCGGCCGGTGCACGGCTTCAAGTCGACGCCCGCGGGCGTCCCGCTGGACACGTTCGGCCGCAACCTCTACCTCGACACGTTCGACTCGGCCTACGGCAAGGGCTGGCTGCGCGAGAACAGCTTCCTGATGCACAAGGGCACCGGCAAGTTCTGCTACGGCTTCTACCGTCACGGCAGCCGGCCGGAGGGCCACGGCACCAAGTACCGAGCGACGATCATCGGCCCGGGTGTGCTGCCGGACATCTACTGGGAGGCCGACGCGCTCGGCGCCTACGACCAAGGCCTTCGACCTGCAGATGCACGCGACGCAGAAGCAGTTCCTGGCCGGCGACCCGCTCTGCAAGGCCGTCTGATTTCTTGCGCAAGATGAGCACCCGCGGCAGCGGATGCTCATCGCGCGAAAACCCCTGAAGGGGGCCGCAAGCGACCCCGACCAGCGCCTTCCGTGGCCGCCCGTAACATCGAGCCGTGTCGAGCGGCGAGCAGTTCAGAGCAGTGATGCGGCGGTATCCCGTCGGCGTCGCCGTCGCCACCGTCGAGGTCGACGGCACCCGGCTCGGCCTGACGCTCTCGTCGCTCGTCTCGCTCGCGCTCGAGCCGCCGTTCGTCGGCATCTCGGTCGCGCGGCCAGGCCGCGTTCCACGAACTGCTGCGCGAGGCGGGCGGCTTCGCCGTCTCGCTGCTCGCGGGCGACCAGCTCGAGCTGGCGCAGCACTTCGCCCGCGGCGTCCCGCCGATCGCGATGTGGCACGGAATCGCCGTCCGGGAGAGCGGCCGCGGCCCGCTCCTCGACGGCGCGGTCGGCTGGCTCGAGTGCGAGCTCGGCGGCGAGCTCGCCGCCGGCGACCACACCTTCTTCCTCGGCCGCGTCGAGCGGGTCGAGCCGGGCGCCGACAAGCCGCCGCTGCTGCGTCTCGGCGGCGACTACCGGCCCGCATGATCGACGTCGTCGTCTTCGACATGGACGGCGTCATCGTCGACTCGGAGCAGGTCTGGGACGACGTTCGCGAGCAGCTCGCGAAGGAACGAGGCGGCCGCTGGCACGACGGCGCACAGGCGGCGATGATGGGGATGAGCTCGCCGGAGTGGTCGGCGTACATGCACGACGAGATCGGGCTGCGCGAGTCGCCGGAGGAGATCAACGCCGAGGTCGTCCACCGGATGCTCGAGCGCTACCGCGAGCGGCTGCCGCTGATCGACGGTGCGGTCGAGGCAGTTCGGCGGCTGGCGCCGGAGTTCCGGCTCGGCGTCGCCTCGTCCTCGAACCGGCCGCTGATCGCGGCCGTGCTCGAGCGTGCCGAGATCGCTGAGCTCTTCGACGCCGTCGTCTCCTCGGAGGAGGTCGCGCGCGGCAAGCCGGCGCCGGACGTCTACCTCGAGGCGATGCGCCGCCTCGGTGCCGAGCCGGGCCGCACGGCCGCGATCGAGGACTCCTCGAACGGGATCCGCGCCGCCCACGCCGCCGGCATGCGCGTGATCGCGCTCCCGAACGCGCACTACCCGCCCGCGCCGGACGCGCTGGCGCTCGCGGACGCCGTCGTCGCGTCTCCCGCCGAGCTGACGCCCGAGCTCGTCCGCGGGTAGTGCTGTTGCGCTCAAGTTCCGGCGCGCATCCGAACGATCACCCTTGAATGGACGATCGCCTGTACGCCCAGCGCTACCGGCAGCTGGTCGAGCGCCTGCCCGGCGTCGTCTACCGCGCGTCGATCCGATCCGGCGACTGGCACTACGTCAGCCCCGCGATCGAGCCGGTGCTCGGCTGGACGCCCGAGGACTGGCTGACGCACCAGGCGCCCTGGGGCACGAGCCTGCACGAGGACGATCGCGAGGCTGCACTCCTGCAGGAGGAGCTGGCGCTCGAGCTCGGGTTCCTCCGCTCCGAGTACCGCATGCGCCGCAAGGACGGTGGCATCGTCTGGATCCGCGACGAGGCGACGCTGCTCGAGGAGGACGGCGAGCCGCAGTGGCACGGCATGCTCACCGACGTCACCGAGCAACGAACGCTCGAGAACCGCCTCCGCCAGTCGCAGAAGCTCGAGGCCGTCGGCCAGCTGGCCGGCGGAATCGCACACGACTTCAACAATCTGCTCGTCGCGATCGCCGGTTACGGCGAGCTCGCGCTCGCACGCGCGGGCGACGACGCGGAGCTGCGCTACGAGCTTGCCCAGATCGGCGTCGCCGCCGAGCGGGCCCGCGACCTGACCCAGCGCCTGCTCTCGTTCAGCCGCAAGGAGGCACGCACGATCGACGTCGTCGACCTGAACGCAGCCGTCGCCTCGGCGCACCCGATGCTGCGGAGGCTGATCGGCACCGACCTCGAGCTCGTCACGGTCCCTGCCGAGGAGGCGTGCCCCGTCTCGGTCGACGCGACGGAGCTGAATCAGGCGCTGCTCAACCTCTGCGTGAACGCGCGCGACGCGATGCCCGAGGGCGGCCGCCTCTCGATCTCGACCGGAGTCGAACAGCGCGAAGGGACGACCTACGCCTTCCTGCGCGTCGCCGACACGGGCACCGGGATCGACCCCGAGCTCCTCCCGCATCTGTTCGAGCCGTTCTTCACGACGAAGGAGGCGGGGCGGGGCACGGGCCTCGGGCTCGCGATGGTCAACGAGTTCGTCGCGGGCTGTGACGGCCTCGCCGAGGTCGACACGACAGCCGGTGCCGGAACGTCGTTCACGCTGCTCCTCCCGCGCATGGATCCGCCCGGCGACGCAGTTCGTCCCGAGTACGACGACCCCGAGCGCGGGCACCGAGACGGTCCTGCTGATCGAGGACGACGACTCCGTCCGCGAGGTCGCCCGGCGCGTGCTCGCGCGGGCCGGCTACACCGTGATCGAGGCCCGGTACGGGTCGGAGGCGCTCGAGCTGGCCGACGACAACCCGTCGATCGACGCCGTCCTCAGCGACGTCGTCATGCCGGGGCTCTCCGGCCCCGAGGTCGTCGGCCGCCTGCAGGCGCACCGGCCGCAGCTCGCCGCCGTCTTCATGTCCGGCTACGCGCCCGAGTCGGAAGGCCCGCTCGGCGGCGCCGACCTGGTGCGGAAGCCGTTCACGGGCCCGCAGCTGCTCGATGCGCTCCGCAAGGCGATCGACACCAAGGCACCGGTTCCGGTCTAGATGCGGCCGAGCAGGACGCAGCCGTTGTGGCCGCCGAGGCCCATCGCGTTCGAGAGCGCGACGTCGAGCTCGACCTGCCTCGCCTCGTTCGGGACGTAGTCGAGGTCGCACTCCGGATCGGGGTGCGGTAGTTGATCGTCGGCGGCAGCAGCTGGTGGTGGAGCGCGAGCGCGCACATCATCGACTCGATCGCGCCCGCGGCCCCGAAGCAGTGCCCGGTGACCGACTTCGTCGACGAGACGGCGAGCGTGCGGGCGTGGTCGCCGAAGACCTGCTTGATCGCGCGCGTCTCGGCCGCGTCGCCGAGCGGCGTCGAGGTGCCGTGCGCGTTGATGTAGCCGACCCGCTCCGGCTCGACGTCCGAGCGCTCGAGCGCCGAGCGCATCATCTCGGCGACGCCGATCGCCTCGGGCTCGGGCTGCGCCATGTGGTGGGCGTCGTTCGAGGCGCCGTAGCCGAGCACCTCGGCGTAGACCGTCGCGCCGCGCGCCTGCGCCGACTCGAGCTCCTCGAGCAGCAGGATGCACGCTCCCTCCGACATGACGAAGCCGGCGCGCGTCGCGTCGAACGGCCGCGATGCCTTCGCCGGATCCTCGTCCTCGGCGACGAGGCCGCGCATCGCGCAGAAGCCGGCCAGGATCAGCGGATGGATGCACGACTCGGTACCGCCGGCGAGCACCGCGTCGGCGGCGCCGCGGCGGATCAGCTCCGCGCCCTCGCCGACCGCGTGCGAGCCGGTCGCGCACGCGGAGACGGGCGCGTAGTTGGGGCCGCGGAGGCCGAGCGAGATCGCGATCTGGCCGCTCGCCGAGTCGACGAGCACGCTCGGGATGAAGAACGGTGAGACCCGATCGGGGCCACGGTCGCGGAGGATGTTCTGCTGCTCGACGATCCCGGGCAGGCCGCCGATCGCCGAGCCGACGACGATGCCGACGCGCGCCGGGTCGACCCCGTTCAGCCCGCCGTCCCGCCACGCCTCCTGCGCCGCGCCGAGCGCGAGCAGGACGTTGCGGTCCATCCGCCGTCCCTCCTTGGGCGGCGCGACGGTGGCCGGGTCGAAGCCCTTCACCTCGCCCGCGATCCGGACCGGGAACTCGCTCGCGTCGAAGGCCTGGATGAAGTCGATGCCGCTCTCGCCGGCGACGGCGGCCTTCCAGGTCGAGGGCGCGTCGAGCCCGATCGGCGTGATCGCGCCCAGCCCGGTGACGGCGACCCTTCTCATCGAGCAATCCTAGATGCGGCGCATCGCGAAGCGGCCGAGCGCCCGGCCGCGGTAGTGCGCGACCCCTTCCCACCAGCCGTCCTCACCCGGCTCGACCGAGTCGACGAGGCCGCGCGTGAGGACGCCGCGATAACGGAGCTCGCGCCCGACGACGGCGAACGGCGAGTGCAGCGGGCCGAGCATCGTCTCGCCGCTCCCACCCTGCGATCCGCTTGCGGACGCCGTAGAGCGGCGGCAGCACGCCGCTGACGCGCCGCACCTCCCACTCGCCGTCGAGCTCGCTCATCGCAGTAGCCTTGCAGACGTGCCCGGCCCGAACGTCCCCTTCCCGCCGATGGAGGCCGAGCTCGTGCGCGAGCTGCCGGCCGGCGAGGGCTGGCAGTACGAGCCGAAGTGGGACGGCTTCCGCGGCGTGCTCGAGAACGACGGCGGCGAGCTGGCGCTCTGGTCGCGCAACGAGCGGCCGCTCCTGCGCTACTTCCCGGAGCTGGCGCCGCTCGGCGAGCTGCTGCCGCCCCACTCCGCCCTCGACGGCGAGATCGTGATCGCGCGCGACGGCGTGCTCGACTTCGACTCGATGCAGACGCGCCTGCACCCGGCCGAGAGCCGCGTCCGGAAGCTCTCGGCCGAGATCCCCGCGATCTTCATCGCCTTCGACCTGCTGCTCTGGGACGGCGAGCCGGTGCACGAGCGGCCGCTCGAGGAGCGGCGCGCCGAGCTGCTGCGCCGCGGCGAGGGCTTCTGGATCTCGCCGGCGACCGACGTCGCTCGAGGCGGCGACGGCGTGGCTCGACCGCTTCGAGGCCGCCGGGCTCGACGGCGTGATCGCGAAGCGCCTCGGGCTCCCGTACATGCCCGGCTCGCGCGAGGCGGTCGTCAAGGTGAAGGAGCACAAGACCGCCGACTGCGTCGTCATCGGCGTCCGCTGGAAGCCCGGGCGCGAGAAGCTCGCGACGCTGCTGCTCGGCCTCTACCGCGAGGACGGCGAGATCGACTACGTCGGCTCGGCCGCGATCGGCGCCCGCAACCACGACGAGATCGCCGCGCGCGTGCTGCCGCTCCTCGACGAGAGCTCCGACCGGCGCTTCTCGGAGCCGAACCGCTGGGGAACGAATGGCCTCGAGGAGACGCCGCTCCGGCACGAGCTCGTCGCCGAGGTGCGCTACGACAAGGTGCAGGGGAACCGCTTCCGCCACGGCACGAAGCTGATCCGCTTCCGGCGACGACAAGGACCCGGCGCAGTGCACCTGGCGCGAGGTGAGGCCGCCGCGCCGCGCGGACGACCCCACGGTCGAGACGCTGCTCAGCGCCTCCACCTGAGGAAGCCGAGCGCCGCGACGTAGGCGACGCCCGCGATCGCGCCGAGCTGCACGTACGGGCTGCCGTCCCGCCCGTGCGCCCACTCCCACGCGCACATGCCGATGATGGCGACGATCACGACGTTGCCGGCCAGAGCCGTCGCGTGGACGTCGATCCGCTGCCAGTACTCGTCCCGTCCGTCGCCGCGCAGTCCGCGGATCAGGTCGCTGCGCCCGCCGACGAGGAAGAGCGAGGCCCGAGCCCCGACATGATCGCGAGCGACTCGATCCCGGCCGTCCGCTCGCCGCCGGCCCACAGCGCTCCGAGGAACAGCAGCCCCAGTGCGACCGAGAACAGGGGCAGAAACCACTTCGTCTTATGCACTGCCGTCATCGAACATCTCCTCCACCGTCGATTTCGAAGTAACGCGCGAGTGCAAGTGCGAGCGGCAGCGACGGCGTGTACCGCTCCGTCTCGATCGCGTTGATCGTCTGCCGCGAGACCTGCATCGCCTTGGCCAACTCAGCCTGCGAGAGGCTCTGTCTCGCTCGCAGATCTCTGATCGCGTTCTTCATCTGATGTCAAGTTAGCTTGACATCGGACCGCTATGTCAAGCTCGCTTTACATCGAGGCCCACTAGAATCGCGCCCATGCCTGGATACACGAAGAAGAACCTGAAGCAGGACGTCGAGAACGCCGCGCCGAAGTTCGGGATGCCGGAGGAGATGGAGGCACGCTTCGGCCGCACGGCGCTCGAGGGCGAGACGCTCGGGCTCAGCCACGTCAAGCTGGAGCCGAACTTCCGCATCCCCTTCGGTCACAAGCACTCGGGACAGGAAGAGGTCTACGTCATCGTCCGGGGCTCGGCGCGGATCAAGGTCGAGGACGAGATCGTCGAGCTGGGCGAGTGGGACGCGATCCGCTTCGACAAGGACACGATGCGCAACGTCGAGGCGGGGCCCGAAGGCGTCGAGTACCTCGCGTTCGGAGCAGGCGACGATCCTCGCGACGCCGAGATGGCTTCAGGGCTGGTGGACCGACTAGCTCGGGAGAAGATCAGGGTCGGATCAGGGCGATGCCCGATACCGCTGCGACTCGGCGGTATCGATGCTGTGAGCACTCATCCAAGGAGGCTCACATGTCCGAACTCACCGACGAACCGATTCCAATCGACGAGGCGCCGCCGCGGCGGCTCGTCCGCGTCGACGAGGGCCGCTGGCTCGGCGGCGTTGCGGCCGGCCTCGGCCGCTACTTCGACGTCAACCCGCTCATCTACCGGATCGCATTCGCGGCGCTTGCGCTGGCCGGCGGCACCGGCCTGCTGCTGTACCTCGCCGCGTACCTCGTGATCCCGGGCGAGCACGACGACGAGTCGATCGCGGTCGAGGCGCTGCGCGGGCACCGCGAGCACCCCTGGTTGCTCGTCGGCGTCGGCCTGCTCGCGTTCGGCGCTCTCTTCGCGCTCTCGGAAGCCCGCTTCTGGCCCGGCACGGGCAACATCTGGCTCGCGGCACTGCTCGTCGGCGGCGCGCTCGTCTGGTGGCACGTATCGAATCGCGACGGGCCCCGCGTGCGGCACCGTCCGTCGCGTCGCCGGAAGCCGAGACCACCCGGCGTGCACCGGCGGTGCCGCGGCCGCCCAGGCGGCCGTCGCTCTTCGCGCCCGTGCTCGGCGCGCTCCTCGCCGCCGCCGGCCTCTTCGGGCTCCTCGCGGTGCTCGACGTCTACGACGTCGACCTCGCTGTCGCGCTCGCGGCCGGTGTCGCGATCGTCGGTGTCGCGATCGCAGTCGGAGCAGTGACGCAGCGACGGGTCGGCGGGCTCGTCTTCCTCGGGCTGACCCTACTGGCTGCCTTCGGCGTCGCCGCCGTCGACGCCGGTCTCGATCTCGGCTGGCGTCGGGCGAGAAGTTCGAGCAGCCTCTGACCGTACCTCGCTCCAGCGCGAGCTACGAGCTCGGCGTCGGTGACCTCAACGTCGATCTCACTGCCGTCCCGCTGCCGTCCGGCATCACGTCGGTCGACGCGAGCGTCGGCATCGGCCAGCTCGTGATCACCGTGCCGGAGGATGTCGCGCTCGAGATCGACGCCCACGTCAGGAGTCGGCGAGGTGAACGTCCTCGGCGAGCGCGACGACGGCTTCGATGCGCACCTGACGCGCACCGTGCCGGGCTCGACGCCGGACGCGCCCGTGCTCGACGTCGAGTCGGACGTCGCGATTGGCAGCATCGAGGTGCAGCGAGGTTGAGCTCGACGCCGTACCGGCTGCCGCTCGCCCTCCCGCGCCTCCGGCGCGCGGAGGGCGACGGCGCGCTCGCGGGCGTCTGCGCAGGGATCGCGAAGAGCCTGCGCGTCGACGCCACCCTCGTCCGGCTCACGTTCGCACTGCTCGCGTTCGCGGGTGGCGCCGGGCATCGTCGCCTACGCCGGCGCGTGGCTGGCGCTCGCGCCCGGAAGCACGGCCCGCCGCCGTCGCCGCGCCGGCGGCTGCTCGGCGTACGTGGCGCTTGGCGATCGCCGGCGCGATCGCCCTCCGGGGCTTCGGCTTCTCGGACTCGCTGATCTGGCCGGCAGCACTCTGCGGCGCCGGAATCCTCCTCGCCCGCGGCCGCAGCGGGTGCGCCGGTCGTCGTCGGCCTCTCGCTCGTCGCGGTCGGGGTGATCCTCTTCGTCGACCAGAACGCGACCTCGAGCGGCCGCGACGCAGCGTTCGAATCGAGCGCGGTCGCGATCGCGCTGATCCTCGTGCTCGGGCCGTGGGCGTGGCGCCTGGCAGCGGAGCGGGACTCCGAGCGCACCGCGCGGATCCGCTCGCAGGAGCGGGCCGAGATGGCCGCACGCGTTCACGACTCGGTGCTGCAGACGCTCGCGCTCGTCCAGCGCGAGGCCGGCGACCCGCGCCGCGTCGCCGCACTCGCACGACGGCAGGAGCGGGAGCTGCGCAGCTGGCTGTACCCCGACGCCGCGCACGGACGGCGCGAGCCTCGCGTCCGCGATCGACGCGTCCGCCGCCGAGGTGGAGGAGCTCCACGGCGTCCCGGTCGAGCTCGTCCGCACCGGCGACGTGCCGCTCGACGACCGGGTCGAGTCGCTCGTGCTCGCGGCGCGCGAAGCGATGGCGAACGCCGCCGTGCACTCCGGCGCCGACGAGGTGGCGACGTTCGTCGACGTCGGCGACGACGAGATCGCGATCTACGTCCGCGACCGCGGCACCGGCTTCGACCCGGACGCGCTGCCGCCGAACTCGCACGGCATCGCCGAGTCGATCCGCGGCCGGATGGAGCGGGCCGGCGGCACGGCGACGCTCGTCTCCTCAGCGGACGGCACCGAGGTCGAGCTCCGACTGCGGAGGCAGACGTGAGCCGCCGCCGCGTCGTCCTCGTCGACGACCACCACATCTTCCGCTCCGGCGTGCGCGCCGAGCTGGGCGAGGCGGTCGAGATCGTCGGCGAGGCCGGTTCCGTCGCGGAGGCGGTGCCGCTGATCCGGGAGCTCGACCCCGACGTCGTCCTCCTCGACGTCCACCTCCCGGACGGCGGCGGCCACGCCGTGATCGCACAGGTCGCTCCGGAGCGCCCGGGGGTTCGCTTCCTTGCGCTCTCCGTCTCGGACGCGGCCGAGGACGTGATCGACGTGATCCGCGCCGGCGCCCGCGGCTACGTCACGAAGACGATCTCCGGCAGCGAGCTGGTCGACGCGATCAACCGCACCGCGGAGGGCGACGCCGTCTTCTCACCGCGGCTCGCCGGGTTCGTCCTCGACGCCTTCCGCTCCGGTGAGGCCGCGGTCGATCCCGAGCTCGACACGCTGACCGCCCGCGAGCGCGAGGTGCTGCAGCTGATCGCCCGCGGCTACCGCTACAAGGAGATCGCGGCGCGCCTGCACCTCTCGGTGAAGACGGTCGAGAGCCACGTCTCCGCCGTCCTCCGGAAGCTCCAGCTCTCGAGCCGTCACGAGCTGACGCGCTGGGCCGCCGAGCGCCGCCTGATCTGAGCCAAGTAACAGTCCGTTACTTGGCTGAGTCGGCTCATCGCTCTACGAGTGCTGCAGCTGATCGCCCGCGGCTACCGCTACAAGGAGATCGCAGCGCGGCTGCACCTCTCGGTGAGGACGGTCGAGAGCCACGTCGCCGTCTCCGCCGTCCTCCGGAAGCTCCAGCTCTGGAGCCGCCACGAGCTGACGCGCGGGGCCGCCGGGAGCGCCGGCTGATCTGCGCCAAGTAACAGTCTGTTACTTGGCTGAGTTCGGCTCATCGTCTCTACGCTGCGCGGCTATGGGGTTCCTTTGGCCGGAGCTGGAAGCGTGGATCGATGCCACCGGAGCCGAACACGCTCCCGAGTGGCCGGGGCCGACCGACGGTCACGCCGGTCGCTAGCCGTCCTTCTTCGCGCGCGACGGCTGCACCCGCTTCGGCTCGCCCGGCATCTTCGGGAACTGGGGCGGATACGGCGCCTCGCCCACGCCTGCCGCCTCCTCGCGCTCGACCCACTCGAGCAGGACGTCGAGGTCGCAGACCGCCTCGTCGATCCCGGCCTGCACGTCGCCGAGCTTCGCGAAGCGCTTCGGCATCGTCGCGAGCGTGAAGTCCTCCGTCTCGACGTCCGGCAGCTCGTCCCAGGTGACCGGCGCGGACACGGTCGCGTCCGGTCGCCCGCGCACCGAGTAGGCCGAGGCGATCGTGCGGTCGCGCGCGTTCTGGTTGTAGTCGATGAAGACGCGCTCGCCGCGCTCCTCCTTCCACCAGGCGGTCGTGACGAGCTCGCTCCGGCGCTCGACCTCGCGGGCGAAGGCGAGCGCGCAGCGGCGCACGACCGGGAACTCCCATTTCGGCTCGATCCGGCACGCGACGTGGATGCCGCGGTTGCCCGAGGTCTTGGGCCAGCCCGTCCAGCCCATCTCGGCCAGCGTCTCCCGCACCACCGCCGCCACGCGCTTGCCGTCCTCGAACGAGGTACCGGGCTGCGGGTCGATGTCGATGCGCAGCTCGTCGGGGCGGTCGACGTCCGCGCGCCGGGACGGCCAGGGATGAAAGTCGACAACGGCGAGGTTCGCCGCCCACGCGACCTGCGCGACCTCGGTGACGCAGAGCTCGTCTGCATGCCGGCCGGAGGGGAACGTCACGCGCGCGGCCTCGACCCATTCCGGCCGCTTCTCGGGCACGCGCTTCTGGTAGATCATCTCGCCCTCGACGCCGTCCGGGAAGCGGCGCAGCTGCGTCGGCCGCTCGTAGAGCGCACGCACGATCCCCTCGCCGACGGAGAGGTAGTACTCGACCAGGTCTCGCTTCGTCTCCTGCCGCGCCGGAAAGAGCACCTTGTCCGGGTTGGTCACCTTGACGGTGCGGCCGCCGACGTCGAGCTCGATGAACGGGGACGCCATTGCGGGAACCGTACCCCTGCGTGGTACGTTCGAGGCCGTTTTGCCAACCGGGACACAAGAGGAGAGACGGGCATGCGCAAGGTTTTGATTCCGATCGGCGTGATCGCGCTCGCGATCGCGGCGGCGGCCGTCGGCGGCCGAGGCGAGGTGGCCGCGGCGGCGCCGGCGAGCTGCGCCAAGGCCAACCTGGAGCTCGTCAAGGACGGCCAGCTCTCGATCGGCACCGACAACCCGGCCTACCCGCCGTGGTTCGCGGGCGGCGAGACGAAGGGCCGGCCGTGGAAGATCAACGACCCCGCCAAGGGCCAGGGCTTCGAATCCGCGGTCGCGTATGCGGTCGCGAAGCGGCTCGGCTTTGCCAAGAGCGAGGTCGTCTGGGTCTACACGCCCTTCAACAAGGCGATCGCACCGGGCAGGAAGGCGTTCGACTTCGACATCAACCAGGTCTCGTACTCGCCGCAGCGGGCGAAGGTCGTCGGCTTCAGCGCCGGCTACTACAACGTCAACCAGTCGATCGTCGGCCTCAAGGGCAAGCCGATCTCCTCGGTGCGTTCGATCAACGGCCTGCGCAAGTACCGCCTCGGCGCCCAGCTCGGGACGACGAGCTACCAGTACATCGCCAACACGATCAAGCCGTCCCCGTCGGTCAAGGTCTACGACACGAACGACGCTGCGGTGCAGGCGCTGAAGATCGGCCAGATCGACGGTCTCGTCGTCGACCTGCCGACCGCCTTCTACGTGACGGCCGTGCAGGTGCCGAACGGCAAGATCATCGGGCAGTTCCAGGCCGCGTCGGGCCAGGAGCGTTTCGGGATGGTGTTCCGGAAGGGCAACCCGCTGATCGCCTGCGTCAACAACGCGCTCGCGAACATGAAGGGCACCGGCGTGCTCAAGCGGATCCAGCAGATCTGGCTCGCCAAGGTGACGGGCGCACCCGTGCTGAAGTAGTGCGCTGAGCCGGAACTCGAAGATTCTCGGGGGTGGCGGCGCCGGTCGCGCCGTCACCCTCGCGCTCGTCTCGACGGTCGTCGTCCTCGTCGGCCTCGTCTACGGCGTCACCCATGCGCCGAACTGGCCCGAGGTGAAGGCGGCCTTCTTCGACTGGGACGTCTACAAGAGCTCGTTCCCCGCCATCTCAGAGGCCTTCCTGCTGAACGTGAAGATCTTCTGCATCGCGGAGGCGATCATCCTCGTCACCGCGCTCGCGCTGGCCGTGCTGCGGAGCCTCCCGGGGCCTGTCTTCTTTCCGATCCGCGCCCTCGCGATCGTCTACGCCGACTTCTTCCGCGGCGTGCCGACGATCCTCGTGATCGCGCTGCTCGGCTTCGGCGCACCTGCCCTGGCGATCGAGGGCGTCCCGACCTCGACGACCTTCTGGGGCATCGTCTCGCTCGTCCTCATCTACACGGCCTACGTGTCCGAGGTCTACCGGGCGGGAATCGAGTCCGTGCATCCGAGCCAGGAGGCGGCCGCACGCTCGCTCGGCCTCACGCGCGGCCAGGCGCTCGCCTCGGTCGTGCTCCCGCAGGCGGTGCGGCGGGTGATCCCGCCACTCCTGAACGACTTCATCGGGCTGCAGAAGGACACCGCGCTGGTCGGGATCCTCGGCTCGGTCGAGGCGTTCAAGCAGTCGCAGATCGAGGTCTCGGCCGACTTCAACTTCACGAACTACCTCGTCGCTGCGACGCTCTTCGTCGCGATCACGATCCCCCTCGCACGCTTCACCGACTGGCTCGTCGCCCGCGACCGGCGCAAGCGGCAGGCGGGAGCCCTCGTATGAGCGCGGTCGAGATCCAGGGCTTGCACAAGTCGTTCGGCAAGAACGAGGTGCTGCGCGGGATCGACCTCGAGGTGGCCGAGCACGAGGTCGTCTGCCTGATCGGCGCCTCGGGCTCGGGCAAGTCGACCCTGCTCCGCTGCGTCAACCTGCTCGAGCCGGTCGACGAGGGCCGCATCGTCGTCCAGGGCGAGGAGATCACCGCCCGGGGCGTCGACGTCAACCGGATCCGCCGCGGGATCGGGATCGTCTTCCAGGCCTACAACCTCTTCCCGCACATGAGCGTGCTCGAGAACGTGACGCTCGCGCCGCGCAAGGCGCTCGGGCTCTCCCGCCGCGACGCGGCCGAGCAGGCAACGGAGCTGCTGGGCCGCTTCGGGCTCGCCGACAAGCGCGACGACTACCCGGACCGGCTCTCCGGCGGCCAGCAGCAGCGCGTCGCGATCGTGCGCGCGCTGGCGATGCGGCCGGAGGTGATGCTCCTGGACGAGGTCACGAGCGCGCTCGACCCCGAGCTCGTCGCCGAGGTGCTGCGCGTGATCCGCGAGCTCGCCGACGGTGGGATGACGATGCTGATCGCGACGCACGAGATGGGCTTCGCGCGCGACATCGCGAGCCGCGTCTGCTTCCTCGACGCCGGCGTCATCCTCGAGCAGGGCCCGCCGGAGCGGATCTTCAGCGCGCCGAGCGAAGCCCGCACGCGCCAGTTCCTCGACCGGATCATCGAAGCGGGACGGCTGTAGCAATACACTGAAGGCATGCTCGAAGAGACGACACGTGACGTCGTGCTGGAGCCGCTGGACGACTGGATCGTCGTCGAGCCGCTCGACGACTCGGAGACGGCGAGCGGCCTGATCGTCCCGATCAACGAAGGCACGCAGACGCGCCAGGCGATCGTGGCCGCGGTCGGGCCCGACGTCGAGTCGATCGATCCCGGCGACAAGGTGCTGTTCCCGCGCGACGCCGGCTTCGAGGTCAGGCTCGCGCGCTCCGCGCACCGGGTCCGCGTGCTCAAGCGCGAGGACCTGCTCGCCCGCATCCACGACTAGCTTCTCGGTTCGCGCAATCGGGACCCGCTTTCGCGGGTCCCGATTGGCACTAGCGAGGAAGGTGCGATCCGCCGCATGGGATCGAGCTCCTACCTCCCTGAGGTTCGTCGCCCTGCCGCCCAGAGCTTCGAACCCGATACGCCATCCTGGGCGAGGCGGCCTGCTTCACGCCATCCCCCGGCCTGGGTTGACCACGCTACTTCACTTGAACGAGGGATGCGGCGGACGCGCTCTGCGGACGATGAACTGGTCATCAAGCTCAGCACCGTGGGGGGCCGCAGCCCACCTTGCAGAGTCTCGAAAGACCGCGTCAGGCGCAATTCCCAGTGCCGAACCGCGGTCTTTCGCACGTCTGGAGACAGAAACGCCGGAGGCCCGCCGCCCGCGGGTCTTCCGCGTAGCTTCGGCTACTTGCCGCCGCGCGCGTTGCGGGCGACGTGCCGGGCCAGCGTCAAGTGCTTCGCCGCGGGCAGGAGGCGGGTCGCGGGTACCTCGACCGTGTACATCCTCGCGCCCGCCCGGAAGAAGAGCACGCGCGAGGTGAACGTCGACTTGCCGTTGGCGATCGCATACCTGTCGTAGCTGTAGCCCTTGGCACCGAGCTGCACCGTCTTCAGCTGCTTCACGTACTCCGGCGCGTCCTTCAGTCCCGCGACGGTCCAGTCGAAGTCAGTGGCCGACTCGCTGCGCACGGTGGCTCCAGCCGAGCCTCCGTACTTCACCGAGCAGACGCGTTCACGGAGCACCTGCTTCTGGGAGAGGGCGGCCGATTGCCCGAGGACGGCGCGCGCCTGCGCGAGCTTCAGGTCCTTGCAGGGCTCGACGGCGGCAGACGTCGCGGCGCCGGCCGACGCCACGGCGAAGCCGAGCACCAACGCGAACGCCACGATCCCCCGCATGCCAGGGAAGCTAACGCGGACGCGCGCTCCCCGCAACTGCATCGGTAGGATCGGCACGCCATGAGGCTCGGCATCGCACCGTTGACGGCGTTGCTCGCGATGACCTCCGGGCTGGCCTGCGGAGAAGACGACGAGAGCTCGTACACGCGGGTACCAGAGTCGTAGCCCAGCTCACGACCACCCGGTCGCGCCGCCCTGCGCTCTGTGCCGTCGTTGCCGCGCTCTCACTCGTCGCGGCGCCGTGCGCGGCGGCAGACCTCGCGGACGAAACCGCACTCGCCGAGCGCTACGCCCCGGTGGTGCGGCTCGTCGCCCAGGCGCAGGACTGCGGGTACGGCGAGTCGTACGAGCCGATCGACGTCGACGCGCTCTTCGGCGAGCAGACCGTCGCTCTCCGCGGGCCGTGGGGACCCGGAGACCTGATCAAGGTCGGCCCCGCGGCGGACGATCTGTCGCGCAACCTCTACGAGTACCACCTCGACTTCCCCGGGAACGCCCTCGACCCGGGCTGCGACTACGAGCGGTGGGCGAACCGCGTCACCGAAGGTACGGCGCCGACCGTCTATGCGCACGTCGCCACCGATCCCGGCTACCCGGGTCAGCTCGCTCTGCAGTACTGGCTCTACTACGTCTTCAACGACTGGAACAACACCCACGAGGGCGACTGGGAGAACATCCAGCTTCTCTTCGACGCCGACGACGCGCGTCAGGCGCTCGCGCGCGAGCCGGTGTCCGTCGGCTACAGCCAGCACGAGGGGTCCGAAGAGGCGACGTGGGGCGAGGAGAAGCTCGAGCTCGTCGACGGGACGCATCCCGTCGTGTACCCGGCGGCTGGGTCGCACGCGAACTTCTTCGAATCGGCGCTCTACCTCGGCAGTTCGGCCGAGCAAGGTGTCGGCTGCGACGACACGTCGGGACCGAGCCTCGACGTCCGACCCGTCGTGCGAACGATCCCGAGCCAGCCGGACGAGGCCGGGTCCCTCTTCCCGTGGATTGCGTTCGAGGGTCGCTGGGGCGAGCTTCAGCAGGCGTTCTTCAACGGCCCCACAGGCCCCAACCTGAAGATGTCGTGGACCGAGCCGATCCTCGTGTCGAAGAACTGGCGCGATCGGAGCTACGCCGTCCCGGCAGGCGGTGCGCTCGGCACGCAGACCACCGACTTCTTCTGCAGCGCGATCGCCGGCGGCTCGAACGCTCTTCGGCGGCTCGTTGATGATCCGCTCCCGGTCCTGCTGGTCCTCGGAGCGCTGCTCGTGCTCGTTCTCGTTGGGCTCTCACGCGCAACGTGGCGGCCGACCGCGCCGCTTCGCCTGGCGCGCCGCCGTGCGTGGGGCCAGATCCTCACTGCCGCGGCGCGCATGTACGCCAGACACTTGCGGTTGTTCCTCGGCATCGGCCTCGTGCTGTTGCCGATCTCGCTCGTCGTGACGCTCCTGCAAGGGATCGTCATCCGTGCGTCGAGCGTCGCAGGGATCTCGACCGAGGGCGACAGCGGTGGTGCGCTCGTCTTCCTCGTGTTCGTCGTCGGCACTCTCCTGACCCTGCTCGGCCTCGGCCTGGTGATAGCGGCCACCGCGAGGGCGCTGGTGGAGATCGACCAGGGCAGGTCGATCGGGCCGGTCGGCGCCTACCGCTTGGCAGCCGAGCGGGCGCGGCCGCTGTTCGGCGCGATCGCGATCATCGTGGTGGCGGTCTCACTGCTCGTGAGCTCCGTGGTGCTCGTCCCGATTGCCGTCTGGCTGGCCGTTCGCTGGGCGCTGGCCGTGTTCGCGGTCGAGCTCGAGGGTCGTTCCGCGATCGATGCGCTGCGGCGAAGTCGGCGCCTCGTCCGCGGGGAATGGCTGATGGTGGCATCGTACGCGGTGTTCGGAGCGGCGCTCGCTCTCGTCCTCGGCCCGCTCGTCGGTGCCCTGTTGATCCTCCTGACGAGCGCTCCGCTCCCGGCGCTCAACCTGGTCGCTGGAGTCGTCAACGCTCTCACGATGCCGTTCGTCGCGCTGACCATCGCCTACGTCTACTTCGACGCCCGCGCGCGGGCGGAGCTCGAGCCGGCCGACGAGGGCGATGAGCTGCCCGCGGAGTTCCAGCTCTCCGGTTGAGGCGTAGGATCGGGAGAGGTGATGGCCGGCGAACCGGACCCGCGCGAGCCAGCCCCGCTCGAGCTCGACGCTCCGCCGACGATCCCGGGTCGGGTCGCACGCTGGGCGGCGAAGGCCCGCATCGTCCGAGCGCAGGTCGAGGCTGGACGTCGCCACCACGGATCGCTCGACCTCGCCTTCGACGTCGTCGAGCGGAATTCGACGATCGGGGGCGGGATGCTCGGCGGTGCGCTTGCCTACCGACTGTTCGTCTTCCTGCTGCCGCTGGCGCTCTTCCTCGTCTCCGGTGTCGGGGTCTACGCCGACGCCACGGAGCAGAGCCCAGCGGAGGTCACCTCCCGCTCGGGATTGACCGGGCTGATCGCCAAGGAGGTCGCATCGGCCGCAGCCAGCCCGGCGCGCTGGGCGATCTTCCTCGTGACCTTCCCCGTCCTCGTCTACGCCGCCTGGATGCTCTATCGCGCGATCGCGATCGTGCACGCGATCGCCTGGCACGGTTCCGGCCGCGCCGTCCGGCTCTCGTCGAAGGGATTCGCGGCCTTCGGCGGCGTCCTCGTCGCGCAGCTCGTCAGCGCCGCGATCGTCGGTTGGATCCGCCACAGCGATCACGTCGGCGGCGCCGTCGCGCTCCTGGTGTATGGAGTACTGGTCGGCGGCGCCTGGCTCGCACTCGCCAGGCTTCTTCCCCGCCGCGACGTCGGCTGGACGGCGCTCGTCCCCGGAGCGGCCGCGATCGGTCTCGGGACTGCTGTTCGTCAACTGGTTCAACGCGTACCTGACCACACGGCTCGTCGAGGACCGCTCCGACACCTACGGCGCGCTCGGCATCGCCGCCGCCCTGCTCTTCTCGCTGTACCTCGTCGGGCGCGTGATCGTCGGCTCCGCGGTGCTCAACGCGACGCTGGACGCGCGACGGCGTGAGAACGGGAACGTCGGCTGATGCTGACGGCAACTCCGGCGCGACGTGGCACGATCTCGCAGGTGAGCAGCAGACCCGCACCGGCGCAGGACCTCCGCGACCTCGCGCTGCTCCGTCGCGTCCGCGACCGGATCGACCGGGAGTACGCGCGGCCGCTGGACGTCGAGGCGCTCGCCCGGGACGCGCACATGTCGGCCGGGCACTTCAGCCGCCAGTTCCGGCTCGCCTACGGCGAGTCGCCGTACAGCTACCTGATGACGCGGCGCATCGAGCGCGCGATGGCGCTGCTGCGCCGTGGCGACCTCAGCGTCACCGAGGTCTGCTTCGAGGTCGGCTGCTCGTCGCTCGGCACCTTCAGCACACGCTTCACCGAGCTGGTCGGTGTGCCGCCCAGCGTCTATCGGCGGCTGGGGGCGGGCGTGACGGCGGGTATGCCGGCGTGCATCGCGAAGCAAGTGACGAAACCGATCAGGAATCGAGAAGCGCCGGCCCTCCAGCCGCGCCTATCGTGACCGCCATGAACATCACCATTCACACCACGGTTCTCCCGCACGACGATCCTGAGGCGTCCGTGGCCTTCTTCCGCGACATCCTCGGCTTCGAGGTCCGCACCGACGTCGGAGAGGGCAAGATGCGCTGGATCACGGTCGGCCCTCCCGATCAGCCCGACACGTCCATCCTCCTGGCGCCGCCGGCCGTCGACCCCGGCATCACCGACGACGAGCGCCGCACGATCGCCGAGATGATGGCCAAGGGTACGTACGGCTGGATCCTGCTGGCCACCAACGACCTCGACGCCACCTTCGAGCGTGTGCAGGGACGCGATGCCGAGGTCGTCCAGGAGCCGACCGAGCAGCCGTGGGGGATGCGGGACTGCGCCTTCCGCGATCCCGCGGGCAACCTGATCCGTATCCAGGAACTGGCCTGAGGAGGTACTCGTGATGGCTGAGAGCAAGACCGCGACGAAGCGCACCGGCTCGACCAAGGGGTTCACGCCCGCGGAACGGGCCGCAATGAAGGAGCGCGCCAAGGAGCTGAAGGCGGAGGCGGCCAAGGCGGACGGGGAGAAAGCCCTGCTCGAGAAGGTGGCCGAGATGAAGGGAAACGACAAGGCCCTGGCCACGAGGCTCCACGCGCTGATCACCGCCGCCGTGCCGGCCCTCTCGCCGAAGACCTGGTACGGGATGCCCGCGTACGCCAAGGACGGCAAGATCGTCTGCTTCTTCCAGAGCGCCGAGAAGTTCGATTCGAGGTACGCCACGTTCGGCTTCAGCGACGAGGCGACCATCGACCAAGGGGCCATGTGGCCGACCTCCTGGGCGCTCCAGGAGCTGACCGCCGCCGAGGAGAAGAAGATCGTCGCCCTCGTGAAGAAGGCGGTTCGCTGAGGCTCGATCCGCTCGCCATGCAAGGCAACGAAGGCTCGCAACCCCTTTACTGATGCGGAGTTGCGAGCCTTTGAGCGGAGAGGGAGGGATTTGAACCCTCGACGAGCCTAACGACCCGTAACGGTTTTCGAGACCGCCGCATTCGACCGCTCTGCCACCTCTCCGAGCGACGGACAGCGTAGCGGCCCGTCGCTCACTCTCCCTCCCGTTCCTGGAGCGCCGCGAGCGACGCGAGGCGCCACCGGAGGCCGGCTCCGCTGGCCGGGAGGTGGCGCCGGCCAGGAACGGGAGAGCGGAGAAGGAGGGATTCGAACCCTCGATGGAGGAATTCACCCCCATAACGCCTTAGCAGGGCGCCGCCTTCAGCCACTCGGCCACTTCTCCGGGACGGCCATGGTATCGCACGGTCCGCGGCGGAAATCCCCCTTCGGGGGCATGACTCGGCCAGGCGACGACGCGAGCATGTGAGTGCCGGATTTCCCCCTCACCTCCCCCCGGCATCTGCGGCGCCCGTTTTCTGCGGCAACAGGAAGCGGGCGTTTCGCGTTTCGGGCCGCATCAGACGGAAACTCAAGGTGTGGGTGCATGAATGCCGAAACCAGGAGCATGGGCGCCGCTGTAGCCCACCCGATCTCTCCCGAGCTCGTGCTCGTGTGTCCCGAGCTGCGGGAGCATGCGCTGACGCTGCTGCCCGCGGTCGATCCCGACGAGCTCTTCGCCGTCGAGCTCAGGCCGCCAAAGCAGGAGATCCGTGAGCGACCACGGGAGGTCGTCGAGCGACCACGCCTCGTGCTCGTCGAGCCCGAGCGTCGTCCTCCCACTGCCCGTTGCGCTCGCCGTCTACTTCACCGAGGCCCTCTTCCTCGGGGCGCTCCGCGGCGCAGCCCTGACCGCGGTGATCGTCGTGCTCGCGTTCGTCCTCTCGCAGTGAGCGCGGATTGAGTCACCCGCCAGGCGGGCGTAGACTCGATGCCGCCGTCCGGGCGCGATCCTCGCCACAACCGACTGAGGGAGTCGCAATGAGAAGAGTCGCAATCCTCCTGGCCTTGCTTGCCGTCGCACTTCCGGGCGCCGCGCTGGCGGTCTGGGGCGGCCAGGAGGACGTCTCGCATCCGAGCGTCGGCGCCATGTACTTCGACGTCATGGGGAACGGCGTCGCCGTCCCGGACGGGCTCGTCTGCTCGGGCTCCTACGCCGGCCGCTCGCGGAGCGGCGCCGACGTCTTCCTGACCGCGGGCCACTGCCTGCCGCCCGCAGAGCTCGGCATCCCGGCGAGCGCGCTGCTCGTCTCGTTCGACCGCGACGGGCGGGACGGAGTCTCGGCACCGATCAAGGTCAGCTCGTATCATCAGATGCCGGGCTTCGGCCACGACTTCGGTGACCCCCACGACCTCGGCATCCTCCTGCTGCCCGGCGGCTCGGTGCCCGCGGGGATCCCGGCGGTGCGACTACCGACGGCTGGGTATCTGGACGCGCTCAAGGCGAATGGAGCGCTCAAGTTCCGGATCGTCGACCTGGTCGGCTACGGCGTGATCCCGATCTGGGAGCCCGCCGGCCCGACGCAGTTCGCCTTCGACGGCGTCCGGCGCTCCGGCACCTCGATCATCGTCGGCCTCGGCAAGGGGACGGTGCACTACAACCAGAACCGCCATGGGATCGGCACCGGCTCGGGCGTCTGCTTCGGCGACTCCGGCTCGCCGCAGTTCGACCGGGGCACGCTGCTCGTCCTCTCGGTGACGAGCTGGGGCAACGGCCAGTGCAACGCGAACAATCAGAACTACCGCGTCGACACGCCGCTCGCGCGGGCGTTCCTCGGCCAGTTCCTGACGCTTCCGTAAAGCGACGATGGGAGAAGGGCGGGGCGCCGAAGCAGCCCCGCCCTTCTCGGAGCTACGGCCCGACGCGGCGGAAGAAGGCGCTCGACGGATCGCTGCCGTGCGGCTGCGAGAAGAACGTCAAGAAGTCGCCGGTCGCCGCGAGACCCTCGTAGTCGCCCGTGAAGAAGCCGCCCGCGAAGGGCGCGTCGAGCATGTCGAACGGAGAGTCGGTGAGCCGGTCCTCGCTCCCCCAGCTGAGGGGGCTCGTGCATGCCGTCGCCGTCGTCGGGTGGCAGTGGACGGCGAAGTAATCGGTGAGCAAGGTGCTCGGATCTGCCGTGTTGTTCCGGAAGTCGTAGTACGTGACTCCGATCGTGCCGTCGCTCGCAACCTCGACGGACGCCGTGAACGCCTGCTGGTTCCCTGACGGGATCCCGGTCGGCGTCTGGTTGACCTTGATCGGCGCCGACCACGTGAGCCCACCGTCGAGGGATTGCGAGAACGCGATGCTGTCGTTCTGGCCACCGCTGAAGCGCGCGTCCTGCCAGACGGCGTACAGCCGCCCGTTCGTCCGGTTGACGGCGATGTCCGGGATGATGTCGCCCGTGCGGACAGGGGCACCGGTCTCGGGATCGCTGATCGAGATCGTGCCGAGCCGGTCGACGAGGAACGGGCCGGACCAGGTCACGCCCTTGTCGGTCGAGCGAAGCACGCGCACTGTGATCCCGCGGAGCTTGCCCGTGTTCTCGTCGTTGAACTCCGTGAAGATGTCGACGAGCGTGCCGTTTGGCTGCACGACGATCTGGTTGCCGATCGTCTGGTCGTTCTGGCCCGGATCGTAGATCTGTCGTGCGGGCTCCCACGACTGGCCGCCGTTGGTGCTCCGCGCGAACCAGGCCGGGCCTCTGAACGCGCTCGAACGGAACGAGGCGACCACGCTCGGCCGCTTCCCCGGCGGGAACACGAGCCGGTCCCAGACTCCGTAGACGAGGTTGGCGTTCGTCGGGTCTGCCGTGATCGTCTGCTTGTCGTTGAACACCGACGGCGCCGTGTCCCTGATCACGACGACCGGGTCGGTCCAGGTGAGACCGCCGTCCGTGGACTTGCTGGCCAGCAGAGCATGGTCGAAGTCCTCCGTCGTGAACGGGGGACTGACGTCGTTGAAGGACAGGCTGAGCTGGTACAGGTGGCCGTTGGGGCCGAAGCTGACCCAGGGGTCGGTGGCGCGTTGGTAGTTGCCGCCGTTCGCCGCGGTTCCGCCCGAGCAGACAGTCACCTTCGGTATCGGCACGAGCGTGAAGCTCGTTCCCCCGTTGAGGCTGACGCTGGCCACGAGCCCACGCGCGCCGCCGTTCGACCAGCGGTCCTGCTGGAAGATGCCGACCACGTTGCTCGTATTGGTCCGGTTGACGTCGATCCACGGCTCGACCTCGCTGTTCAGGAAGACCGTGCCGGACTGCGAGCCAATCGCATCGGCGGTGCAGCCGAGGAACGGGCTCGTTCCCGAGGCCTGGACGAGCGGGCCGGGCGTCAGGTCGCTCGCACCGGCGATGCCCACGACCATCGTGAAAAGGAGCGCGAGCGCCGTCAGGGTCGCGCCGAATCGTCTCCCATGCATACCCTCCTCCTTCGTTCGGGTCGCTGAGACGTCCGGCGAACAGGCTAGCTCACCATCTCTTCAGCTGCAGCCGCGAGGAGGACCTCACGCGCCACAAGAACCCGGCCCCGGAGGGCCGAGCTCTTGATCTCGAAACCGCGTCAGCGGAGAGGGCGGGATTTGAACCCGCGACACGCCTTTCGACGCGTACGCGATTTCCAGTCGCGCTCCTTCGGCCGCTCGGACACCTCTCCGGGCGCGGCAAAGGGTATCGCCCCGGGGTCTACCGCTGCGTCGAGGCGACCACGTACGCGGCGACGTCCTGGATCTGCTTCTCGCTGAGTTGCCCCTTGAACGAGGGCATGACGCCCATGCCGTTCGTGACCCGGTCGACGACGAGCGCATGATCGGGCTTCGCGTCGTCGAGATTCGGGCCGACGGTGCCGGAGGCGCCGGCGGCCTCGAGCGTGTGGCAGCCGCCGCAGCCCGCGGACGCGAAGACGGCCTCGCCGGCCGCCGCATCGCCCTCGGGCGTACCGGGCATCTCGGTCGACGTCGGCGGCGCCTCGCCGGTCTCCGTGCCGTGCGTCTCGGTCGCCTCGGCGCCGTGAGCCTCTTCTTCCTCCTTGGCGAAGAAGACCACGCCGGCCATCGTCCCGACGAAGAGCAGGGAGGCGACGACGATGAACAGGCCGAGCCGCGTGCCGGGAAAGTCCGGGTTGCGGCGGGGAAAGTAGAACGACGACAGCAGCGCAAACACGATCAATGCGCCGGCAAGGACACCGAGCCCGATCTTCCCCTCCGTCGAGAGCGCGAGCAGCACGGGCCGGAACCTACCAGGGCTAGAGGCGGTCCAGCGGGGCCATCGTCAGGCCCAGATCCTTGAGCTGTTCCCAGTAGAGCTCGGCCTGTTCCTTGTGCCCCGACCAGACGACGGCGCGGCCGCTCGAGTGGATCCTGTTGGCGAAGCTCATCCCCTGGTCGAAGCCGACGCCGGGCAGCACCGAGGAGAGGGCGAACGCGACCCCGTCGAAGGTGTTGTGGTCGTCGTTGAGGAC
>CAWGAP010000003.1:0-460266 GCA_963820695.1 uncultured Gaiellaceae bacterium | reverse complement strand
GAAGGAGGGGGCTTGTGGGGGAACCATGGGTTCCCCCACAAATGAAGACCCGGTGGGGGCCGGGTCTTCGAGGGGTGAAACTAGGGGGAGGTGGGTAGCCCAGGTATCGGCTCTCGTTGTCTCCGCTGTAGTCACTCAAACGAGTGATCTGCCATTCGGCAACGAACTGAAGCGCTCCACCTACGCGGCGCGGCAGGGGGCCGGAGCCGGGCTTTGCTCGGCGGGAGGCCCGGGCGACCTTGCTCCCATGCGGTGCGGAGAAGGAGGGGGCTCATGGGGGAACCATGGGTTCCCCCATGCTCCTAGAACTGGTAGCGCTGCTCCTCGAACGGATCGGCGTCGTTGTGGTAGCCGTACCGCTCCCAGAAGCCCGGCTTGTCCGTCGCCGAGAGCTCGATTCCGCGCAGCCACTTGGCGCTCTTCCAGAAGTACTTGCCCGGGATCACGAGCCGGAGCGGGTAGCCGTGCTCGGCGCCGAGCGGCTCGCCGTTCGCGTGCGTCGCGAGCAGCGCGTGCTCGTCGCGGAGGAACGAGATCGGCACGTTCGCGGTGAAGCCATGCTCGGCGTGCGCGATCGCGAAGCGCGCGCTCGGCTTCGGGCGGACGAGCCGCTCGAGCTCGCGCCAGTGGATCCCGCCGAACGTCATGTCGAACTTCGACCAGCGCGTAACGCAGTGGACGTCCTGTGTGTGCTCGGTCCGGGGGAGCGCGTTCAGCTCGTCCCAGGAGAGCGTCACCGGGCTCTCGACCTCGCCCGAGACCTCGAACGTCCAGGTGGAGAGGTCTGTCGACGGGACCGAGCCGGCGTGGAGGACGGGCCACTTCTCGGTCAGGTACTGGCCGGGCGGCAGCCTCGCGGGGTCGTAGCCGGCCTCGATCACCTTCTTTTCCGCTTTCGACCTGAACACCGTCTCTACAGTAACCAGGGATGCGCGTCGCGTTACGCCCACGTTCCTTCGTCCGCGTCTCCGGTCCTGCCGCGGAGGAGTACCTCGACCGCATGGTCTCGAACGACGTCGCCGCGCTCGGCCCGGGCGAGTCGTGCGAGGCGCTGCTGCTGACCGCGAAGGCACGCGTGATCGCGCCGCTCGTCGTCCTCCGCCGCGGTCACGACGACTTCTTGCTGCTGACGGAGCCCGAGCTCGGCGAGCGCGTCCGGGCCGAGCTCGTCCGCTCTCGCTTTGCCGCAAAGGCCGAGATCGAGCTCGAGGAGCACACCTCCCACGTCGTCTTCGGCGGAGAGGGGATTCCGTCCGGCGACTACGGCGAGCCTGCAGCGGAGCTGCTGGACGCCGGGCTCGAGCCGACGGTCTCGGCCGAGGAGCTGGAGCTGCTTCGCATCCGCGCGGGCACGCCGGCGTGGGGCAAGGAGATCGACGACCGCGTCCTCCCCGCCGAGGCGGGACTGACCGAGCGGGCGGTCAGCTTCACGAAGGGCTGCTATCCCGGGCAGGAGCCGATCGCACGGCTGCACTACCGCGGTCACGCGAACCGCGGCCTGCGCGTGCTCGAGCTCGCTGAGCTGCCGGCGCCCGACACAGAGCTCGTCTACGAGGGTAAGGCGGTCGGCCGGATCACGAGTGCCGCGGCCGGCGACGAGGGCGCCGTCGCACTCGCGTACGTCCGCCGCGAGGTTCCCGAAGACGCCGAGCTGGCCGTCGGCCCCCTCGTCGCGACGCGGCTACACTGACCGCTCCCCGGCGCCCGTAGCTCAGGGGATAGAGCGCTGCCCTGCGGAGGCAGAGGTCGCAAGTTCGAATCTTGCCGGGCGCATGGCTTCTCCAAGCGGTCCGGTGGCCCGAGGCCGCAGCGAGTCGTACGTCGTACTCTCGCCACGGCCTCGGGTGCTCGCACTTGATCGTGCGTTCGACTCGCCTAGGGCTTCGGGATTGCCACTGCGTTGTAGGTCGTTTCCGGAGTCGGCGGTGTCGTGAAGCGGGCGTTCGGCAGGTAGAGCCTGTTGCCGAACGCGGCCACCGTCGTCGGGACGTCGAAGCGTGGATCGGTCAGGTGCTGGGTGACCTCGCCGGACGTCCCCGCCGAGTTC
The DNA here is from genome assembly GCA_963820695.1 of uncultured Gaiellaceae bacterium. Taxonomy (GTDB): domain Bacteria; phylum Actinomycetota; class Thermoleophilia; order Gaiellales; family Gaiellaceae; genus Gaiellasilicea. The sequence goes on along the minus strand of CAWGAP010000003.1, from coordinate 458,219 downwards.
AGTTTCACGACGGCGACTCGGTTGAGCCGGTTCTGCACGACGAACAGCGTGCGGCCGGAGAGGAGCAGCCCGTCGCCGTTGAGCAGCAACTCGCCTCCGAGGTCGACCTGCGTGGCGACACCCGTCGCCGGATCGACTCGGAAGAGCAGGCCGGTCGGCGACTGGATGACGAGCAGCGCGTCCCCGTCGGGGGTGCGGGCGATCCCGTTGGCGCCCGTGCCTGCCCAGGCGCCCCCGAGCGGGACCTCCACGACCTCATCCTGGCTTGGTAGTCGACCGAAGCGGCCGAACGGGACCTTGTACAGGAACCCCCTCTGCGTATCGGTGAACCAGGCAGCCTGCGGCGTCAGTACGACATCGTTGACAAACGTCGGTGCGGTCGCGAACGAATAGCTGGCAAGGATCTCGCCGGTGATCGCGTTGACCACCCGCCCGTCGCCGCCCGGGCCACCGGCGACGAACAGGCGCGCACGCAGGTCGACTTTCAGGCCGACCGACGGCGTCCCCGGACCCTGGCTGAACACGGAGCCGTTTCCGGTGATGAGGTTCACGCGGTAGATGTCGCCGTCGGCGCGTGAGCCGAAGAAGGCAAACGGGAGTACGCCGATGGCGATGCCCTCGGGGAGCCACCCGTTGGGTAGGGCGATCTCCGTGGGAAAGAGATCGAGGTTTCTCGCGGTCGACGTTGCCGCGCCGGAGCTTGCCGTCGGCGCAGCGGCTGCCGGCATCGCGACGAGGATCGCCGTCGTCGCAACCACGGCGACGGTAAGGGCGATAGTGGATCGGAGACGTCGGGTCATCATCTGTTCTCCCTTCACTCGGGTACCCGATCGGTTCTCTTCCTGCTACCCACTGGACTACGGGGGAACCACGCGAACGGATGAGTCGGCGGCGTCGAGAAGTGGAGAAAACCGGATCAGCTTCCTGCGGAAGGGCGACGCGTAGGCTGTGGGGCTTGCCGCTCTACCTGACCGAGGCTGACGTCGCCGGCCTGATCACGGCAGGAGAAGCGGTGCCCGTGCTGGAGGCGAGCTTCCTCCGGATGGCGGCGGGCGCGGTCGAGAACGTGCCGCGGCGGCGGCTCGCTCTCGACGAAGGCAGCTTCGCCGTCATGTACGCCGTCGACAGCGAGCTGGGCTACGCGGGCGTCAAGGCCTACACCGCCGTCGCGGGGAAGGCGGTCTTCGCCGTCTTGCTGTTCGACGTTTCCACGGGCGAGCTCGCCGCCGTGGTCGAGGCCGACACGGCCGGGCAGCGCCGGACCGGGGCCGCGAGCGGCGTCGCCGCCAAGCACCTCGCCTGCCGCGGTGCCGCCACGCTCGGCGTGATCGGCTGCGGCTGGCAGGCTGAGTCTCAGGTCGACGCGATCCGTGCTGCGCTGCCGACGGTCGAACGGGTCGTCGCCTACTGCCGGACGCCCGAGCGCCTGCAGGCCTTCTGCGCGAAGGTCGGGGCCGAGCGGGCCGAGTCGCACGCGGACGCGGCTGCGCAGGACGTGGTCGTGACGATCACGACCTCGCGCGATCCGGTCCTGCGCGGCGAGTGGCTCCGCGAGGGCGCGCTCGTGTGCGCCGTCGGCGCGAACGACCCGCGCAAGCGCGAGCTCGACAACGTCGTGCTCGAGCGCGCCAGCTTTGTCTGCTGCGACTCAAAGGACGACGCGAAGCTCGAGTCGGGCGACCTGATCGAGCCCGTCGAGGCCGGGCTGCTCGACTGGCTCGAGGTGCACGAGCTGCACGAGGTCGTCGCCGGCACCGTGCGGGGCCGCGAGTCGGACGCCGACGTCGTCGTCTTCAAGTCGAACGGGCTGGCCGCCTGGGACGTCGCGATCGGAGCGGAGCTGGTCCGCCGCGCGCACGAGCGCAGCGTCGGGACGACGGTCTAACCGAGGCCGATCGCCTCGCGGGTATCGGCGATCGTGTCCTTTCCGATCGCCTTGATCACCTCCGGCCGGTCGAGGAGCCGCGCGCGCTGGTCGGGGCTGAGGCGGTTCTGCACGTAGCGATCCTCGAGGATCTCGGCGAGGTCGCGGCCCCGGTCGTGCTCGCGGATCACGTAGGCGGCGACGCGCTCCTCGGCCGACGACCGCTGGAAGAGGAACGAGAAGAGATTCCGGAACGCCATCGCGGGCGATTGTATCCTCCTTTCGATGCGCAGGATCAGCTCCGACGCCAGGTGCGCCGAGCGGACTCTCCAGGGGTTCGACGACACGGGCCGTGAGGAGCGAGTCGTGATCTGGCTCGAGCGCAAGCAGGGCGCCCTTTGGGCTGTCGGTCGCGCCGTCAATCCGCAGCATCGGCCGAGCAGTGAGCCGCGCGGCGACGACTACCTCTTCGAGGGGCACGAGCTCGGCGACGCGCTCGAGGCCGCGAACGGCGCGCTCGAGGACGATGCGCGCGTGCTCGAGGACGACGGCTCGACCGAGCGGATCAAGCCGTTCACGCGCAAGGAAGTGCTCCCGGTCCTGGAACGCTTCTTCTTCGGACGGCGCTAGCCCTCTTTAGGCCACTCCAGGTTCGCGTTCGGGATCGGGTCGCCGTGCGGGTCGTGGGTGGGGAAGCCTAGCGCCTTGTCGATCCGCGCCTCGAGCTCCTCGGAGAGTGCGTGCTCGAGCCGGTCGGCCTCGTCGTGGACATCGTCGACGCCGATCCCGAGCGTCTCCGCGAGGTAGAGCTCGAGCAGGCGGTGATGGCGGATCACCTCCAGCGCGACCTGCTCGCCGGCGTGCGTCAGCGTGACGCCGCGGTACGGCGCGTGCTCCGCGAGCCCGAGCGCGGCGAGCTTCTTCACCATCGCGCTCGCCGACGCCGCCGAGACCCGCTGGCGCTCCGCAAGCGCCGAGGTGGAGACCCGCTCGGACTCGGTGCCGAGCTTGTAGATCTCCTTCAGGTAGTCCTGGATCGCGTCGCTCAGGTCGGCCCTCGCCACAGGTCCAGTGTAGGGAGGGCTCGGCGCAACGCACACTCGGTCGGGCGACGAGGAACGTCACGCCGAGCCCTCCCGGGCCGGTGCTAGCCTCGCTCGGTGCTGATTCGGCTCGGACATAGCCCCGATCCCGACGACGCCTTCATGTTCTGGGCGATCGCCGCCGGCGCGATCGACACGCGCGGATTCCACTTCGAGCAGGTCCTGCAGGACATCCAGACCCTGAACGAGTGGGCGCTCGAGGGACGGCTCGAGGTGACGGCGACCTCGCTGCACGCGTACCCGTTCGTCCAGGATCGCTACGCGCTGCTGCCACACGGCGCCAGCATCGGGTCGGGCTACGGGCCGATCCTGGTCGCGCGCGAGCCGCTCTCGTTCGACCAGCTGCGCTTCGCCGAGATCGTCGTCCCCGGCCGGATGACGACCGCGTTCCTGACCCTTCGCCTCGCGCTCGGCGAGTTCGCGCATCGCGAGCTGCCGTTCGACCGGATCCTCGACGAGGTCTCGTCCGGCCGTGCCGACGCGGGGCTCGTGATCCACGAAGGGCAGCTGACCTACGAGGCCGCCGGCCTGCACAAGGTCCTCGACCTCGGCGAGTGGTGGCTGCTCGAGACAGGGCTGCCGCTGCCGCTCGGCGTCAACCTCGTCCGCCGCGACGTCGGCGACCGGGTCCACGATCTCTCGGCGGTGCTGCTCGAGTCGATCCGGGCCGGGCTCGCGAACAGGCGCGAGGCGATGCGCTACGCGATGCGCTTCGGCCGCGGGATCGACGCGGCCACGAACGAGCGCTTCGTCGACATGTACGTGAACGAGCTCACCTGCGACTACGGCGACGAGGGGCGGCGGGCGGTCGAGGAGCTGCTGCGCCGCGGCGAGCAGATCGGCGCGTTTCCGGAGCCGGTGCGCCTCGATTACGTGGAGTGAGCCGCGCGGTCGTGATCTCGGCGGTGCGGACGCCCGTCGGCCGCTACGGCGGCGCGCTCGCGGGCGTGCGGCCGGATGATCTTGCGGCGATCGCGATCGCAGCCGCAGTCGAGCGCGCCGGCGTCGAGCCGGCGGAGATCGAGGACATCTACCTTGGCTGCGCGAACCAGGCCGGCGAGGACAACCGCAACGTCGCCCGGATGGCGGCACTGCTCGCCGGGCTGCCGGAGTCGGTGGCAGGCGTGACGGTCAACCGCCTCTGCGCGTCCGGCCTCTCCGCGGTCGTCGGCGCCTGCCACGCGATCGCGGCCGGCGACGGCGATCTCTTCGTCGCGGGCGGGGTCGAGTCGATGAGCCGTGCGCCGCTCGTGACGGCGAAGCCCGACGCAGCCTTTCCGCGGGGCGATCGCACGATGTACGACACGACGCTCGGCTGGCGATTTCCGAATGCGGCTCTCGCGGCGCGCTTCCCGCTCGAGACGATGGGCGAGACGGGCGAGAACGTGGCCGAGCGCTGGGAGATCTCGCGCGAGGATCAGGACGCGTTCGCGCTTCGCTCGCAACGACGGTGGGCCGAGGCGGACTTCTCGGAGGAGCTGGTACCGGTGGGCGAGCTCGTCGGCGACGAGCACCCGCGCCCGGAGACGAGCACCGACAAGCTCGCAACGCTGAAGTCGCCGTTCCGCGACGGCGGCACGGTCACGGCGGGCAACTCGAGCGGGCTCAATGACGGCGCGGCCGCGCTCGTGATCGCGTCCGAGGAGAAGGCACGCGCGCTCGGCATCGAGCCGCTCGGTGCGTTCGTCGCAAGCGCCGTCGCCGGCGTCGATCCGCGGGTGATGGGGGTCGGCCCGGTGCCGGCCGTGCGCAAGCTGCTCGACCGCGCGGCGATCGCCATCGGCGACGTCGATCTCGTCGAGCTGAACGAGGCGTTCGCATCGCAGAGTCTCGCGGTGGTGCGCGAGCTCGGGCTCGACGAGGAGAAGGTGAACGTCAACGGCGGCGCGATCGCGATCGGCCATCCGCTCGGGATGAGCGGCGCGCGCCTCGTCGTCACGCTCCTGCACGAGCTGCGGCGCCGCGGCGGCCGCTACGGCGTCGCGACGATGTGCGTCGGCGTCGGCCAGGGCCAGGCCGCGCTGTTCGAGCGGTGAGCACCCGCACGAAGATCCTCGCGGCGGTCGCGGCGCTGGGACTGCTCGTGATCGTGCTCGCGCGCGGCGGGGAGCCGAGTCCGGAGCGGCAGGCGCTCGAGGACGATCCGATCGCGAGCTACGTGCCGCCGGGCGGGACGCTCGTCGACACCGACTCTCAGAACGCGGGCACGTCCCTCGGGAAGCAGGTCGACGCAACGTACACGCGGCTGTTCCAGCTGCGGGAGAGCGCAGCCCCGCAGGCGCTCGCCCATGCCCGAGCTGCGGCGGTGGCGGCGGGCTGGACGGTCACCGAGACCACCGGGCGCGGCTTCCTGGCTGAGCGGCGCGTGCTTTCGGGCAGGCTCGAGCTCGCCGTCAGCCTGGTCGAGGACTCGCTGCTGCTGCCGGACGACGTGGCTCCGCCGGCGCTTTCCGTCAGCCTCAGCCACCTCGCCTGATGGGTCGCGCGTCGAGCCAGGTGCGCCGGTCGTCGATCAGTTGCGGCTCGCCGAGCGGGGCGAGCGTCGCGTACAGGCCGACCGGGCTGCCGTCGGGGGCGGTGGTGCTCATGCCGGAACTGTAAGCCGCTATCGTCCGGCCGTGGCCGTCGCGACGAACGAGTACGGACTCTTCATCAACGGCGAGACCGTCGAGGGGTCGTCGTCCCGCGATCTCGTCGAGCCGGCCTCGGGCGAGGCGCTCGGCACGGCGCAGCTCGCGGGCGAAGCCGAGATCGACCGCGCCGTCGAGGCCGCGCGCGCGACGCTGGACGGCGACTGGGGCAAGACGTCCGCGAACGAACGCTCCCGCCTCCTGCACGCGCTCGCCGACGCGCTCAAGGCGAACCGGAACGAGCTCTCGGAGCTCGAGGCTCGCAACGTCGGCAAGGCGATCTCCTCGACCAAGGCCGAGCTCTTCGGCGCGGTCGAGAACTTCCGCTACTTCGCTTCGGCGATCGGCTCGATCGGCGGCCGCTCGAACCCGATCGGCGGCTCGCTCCTCTCCTACACATTGAAGGAGCCGGTCGGCGTCGCAGGCCAGATCGTCCCCTGGAACTACCCGCTGCTGATGACGACGTGGAAGCTCGCGCCTGCGTTGGCGGCGGGCTGCTCGGTCGTGCTCAAGCCCGACCCGCAGACGCCGGTGACCGCTCTGCGGCTCGCCGAGCTCGCGGCCGAGGTCGGCTTCCCCGCCGGCGCGATCAACATCGTCACCGGCGACGGGCCGACGACCGGCGCCTACCTCGTCAAGCACCCCGGCGTGGACAAGGTCGCCTTCACCGGCTCGACGAAGACAGGCGGCGAGATCATGCGGCTCTGCTCCGAGCCGATCAAGCGGCTGACGCTCGAGCTCGGAGGGAAGAGCCCGAACCTCGTCTTCGCCGACGCCGACCTCGACTCGGCGATCCCGAGCGCGGTCTGGTCGATCTACTACTCGGCCGGGCAGAGCTGCGAGGCGCGCTCCCGCGTCCTCGTCGAGCAGTCGATCTACGACGACTTCGTCAGTGCGTTCACGGAGAAGGCCGGGCAGCTGAAGGTGGGCGATCCGCTCGACGCGGAGACACAGATGGGCTCGCTGATCTCGCAGGCGCACCGGGAGCGTGTGCACTCCTTCGTCGAGGGAGCCCGCGACGAGGGCGGCGAGATCGTGCTCGGCGGCGAGCCGGGCGAGCATGCGTTCTATCCGGCGACCGTCGTCGCCGGCGTCGACAGCTCGTCGACGATCGCGCAGGAGGAGGTCTTCGGCCCGGTCGTGACGATCATCCCGTTCGAGGACGAGAAGGACGCGATCCGGATCGCGAACGACGTCAAGTACGGCCTGATGGCGTCTGTCTGGACAGGCGATCCCGCCCGCGGGCACCGGCTGGCGTCGCGGATCAAGGCGGGCACGGTGGGGATCAACATGCCGTACACCGCGTTCCCGGGACTGCCGTTCGGCGGCTACAAGCAGTCCGGCTTCGGGCGCGAGCTCGGGATCGAGGCGCTCGATCTCTACCTCGAGACGAAGAGCGTGACCGTCAACACCGGCTCGCGCCCGATCAACCCCTTCGGCCTGTAACACCGGTCGAGCGCGACTCACCGTGAGCCGCGCTCGAACCGCTCCGCGTTACCGGTGGGCCGTGCTTGCCGCCGGCACGGGCGCGCAGGCCGGCTTCTCGGCGATCTCGTTCGCCGTGGCCGTGCTCGCGCCGGCACTGCGTGACCAGTACGACCTGAGCCTGACCGAGATCGGCATCGTGCTCGCGGCGGAGTGGATCGGGCTCACGTTCGCAATGCTTCCGTGGGGCTTCGCAGCAGACCGGTTCGGCGAACGCGTAACGCTGGGAGTCGGCCTTGTCGCCTGCTCGGGGTTCCTCGCCGCGGCTGCGTTCGCACCCGACTTCGGCACGCTGGTTGCGATGCTCACGCTCGCGGGTGTCGCGGGCGGCAGCGTCCAGTCCGGCAGCGGGCGTGCGGTGACGCGGTGGTTCGGTGCGCACGAGCGAGGGCTTGCGCTCGGGGTCCGCCAGACCGCAGTCCCGATCGGCGGCTTCGTCGCCGCGGTCGTTCTGCCCTTTCTCGACGGCCCCCGAGAGGGCTTTCTCTTCCTCTCCGGGTCTCGTCCTCGCCGGAGCGGTCGCCGGCGTTGTGGTCCTCCGCTCTCGGCCCGAATCCGAGCTCCCCGAGACCACCGAGGTGGAGGCGACGCTTCGCGACCGCCGGCTGCTGCTCCTGTGCGGCGTCAGCGGCACCTTCGTGGTCGCGCAGGTCGTGCTGATGGGATTCATCGTCCTCTTCCTGCACGACGAACGGGGCTTCTCGACCGGAGCGGCGTCCGCCGCGCTCGCCGCCTCGCAGGTCGCCGCGGCGGCGTTGCGGATCGGCGTCGGCCGCTGGTCCGACCTGACCGGCTCTCGGATCCGGCCGTTGCGGAACGTCGGACTGGCGATGACCCTCTCGATCGCTCTCGTCGCAGTCACGGCGACCGGAGCCGGGAGCCTCGCCGCGGCCGCGATCATCGTCGCAACCGCGATCTCGATGGCCTGGAACGGGCTCTCGTTCACGATCGCGGCAGAGCTGGGCGGTCGCCGGAGCGGGGCCGCGATCGGGCTTCAGCAGACGGTGCTCTCGGCCAGCGGCGTCGGTGCGCCCGTCGCGTTCGCGGCCCTCGTCTCGTGGACGTCGTGGCAGGTGGCGTTCGGCGTCGCGGCGCTGTTTCCGCTTGCCGGCGTCTGGCTGCTGCGGCGCTTGCGGCGCGCCGAATCGGGTAGGCGGCGAGCATGCGCATCTACCCGGATCAGCCCGCCAGAAGGATCGACCTGATGGCCCGCGACCTCGCCGTCGTGCTCGCGCTCGTCCTCTTCGGCCTGATCGCGCTCGAGGTGCACGACGCAGTCGACCGGCTGGCCGTGCTCGGCGAGGGCGTCGAGTCGGCGGGCAGAGGCATCGGCGGCGGCTTCGACGCAGCGGCCGACGCCGTCGACGGCACGCCGGTGATCGGCGACGACCTGGGCGACGCGCTCCGGGGCGCCGGCGAGGGCTCGGGCGGAGAGGTCGAGGATCTCGGTCGCGGCGGCTCCGGTGCCGCGCACGACCTGGCCAACTTGCTCGGCTTCCTCTTCTTCGCCCTCCCCGCGGCGGTGCTCCTGCTGCTGGCCGTCCCGCCGCGGGTGCGGCAGGTGCGGTTGCTCAATGCGGCAGCGCGGGCGGTGGGCGAGCTGTCCCCCGAGCGGCGTCGGCTGATCGCGATGCGGGCTGCCTTCGGGCTGCCGTACGGCGAGCTGCTGCGCTTCACCAAGGATCCGCTCGGCGACCTCGAGGCCGGCCGCTACGACGCGCTCGTCGCCGCCGAGCTCGAGCAGGCGGGGCTGCGACCCCGGTAGCCGCCCCGCCTGCGTCAGTCGTGTCGACCTATCCGAGTGCCGCTGTGAACACCTCGCAGAAAGCTTGGAAGTCGCTGTCCGCTTCCGGATGCGGTCCCTTGACGATGGTCTCGCTGGAGATGAAGGCGCCTGTAGCGAGGTCGAACGTGTCCGCGAACGTGATCACGCCGGCGTCGCGGAGGAGGACTGGGCCGCCTGCCGTCTGGATCTTTTCCGGCAGGCCCTTGTAGGTGGTGACGAACGTGATCGTCCCTGCCGCCTCGTCGATGATCGGTCCGCCGTCGACGAACTGGTTCGCGAACTGCACGACGACCGCTCTTCCGTCTGCGGCGGTGTATGTCGTCTTGCCCGAGACGGTCGACATGAAGCGGACGAAGTTGCCGCTTCCGTCGAAGAACACCTTGTCGGTGAACACGCCCTCCGAGACGACGTCGACGGTGATCCCGCACACGTCGACGTCGTCGAACGTGTCGGAGAAGCGGTCGTGGAAGATCTGGGGCGGTGCGGCAAGCGCACTCGCCGGCAAGGCCGCGACGCCTGCGACGAGGACGAGCAGCAGCGCTCTTCTCAGCGTGGGTCGGCTCATCGAGCCTCCTTCCCTCCCCGCCACCGGCGAGGAGTCGCAATAGATGCAAACGACACTAGTCCCGTCGGGAGCAGTGAGTCAACCGCGACCCATCTAGGCTCTGCCGATGCGGATTCTCGACCGGCTCGACCAGCTTGCGGCGCTCGGCGACCGGATCGGCTACTCGCCGGCGGAGGACGCGGCACACGCGCTGGCGACGGGCTGGTTCCGCGACGCGGGGCTCGAGGTCGAGGTCGACGCGGCGGGGAACCTGATCGGCCGGATCCCCGGCGGCACGCGGGAAGTCTGGACCGGCTCGCACCTCGACACCGTCCCCGGCGCGGGGCGGTTCGACGGGACGCTCGGCGTCGTCGCCGGGATCGAGGCGGTCGAGCGGCTGAGAGCTCCGGGCCTCGGCGTCGTCGTCTTCCGCGACGAGGAGCGTGGCTGCGCCGGCAGCCGCGGCTGCACGGCGCGGCCGGATGCCTACGTCGAGCTTCACATCGAGCAGGGGCCGACGCTCCTTCGCGCCGACGCGCCGCTCGGCGTGGTCACCGCGATCGTCGGCTACGTCCGCGGCCGTCGAACCTTCGAAGGCACGCCCGGCCACGCCGGCACGACGCCGATGGACGTGCGCCAGGACGCGCTCGTCGAGGCGGCCGAGTTCGTCCTGCAGGCGCGTGAGGCCGCCCGCGGGATCGACGGCGCGGTGGCGACCGTCGGCCAGGTCACGGTCGAGCCGGGCGGGACGAACGTGATCCCCGGCCGCGTCGTCGTCTCCGTCGATGCTCGCGCTCCGGATGCCGAGCGGCTCGACAGGCTTGCCGCAGCGCTCCAGATCGAGGAGCCGATCCGGACCGAGCCGTCGCCGATGTCGGAGGAGATCCGCGCGGCGCTGCGAGCCGAGGTGGAGGCGCTCGGCGTACCGGTGCTCGAGCTGCCTTCCGGCGCCGGCCACGATGCCGGGATTCTCGCGAGCGCCGGCGTCCCCTCCGGGATGCTCTTCGTCCGCAGCCTGAACGGCGGTGTCAGCCATAATCCGGCCGAGTTGAGCTCGCCGGAGGACATCTCGCTCGCGGTCGACGCGCTCACGGGCGCGCTGCGGAGGCTGGTGGGATGAAGGCCGTCGTCGTCAAGCCGGGCGAGGGCCACCGCGTCGGCAACGTCGAGTTCCTCGCGCGCAGCGCCGACACGCCGCGCTTCAACCTCGCGGTGATCGAGATCCAGCCGCACCGCGGCGGGCCGCCGATCCACGCGCACGCCGCCGAGGACGACGCCTTCTACATCCTCGAGGGCGAGCTGACGTTCACGGTCGAGGACGAGGTGGTCATCGCGGGTCCGGGCACGTTCGTGCTCGTTCCGCCGGGCCTCCAGCACACGTTCGCGAACGAGGGCGAAACGGTCGTGCGGATGGTGAACGTGCACGCCCCGGCCGGCTTCGACCTTCGGCTCGAAACCGACTAGGGCGCACTTCTGGTCGGCTAGGGCCCGGCGACTCCACCATCGCGCTGCCGCCGCCGCGACGCGTCGGCTCCGCGGCCGCGACGACGCCGCCGGCCGGCAGGAACTCGATCCCGGTCGCGGCGCCGATCTCGGCCGCTGTCACGAAGCGGTGGCCGCGCGTCTCGAGCGCGGCCGCGAGCGGGGAGGCGCGGAATGCGGGCTCTGCTGCGGTTGTGGCGCCGTTCCGCTGCGACGCTCGCGGGTCGGCGATCGCCTGCGGCAGCGTCATGCCCGCGTCGAGCCGATCGAGGAGCAGCTGCAGCACAGTGGTGATAATCATCGAGCCGCCCGGCGAGCCGACCGTCAGCAGCGGCCGGCCTGCCTGGTTGACGATCGTCGGCGACATCGAGCTGCGCGGCCGCTTGCCGCCCGCGACGCTGTTCGGGTGGTTCAGGAGCGCGAAGTCGAAGTCCGTCAGCTCGTTGTTGAGCAGGAAGCCCCAGCCGGGCACGACTAGCCCGGAGCCGCCGGTCGACTCGATCGTGAACGTGTAGGAGACGACGTTCCCCCAGCGGTCGGAGACACTGAGGTGCGTCGTCGAGACGCCCTCCTTCGCTCCCGACGTGCCCGCGAGCAGCAGGTTGAGGGCACCGTCGAACGGCCATGGGTCGCCGGGCGGGACGGCCCCCGGCGCGGCGGTCTCCGTGATCAGGGCCCGTCGCGTCGCCGCGAACTCGTCCGACAGCAGGCCGCGAAGTGGGACGTCGACGAAGTCCTCGTCGCCGAGGTACGCGCCGCGGTCGGCGAACGCGTAGCGCGACGCCTCCAGGAACAGGTGCAGTTGTCGCTCGCGGGTCTCCGTCGCGAGCGGATAGCCCTCCAGGATGTTGAGCGCCTCGCCGACGGTCGAGCCGCCACTCGAGGGCGGCCCCATCCCGTAGACGTCGAGCCCGCGGTACGACATGCGCGTCGGCGCCCGTTCGGGTGCCGCATACGTGTGTAGGTCGCGCATCGTCATCAGGCCCGGCCGCCACACGTGATTCGCCGTCGGCGCCACCGGCGGTCGCTGCACGGTCTCGACGAGCGCGTCGGCGATCGCGCCGCGGTAGAAGCCCTTCGCCCCGAGCTTCCCAATTCGCTCGTACGCGCGTCCGAGGTCTGCGTTCCGGAAGACGGTGCCGACGTCCTTCGGTGTCCCGTCCGGGTCGAGGAAGAGCGCTGCCGAGGCCGGGACGTCGTCGAAGAAGTCGACGTTCCCTTGGGTTTGGTCGAAGAAGGTGCTGTCGATCACGAAGCCGTCGCGAGCGACCCGGATCGCGGGCTGCAAGGCCTGCGCGAGCGAGATCGTTCCGTAGCTCTCGAGTGCTTTCGCCCAGCCGGCGACCGTGCCGGGGACGCCGACGGAGAGCCCGCTGTAACGGGCCGGGGTGAAGGGGAGCGCCGCCCCGTTCTCCCAGAACGAGTCGACGCGCATCGCCGCCGGACCGGTCTCGCGGTGGTCGATCGAGGTGACGGCGCCGCCTGCGGTCCGGAGCAGCAGGAAGCCGCCCCCGCCGATGCCGCACGAGAACGGCTCGGTCACGCCGAGCACCGCGGCGGCGGTGACCGCGGCGTCGACGGCGTTGCCGCCGCGGCGGAGGGTGTCGACGGCTGCCTGAGTCGCGAGCGTCTCCACCGTCGCGGCAGCGCCGCCCGTGCCGGTCGCGGTCGGCGGGCCCGTCGGCGCGGTCGCCGCCGTCGCCGTGCCGGCGAGCGCCGCGAAGATCGTCAGGGAGGCCGCAGAGATGAGCGAGCAGAGCTTGACGCGCATATCGCCTCCTCGGGGCGTAGATACACCGCCACCCTACGACCAGGCCGTAGCCGCGTCTACAACTCGCGGAACGAGATCGGTTGCGCGCCCTCCCACAGCGTCAGCCGGCCGAGCTCCTTCAGCTGCTCCTGGCCCTCGACGAGGGTGGCGAAGTGGTTTGCCCAGAGATGCCCCGCCTTGCTCGCGAAGGAGCAGTAGCCGTAGGGGAAGAGCAGCTCCGTCTCGCTCTCGCCGCCGGGGTAGAGCGCGAGCTCGCCGGGGTGCGGGTAGCTGGTCGCGTTCTCGGGGCCGATGCCGAGGTCGCGGTCGCCCCACGGGATCCAGTTCGACTCGCCGCTCCAGCGGCAGTGGATGATCCGGTCCTCGAGCGGGAGGATCCCCTTGAAGGCCGCCACCGTCCTCGGGGCGAGCTCGTCCTCCCAGCGGGCGACGAAGCGCATTCCGGCAGCGGTGATCTCGAGCATGCTCGGACCCTATCCGCGGGCCTCGGCCCAGGCGATCAGTTGCGCGCGCTCCGCGTCCGTCAGCCCGGTCGCGTTCCCAGGCGGCATCGACCGCGCCGACACCTGGCGCGCGATCTCGTCCGCGTGCTGCTCCATCTGCGCCAGCGTCTCGAGCCGGACGCCGAGCGGTGCCGATGCTCCCGAGTGGCAGGTCTGGCAGCGCTCCGTGACGATGCTCTGCGCGACGGCATCGTCCGGGACATCCGTCGCCGCGACGTCGTCCGGGGCGAGCACGAACGCGAGCGCAACGGCGGCCGCGCCGGTCGCTCCGAGGATCCACCAGTCCCGCCGGCCGGTGTGCCAGCGGTTGAAGAAATGCCGGATCGCGGCAACGATCGCGAAGATCGCAAGCAGCACCAGCCAGGCGTGGTCGCTCCCGAAGGCGAGCGGGAAGTGGCCGGCCAGCATCGTGAAGACGACCGGCAGGGTCAGGTAGTTGTTGTGCACCGAGCGTTGCTTGGCACGCAGCCCGGGGAGGGGATTCGGCTCGCGCCCCTCCTGCTTCGCGCGCACCAGCTCCCGGTGCGCCGGGATGATCACGAAGAAGACGTTCGCGGCCATGATCGTCCCGAGCATCGCGCCGACCTGGAGGTACGACGCCCGCGCCGCGAAGAGCTCGCCTGCGGCGAAGGCGGAGACCGTTACGAGTGCCGCGACCGCGATGGCGACGAGCCGGTCCTCGATCAGGAGGCGGCACGCGAGGTCGTAGACGAGCCAGGCGAGCGCGAGTCCCGCCGCCGACAGGCCCACCGCCTGCCAGGTGTCGAGGTCGGCGACGGCGGGATCGACGAGCCTGGTGTCGGCGTCGAGCCAGTAGAGGACGACGAGCAGCGCGAAGCCGGAGAGCCAGGTCGTGTACGCCTCCCACTTGAACCAGTGCAGGTGCTCGGGCAGCTTCGGCGGCGCGACCGTGTACTTCTGCGAGTGGTAGAAGCCGCCGCCGTGGACGCCCCAGTACTCCCCCGCGACGCCCTCCTTCGGCTCCCGCGGCGGCGCGAGCCCGAGGTCGAGCCGGATGAAGTAGAAGGATGCGCCGATCCAGGCGATCCCGGCGACGACGTGCAGCATCCGCAGCACGAGGTCCGCGAGATCTCTCAGGTAGTCCGCGTCCACCTGTGCTGTTCCCATCTGGACCGTGCGATCGCGCAGAGCGCACGCAGGCCCGTCTCGAGCTCCTCGCGGCGGGTCCGCTCCAGCCGCTCGCGCAGCACCGGCAGCAGCTCGGCGCGGGTGCGGCCGTTCACGAAGACGACGAACTCGAAGCCGAAGCGCCGCTCGTACTCCTCGTTCAGGCGCGCCAGCTCCTCCAGCACCTCGGGCTCGGCGCCGCGCTGTTCCTCCGAGGGCTCACCGATCCGCGGGTGCGTCGCGAGTGCGGCGACCTGGTCGGGCTCGGGCAGTGCCAGCGCGACCTCCTCGGCGGCGGCGAGCGGATCCCGACGGCCGGCCAGCTCTTCCACGAGCCGCGTCCGGCCCGAGAACAGCGGCGTCAGCTCCTCGACGCTCAGCTGCCGCGGTAGCTCGCGCACGAGTACGGAGAGACGAGCAGCGGGACGTGGTAGTGGCCGTCGTCCAGGTCGACCTCGAGCTCGACTCGTTTGAAGAACGGCGAAGGAGGGTGGAAGACGAGGCGGTACGTGCCGGGATCGAGATCGTCGGAGAGCTGCGCGCGGCCGTCGGCATCGGTTCGTGTCTCGGCCATGAACATGTCGCCGCGGTAGAGGACGACCAGCACGCCGTCCGCGGGCCTGCCCGCGCCTGTGTCGAGCACATGCGTCGACAGCGAGATCATCCGGACGAACCTACTACGCGGCGAATCTCCTCGCATGCGCCCGGTGCTCGCGGGCGATCGCGCTCTCGTCCGCCCGCACGAGCGCGCCGCCCTGAACGACGAGCTCGCCGCCGACGTAGAGCCGGTCGACACGATCCGCGCCCGCGAAGACGAGGCCGGCGACCGGATCGGCGGCTCCCGCGACCGCGAGCCCGTCGATGCCCCACACGGCGAGATCGGCGCACATCCCCGGCGCGATCGCGCCGATGTCGTCGCGGCCGAGCACGCCGGCACCGCCGCGCGTGCCGAGCCGGATCGCCTCGCGCGCCGTCATCGCGGTCGGGCCGCCGCGTCCGCGCGCGACGAGCAGCGCCTGCTTGACCTCGTTGAAGAGATGGCTGCGCTCGTTCGAGGCGGAGCCGTCGACGCCGAGCCCGACGCGCACGCCCGCGTCGGTCAGCTCCCGCACCGGAGCGACGCCGGCGCCGAGGCGGAGATTCGACGTCGGGCAGTGGGCGACCCCGGTTCCGCTCTCGGCGAAACGCACGATCTCGGGCGAGGAGAGGTGGACGCAGTGCGCGCACCAGACGTCGCCGTCGAGCCAGCCGAGCGAGTCGAGGTACTCGACCGGCGTGCAGCCGTACAGCTCCTGGCAGTACGCCTCCTCCTCGACCGTCTCGGCGAGGTGCGTGTGCAGGTTGAGGCCGAGGCGGCGCGCGAGCTCGGCCGACTCGGTCATCAGCCGGCCGGTGACGGAGAAAGGCGAACAGGGTGCGACTGCGATCTGGATCCGCGCGCCCGGCCCGCTCTCGTGCAGCTCGCCCGCGAGCCGCTCCGTGTCGGCGAGCACGGCGTCGATGTCCTCGACGAGCTCGTCCGGCGGCAGTCCGCCGTCCGAGACGCCGAGGTCCATCGACCCGCGCGAGGCGACGAGCCGGCAGCCGAGCTCCCTGGCCGCCTGCACCTCCGCCTCGATAAGCCCGGTACGGCCGCGCGGGAAGACGTAGTGGTGGTCGAAGACGGTCGTGCAGCCCGAGAGCATCAGCTCGGCGATCCCGGTGCGCGCGGCGGCGTACTCGGCCTCGGCGTCGATCCGTGCCCAGGTCGGATAGAGCTCGACGAGCCACTCGAAGAGCGTCGCCTGCTGGGCACGGGCGCGCGTGAGCGTCTGGTAGAGGTGATGGTGGGTGTTGACGAGGCCGGGCATGACAACCGCGCCGCCGAGCCCGGTGCGCTCGTCCGCCTCCGGCTCCTCGCCCGTCCCGACCGCTGCCACGAAGCCGTCCTCGACCAGGATCCAGGCCGCTTCGAGCTCCGTCCCCGCGTCGTCCATCGTCAGCACGTGCGCGTCGGCGAGCAGGGACTTCATCTCTCCGTACCGTATCGTTGGTCGCGTGGAGGTCATCACGCCCCGAGCGCTCGACGAGGCCTTGCGCGTGAAGTCGGAGCGGCCCGACGCACGGCCGATCGCGGGCGGCACCGACCTGCTCGTGGAGCTCAACTTCGACCGCGCGCGGCCCGAGACGATCCTCAATCTCGCCGAGGTCCCGGAGCTGAAGGGGTGGGCGCGCGACAACGGATCCGTGCGTCTCGGCGCCGGCCTGACCTACACCGAGGCGATGCAGCCGGAGCTCGCGGAGCTCCTCCCCGCGCTGGCTGAGGCGTCGCGCACGGTCGGGTCGCCCCAGATCCGCAATCGCGGCACGATCGGCGGCAACCTCGGCACCGCCTCCCCTGCCGGCGACGCGCATCCGCCTCTGCTCGTCGAGGACGCGACGGTCGAGCTCGGCAGCATCCGCGGCGTGCGCACGCTGCCGCTGACGGAGTTCTTCCTCGGCCCGAAGCGGAGCGCGCTCGCCGAGGACGAGCTCGTCCTGGCGGTCCGGATCGACCCGAGCCGGCAGCCGCAGACGTTCATGAAGGTGGGGCCGCGAAACGCGATGGTGATCGCGGTCTGCTCCCTCGCCGTCGGGGTCGACCGCGAGCGCGGTGAGCTGCGCGCGGCCTACGGCTCGGCCGGCCCGGTGCCCGCGCTCGTGACTGCGCCGCTCGACGCGCGCGCCGACTTCCCCGCGCTCGTCGCCGCCGCTGCCAGCCCGATCGACGACGTCCGCGGCACGGCCGCCTATCGCCGCCACGCGCTCACCGTGCTGACGAAGCGCGCGCTCGACAGGGTTCTTGCGTGAAGATCCGGCTCACGGTCAACGGCGAGCCGCGCGAGGCCGACGTCTGGGCGGGCGAGAGCCTGCTGACCGCACTGCGCGACACGCTCGAGCTGCCCGGCTCGAAGAACGCCTGCGAGCAGGGCGAGTGCGGCTCCTGCTCCGTGCTTCTCGACGGCGATCTGGTGTGTGCGTGCCTCGTGCTCGCGGCCCAGGCGGACGGGCACGAGGTGACGACGGTCGAAGGACTCCGCTCCGACGACGGGCTCCACCGAGTCCAGCTGGCGTTCGTCGAGGCCGGCGCCGTCCAGTGCGGCTTCTGCACGCCGGGGCTCGTCGTCGCGACCGCGGCGCTGCTCGAGCGGGTGCCGAGCCCGAGCGACGACGTCATCCGCGAGGAGCTCTCCGGCAACCTCTGCCGCTGCACCGGCTACGCGAAGATCTTCGACGCCGTCCGGCTCGCAGCGTCGCGCGCATGAGCACGACACAGCCGACGAAGCTCCAGCTCGGCCGCATCGGCGACCCGGCCACGCGGCACGATGCGACGCCGAAGGTCACGGGCGAGTTCGCCTATTCGAGCGACCTGAGCGCGGCCGGGATGCTCTGGGGCGTCACCGTCCGCAGCCCGCACGCGCACGCGAGGATCGTCGAGCTCGACATCTCGCAGGCGGTTCGGATGCCAGGCGTGCACGCGGTGCTCACGCACGCCGACGTGCCGGGCCAGAAGACGTACGGGCTCGAGTTCGCAGACCAGCCGGTGCTCGCCGCCGAGCGCGTGCGCTACTACGGCGAGCCGGTGGCGCTCGTCGCCGCCGAAGAGCCGGAGCAGGCGCGCCGTGCTGCAGCCGCCGTCCGCGTCGAGTACGAGCTGCTCGAGCCGGTCGTCGACATGGAGCGCGCGACCGAGCAGCAGCCGCTCCACCCCGATCGGCCGACGATGGCGCACGGCTACCGCGAGGACGAGCGCCCGAACGTCGTCCGCCACCTCGTCATCCGGCACGGCGATCCCGAGGCCGAGGGAGACGTGACCGTCACCGGCGTCTACGACATCGGCATCCAGGATCAGGCGTTCCTCGGCCCGGAGTCGGGCCTGGCCGTCCCCGACGGCGAGGGCGGCGTCGACGTCTACGTCGCGACCCAGTGGCTGCATGTCGACCGCGATCAGGTGGCGCCGTGCCTCGGCCTGGCGCCGGAGCTGGTGCGCATCCACCTGGCCGGAGTGGGCGGGGCGTTCGGAGGCCGCGAGGACCTCTCGATGCAGATCCACGGCGCCTTGCTCGCGCTGCACACGAAGCGGCCGGTCAAGATCGTCTACAACCGCGAGGAGTCCTTCTTCGGCCACGTCCACCGGCACCCGGCGCGGATCTGGTGCGAGCACCGTGCGACGCGGGCCGGTGAGCTCGTCAACGTCAGGATGCGGATCCTGCTCGACGGCGGCGCCTACGCCTCCAGCTCGACCGCCGTGACCTCGAACGCCGCCTGCTTCGCGATCGGCCCCTACAAGGCCGCGAACGCGCTGATCGAGTCGACCTGCGTCTACACGAACAACCCGCCCTGCGGCGCCATGCGCGGGTTCGGGGCCGTGCAGACATGCTTCGCGGCCGAGGCGCAGATGGACAAGCTGGCGGCCGAGCTCGGAATCGATCCGGTCGAGCTGCGGCTCCTGAACGCACTCGGCAGCGGCGACACCCTGCCGACCGGGCAGGTGATCGAGGGCGTCCTGCCGACGGCGGAGGTGATCCGCCGCGCAGCCGCGCTGCCCGTTCCCGAGCAGGAGGCGCTGCCGCGCGAGGCGATCCGGCTGCCCGGCGGCGCCGGGAACACGACCCGTGGCGAGGGCGTCAAGCGCGGCGTCGGCTTCGCGGTCGGGTTCAAGAACATCTGCTACTCGGAGGGCTTCGACGACTTCACCGCCGCGCGCGTCCTGCTCCGCGCCGACGGCTCGGCGGAGATCCACTGCGCCTCGGCGGAGGTCGGACAGGGCGTCACCGACGTGATCCTCCAGGTCGCGCGGACCGAGCTGGGCACGGACGACGTCAGGCTTGCACCGCCGGGAACGGCGGCGGTCGGCTCGGCCGGCTCGGCCTCGGCTTCGCGGATGACGTGGATGGCCGCCGGCGCCGTTCGCGATGCGTGCCGAGCCGCGCTCGAGGAGCAGCGGCGTGCCGGTGGGGAGGTGGACGTCGAGCGCGTCTACCGCCACCCGCGGACGACGCCGCTCGACCCCGACACCGGCCAGATCACCGGCGAGCGTGCCCACGTCTCCTTCGCCGTCGCCGCGATGCGCGTGGTCGCCGAGGTGGACGTCGAGCTCGGGCTGACGCGTGTGGTCTGGATCGGCACCGCCCAGGACGTCGGCAAGGCGATCAACCCGCTCGCCGTCGAGGGGCAGATCGAGGGCGGCACCGCGCAGGGTCTCGGTCTCGCGCTGATGGAGGAGATCCGCACCCGCGACGGGCTGATCACGAACGCGAGCTTCACGGACTACCTGATCCCGACCGCGCTCGACATGCCGCCGGTCACGACCGAGCTGGTCGAGGATGCGGAGCCCGATGCCCCCTACGGCGTCAAGGGCGTCGGCGAGCCGCCGACCGTGGTCTCGTCCGCGGCGGTCGTCTCGGCTCTGCGGGACGCCACCGGCCGCGAGCTGGCGCGGATCCCCGTTCGTCCCGACGACATCGCGCTCTGGGAGGGTTTGGCGCAATAGCGGCTGAGCCGCCGGGCCGCGCTGCTCGTCCCGATGCTGCGTCCTCAGTCGCGCCGATAGCTCCGGCTATCGGCGCTCCCCGCGTCCTTGCCTCGGAACGAGCATCGCACCCCGACGACGAACGCCATTCCGCCAAACCCTCCTAGTCAGACACTCGTCCCGCCCCCGCCGGTGCGGCCTCTGCCTCGGCCGGGAGGGACTCACGCCGAACGACGACTGCCACTGACGCCAGCACGATGGCCGCGCCGAGCACGATCCGCCAAGTCAGCTCCTCGTGCAGGACGATCGCGCCGAGTGCGATCGCCACGACGGGATTGACGTAGGCGTAGGTCGCCACCTTCCCGATCGGGGCGTTCTGCAACAGCCACACGTACGCCGTGTACCCGATCAGCGAGCCGAAGAGGACGAGGTACCACCAGCCGAGGATCGAGCGGGCCGACCACTCGGCCGGCTCGAAGTCGGTCGCGAGCAGACCGATCGGCAGCAGGAAGAGGCCGCCCGCCAGCATCTCCAGCGCCGTCGCGGCGAACGCGTCCTTCGGCATCGGCAACCGGCCCGAGAGATACGAGCCGACCGCCCATGCGACCGCCGAGCCGACGACGAGCGCGAGCCCGGTCGCGCTCGCTCCTCCTCCCAGCTGGAGCAGGACCGCGACTCCGAGAAAGCCGATCGCGACGCCGACCAGCGAGCCCCGGGTGGGGCGGTCGCCGCCGGCGAACCGCAGCGCCACGACGAGGAGCGGCACCGACGCGATCACGAGCGAGGCGAGCCCGATCGGCACGTCCTGCTCGGCGACGAAGAGCAGCGCGTTCGCGCCGGGCAGGAGCAGCCCGATCAGCGCGGCGGAGCCGAGCTCCGCCCGTGAAACGCGCAGCGCGGAGGGGCCGCGCCGCCACGCGACCCAGCCGGCCATGAGCGCGCCGGCCACGAGGAAGCGCCAGGCGACGGCGAAGAGCGGTGGAATCGTCTCGCCGGCGAGCTCGATCCCGAGGTAGGTCGATCCCCAGATGATGTAGACGGTCCAGAGGGCGACCCAGACCTTCGCGCCGTGGCTCAAGCCTTGCGCAACGCCAGCAGCGCACCGATCGCGAGCAGCAGCACGCCGAGTAGCCGCGGCCAGGTGAGCGGCACCTGCTCGACGCCGAACCAGCCATAGCGGTCGATCAGGACGCCCATCGCGAGCTGTCCGGCGATCAGAAGCCCGATGGTCGCGGCCGTGCCGATCAGCGGCGTCACGACCGTGATCGTCAGCACGACGACGACGCCCATCCCGCCGCCACCGACCCAGTACCACCACGGCGAGTGCACCGCGGCCCCGAACCCGGCCAGGCTCTGACGGGCGACGAGCAGCACCGTCGTCGCGATCAGCGTCGAGAAGACCAGGTTCGCGGCGAGCGCCTCGAGCGAGCCGACCCGCTCGCCGAAGCGGCCCATCACCGCCACCTGGATCGAGCCGGCGAGGCCGGCGATCACTGCGAGCGTGGCGGCTGCAGCCGTTCCTCCGGACACAGCCGCAAGCTATACGCTCCCGCACGTCCCGAGCCAAAGGAGCGGAAGATGGTGCGAGCAGTGATCCAGTACGAGCGGGAGCCCGAGCCGGAGCGCTACGCGCGGCACCTGGAAGAGTTCACGCGGCCGGTGCGATGCGACGCGTTCCGCCACGGCAAGGTGTTCGGCTCGCCGTTCGGCGACCCGCCGTACGCGTACTACGCCGAGTTCGAATGGGCCGACATGGACGCGTTCAAGGCCGCCGTCCGCTCCGACGAGTTCGCCGCGAGCGGCAAGGACGCGATGGCGATGGGGATTCCGTTCACCGTCGCCTTCGTCGAGCTCTCCTAGTGGCAGAGCCCGACCAGCCCCGCCCGGTCTCGCCCGACGAGCTCGGCTTCGAGCGGATCGTCTACGAGAAGGACTACCCGCGCGCGACGGTGACGCTGAACCGGCCGGAGGTGCTGAACGCCTTCGACTTCCGGATGCTGCGCGAGCTCGCGAGGGCATTCGAGGACGCATCCTGGGACGACGAGATCAGGGTCGTCGTCGTCACCGGCACGGGCCGAGCGTTCTGCGTCGGAGCCGACCTGCGCGCGTGGGGCGAGGACCTGCTCGGGAACTCGAAGGAGTACTGGAAGTGGTTCGGGGCCTTCAAGGACATGCACGACCGACTGCGCGAGATCGGCAAGCCGACAATCGCGCGCGTGAACGGGATCGCGGTCGGGGGCGGCAACGAGCTGCAGATGGGATGCGACCTCGCCGTGATGGTCGACGACGCCTTCATCCGCCACGTCGGGCTCGAGCACGGGTCCGTGCCTGCCGGTGGCGCCACCCAGTGGCTGCCGATCATGATCGGCGACCGTCGTGCCCGCGAGATGATCCTGCTCTGCGACGAGGTGCCGGCCGCGCAGGCGGCGGAGTGGGGGCTGATCAACCGAGCGGCGCCGGCGGCCGAGCTCGACGCCGTTGTCGACGAGTGGGTCGAGAAGCTCGCTCGCAAGCTCCCCGAGACGACGCGGTACGCGAAGCAGCAGCTGAACTGGTGGCGTGACATCTCCTGGCACGAGACGGTCGGCCACGCGCGCGACTGGCTCGCGCTCTCGATGCTCGGCGACGAGGCCCAGGGCGCGATCCGCAGCTTCCTCGACCGTTCGAAGTAGTGGAGCTCCGCACCGAGCGCCTCGTCCTCCGGCCGGTGACGCTGGGCGACGTCGACGCGATGCTCGCGGTTCGGAACGCGCCCGCAGTGATCGGGACGACGAGCACCAAGGAGCCGCTGCCGCGCGAGCGGATGGCCGGCCAGGTCGAGCGCCGCGTCGCCAGCTGGCGCGAGCGGGACTTCGGCTCCTGGCTGATCCTCCGCGGCGGCGAGTCGATCGGCTTCGTCGAGGTGAATCCGATCGGCGAGGAGAGCGGCGTCGACCCGGACGAGCTCGAACTCGGCGTCGTCCTTCACCCCGACCACTGGGGCCAGGGGATCGCGCTCGAGGCGGGAACGGCAGTGGCGCGGGACCTCTTCGACCGCGTCGGCCGCGAGCGCGTCTACGCGGAGGTCGAGGAGACGAACGACAAGTCGCTCCGCCTGCTCGCGAAGGTGCCCGGCGTCCGCCATCTCGGCGGAGAGCTCTACGAGCTCGACCGCGCCGCGTTAGGGTCGCTTCCGTGAGCGAAGTCCTGACCGAGCGCGACGGCGCCGTCCTCACGATCACGCTGAACCGGCCGGATGTCTTCAACGCGTTCAATGCGGCGCTGCACGCGCGCCTGCGCGAGGCGCTCGAGGAGGCCGGCTCGCCGGACGTCCGGGCGGTCGTGATCACCGGCGCGGGCCGCGGCTTCTGCTCCGGACAGGACCTGAAGGAGTTCCAGGAGGCGCCTGGCTCGATCCGCGACCGGCTCGAGCAGACCTACCACCCGAACATCCGACTGATCCGGGGACTCGAGAAGCCGGTCGTCGCCGCCGTCAACGGGCCATGTGCCGGCGCCGGGCTCTCGCTCGCGGCGGCGTGCGACATCAGAATCGCGGCCGATGTGGCGACGTTCGTGCCCGGCTTCATCGGCATCGGCCTCGTGCCCGACTCGGGCGGGTCGTGGTTCGTTCACCGCCTGCTCGGCTTCGCACGCGCGTTCGAGTGGATGACGTCGAACCGCAAGCTCACGGCTGCCGAGGCCCACGCGTGGGGGCTCGTCTCGGAGGTCGTCGAGGGCGACGGGCTGGCCGCCCGTGCCGCCGAGCTCGCCGGCTTCTACGCCGCACTGCCGACTCGCGGGATCGGGCTGACGAAGCGTCTCTTCGAGCACGCCTACAACGCGACGCTGGAGGAGCAGTTGGCGCTCGAGGCCGAGTTGCAGCAGGCCGCGACCGGCACGGCCGACTTCGCCGAGGGCGTCCAGGCTTTCCTCGAGAAGCGCGCTCCCCGCTTCAGCGGGGCGTAGAGAGCAGCCCGAGCACCTCGTCCTCCTCCGGGAAGCGCCCCTCCCGCTGCTTCGAGAAGACGAGCTCGCCGTCGGAGAGCACGTCGAACTGGCTCTTCGCGCCCTCGACGATCGAGGCCGCGATGCCGCTGCCGTTCAGCACGGCCGCGAGACTCGCGGCCCGTCGGTCGTAGCCCCCTCAGACGGGGCAGTAGTGGATCTCCACGGCCATGAGCCGAGCTTATCCGTCGAGCTGCGGTCTGTGCCTCTCGGCGATCGCCGCCAGGTCGAGGCCGGCAGGAAGCGTCCCGTAGACGCCGCCGGGACGCTCGAGCCGCGAGGCGCAGAACGCGGCCGCAACCTCGGGCGCGCCGTGGCGGACGAGCAGCGATCCCTGCAGCGTCACCGCGAGCAGCTCGAGCAGCCGCCGCGCCCCCTGTTCGTCGGGATCGCCGAGCTCGCGCTCGAGACGCTCGATCGCAGCGTCCAGCCGCGCGTCGGCGCCGGCGACGAGGCGCACTTCTGCCAGGAACGCCTCCGCGGTCTCGGGCTCGCGGCCGAGCGCGCGTAGGACGTCGAGCGCGTTGACGTTCCCGGATCCCTCCCAGATCGAGTTGAGCGGGCTCTCGCGGTAGAGGCGCGGCAGCTGCGACTCCTCGACGTAGCCGTTGCCACCCAGGCACTCGAGCGCCTCGGCGACGAGCGGCGGCGTCCGCTTGCAGATCCAGAACTTCGCGACCGCCGTCGCGATCCGCCGGAACGGCCCGTCTCCCTCGTCATAGGCGCGGGCGAGCCGGAGGGCGGTCACCGTCGCGGCCTCCGACTCGACGCAGAGGTCGGCGAGGACGTTCTGCATCAAGGGCTGCTCGGCGAGGAGGCGGCCGAAGGCGCTCCGGTGGGCGGCGTGGTGGGTCGCCTCGGCGACCGCGCGCCGCATCAGCGCCGTCGAGCCGAGGACGCAGTCGAGCCGCGTGTGGTTGACCATCTCGAGGATCGTCCGCAGGCCGCGTCCCTCCTCGCCGACGAGCCGCGCGACCGCACCGTCGAGCGCGATCTCCGCCGACGCGTTCGAGCGGTTGCCGAGCTTGTCCTTCAACCGCTCGATCCGAAAGCCGGGCTGCGGCCGCTCGAGCAGGAAGCACGAGAGCCCGGCCGGCGCCTGCGCGAGCACGAGGAAGGCGTCGCTCATCGGCGCCGAGCAGAACCACTTGTGCCCGTCGAGCTCCCAGGCGTCGCCGACCGCCCGCGCCACCGTCTCGTTCGCGCGCACGTCCGAGCCGCCCTGGCGCTCGGTCATCGCCATCCCGCAGAGCGCGTCGCCGCCGGTCAGGCGCGGGATCCACTCGGCGGCGAGGTCGGGCTGGGCACGCAGCTGCCGGCACGGCGGCGAAGGTCATCGAGAGCGGGCAGCCCGACCCCTGCCTCGACCTGGCCGAGCAGCATGAACAGCGCCGCGCGCGCGACCTGCGCTCCGGGACGCGGGTCGACCCAGGGCAGCGATTGCACCTGCGCTTCGAGCCCGAGCCGGAGCAGCGAGTCCCAGGCGGGGTGGAACTCGATCTCGTCGACGCGCTCCCCGTAGCGGTCGTGCGTGCGCAGCCGCGGCGGATGCTCGTTCGCGAGGCGGCCCCACTCGAGCGGCTCGCCGCCGAGCAGCTCCCCGAACGCCGCAACCTGCTCCTCCCAGGGCGCGCCACCCTCTCGGCGCACTCCTTCGACGAGGGCCGCGTCCTGCTCGTAGAGGTTGTAGCCCGCGAGCGGCGGCGGCTGGTTGGCGGTCGAGGCGCCATGTGCGGTAGCCATCCGTGCCATTGTGGCCCGCGTGACGGAGACCCGCTACATCGGCCGCGCCAATCTCGCCAAGCGCCTGTCGGCCCTCGAGGGTACGCCTGGCCGCACCGTCTACGGGGGCGGGAGCGCCCGGATCGAGCTCGACGAGGCCGTGCTCACGGTCACGCCGCCGTTCGGGCTCGAGCACGAGGGCGAGTACGCCGTCGTGCGGGCCGAGCCGCTGCTGGACGCGCTTGCAGCCGCGCCCAGGGTCGCCGTCCTCCTGGTGCGGATGGGCGGCTACGCCGTCGGCGTCTTCGAGGGGGAGCGCCTCGTCGCCTCGAAGGTCGGCACGCGCTTCGTCAAGGGCCGCCACAAGAAAGGCGGCTCGTCCTCGAACCGCTTCCGGCGGCGGCGAGGAGAGCAGGAGCGGGAGCTCGTCGACGCGGCCGCCGCCGAAGCGGCGCGCGTGCTCGAGCCGTGGCGAGACCGCGTCGAGCACGTGGCGCTCGGCGGTGACCGCTCCGCGGTGTCGCGTGTGCTCGCGTCGCGCGCCGACCTGGCGTGGCTGCAGCCGGTGGCGCTCGAGCGCTTCTTCGACGTCCCGGAGCCGCGCCTGCGCGTGCTCGAGGCGCTCCCGTACCAGCTCTACGCGGCGAAGGTCGTCGAGGAGCCGAGCTAGCTCTCGAGGTGCGCGATCGTGGCGCCGTCGGCGGAGTCGCTCTCGCGCCGGTCGACCAGCGGGTGCGCGTCGAGCTCCTCACGCACGGCGGCGCGCACGGAGCCGGTGCCGCGGCCGTGGATCACGCGCACGCTCGGGAGGCCTGCCAGCGCGGCGTCGTCGACGAACGAGCGCACCGCCTCGCGCGCCTCCTGCGCCCGCTGCCCGCGCACGTCGAGCTCGTCGGAGACGTCGCCGCGCGCCGCGGCGACGACCTTGACCGGCGCCTCCGCCTCCGGCTCGCGCTTGCGCGACGGGCGTAGCCGGGCGAGCGGGATCCGGAGCCGGTGCCCCGCCGCTCCCACGACCTCGGCCTCCTCGCCCTCGATCGCGACGATCGTCCCGTGCACGCCGAGCCCGGGCGCCTCGACCGGATCGCCCGTCGCCAGCGGCCCCGTGAAGGGCAGCGGCTCGTCGAGGTCACGGATCGCGCGCTCTGCGCGGACGGCGCGATCGGCTGCGGCGCCGAGCCGCCGGTCGCGTTCGCGGGCTGCGGCGGGTGTCGTCCGGCGCGACTCGCGGTCGCGCCGTCGGGCGATGCGGATCTCCTCGCGCAGTGCCGCCAGCTCCTCGCGCGCCGCGGCCAGGTCGCGCTGCGCCTCGGCGGCGGCGCGCTCGCGCTCGGCCGCGGCCGACGCCTTCACCGCTGCGATCTCGATCTCGAGCTCCAGCTCGCGCTCGCGCACGTCGCCGGCGATCCGTGCGGCATCGACGCGCTCCGCCTCCGCGGACGTTCGCTCGTCGACTGCTGCCCGCTCTGCCGCCTCCGCCTCGGCGAGCAGCTCCTGGATCCGGAGCCGCTCGGGCGTCACGAGCTCGCGGGCCGACGCGACGACGCCCGCATCGAGCCCGAGGCGCTCTGCGATCTGGAGCGCGTGCGATGTTCCGGGCCGGCCGAGCGCGACGCGGTAGAGCGGCGCGTGCGTATCGGGGTCGAAGCCGGTGCCGGCGTTCGCGACCCCCTCGGTCGCGCTCGCCCATTCCTTCAGCTCGGGGTAGTGGGTGGTCACGAGCGTCAGCCGCGCCTGTTCGGCGAGCCGCGCGACGAGCGCCTGCGCGAGCGCCGAGCCCTCGACGGGATCCGTGCCCGAGGCGAGCTCGTCGAGGAGCACGAGCGAGCGCTCGCCGGCGGCGTTCAGGATCGCGACGATGCTGGCGACATGGCCGGAGAAGGTCGAGAGGCTCATCTCGATCGACTGCCGGTCGCCGATGTCGGCCAGCACCTGATCGAAGACGGGCAGCGCAGCCGTCTCGGCGGGAGGCCGAAGTCCGGCCTGGTGCAGGAGCGCCGCGAGCCCGAGTGTCTTCAGCGCCACCGTCTTGCCGCCGGTGTTCGGGCCGCTGATCACGAGCGCGCGCAGCCGGGCGAGGTCGAGGTCGATCGGCACCGCCGAGCGGGGATCGAGCAGCGGGTGACGTGCCGCCACGAGCCGCACCTCCTCCGAGACCTCGACTGGCGCGCCCTTCCAGCCGCGCGAGAGCGTGCCGAGTGCGACCGTCAGGTCGATCTGCCCAGTCGCCTCGACCGCCGCGGTCAGCAGCCTGGCAGCCTCGCCGACGGCGGCCGACAGCTCCCGCAGGATCCGCTCGAACTCCTCGCGCTCGGCGCTCGTCGCCTCGGACTGGCGGTTGGAGAGCTCGACGACCTCGAACGGCTCGACGAAGAGCGTCTGGCCGGAGTCGGAGGCGTCGTGGACGATCCCGGGCACGCTCCGGCGAGCGCTCGACTTCACGGCGAGCACGGGCCGGCCGCCGCGGAGGGTGATGAAGTCCTCCTGCAGGTGGTCGCGCAGGTCGCTCGAGCGAACGAGCTGCTCGAGCTTGTCGCGCACCCGCTGCCGGCCGGTGCGAAGCTCGCCGCGGAGCTTGCGCAGCCTCGGGGACGCGTTGTCGCGCAGGTCGGAGCCGTCCTCCTCGACGGCGCGGTCGATCGCCTTTGCGATCGCCGCGAGCGTCGGATCGACGGCCTCCGCGAGCTCGCGGAGGAGCGGCGCCGCTCCCTCGTCGAGAGCGGCGCGTACCCGCAGCGAGCCGCCGGCGGTGTCGGAGACGTGGCGGAGAGCCTTCGGTGAGAGGGCGCCGCCGAGCGCTGCATGTGCGGCCTGCTCACGCACGTCGCGGATCCCGTCCAGCGGCGGCTCGAGCGACTCCACCAGCAGCCCGATCGCCTCAGCCGTCAGCGCCTGCCGTCGCGCGACCTCGTCGGGGTCGGACGAGGGCGTCAGCTCCCGCGCAAGCGTGACGCCGTGGTCGGTCATGGCGGCGCCGGCAACCCGCTCTCGGATCGCCGGAAACTCGAGTACCTCCAGCGCATTGGCGTCCACGCGACGAGTGTAGGCTCGGGCGCCATGGACGTCATGGTCTTCGTCGAGGTGCCGATGGGCTCGCGGAACAAGTACGAGGTCGACGCGGCCACCGGCCACGTCGTCCTCGACCGGCGCCTCTTCACCTCGATGAGCTATCCGGCCGACTACGGCTTCATCGAGGGGACGCTCGGTGAGGACGGCGACCCGCTCGACGCGCTCGTGCTCGTCGGCGAGCCGACCTTCCCCGGCTGCCGGATCCGCGCGCGCGTGGTCGGCGTCTTCCACATGACCGACGAGAAGGGCCCGGACGAGAAGGTGATCCTCGTCCCGCTTCGCGATCCCGCCTGGATGCGCGTCCACGACGTCCACGACATCCCGTCCGAGTTCCGGGACGAGATCGAGCACTTCTTCCAGGTCTACAAGGATCTCGAGGCGAAGAAGACGGAGACGCGTGGCTACGGCAACCGCGTCGAGGCCGAGCAGGTGATCGAGGAAGCGCGAGCGCGCGCCTCGGCCTGACCACGCGATGACGATCCTGGAATCGGTCGAGCGGGAGGCAGCGGCCGCGCACGCAGCAGTGCCGCTGCTCACCGACGACGCTGTCGCGTCGGCGCTCGCCCTCGCGGCAGCGCGGCTCTCGGCCGAGCACGACCGCGTGCTCGCTGCGAACGAGGCCGATCTCGCCGCCGCCGAAGCCGACCTCGACGAGGGGGCGCTCGACCGGCTGCGCCTCGACCCGGAACGCCTGGCGGCGATCGAGGCCCAGCTGCGGGAGCTCGCCGTCCTCCCCTCGCTCGATCGCGAGATTGCCGCCTGGACACTGCCGAACGGACTGGAGGTCTCGGAGCTCCGGATCCCGATCGGCGTCGTCGGCGCGAACTTCGAGGCGCGGCCGAACGTCGCGGTCGACGTCGCCGGGCAGCTGCTGAAGAGCCTGAACGGCGGCGTGCTCCGTACCGGCTCGGCGGCGCTGCAAACGGTGACGGCGCTCGTCGACGACGTCCTTCGCCCGTCGCTGGCGGAGGCCGGGCTGCCGCCGGCGGCGATCGGGCTCGTGCGCTCGCCGGAGCGCGAGGGCGCGCGAGCCCTCGTGTCGCTGCCGCGATTCCTCCCGCTCGTGATCCTGCGCGGCAGCGGTGAGACCACCGCCGCGCTCGCCCGGCACGCCGCCGAGCACGGCGTCCGCACGCTCGCCCACGCCGAGGGCGGCGGCGTCCTCTACCTGTCGGCGTCCGCCGATCCGGCCGTCGCCGAGGCGATGATCGAGGCCAGCCTCGACCGGCTCGGAGTCTGCAACCGGCTCAACCTGCTCCTCGTCGATCGCGCGGCGGCGCCGGCGTTGCTGCCGCCGATCGTCGTCCTGCTCGAACGGCTCGGAATCGAGGCACGCGGGACCGACCGGGCGCGGGAGCACGCCGCGCTGGGCCCGCTCGACGTCCGCCTCGGCCACGAGTGGGCGAACGACGCGGAGCGCGTCGCGACCGTCTCGGTCGACGTCGTCGACGGCCCGGACGAGGCGGCCGAGCTCGCGAACGAGGAGACGTCGGCGCTGGCCGCGGCCGTCGTCGCGGATGACCCGGCAATCGCCCGGCGCTTCCTCGACCGCTATCGCGGCACCGCGGCCTTCTGGCAGGCGCCGACGCGCTTCACCGACGGCTTCGCCCTCACCGGCGCCCCGGAGACCGGGATCAACGTCGACTGGGTGCCGGGGCCGCGCGGGCCCGTCACCTACCGGGACCTGTGGCTGCGCCAGTACCGGGTCGTCGGCGACGGCACGCAGCGCAGGTGAGCCGGCCGGTCGTCGTCAAGCTCGGCTCCGCGCTCGTCGTCGACGCGCGCGGGCGCGTGCGGCGCGAGCTCCTGCGGGCGCGTGCCGCCGAGATCGCGGAGCTCGTCGCGGCCGGAACACCGGTCTGCGTCGTCTCCTCCGGGGCGATCGCGCTCGGGCTCCACACGCTCGGGCTGGCCGCCAGGCCCCGCTCGCTTCCCCGGCTCCAGGCGGCATCGGCGCTCGGCCAGTCGCGGCTGCAGCGCGCCTGGGAGGAGGCGTTCGGGCGCCGGGGGCTGCGGGCCGCACAGGTGCTCCTGACCGGTGCCGAGATCGCCGACCGGCGGGCGTACGTGAACGTGCGCGGCGCGCTCGGCGCTCTCTTCGACGTCGGAGTCGTGCCGGTCGTGAACGAGAACGACGCGACCGCGACCGACGAGATCAGCTTCGGCGACAACGACGCGCTCGCCGCGCAGGTCGCGGTGCTCTGCGGTGCCCGGCTGCTCGTGCTCCTGACCTCCGTCGAAGGCGTCTACACCCACGCGCCCGGCACCGCCGACGCAACGCTGATCAGCGAGGGTGCGGATGCGCGCGCGGCCGCCTTCGGAACCGGTTCGGCGCTCGGTCGAGGCGGGATGGAGAGCAAGGTGCAGGCTGCCGAGCTCGCGGCCGCAGCCGGGATCGCGACGGTGATCGCGAGCGGTACCGGTGACGCCGTGCTCGGCCCGCTGGTCGCCGGCGAGCAGCGCGGCACCCGCTTCTCGGCCGCCGCCGGCTCG
Source organism: uncultured Gaiellaceae bacterium (assembly GCA_963820695.1). GTDB lineage: Bacteria > Actinomycetota > Thermoleophilia > Gaiellales > Gaiellaceae > Gaiellasilicea. The sequence goes on along the minus strand of CAWGAP010000003.1, from coordinate 427,164 downwards.
GACTCGGCGTACAAGCTCTGGCTCCGCTTCGGCAAGCGCATCGACGCGGCGATCACCGTCGACGAGGGCGCGAAGCGCGCGGTCGTCGCCGGCGCGAGCCTGCTCGCCGTCGGGGTCGTCGGCTGGTCCGGCGAGTTCCGCGCCGGCGACGGAGTCGAGCTTCGCGGCGAGGACGCCGTCCCGTTCGCCCGCGGGATCGCCTCGGTCGATGCCCCTGAGCTCAGCGGCCGCCCGGCCAACGTCGAGGCCGTCCACCGCGACCGGCTCGTGCTGCTCTGAAACGCGCTCTGAGCTCAGTCGCCGAGCGCGAGCGTGGCCTTGACCCCGGTGTGATCGAACGCCTCCGCGAACCGGTCGAGCGGGACGCGCAGGCCGACGAACTCACCGCAGCGCATCGGGCCAGCGCTCGCGGGCTCGGTCGAGAGACTCGACGGCGGAGAGCCAGTCGATCCGGTGCGCGTTGACGCTGCCGAAGACGGTGCGGTTCTCGAGGATCGTGTCGACGCCGATGACGCGGCCGTCGAGCTGGACGGGCTGCCGGCGTGGGTCGAGCCCGAGCAGGCAGGCGACACCGCTCCGGCGGAGCAGGCCGAGACTGTCGGCCATCACCTGGGCGTCGCCGGTGGCCTCGACGACCAGGTCGAAGCCGCCGACCTCCTCCCGGAGCGACCCCAGGGGCTGCGTCGACGTCGAGACGTAGCGTGCGCCCGAGGCAGCCGCCAGCTGGGCCCGCGGCTCGTCGGCGGGCCTGCGCGCGGCCGTCCAGACGTCGAGCCCGGCGAGCCGGAGCAGGTAGGTCGAGAGCATGCCGATCGCGCCTGCGCCGATCACCAGCGCGCGCTGGAGCTCCCAGGGCTGGCGGCCGCCGATCGCGCGCGCGTGCCGGATCCCCCGCTCGCAGATCGACGCCGGCTCCACGAGCACGCCCAGCCGGCCGAGCGAGCGCGGGACGCCGATCAGCTGAGCCGGGTCCTCGGCCACGAGCTCCCGCGCGAATCCGTGTAGGCGTGTGATGCCCCGCTCGCTGTAGTCGCCGGTGAGGCACGCAGTCGGGGGCCCCTTCGCTGCAGGCGAGGCAGTGCGAGCACGAGCGGCGCACGATCGCGGTGACGAGATCGCCGCGCGTGAATCCGTACCCGTCCTGTTCGACCGTCCCGAGCAGCTCGTGGCCGAGCACGAGCAGGCCGTCGTCCTCGGGCGGCACGCCGAAGTGTCCCTCGGAGATCTCCCGGTCTGTGCCGCAGACGCCGACTTCGAGCGTGCGCACCGCCACCTCACCCTCCCGCACGGGCGGCTGAGGGACGTCGGCGACGCGCGTCGTGTTCGCCACGCCGGGCTGGACGACGAGCGCCTGCATCAGCTTCTCTTCATTCGTGCGAGCCTCTCGTGGTGGAGGTCGCGATCCGCAGCGAGGCGCTGCTGGGCGAAGGGCCGCGCTGGGATGCAGCGACCGGGCGACTGCTCTGGGTCGACATCGAGGCGGGAGCGCTGCATCTCTTCGATCCCGCCGGCGGCGAGCGATCGCGCGATCCCGCTCGGCAACCGCGTCGGCGCGGCCGCCCCGACGCAGGCCGGCGGCGTCCTGGTCGCGTTGGCCGATCGACTTGCCGTGGTCGACCTCGAGGACGAGTCCGTCCGCACCGTGGCCGAGATCCCGCACGGCGAGGAGATGCGGCTGAACGACGGTGTCTGCGATCCGGCCGGTCGGTTCTGGGTTGGGAGCATGGCGCTCGACTACGCCCCCGGCGCCGGCGCGCTCTACCGCTACTCGAGCGACGGCGGCCTCGACCGCATGCTCGGGGACGTGACCATCTCGAACGGGCTCGGCTGGTCCCTCGACGTCGGGACGATGTACTACATCGACTCGATGGCGTACCGGGTCGACGCGTTCGACTTCGACCTCTCGACGGGTGCGATCTCCGGGCGTCGTCCGTTGATCGTGATCGAGCGAGGCGCGGGCATCCCGGACGGCCTTGCGGTCGACGACGAGGGCGGCATCTGGGTGGCTCTCTGGGGCCGTGCCGCGATCCGCCGCTACGCCCCGGACGGCGAGCTCGACCGGGTGCTCGCCGTTCCCGCCGACAACGTCACCGCCTGCTGCTTCGGCGGCGATGACGGCCGTTCTCTCTACGTCACGACGGCGTCGGTCGAGCTCAGCGCCGAGCAGCTCCGTCAACGGCCGCTCGCGGGCAGCGTCTTCGTCACGGAGGTCGGTGTCTCGGGGCCGCCGGCGCAGCCGTTCGCCGGTTGAGCCGCTCACGTCGCGTGGGGGAGGAGGACGGCGCCCTCGGAGGCCGAGCCGACGAGAGCGCGATAGCGCGCGAAGACGCCGCCGGCGTAGCGCAGCGGCGGCGCTTGCCAGGCGGCGAGACGCTCGGCGATCTGGTCGTCGTCCAGCTCGACCTCGAGCGTCTCGGCGTCGACGTCGATCGTGATCGAGTCGCCGTCGCGCACGACCGCGAGCGGGCCGCCGCGCGCCGCCTCGGGTGCGACGTGGCCGACCATCAGCCCGCGCGTGGCGCCGGAGAAGCGCCCGTCGGTGACGAGCGCGACCGACTCGCCCAGCCCCGCGCCGACGACCGACGCAGTCACGCTCAGCATCTCCCGCATCCCGGGCCCGCCGGCCGGCCCTTCGTAACGGACGACGAGCACGTCGCCGGCCTGGACGTGTCCCGATCGCACCGCCTCGGTGCACGCCTCCTCGCTGTCGAACACGCGCGCGGGGCCGGTGTGCATGCGGCGCTCCGTGCCGGCCAGCTTGACGAGGCTCCCCTCGGGAGCGAGGTTGCCGCGCAGCGCATAGAGCGCCCCGCTCGGCTTGAACGGCTGCTCCAGCGGTAGGAGCACCTCGCCGTCGGGCGCGGCGGCGCTTGCAGTCGCCTCCGCGAGCGTCTGGCCGGCGATCGTCGGCGCCGACCCGTCGACGTGGCTTCCTCGCACGAGCTCGCGGATCAGCGCGGCGGTGCCGCCGACCCGGTGGAAGTCCTCCGCCATGAAGCGGCCGGACGGAGCCAGGCTCGCCAGCACCGGTGTCCGGCTCGCGACGTCCGCGAGGTCCGCGAGCGACAGCGCCGTTCCCGCCTCGCGCGCGATCGCGAGCAGGTGCAGGATCCCGTTCGTCGAGCCGCCGCTCCCGGTGATCCCGGCCATCGCGTTCAGGAGCGCCCGCCGGTCGAGGAAGCGTCGTGCCGTGATCCCCTGCTCGACCAGCTGTACCGCCAGCGCGCCGGCCTGCGCGGCCGCCTCGTCCTTCGCGTCGAGCTCGTCGGCGGGGATCAACCCGTCGCCGATCCGGGCCATCCCGAGGCAGTCGAGCGCGACGGCCATCGTGTTGGCGGTGAAGTGGCCGGCGCACGTGCCCGCTCCAGGGCACGCGTGCTGCTCGAGCCCGTCGAGGTCGGCCCGCGGCATCAGCCCCCGCTCCTCCGCGCCGACGGCCTCCCAGACGTCCTGGATCGTGACGTCGCGACCGCGCCAGCGGCCCGCGCGCATCGGCCCGCCGTAGAGGACGACGGCCGGCTTGTCGACGCGGGCGAGCGCCATCAGCGCCGCAGGAACCGTCTTGTCGCAGCCGACCAGGCAGACGAGCCCGTCGAAGTCGTGCGCGTGCACCATCAGCTCGATCGAGTCGGCGATCACCTCGCGCGAGATCAGCGAGGCGCGCATCCCCGGCGTCGCCTGCGACTGGTTGTCCGAGACGGCGATCGTGTTGAACCCGAGCGCGACCCCGCCGGCGGCGGTCACGCCCTCGCTGACCCGGTCGGCCAGCCCGCGCAGGTTCAGGTTGCACGGCATCGTCCCCGTCCACGTCGAGGCGACGCCGATGATCGGCCCGCCGAGGCGCGACGGGTCGATCCCCATCGCACGGAAGTGCGCCCGTGCCGGTGCGCGCTCCGCGGCGGCGGCCAGCCCGGCCCGCGCGCGCCGGCGAAGCGCCTCCTGTTCCTGTCCCACGACGCGACTGTACGTTGGTCGGAGCAGGCCCTGCACCTAGATGGTTGATGCCACGGTTCCGCGCGCTCGGGACGTGAGCTGGCGTGTCTGGGCCGCTCCCGGCCCGTCTGATCGGCCTGGCGGCCGTTCAGCCGAGCCGTCCGCTTCGCGTGCTCAGTCCGTCACCGATGCCACCAGCATCGGCAACGGCCTGATCCCGCGCCCCGAGCTGCCAGCTCACGCCCCGAGACGGACGTCCCGCGGCATCAACCATCGAGATCGGATGGGGGTGACGTGGCCCCGATCTGCGCTACCGTTCCTCACCTGACGTGCGTGTCGCCGTACGCGCACAAGCCGCCAAGAGCCAAAACCGAGGCGTGGCCCCCAGCAGTGCCCCGGCCGCGAGCACGAATCCGGTCGTCTGCTGCGCCTGTGAGGGAAGGAGCCCGATGCTCACCATCACTCGCGCGTGCATGCTCGTATTCATCGCGTTCGCTTTCGCCGGTGAGGCCGCGGCCTCCGAGTTGATCGGCCGCGAAGCGGATCGCGCCGGCCTCCAGGTGAACGGAGCCGGCCAGGCGCACGTCGCCTGGTCCGAGGACGGCGCCACGCGTCACGTCGTCGCCGGGAACGCGATCAATGCCCGCCCGCCCCACCCCGGGATCCCTCAGGTCTCGTTCCGGCTTCGCTACGGCGCGCGTTCGATCGCGGGCGCGGGCTGCGGCAGCTACGACGGGCCGCCGCTCGCCTGGTTGCTCGTCGCGTGCAAGGCTCCGGACGGCTCCTACTGGGCGCTGCAGCGCTGGCAGCGGCTGAAGCCGAACTACGGCGGCGAGAGCGGCACCTGGGAGCTCCGACTCTCCCACTGGTCCGGGCCGCTGCCGGTGCTCCAGCTCTGGACGGACTGGGCCTACCGGCGCTTCGACCATCTCTACGGGCGCTACACCTACCGGGGCGCTCCCGTGCACGGGTTCCGGGTGACGCCGCAGGGCAGCCCGCTCGACGACTACGGCCGCAACCTCTACGTCGACACGCGGAACTCCCGTTACGGGCCGGGTTGGCGGCGGGAGAACAGCTTTCTCGCCCAGCGTCCGACCGGGGCCTTCTGCTACGGCTTCTATCCGCACGGTTCGCGGGCGGCCGGGGAGGGGACGCACTACCGGGCGACGGTGATCGGGCCTGGTGTCACGCCGGATGTGATGTGGGAGAGCGGCGCTCCCGGCCCGTTCAACAAGGCGCGGGAGCGGCAGGCGAACGCCCACCAGCGGCAGATCTTCGCCGGCCGCAGCGGCAACGGCTGCAAGCCGCTCTAGGCTGCGAAGACGCGCGTGGCGCCGTAGTAGCTCCCGTGCGACGAGAGCCGCGACCAGCGGACAGTCGTGCCGCGCCGGGGCGCGTGGATGAACTTCCCGCTGCCGGCGTAGATGCCGACGTGGCCGAGACCCGAGAAGAAGACGAGATCGCCGGCCCGGAGCGAGCCTCGCGAGATGCGGCGCCCGTGTCCGTACTGGCCGGCGGCGTAGTGCGGAAGCCGGATCCCGACCTTCGCGTACACGTACTGGACGAGCCCCGAGCAGTCGAAGCCGGCCCGCGGCGAGGCGCCACCCCAGCGGTAGGGGACGCCGGTGAGGTGGTTTGCGATCTGGACGGCCCGCAGGCCGAGGCTCACCCGCTTCTTGACGTGCCTCTTGGCTGCGTGCTTCCTCGCGTGCTTGTGAGGCCGCTTCGGGTCGGCGGCCGCACTCCCGGGTGAGGCGAACCAGCCGCTCCCCGACACGAGTACGAGCGTGACGAGGGCGACGACAACGGCGTTCAGTATGGCGCGGCGTGCGCGTCGGGTCATGCTTGGAGTACCTCCTGGACGGCACAGCTCACCGGGCGTGGAAATGGGACCACCCGGCGGGGCGCCTGATTCGCTTCAGCGAGGGATCATCGTCACGACAGGCGTGTCCCGCCCAGACCCGAAAGGGTCATCTTCAGTGAGGAATCTGTAAAAACGTGCAGGGAGATTTTTCAGCATGTTGAGCAGGCGTTTTCGGACGACCTGACGTGTCTAACCGGTCGAGCGCGGCGCAGGACGATCCCCGAACGGGGGTTCCGGAGACAGGGGCGCGGCGATACCGTCGTCCGCGATGAAGACTTTCTCTGCGCCGAAGCTGTCGCAGCTCGAAGAGACGATAGTGGAGCGGGTCTGCGACGAGGACTACGAGACCGTCCTGGCCAGCGGAACGGTCGAGTACCCGAGCATCAGCCCGTCCAGTCACGCGTTCTGGCGGGAGAAGATGCACGCGCGCGCCCGGATCGACGCGCTTCGGCTCGTTGAGATGGGGAAGCGGGACGGCGCGAACCACTGGCCGGTGCTGGAGATCGCAAGCAAGACTGGGTCGAGCTACTCCAGCTTCGAGCTGTCCGTGATCCACGACCCGAAGCAGCAAGAGCGCCGTCGGCGGGAGCTGATCGAGCGCGACTGGGCGGAGGAGCTTGCTGCCGCTCGTGCCCGCATCGCTACCGAGAAGGCGCAGCGACCGCCCGAGCCCTTCGAGCGAACCTACCGCGAACGGGTTGAGGGGACCTGGCGGGGGCAGTACACAGCCACCTACGCCCCGGCGAAGAGGGGCTGGAGGCACTGGCTGCCATGACCGTTCCTATCGGCGAGGAGACGATGCAGCTCCTGTGTGACAAGGGCTACGAGACGCTGCTCATGGCTGGGCGGGTCGAGTTCCCTTACGTCGACGCAGGCAAGGATTCGGACAGGTGGCGATCGGGGCTCGAAGCAAGAGCTGAGCGGGACGGGCTGCGGCTCGTGCAGATGTGGGAGCCTGACGGGGTCGACTACTGGCCCTGGCTGGAGATCGCGCGGAAGACGTCAGGCTTGAAGCCAGAGAGCTACATGTCCGTAATGTTCACCGGCGTCCACCTGCGCACGCGGACGAGGCGTTTACCAAAGCTGTTCGAGAGCGAGTGGGCGGAGGAGCTTGCCGTTGCGCGCGAGCGCCTTGAGCGCGAACGAGGTTTGGCCTGAGTGTTCGCCTGACCCGGCGCCGGAAACGCTCGCCGGGAGTGATCCAGGAGACCGTCAGCGGGTGCGGCTCACGACCAAGTTCGCTGCACCAACAAAGGCGACGGTCGTGTCGCGAGGTTCGCGTTTAGGTGCTGCCTTGGCGAACGTCGTGCTTGCGCAGCCGCTTGCGCTCTCGCATCAGGGTCGCGGCGCGTTCGACCAGCTCGAGCGGTGGTTCGGCGGGGGTGCGGAGGGCGTACCCGACTGAGGCGCCGCCGTAGAGGGCGGAGAGCACGGGTTCGAGCTCGACGTCGGCCAGCAGCTGCTCGAGCTCGTGCGCTCGTTCCGGTGCCGCGCTGGCATCGACGCCGGGTGCGATGACGATGAACTCGTCGCCGCCGGAGCCGTGCAGGCGCGCGGCGAGCTCGCCGGGGCGAAGGGTCTGCTCGATGCGTGTGGCGACCGCGCGCAGGAGCTCGTTGCCGTGTTCGTAGGAGAGCTCGTTGTTGACTGCGCGCAGGCCGTCGAAGTCGATGAAGAGGAGCGCTAGCGAGCCGCTCTGCTTGAAGAGGTGTTCGAGCTTGGCGAGCAGCGCCCGCCGGTTGGCGAGGCCGGTGTTCTCGTCGCAGAAGGCGAGGTATTCGAGCTCGCTGATCCGCCGCCGGGTGGCGTCGCCTTCGCGCAGGCGAATGAGCGCCTGCCCGAGCGCGACCCCGGCACGGCTGAGCGCGATCCTGTCCGCTTTCGTGAAGGGGTGGCTGCGCGCGAGCGCGAAGGCGCCGATCGGGGCGCCGTCGCCACGCAAGGGAGCGCCGAGCCACCACGCGCCACGCTCGAGCAGCTCATCCCCGTCAGCCGCATCGGCGGCGAGTGTCTGCAGCGGCTCCGCGGCGTCCGTGTCGGGCTTCGCGGGCCACCACTGCTCACCGCCGGGATGCTCAACGTAGACAGTCTCTGCCTCGGCGACTGACGCGACGCCGGCGGCGAGCGCACGTTCGACGCCGTCCTCGTTCGGGTTGAGCAGGCCGACGATCAGCTCGGAGACGCGGTCGAACGGGTCGGAGCCGGCGCGGCGCTTCGCCAGGTACATGCGCTCGTCCGCGAGCCGAAGGACGTCCTCCGGCAGGGTCGAGCCGTTCAGTGCCGCTGTCCCGATCGTGACCGAGATCATGATCTCGAGCCCGGCGTCGACGATCGGCTCCCCGGCGACAGCGTGCTCGAGCGCTCTGACCAACTCGAGCAGTCGCTCAGAGCTCATGGTCTCGGAGATCAGTGCGGCGAACTCGTCGCCGCCGAACCGGGCCAGCATGCCGCGCTCTCCGATCGTTGCCTGCAGCCGTGCAGCGACCTCGACCAGGACAGCATCTCCAGCGCTGTGGCCGAACTGGTCGTTAACGCCCTTGAAGCTGTCGAGGTCGAACAGGAGCAGCCAGGCCGAGCCTCCCTCGCGAGCCAGACGCTCTCGCTCAAACTCGAGCGCCTGGCGGAATGCGCGCGAATTCGGAATGCGAGTCAACAGATCAGCGCCGGCGCGCGGGTGAGGCCGTTCGCGGGGGAGTATCTGCGCGAGGACGCGCTCCGCAATCGCCAAGAATCGCACCCTGCCAATCTGCTCGGTGCGCGGCGACAGCGAATCACCCGAGTGAGGGTTCTTCTCCGAGCTGTAAAAAGTGCGCTGAAAAAACGCCTCAGATTGTCTTGAACTGCTCGAACGGCTGCTTGCAGCTCGTGCAGTAGCGCACCGAGCGGCACGGCGTCGGGCCGAAGATGTTGTCGAGCCGCGTCTCCGTCGAGCCGCAGTACGGGCAGCGGTGCACGGCAGTCTGGAGCTGCAGCAGCGTCGTCGTGCCTTCGGCCCGCGGCGCGGGCGGCGCGAAGCCGGCCTCACGCAGCTTCTCACGGCCTGCCGGCGTGATCTTGTCGGTCGACCAGGAGTCGTCGAGCAGGACGTCCACCTGCGGCTCGCCGCCGAGCGCGGTCACGGCCGCTCCATCTGCGTCCGCATCGCGTCGAGCGCGGGGCAGCCCATGAACGTCGGCGTGAACGCGATCCGCACGCGGTCGCCGTCGACGGCGACGTCCTTGACGACGCCGAGGTCGACGAGCGAGATCACCGGGATCTCGGGATCGGGAATCTCGGCGAGCGCTTGCCAGACGGCGGCCGCCGTCAGCTGTGCCTTCACTACCACTGCGCACCCACCGGCGCCGAGCGCCGCACCATCGTCATCTCGTCCCAGAGCTCGGCGAACTCCGCGCCGGGCGCCGAACGCTCGACCGCCTCGACCTCGGTGCGGCCGATCCGCTCGGCCAGTAAGGGCCGAAGCTCCGGCTCCAGCACCCCGAGCGCGTACGGCCACAACTCCTCGACTGCCGTGACATAGCGCTCCTCGCCGCCCAGCCGCTCGAGCCACATCTCCGCGTGCAGCCGGTGGTAGACCTCCTCGCGCTCGATCTTGGCGGCGATCCCGGCGAGCGCGGCGTCCTCGTGCTCCTTCAGCCGCTCGATCCGGATCGCGTCCGCGGTCTCGTAGAGGACGTGCCGCGCGATCGTGCGCGCCCAGTCGGGGACGAGCCGCAGCTGCACGAGCGGCGCGCAGCGGTACTCCTCAGGCTTGCGGTCGAAGGCGAGCGCGTCGGCGTCGGTGCCGAGCTCCTCGGCCGCGAGCTCGTAGAGCGCGCGCGCATGCCCGATCTCGTTCTGCGCGATCGACGAGAACGCGACGTCCTCCTCGAGGAACGGCGCAATCCCGGTCCACTCGGAGTTGCGCCAGCCGAGGATCAGCTCGTCGTCGGCGAGCTCAATCAGCAGCTGTTCCCGCGCGTTCACGTGCCTCCTTCAGCCTCGCCTTGATCGAGTAGCCGTCGACGCGGCGGTACTTGAGATCGAACTCGTCCGGAAACTCCTCGATCGCCGTGATCGCCTCGCGCGGCACGACCCAGAGCGCGACCGATTCCCCCCGCCGGGCGTAGAACTCGCGCGCGTAGGCGTCGGCAAACGCCTGGTCGGGCGCGTGGAACGAGCCACCGTGGGTGAACGGCTGCCCCTTCCGCTCCTGCCTGAAGACCTCCCAGATCACGCTGCCTCCGCGAGAACCACCTTCGAAACCCAGTCCGTCTCGGCACGCGAGAGCCGCCGGAACTCGAGCCGCTCCTGCGACGCAGGCCCGTGGCCGGTGACGACGGCGAGCAGCTTGTCCCAGTCGGGCTCCGTGTACTTCCAGACGCCATCGTCGTCGCGGCGCAGCTTCGGATCGGGGATCTCGAGGCCGAGCTCGAGGATCTGCGGGCACGTAGCCCTCGAGGAACTGCTGCCGCGCCTCCTCGTTGCCCTGGCTCTTGATCCGCCAGATCACCATCGGATCCTCCTCGGCCGGGATCGGGGTGCCGTGGAAGTGCATCAGCGGCTCCCACCAGCGGTTCAGCGCCTCCTGCACCAGTTCGCGCTGCTCCGCCGTCCCGGTGACCATCGCGAGGATCGTGTCGCGGCCGTGGAGGATGTGGAACGACTCCTCCCAGCAGACCTTCTTCATCACGCGCGCGTAGGGCGCGTACGAGCACTTCAGCAGCGCCTTCTGGCTGATGATCGCGGCGGCGTCGACCAGCCACGCGATCACGCCGACGTCGCCCCAGCTCTTCGTCGGGTAGTGGAAGACGTTGTGGAACTTCGACTTGCCGGAGATCAGGTCGTCGAGGCAGGCGCTGCGCGGCTTGCCGAGATCCTCGACGACGCGGTAGATCAGCTGGCAGTGGCCGACCTCGTCCTGGATCTTCGCGGTCAGCGCCAATTTCCGTTGCAGCGTCGGCGCGCGCAGGATCCAGTCGCGCTCCGGCAGCACGCCCATCAGCTCCGAGTTGCCGTGCATCTCGATGAACTTGATCAGCCGCTTGCGGTACTCGTCCGGCATCCAGTCGTCGGTCTCGACGAGCCCACCGGACTGGACGTCGTCGAGAAACTCCTGCTCGCGCGCTTCCACGGTCTCGCCTCCCTGCCGAACGGTCGTTAGCATTGAGTGTATCGGCACGCGCAGGAACGAGCTGACCCGCCAGGCCGCCCGCCTCTTCGCGCAGAAGGGCTACCACGGCACGTCGATGGGCGACCTCGCCGAGGCGATGGGCGTGCAGAAGGGCTCGCTCTACTCGCTGACCGAGTCGAAGCAGGAGCTCCTCTACGAGACGATGCGGGAGGGGGCGGCGGCGTTCCACGCCGGCCTCGACGCGCTGCCCGAGAACGCGGGCGCGGCCGAGCGGATCCGGCTCGCGCTGCGCGCCCATCTGCGCGTCGTCGCCGAGCAGCTCGACATGGCGACCGTCTTCATCCGGGAGTGGCGCTACCTCGAGGGTGCGCGCCGCGACGAGATCGTCGCCGAGCGGCGCCGCTACGAGGAGCGCGTGCGCGGGCTCTTCCGCGACGGACGCGAGCACGGCGAGCTGCGCACCGACCTCGACGATGCGGCCGCGGCGCTCCTCGTCCTCTCGGCCGCGAACTGGGCGTACACCTGGCTGACGCCGGGGCGCGACACGGACGCGCTGGCCGACTCCTTCGCCGCGATCCTCGTCGACGGCGTTCGCGGCTACTCGACGCCTTGATCCAAAGCCGGGACGGGCGTAGGGTCGGCCGCGATACGGCGGACATCGACGGAAGGAGCCTGTATGTCTGCTGAGAACATGGCGATTGCTCGCCGCTTCCTCGAGGAGGCGTTCAACAGCGGGAATCTCGCCGTGGTCGACGAGCTCGTGGCACCGGAGTTCGTCAACCATGACGCCGCGCTGCCCGAGCCGACGACCGGGATCGAGGCAGCGAAGGCCAGCATCAACGGCTACCGCGAGGCCTTCCCCGATCTGCGCCTCACGATCGAGCAGCAGTTGGCCGAGGGTGAGTACGTGGCCACTCGCTGGAGCGCGCGCGGCACCCACCAGGGCGACCTGATGGGGATTGCGCCCACCGGCAAGCAGGCGACCGTGACGGGGATCACGATCGATCGGATCGTCGACGGCAAGTTCGTCGAGAGCTGGACCAACTGGGACACACTCGGGCTGATGCAACAGCTCGGTGTGATCCCCGCTCTCGCCACCGCCTGAGGCAAAGCGGAGGGGGCCGCGGCGACGCGGCTCCCCTCGCGCCCGCGACCGAATCTGCCGATGAGATGTGCACGTTCTCGTCGGCGATGTTTCCCTCGCTCCCCCAGCCCCGGCACATGCCGTGCCCCGACTGCGGCGAATCCGTCGCCACCGACGTGCGCCATGAGCACCTGTGCGACGACGAGCGCTGGCTCACGTACCAGCTCTTCCAGCTCCGCGGCGAGATCGCCGCATTCGAGGACCAGCTCGCCGCCTACCTCGCCTCGCCGCGCGGCAGGTTCGAGCTCTGGGACGCCGAGCGGCGGCGTCACCGTCTAGATGCCGTGCGACGATGGCGTTGGTGCGGACCACGCTGATCGTCAACCCCTACGCGAGCAAGGTCACGCCTGACCTCGCGGCCGAGGTCGCGCACGCTCTCGGGGCGACGGACACCGTCTTCACCGAGCACGCAGGCCATGCGACCGAGCTCGCGCGGGAAGCGGACGCCGGCGCGGTTGTCGTCTTCTCGGGCGACGGCGGCTTCAACGAGGCGCTGAACGGCGTCCGGCCGGAGACGATCCTCGGCTTCGTCCCGGGCGGCGGCACGAGCGTGCTGCCGCGGGTGCTGGGGCTGCCTCGCGACCCGGTCGAGGCTGCGCGGCGCCTTGCAGCCGGGCGCACGCGGCGGATCGGGCTCGGGCGCGCGAACGGACGCCGGTTCGGCTTCGCGGCCGGGGTGGGTCTCGACGCCGAGCTGGTCCGCCGGATGGATGCCCGCGGCCGCCGCGCCGACGGTAAGCGTCCCGGCGACGCCGTCTTCGCCTGGACGGCGGTGAAGACGCTCGCCGAGACCCGCGTCCGTTTCGACCCCGCTCTCGAGGTCGCGGGCCATGGCCGCGCCGCCTTTGCGCTCGTGGCCAACGCCGACCCGTACTCCTACGTCGGCCGGCTGCCGCTCCGGCTGCCTCGCGGCGCGCAGCTCGAGGGCGGGCTCGACCTGCTCGGCCCCCGCGCCTTTCGGCTGCGCTCGCTCCCGGGCGCGGTCCGGTACATCCTCACCGGCCGGACGCGCCTGCCCCTGGTCGAGCTGCACGACCAGGATCGGATCCAGCTCCGCTGCGACCGGCCGATGCCGATGCAGCTCGACGGCGAGGACGTCGGCGACGTCACCGAGGTCGTCTTCGAGGCGGAGCGCGACGCGGTCTCGGTGCTATATTAGTCCGGTGCGGACTAGTACGGCGCGAACCAAGACGACGCTCACCGCCACCGAGGCCGCGCTGCTCGGCGTGCTCGCCCTCAAAGGCCCGCTGTCGGGCTACGACGTGAGGAAGGCGGTGGACAACGGCGTCGGCTACTTCTGGGGGCCGGCGAAGACGCAGATCTACGCCGTGCTTCCACGGCTGGTGGACGCGGGGTTCGCGACGCGCGAGGAGGTCGAGCAGACGGATCGCCCCGACAAGCACGTCTATCGTGTGACGCAGGCAGGTCGCGGGGCGGTGACCTCCTGGCTCGAGGCGCCACCCACTGGGGAGGGCGACCGGTCGACGTTTCTTCTCCGCGTCTTCCTCGGCGCGCTTGCCTCGCCGGACGCGCTCGTCCGGCACGTTCGTGCCAAGCGGGAAGAGGCCGAGGCGCTCCAGGCCGACCTCGAGCAGCGCGACGCACGCTCCGACGGCTCGAGGCGAGACTTCCACGCGGCGCTCACGCGACGGTACGGGCTCGCGTACGCGGGCGCCGTGATCGACTGGGCGAAAGCCGTCGAGCAGGAGCTGGACGCATGAGAGCCGTGCTCCTCGCGCTCGCGCTGCGCAGCCGTACCGGTGGCGCTCGCGGGCGACTACCGGAATCCGACCGCGGGGCGCGACGTCGTGCTCCAGATCCCCGGCATGCACCTCGCCAAGGTGCAACGGAACCTCGTCTACAAGCCGTACCTCCGGCTCGACGTCTACCGGCCGCGCAGCGCGAGAGGTCGCCTCCCGGCCGTGCTCTTCTTCCACGGCCGGACCGGCGCGGACAGCCCGAAGGACTGGGGGCAGTACGTCGGCTGGGGACAGCTCGCGGCGGCCTCCGGTCTGGCGGGCGTCACCGTCAACCACATGGACGACCCGGCCGACGTCGGGGCGGCGGTCCGCTACGTCCGGCGTAACGCGGCGCGGCTCGGGATCGACGGCTCGCGCCTCTGCGTCGCCGGCTACTCCGCCGGTGTCGGCATCGCGATGCTGGCGGCGCTGAACGGCACGGCGCCCGCGCTCAGGTGCGCGGTCGCCTACTACGGGCCATTGGCCTCGGAGCTGCCGCAGGTGTCGCCGCTCGCCAACCTCCGCGCCGACAGCGTGCCGACGCTGGTCGCGAAGGCCGGGCGCGACGACGCGAGGCTGAATCGGTCGATCGACGCATTCGTCGCCGAGGCGCGGCGGCTGCGCGCTCCCGTGGAGCTCCTCGTCCATCCGACCGGGCCGGCACGCCTTTGACGTCAACGGGCCGGGTGCGCGGACAGAGGCGATCATGCGCCGGACGCTCGCCTTCTTCCGGGAGCACCTGGCGGATTAGGTGCGGTCCGTCCTCGCCGTCGCGCTTGCCCTCGCGTTCGCGGGCTGCGCCGGTGACGATCGACCCGACGTGCCGACGCCGCTTCAGCGCGAGCTCCGCGTTGCTCGCCGAGACGATGGAGGCGACCCATCCCGATCTCTTCCACGACGTCCCGCGCGCGACGTTCCGCGCCGAGGCGGCGAAGCTCGCGGACGCGGCTCCCGCGCTGAGCAGAGACGAGCTCGTCGTCGGGCTGATGCGCCTCGCCGCGCTTCCGGGCGCGCGCGACGGTCACACCGCGGTCTATCCCTTCGACCAGCACGCCCGCGCGCTCCACGTCTACCCGTTCCGGCTCTACGACTTCCCGGACGGTCTGTACGTGGTCGGCTCGATCGGCGCCGAGGACCTGACCGGGCGCCGCGTCACGGCAATCGGCGGCACCCCGATCGCCGATGTCGTCGAGCTCGTCCGGCCGCTCGTGCCGCACGACAACGAGTCGGGCCTCCGCTGGCTCCTGCCGGAGTACGTGGCCACGGCCGAGGTGCTGCGCGGCCTCGGGATCGTCGAGGGCGACACCGCCACGTTCTGCCTTCGCCGACGGCACGCGAGGCAACGCTCGAGCCCGTCGAGGCGGGCGAGGTCGCGTCGACCCTCGGCGGAGCGCCGGCGCCGCTGCAGACCGAGCACGACCCGGTCTGGCTGCGCAGCGTCGACGACCCGCAATGGTTGACGACGCTGGAGCACGGCCAGGTCGTCTACCTCGGCTACCGGTTGACGACGGACGTCCACCGTCGACGTCGCAGAACGCCTCTTCGCGCTCGCGCGGAAGCCCTCGGTCCGCCGCGTCGTCGTCGACGTCCGCCTCAACCACGGCGGCGACAACACGACCTACGGCCCGCTGCTCGACGTGCTCTCACGGCCGGTCATCCAGCGCAAGCTGGTCGTCCTCACCGGGCGGTCGACCTTCTCGGCCGCCGGCAACTTCGTCGCCGACGTCGACCGCGGCACGAGCGCGCGCATCGTCGGCGAGCCGGCCGGCGGGGCGCCGAGCCAGTGGGGCGACTCGACCGCGATCGCGCTCGAGCGAGCCGGTATCACCGTCCATGTGGCGACCTCGTACTGGGAGTTCGGGCCGCCGGGGGACACGCGCCTGGAGACGCCGGTCGACGTTCGCGTCGAGCCGACTGCCGCCGACTTCTTCGCGGGCCGCGATCCGGTGCTCGCGCGGGCGCTCGCCCTTCCCTGAGCGGGTAAAGTCACCGCCGCGATGGCGAGCACGATCCCTGCCGAGCGCGACCTCCGCCGCGTGATCGGCGACGGCGACACCATCCCGGACGGCGAGGTCGAGGGCGTCGGCGAGCAGGAGCTGCTGGCGCTCTACCGTTCGATGGTGCTGCTGCGCACGTACGACGAGCGCTCGGTCGTCTACCACCGTCAGGGCCGGATCGGGACGTACGCGATCTTCTGGGGCCACGAGGCGATCCAGGCCGGCGCGTTCCATGCGCTCGAGGACGACGACTGGATCTTCCCCAGCTACCGCGAGTCGGCGATCGGGCTCCTGCGGGGGATGCCGGCGGCGACGATCCTCTCCTGGTGGCGGGGCCATCCCGCCGGCTGGTGGAACCCCGCCGACTACAACCTCGCCTCGATCTGCGTCCCGATCGCGACGCAGGTGCCGCACGCGGCCGGCCTTGCGTGGGGCAAGCGTCTGCGCGGCGAACGGGCCTGCGCGCTGACCTTCTTCGGCGACGGCGCCACCTCCGAGGGCGCGTTCCACGAGGGCGCCAACTTCGCCGCCGTGATGCGCGCGCCGCTCGTGCTCCTCTGCAACAACAACCAGTGGGCGATCTCGACGCCGCTCTCCGCACAGACGAGGGCGGAGGCACTCGTCGACAAGGCCGCCGGCTACGGGATCCCCGGCACCCGCGTCGACGGCGGCGACGTGCTCGCCGTCTACGAAGCCACGCGGGAGGCGGTCGCCCGCGGCCGGGCCGGCGACGGGCCGACCTTCATCGAGGCGGTCTCGTACCGGGCCGCGCCGCACGCGACGGCGGACGACCCGAAGGCGTACATCGATCTCGAGCGGGTCGAGGAGGAGCGCGCGAACGAGTGCGTCGGACGCTTCGCCGGCTACCTCCGGCGCCAGGGGATCCTCCACGACGCGCTCGACGAGCAGATCAAGGCCGAGGCGGCCGACACGATGCGCGCGGGGATCGCAGCCGCGGAGGCCGAGCCGCCGGCCGACGTCGGCCTCGTCTTCGAGCACGCGCTGGCGAACCCGCCCGAATCGTTCGCACACGACCTCGCCGAGCTGCGGAGGATCCTCGGTGGCTGAGCTCTACCTGGTGGAAGCGGTCAACGACGCGCTCCACGTCGAGATGGAGCGCGACGCGGACGTGCTCGTGCTCGGCGAGGACGTCGGCCGTGCCGGCGGCGTCTTCCGCGCGACGGCGGGGCTGCGCGACCGCTTCGGCGCCGACCGCTGCGTCGACACGCCGCTCGCGGAGGCGGGCATCCTCGGCTCTGCGGTGGGGCTCTGCATGGCCGGCTACCGGCCGGTCTGCGAGATGCAGTACGACGCGTTCTCGTACCCCTGCCTCGACCAGCTGATCACCCACGTCGGCCGCTACCGCTGGCGCACCGGCGGGACGATGACGTTCCCGATCACGATCCGGATGCCCTACGGCGGCGGCGTCCGCGCGCCCGAGCTGCACGACGACTCGCCCGAGACCTACTACGTGCACACGCCGGGGATCAAGGTCGCGATCCCTTCCACGCCCGCCGACGCGAAGGGGCTGCTCGCGGCCGCGATCCGTGACCCCGACCCCGTCGTCATCCTCGAGCCGAAGCTCGTCTACCGGACCGAGCGCGGCGAGGTGCCCGGGGGCGAGCACGTCGTCCCGCTCGGCAAGGCGCGGCTCGTGCAGGAGGGGACGGACGTGACGCTCGTCGCCTACGGCGCGATGGTGCCGGTCTGCGAAAAGGCGGCGGTGGAGCTCGATGCCTCCGTCGAGGTGCTCGACCTCCGCTCGCTGAAGCCGCTCGACGAGGATGCGCTGCTCGCGTCCGCCGCGAAGACCGGCCGCGTCGTCCTCGTCCAGGAGGCGCCGCGCACGTGCGGCTATGCCGCCGAGCTGGCGGCAATCCTGGCCGAGAAGGCGCTGCTCGATCTGCGGGCGCCGGTCATGCGCGTGACGGGATACGACGTCCCGTACCCGTACTGGCAGATCGAGGACGCCTACATGCCGTCTGTCGCGCGCGTGGTCGACGCCGCCCGCTCGCTACTCGCGTTCTAGTGCGCTACGAGCTGCCGCTCGACGCGTCGGTCCTGCACGGCCGCTTCTCGCGCGAGCTCGAGCCCGTGCTCACCGTCGATCCCGGCGACTCGGTGCGCTTCACGACGCCGAACGCAGGCTGGGACGTCGGCCGGGACGAGCCGTTCACGTCGCGCAACACGGAGCTCGACACCGGCCACGCGCTCGCCGGCCCGATCGAGGTGCGCGGGGCGCGGGCGGGTCAGGTGCTCGTGGTGCGGATCGACGAGGTCGTGCCCGGATCGTGGGGTGTCACCTTCGGCGGCGAGGGCCACCGGATCGACTGGGAGCTCGACGGAGACGTGGGCAGAGCCGCCGGCCGCTCGGTCCGGCTGGCGCCCTTCCTGGGCGTGCTCGGGATGCCACCGGACGAGCCCGGTGTCCATTCGACGATCCCGCCGCGCCGCTGCGGCGGGAACATCGACTGCAAGGAGCTCATCGCGGGGACGACGCTGTACCTCCCGATCCCGGTCGACGGCGCGCGCTTCTCCGCCGGCGACGGGCACGCGGCGCAGGGCGACGGCGAGGTCTCCGGCACGGCGATCGAAGCACCGGTCGAGGCGCAGGTGACGCTCGACATCCGCGACGACCTCGAGCTCGAGTGGCCGGTCGCGCGGATCGACGGCGCCTGGCTGACGTTCGGCTTCGACGAGCATCTCGGCGCTGCCGCGAAGATCGCGGTCGACGGGATGCTCGACCTGCTCGGGCGCGAGCACGGTCTCACCCGGGGCGAGGCGCTCGCGTTCGCCTCCATCGTCGTCGACCTCCGCGTGACCCAGGTCGTCAACGAGGTGCTCGGCGTGCACGCCGTCCTGCGCGACGACGCGCTGCGGTGAGCGACCGCCTCCGGCTCTGGCTCGAGCGCGGCGTGAGCGGGTACCGGCTCCGCGACGCGGCGACCGGTGAGCCCGTGCGCTGGGAGGATCCGCGCATCCGCGTCGTCGCGGCTGCCGGCGTGAGCTACCGGCCCGAGGCGCTGCCCGATCCGTCATTCGACCCGCCGCGCCGCCTCGCGCTCGTCCCGCGAGCCGTCGAACGAGCACGATCCGAACGCGGTCGCGATCTGGAACGAGGAGCGGACGCTGCAGGTCGGCTATGTCCCCGCGGCGGTCGCGCCCGAGTTGGCCGGTGACGAGCAGGCGCTCTCGCTCTGGCGCGTCGATGGTGGCCTGCGCGATCCTGATCGTCCCTGGCGGCGCCTGGGTCGGAACGCCCAGATAGCCTGGCGCCGAGATGGCGTACGAGTTCAAGCTGCCCGACCTCGGCGAGGGCCTGACCGAGGGCGAGATCGCCCGCTGGCTCGTCGCCGAGGGGCAGGAGCTGGCGGAGGACGACCCGCTGGTCGAGATCGCAACCGACAAGACGACCGTCGAGATTCCCTCGCCCGCGGCGGGGACGGTGACGAAGATCCTCGTCGGCGAAGGCGAGGTCGTCCCGGTCGGCACCGTCCTCGTCGTGATCGGCGGCGACGGCACCGAGCACGCGGACAGCCCGCCTCGAGCCAAGCCGACGCACCGCGCCGCCGCCGGTCGGAGCAAGTGTCTATCAGTCACAAGCTCGTGTTCAGGCGACGCCGCTCGTCCGCCGCGTCGCGCAGGAGCTGGGGGTCGATCTGGCTCAGTTGAGCGGTACGGGGCCGAATGGGCGGATCACCGAGGCGGACGTCCGCGGCGGCGGCCGGAGAGGAGCTTGTGTCTGATAGACACAAGCCCTCCGAGGGGCGCCGCGAGCCCGTGCGCGGGGTGCGGCGGCAGATCGTCGAGCACCTGACGCGTGCGCACCGTGAGATCCCCGCCGTCACCTTCGTCGAGGAGGCGGACTTCACCGACGTCGATCTCTCGCTGCTCCTGCCGCTCGTGCTCAAGGCGACCGCCGCGTCCTTGCAGGAGTTCCCCGAGCTGAACGCACGGCTCGAGGGGGACGAGATCGTCTACCTCGACCGCTGTGACCTCGGCATCGCGGTCCAGACCGAGCAGGGGCTCGTCGTCCCGGTCGTCCGCGCCTGCGGCACCGAGTCGCTGGAGGCGCTCGCGGCGGAGGTGACGCGGCTGGCGGAGTCCGCCCGCGCCGGAACGCTGAAGCCGGAGGAGCTTCGCGGCGGCACGTTCACCGTCACGAGCGCCGGCAAGCTCGGCGGCCTGCTCGTGACGCCGCTCGTCAACCACCCCGAGGTCGGCATTCTCGGCCTGCACCGGATCGGCCCGCGCCCCGTCGTCCGCGACGGAGAGATCGTCGTCCGCCAGATCGGCAACGTCTCGGTCACCTTCGACCACCGCGTCGTCGACGGGGCACGGGCGGCGGCGTTCACGCTCGACGTGATCGCGCGCCTTGAGTCCGGCCTCCCCTCCTAGTCGTCCTTCCCCTTGCGGCCCTTGCCGAGCTGTGCCCGGATCTCGCCGCCCGGATGCTTGACGGTGTGCACGTTGGCATAGGTCTTGTGGGCTCGGATCGCGGCAAGCAGCTCGGCGAACTCACCAGTCGTGAGCCCCTGCGCCGATGCGCCTGCGCCGACATCGGCCGCCACGATCGTGCCGCTGATCGTCGCCGGTGCTGCCGGGCAGAGCTGCGTGCCGGCGGGACCGTTGCCAAGGTTCGTGCAGAGGAACACCGAGATCCCGCCGTTGACGGACCGCTGCCCGAAGTGGATGTGAGACTGAGTGATGCTCCCTTCGAGATCGCGATAGCTGAGCGTGTACTCGATCTTGGAGTCACCGACGATCGTCGCGTCGAACTCACCCGAGCCCGTGGACGAGACGGACGGGACTTCCTGGTAGCCGATCAGACGCCCGTCGGCGTTGTTCTTCGAGCCTTCGTCGGCGAGCGCGAACGAGCCGAGAGCGAGCAAGAGCACCCCGCCCAGAACAGCGGAGAGCACGAGCTTGTGCATACCCATCCCTCCTTCACTTCACCCTGTCGCCGTAGTAGCGGCATACGGTCTTTCGGGTGCGGGACGGATTCGGTTTTACGCCGCGGCGAGCTGACGCAGGTGCGGCTCGAGCATCGCTTCGATCTTGGGCGCGCTGGTGCGCCCGTCGAGCCGCGAGACGGCCCGTCTGTCCTTGACGAGGACGAGCGTCGGCACGACGCTCACCTGGAAGCGTTCGGCGATCTCGGGGCGTGCGTCGACATCGACCCGACGGACACGAAGACGGTCTCGCTCCTTGCGCTCGAGATGGGCGAGCAGACTCTCCATCCGCCGGGCCGGGCCCGAGCGCTCGGACCAGAAGAACACGAGCAGCGGCCTGTCGTCGTTCACGGATTCTCCTCCTCGGACAGCGGTCGTACGGGTCGCGTGTTGTATTTCCAGAAAACGCTCGGTCGAAACGCGGGGGCCGTCTCTACACTGACCGGCGATGGGAGCCTGGTACACGATCGGCCTCGCGCTGGGGCTCGGGACGGCGCTCGGCGTGCTCTTCGCCGGACTGCTCTCGTCGACACCGCTCGGACGGGTTGCGGCAGTCGTGCTCGCAGGCGCCGCCGGCGCGGTCGTCGGCATCGTGATCGACGGCTGGATCGAGCTCGTCGCCGGAGCGGTGGGGGGAATCGTCGGGGCAGCCGCCGCTGTGATCGTCGTCGCCGGTGCGCTCCGGCGTGGCGGCACGCGCGGCGGGCTGGCGCTGATCGTCGCCGCGGTCGCGGCGGGACTCGCAGGTCTCGCGTTCGTCCCCGGTGCGGGCTATCTCGAGGCGCTCGCGCTGCCCGTTCTCGCCGTGCGTCTCCGGCGCACCCAGGCCGAGCGGTACGCCGGCCTGCGCAGCCTTGCCCGCGACTAGGAAACTGATCCTGATCGTGATCGACGGCCTGACGCCGTCGATGCTCGAGGACACGCTCGAGCGGGGCGTCGCTCCTTCGTTGGGGCTGCTCGCGGAGCACGGCCGCTACCGGCGGGCGATCTCGACCTTCCCCTCGCTGACCCCGGTCTGCCTCTCGGCGCTCGCGACCGGCGCGCATCCCGACGTGCACGAGATCCCGCACCTCGTCTGGTACCACCGCGGCGAGCAGCGACTGGTCGAATACGGCTCCTCGTTCGGCGCGGTCCGCGCCGCGGGGGCGAAGCAGTCGCTGATCGACACGATCTACGGCCTGAACGCGAGCCATCTCGGCAGCAACGCGGTCACGGTGTACGAGGCGCTCGAGGACGCGGGGCTGACCGCGGGCGCGATCAACATCACCTGCTACCGCGGTCGGCACCCGCATCGGCCGACCGTTCCCTTCCTGACGCGTCCGGCGTACGGCCCGAAGCGCTTCTTCTTCTACAACCTCTTCGAGTCGGACGTGACCGGCGCACCGCTCTCCGTGCGCAACCGGCCGCGCGGCACGATCGACGCCTACGCGGCCGCCGTCGGTCGCTGGCTGGTCACGCGGGACGGCTTCGACTTCCTCGTCTTCTACCTCTCCGACTACGACTACGCCTCGCACGCGCAGGGCCCGGACGCCGCTCACGCCGCGCTCGCCCGCTGCGACGAGGCGGTCGGCACGCTGATCGCGGCCGCCGGCGGCGCCGACGAGTTCCTCGAGCGGTACGCCGTCATTCTCTGCTCCGATCACGGCCAGACGCCCGTGAGCGAGGTGGCGCGGCTGCAGGACGTCTTCCCGGACGAGCTCGTGACCGCCTCGAACCGCGCCGGCATGGTCTACACCGACGGCGACCCGGGCGCGCTCGCGCGGCGGCTGGACGGCAACCCGGAGTCGACGTCGTGCTCTGGCGCGAGGGTGACGAAGCAGTCGCACGCCGGGACGGCGCCGAGCTGCGCTTCAGCCCGGCGAGGGACGAGCGGCGACACGGCCATCCTCGACCATCCGGACGGGCTCGAGCGCGCGTGGGCAGCGCTCGCCAACCCGAACGCAGGCGAGCTGATCGTGTCCGCCGCAGCCGGCTGGGAGTTCGCCGACCTCGCCGGGCGCCACCACTCGGGCGGCGGCTCGCACGGCTCGCTCGTGGTTGGTGACTCCGAGATCCCGATGCTCGCCGTCGGGCTCGACGTGCTGCCGGCCTCGATCGTCGAGGTGATGCCCGCCGTGCTCGACCACTTCGGCGTGCCTGCGCCGCCCTACGCGCGCACGCTGACGAAGACATGAGAGACGGGCCGGGCCTTGCCAAGCTCATGGCCCTGCGGGGGATCCGCGACGAGAGGGTGCTCGCGGCGCTCGCCGCCGTGCCGCGCGACCGTTCGTCCCGGAGCAGCTCCGGCGCCACGCCTACGCCGACCGCGCGCTGCCGATCGGATCCGGGCAGACGATCTCGCAGCCGTTCATGGTCGCGACGATGCTCGAAGCGTTGGCGCTCGACGGCGGGCGCGTGCTCGATGTCGGCACGGGCTCCGGCTACCAGGCGGCGCTGCTCGCGGAGCTCGCCGACGAGGTCGTGACGATCGAGCGCGTCCCCGAGCTCGCCGAGGAGGCGCGGAGGACGCTCGAGCGCGCCGGGTACGGGCGCGTCGACGTCCGCGTCGGCGACGGGACGCTCGGCGTGCCCGAGCGTGCCCCCTTCGACGGGATCGTCGTCGCCGCAGCGGCACCGGCCGTCCCGGAGTCGCTCTTCGCGCAGCTGGCTCCCGGTGGCCGCGTCGTCGTCCCGGTCGGAACCCGGCGCGACCAGTGGCTCGAGATCGTCGAGCGCGGCCCGGACGGGGCCAGGCCGCTCGCGCACGGTGCCCTGCCGCTTCGTTCCGCTCATCGGCGCGGCAGGATTCGGCGAGGACACGAGGCGGGTAGATCGTCCTCGTGCGGGGGCAGACGGCATCCACCTTGCTGCGCGCGCCCGTGCTCACACGCGGGATCCGCCTCGGCGAGGTCGCGAGCGTGCTCCTCGACGCGGAGGAGCCGAGGATCCTCGGACTCGAGGTGCTCTGCGGCGACGGCGCCGATCGGTTCCTCCCCTTCTCGACCGCCCGTCGTGGCGCCCACGGGATCGAGATCGACAGCACGTTCATGCTCCTCGACGCGCGCGAGCTCGAGTTCTATCGCGCCCACGGCCGCTCCGCTCGCGAGCGTGCCGGAGCTCGCCGACGCGCGGATCGAGCCGGACGGCGCGCTCGTGATCCCACTCTCGGCGCGCTCCTAGTCGCTAGGCTCGCGCGGCGATGCAGCGCTCCACCGCTCCCAGCGCCTCGGCTGCGCTCGCTCGTACGCGCGGTGCGCTCGGCCGCCGCGAGAACTGGCTGCAGCTGATCCGCTTCTGCCTCGTCGGCGCGAGCGGCTACGTCGTCAACCTCACCGTCTACACGCTCCTGCTGAAGGTCGGCGACGTCCACTACCTGCTCGCCGCGACCGGCTCGTTCCTCGTCGCGGTCACGAGCAACTACACGTGGAACCGGCTCTGGACGTTCCGCGGCCAGCGTGGCCACGTCGCCTACCAGGGGCTGCGCTTCCTCGTCGTCTCGACGATCGCGCTCGCGGCGAACCTCGTGATCCTGCATCTGCTCGTCGACTCCGTTCGACGTCGGCAAGGTGCTCGCGCAGGCGATCGCGATCGTGCTCGTGACCCCGTGGAACTTCGTGGGGAACAAGCTCTGGTCCTTCGGGCAACGCTCGCGGCCCAACGGTCGCGCTCGCGGCGCTGGCGCTCGCTGCTCCGGCCGGGGCGGCGACGGCGCCGAGCGAGCCGGTGTTCGACCAGGACGGACGGCTCGTCGAGACTCCGTTCGTCCCCGCCGAGGGCGACGCCCGGCTCACCGAGGCAGCAGGCGACCGCGATCCTGTTCCGCGACGACAAGGTCGCCGACTGGCTCGACCGGTATCCGCCGAAGCCGCAGACCGAGCGCCGAGTACCGGCCGGCGGAGGACGAATGGGTCGTGAAGGCGTGGTCGGGCGAGGCGGGCCAGATCGTGCTCGGCAAGGTCGACGACCGCACGGGAGAGGTGACGGAGGCCTGGACGGGCCCGCAGGTCGCCTGGACGATGGCGCGCGGAGGCGCGGGCGCGTTCGGCGGCAAGACGATCAACGGCGTCTGGCTCTGGCTCACCTTCTGCGCGCTCTTCATCGTCGGCCTCGCCGACCTGCGGCGGCCGCTCTCGCTCCGCAACCTCGACCTGCTCGCGCTGCTCTCGTTCTCGATCTCGCTTCGCTTCTTCAACGAGGGCGAGATCTTCTGGAGCGCGCCGCTCGCGTACCCGCCGCTCGTGTACCTGCTCGGCCGCTGCCTCTGGATCGCGAGGCGCGACCGGCCGCCGCGCACGTCCGCCCCCGTCTGGCCGGTGTGGCTGCTCGCGGCTGCCTGCGTCTTTCTCACCGGCTTTCGCGTCGGCTTGAACGTCGAGGCGCAGCGGAGCGTGATCGACGTCGGCTTCGCCGGGGTCGTCGGCGCCGAGCGGATTGCGAACGGGGAGATGCCCTACGGGCACATGCCGGTGCAGGATGCCCTGAAGCCGTGCGGCACCGCCGACGCCGAGGGCGAGATCCGGGAACGGATCCAGACCAACGGCCGCTGCGAGGCCTCGAACCCGCGCGGCGACACCTACGGACCCGTCTCCTACCTCGCGTACCTGCCCGGGTACGCCGTCTTCGGCTGGACGGGCAAGTGGGACGAGCTCTGGGCGGCGCACGCGACCTCGCTCCTCTTCGACGCGCTCTGCATCCTCGGGCTCGCGCTCGTGGGCCGGCGCTTCGGCGGGCCGCGTCTCGCCGCCACGCTCGCGTTCGCCTGGGCCGCGTACCCGTTCACCCTCTACGTCTCGAACTCGAACACGAACGACGCGATCATGCCCGCCTTCCTGATCTGGGGCTTCTGGCTCGCATCCTCGGCCTGGGCGCGCGGCGCCGCCATCGCGCTCGCCGGCTGGACGAAGTTCGCCGCGCTCGCTGTTGGCGCCGCTCTGGCTCTCGTACCCGAACGGTCTCCGTGTCCCTGCGCTCCGCTTCGCGCTCGGGTTCGCGGGGGCCACGCTCGCCGCTTTCCTCGTCCTCCTGCTCGAGCCCGACCCGCTGCACGCGGCGCGTGTCTTCGCCGAGCGCACCTTCGGCTTCCAGCTCGACCGCGAATCGCCGTTCTCGATCTGGGGTTGGGGGCAGTACCACGCCGCGGGCGTGCCCGACCTGCACGTCGTTCAGCAGGTGCTGCAGGTGCTCGTCGTCGCCGGCGCAGTCCTGACCGCGTTCGTGCCCCGCCGGAAGTCGATTCTGCAGCTCGCCGCGCTCACGGCCGCGATCCTGATCGGCTTCGAGCTCGTGCTGACGCACTGGTTCTACCTCTACATCCCGTGGTTCTTCCCCTTCGTCGCCGTCGCCCTGCTCTACCGACGTGATCGCGCCGCGCCGGTTCACTGAGCTGGCGGCCGTCGGCGCGGCCGCGCTCTTCCTGCTCTCGTGGGGCGCGCTGCACACGGTCTGGTACGACGACGGTGAGATCGTCGACATCCCGGTCTATGCCTCCTACGGCAACGCGATCGAGGACGGTGCCGTCCCCTACCGCGACATCAGGCCGGAGTACCCGCCCGGAGCGCTGCCTGCGTTCGTCGTCCCGGCCCTGCTGAGCGAGGACGAGGAAGGGTTCCGGAACGTCTTCGAGGGCGTGATGGCGCTCTTCGGCGTCGCGACCGTGCTGCTCGCCGCGGTGGCGCTGCGCGGGCTCGGCGCGTCGCGACGGCGGACGGTCGGGGCGCTCGCACTCATCGCCGCGTTCCCGCTTCTGCTCGGCTCGGTCGTGCTGACGCGATTCGACCTCTACCCGGCGGCGCTCGTCGTCGCGGCGCTGGCGGCGCTCGTGCACCGGCGCGACCGGCTCGGCTTCGGCCTGCTCGGCGCAGCGGTCGCGGTGAAGCTCTATCCGGCCGTGCTCGTGCCCGTCGCGTTCGGCTACGTCTGGCGCCGGCGTGGCCGGCGGGAGGCGCTCGCCTGCCTGGCCCTCTGCGTCGGCGTCGTGGCGCTCGCCTTTCTCCCGTTCCTCCTGCTCGCGCCGGACGGCGTCGCGCACAGCCTGGGCCGGCAGCTGTCGCGGCCGCTGCAGATCGAGAGCCTCGGCGCGGCGCTCTACCTCGCGGCCCATCACCTCGTCGGCCTCGACGTCGAGATGCGCTCGGGCCACGGCTCTCAGAACCTGCACGCCACGGGCACCGCCGTCACCGCGGTCCTGCTCAGCCTCGCCCAGATCGGCGTGCTCGCCTGGATCTGGCTGAGACGGCCGGCCACGAACGAGGAGCTCGTGCGCTGGGGCGCGGCGGCGCTCGTCGCCTTCGTCGCGCTCGGGAAGGTGCTCTCGCCGCAGTTCCTGATCTGGCTCGTGCCCGTCGTGCCGCTCGTCGGCGGGCTCCGCGGCCTGCGCGCGTCCGCCCTGCTCGCTGCCGCACTCGTCCTGACGCAGCTCTGGTTCCCGTCGCGCTACTGGGAGCTCGCGCGCGAGCTCGACCCGGTGCCGTCGACGCTCGTGCTCCTCCGCGACCTCGTTCTCGTCGCCGTGCTCGTCGTCCTCGTCAAGGAACGTCGAGGCGGATCGCCTCGATCGCCGTAGCGCGGCCGGACTCGTCGCAGTCGATCAGCGCGCCCTCGATTCGCACACCGCCCTCGGCGACCTCGAAGCGGACGGGCATCCCGGTGCGCATCCGGTGGATCGCGAGGTTCGCCTTCACCCCGATCACGGAGTCGTGTGGGCCGGTCATGCCGACGTCGGTGAGCGCAGCGGTGCCGCCGCGCTGGACGCGCGCGTCCGAGGTCTGGACGTGGGTGTGCGTTCCCAGCACCGCCGTGACCTTGCCGTCGAGCCAGTGCGCGAGCGCGACCTTCTCGCTCGTCGCCTCGGCGTGCACGTCGACGACGATCACCTGAGCCTGTTCGCGGGCCTGCTCGACGAGCCCGTCCACGAGCTCGAACATGGACACGGCGGGCGAGAGGAAGAGCGAGCCGAGCAGGTTGATCACGGCCACCGGCGTCCCGTCGTCCGCCGGACGGACGACGAGCCCACGACCCGGCGTCAGCGGCGAGAAGTTGGCGGGCCGGATCACCTGCTCGGCCGTCTGTAGATACGCCCCGATCTCGGCTCGCCGCCAGGTGTGGTTGCCGAGCGTGATCACGTCGGCTCCGGCGGCGAGGATCCGCGCCGCGAGCTTGGGCGTGATCCCGACCCCGTCAGCGGCGTTCTCGCCGTTGACGATGCAGAACGACGCGCCGAGCTCCTCCTTCAGCTGCGGCAGGCGCTCCTCGACGGCCCGCCTCCCGGGCGCGCCGACGACGTCGCCGACGAAGAGAATTCTCAGCGGACCGAGCAGCAGCGCCGCCGGCCGCACCGACACCGAGACGTTGTTGCCCGCGTCCTGCGTGTACCGGGCGAGCGCCTGGCGTTCGACGGACGTGACGTCGACGATCGTGCCCACCTTCCGGCGGGCCTTCTCGACGCTCGAGCCGACGGTCAGTGCCGGGTCGGCGCGCAGGTGCGTCAACGAGACGACCACGGACGGCGCGTCGAGCGGCCGGATGTCGATCCTCGCGCCGTAGGTCCGGTTCGAGAGCACGTAGTCCGTGATCCCGACAACGGTGCCGTCGACGGGTGAGTACACGTCCGTGCCGGGTGCGGCGCCGACCGAGAGCACGGACGTCCCGGGGCCGCGGTCGCCGCGCAGCTGGTACCAGACGAGGCTCGTCTCGTTGGCGCCCGCGAGCTTGTGCCAGAGCCGGGCGAAGAGCCCTGCGTTCCCCTGCCGCCCGATCGGGTTGAGCATCAGAGAGCCGTCCCCGGCGTGGTGGTAGCCGATCGCGGTCACGGCGCTCTGGGAGACGGGGAGCTGCAGGTGCAGACCGCCCGCAGTCGCGACGATCTGGCGCAGCGGCTGGCCGCCGGGGAGCACCGCCGCGGTCGCCAGCGGCTTCGTCGCCACCGGCTCCGCGCTCCACGTTCCGAAGGCGGTCAGAAGCAGGGTCAGGAGCAGGACCGCCGAAAGCAGTGCGGCAAGAAGAAAGCGCGCGGCGTGCCGCTCGGGCCGCCGCCGGCGCGCGCGCAACCGCTCGACCTCCCTGCGGTGTCTCATTCCGGACGCGCGCGGCGGCACCGCATGCCGGTTGGGGGCCGAAGCCATGGGCGGCACCATAGCCGACCCTGCCGAAAGCTTGCGCGCGGTTCCGTGCCGTTCGGCACGAGTGCGAGCTGTCCGTTGGCGTGCGTGATCACCGATCATCGCGCTCGTCCCAGCCTACGGACGGAGCGGGACGGCACGTGAATGCCCCATTGGGGTGATGACAGGTGGCGCGGGTCGATGATGCTGCACCGGACTGGTTCCCTGCGGCCGAGAGGCGGAACGAGAATGACTGTGGCAGAGCTCAAGCGGAAGCTCCGGAACTCCCCGTTCGCATCGCTTCAGGTGCGAATCACCGGCGCGTAGCGGCTCGATCGATCAGGCGGCGGCGACCCCCCAGCGCCGCTGCCTGCGTACAGTGTCGGCGTGAGCGCATTCCCCGCGACACGCCTCCGGCGGCTGCGCCGAACCGATGCCCTCCGGGGCCTCGTGCGCGAGACGCGGCTCGACCTCGACGACTTCGTGATGCCGCTCTTCGCCGGGCCTTCGACGGTCCGGAACGAGGAGCTGCCGGGCATGAGCCGCTACTCGGTCGAGGACATCGTGGCCGAGGCGGGCGAGCTGGCGCGGCTCGGAGTCAAGGCGCTGCTCCTCTTCGGCGTCCCCGACGAGAAGGACGACGAGGGGTCGGGCGCCTGGGACGAGGACGGGATCGTGCAGCGGGCGCTCCGGGCGCCTGCGGGCCGAGCAGCCGGGACTCGTGCTCGTCACGGACGTCTGCCTCTGCGAGTACACGTCGCACGGCCACTGCGGCGTCATCCGCGACGGCGAGGTCGCGAACGACGAGACGCTCGAGCTGCTGGCGCGCACGGCGGTCAGCCATGTCGACGCCGGAGCGGACGCCGTTGCGCCGAGCGACATGATGGACGGCCGTGTCGGCGCGATCCGCGAGGCGCTGCCGGAGACGCCGATCGTCGCCTACGCCGCCAAGTACGCGTCCGCCTTCTACGGGCCGTTCCGCGACGTCGCCGAGTCGGCGCCGTCGTTCGGCGATCGGCGCGGCTACCAGATGGATCCGGCCAACGTCCGCGAGGCGCTGCGCGAGTGCGAGCTCGACCTCGCCGAGGGCGCGGACGTGGTGATGGTCAAGCCGGCGCTCCCGTACCTCGACGTGATCCGCGCCGTGCGCGAGCGCTTCGACTGCCCAGTCGCCGCGTACAACGTCTCGGGCGAGTACGCGATGGTCAAGGCTGCCGCCGCGGCCGGCCACCTCGACGAGCGCCAGGCCGCGCTCGAGTCGCTGACCGCGATCAAGCGCGCCGGCGCCGATCTCGTCTTCTCCTACTGGACGAAGGATCTGGCACGGTGGCTCTGAGGCAGAAGTCGGACCTCGCCCGGCGCGCGGAGCGGCTGATCCCGGGCGGCGTCAACTCGCCGGTCCGCGCGATGCGCAGCGTCGGCCTCGACGAGCCGGTCTTCGTTCGCAGCGGCAGCGGCTCGACGATCGAGGACGTCGACGGCAACCGCTACGTCGACTGGGTGCTGAGCTGGGGGCCGCTGATCTTCGGGCACGCCGACGAGGAGACGCTGGCTGCGATCGCCGACGCGGCTCAGCGCGGCACGACCTTCGGCGCGCCGACCGAGGGCGAGGTCGAGCTGGCCGCCGAGATCGTCGACGCGGTTCCGTCGGTCGAGATGGTGCGCCTCGTCTCCTCCGGCACCGAGGCGGCGATGAGCGCGATCCGGCTGGCCCGCGGGTTCACACGCCGCGACCGGATCATCAAGTTCGCCGGCTGCTACCACGGTCACTCCGACGGGCTGCTCGCGAGTGCGGGCTCCGGGCTGGCGACGCTCGGCATCCCCTCGAGCCCCGGCGTCCCGACCGGGACGACCTCCGACACCGTCGTCACCGCCTACAACGACCTCGATGCGACGGCGGCGGCGGTCGAGCGCTACGGCGAGGGGCTCGCGGCGATCGTGGTCGAGCCGGTGGCCGGGAACATGGGTGTCGTGCCGCCTGCGCCGGGCTTCCTCGAGGCGCTGCGCGCGCTCTGCGACGCCTCCGGCGCGCTGCTGATCTTCGACGAGGTGATCACCGGCTTCCGCGTCGCCCGCGGCGGCGCGCAGGAGCGCTTCGGCGTGTTCCCCGACCTGACGATCCTCGGCAAGATCGTCGGCGGCGGCCTGCCGGCGGCCGCGTTCGGCGGCCGCGCCGACGTGATGGAGCGGCTCGCGCCGGCCGGCGACGTCTACCAGGCCGGCACCCTCTCCGGGCAATCCGCTCGCGACTGCGGCCGGAACGTCCGTGCTCCGCCGCCTGCGCGATCCCCGTCTCTACGAGGAGCTGGAGGCGAAGGCGGCCCGGCTCGAGGCGGGCCTCGCCCCGTTCGGGCGCGTCCAGCGCGTCGGCGCGATGGCCACGCTCTTTCTCCGCGACGGCGTCGTGCGCACGTTCGAGGACGCGAAGGCGAGCGACACGGAGCGCTACGGCGCCCTCTTCCGCCACCTGCTCGAGCGCGGGATCTACGTCGCGCCGTCCCAGTTCGAGTGCCTCTTCGTCTCGCTCGCGCACTCCGACGAGGACATCGACCGCACCGTCGAGGCCGTTGGCGACTTCTTCCGCGACTGACGTGTTCGACAGGATCGCGGTCGAGGCCGCCGCCGAGAGCCCGCTCTGGGGCGAGGCCGCTGCGCTCCGATCCCGAGCGCGTGCACGTCTTCGGCGCGCTCGTGCCGGAGCAGTTCGCGCTCGGTGTCGAGACGATCTACGAGGGCTACCTCCTCCACTACGGCACGCCGCGCCTCTTCGCTCCGCCCGACGGCGACGTCGCGCTCCTGCTCGGCGACTACCTCTACGCGCACGGTCTCGTCAGGATCGCAGCGACGGGCGAGCTCGACGCGGTCGCGGCGCTGGCGGAGCTGATCTCGACGTGTGCCGCCCTCCGCGCCGACGGCGAGCCCGGCGACGGCGACGCCTGGATCGCCTGCGCCCGCCGCCTCTCCCGGCGAAGTAACAGTCTGTTACAAGGCGAGGTCGAGCGCTCTCGGCTGCGCACGCCGACCGAGTTGGTTAAGCTCGCGCCATGATCGCCTGGCTCGCTCGCCGACGCCGCCGAAGAGGGCAAGAACGTGATCACCGGCATGCTCATCGTCGGCCTGATCTTCATCGGCGTGATCGCCCTCGGCGAGCTCTCGCGTGCGGTGCGGCACCGCCGCGCGCAGCCACTAGCGCGCTCCCAGGCGGCCGCTGTCCTCCGCCACCGACACCTTCGTGAAGTCGTACTCGGCCGAGCAGATTCGATTGCCAGCCGTCGACGCCGGGCTTTGCGCATCGTCGGGAAGCGTCGCCCAGTAGGTCGGGATGATCGGCAGCGCTCCGTTCGGCCCGGTCAGCATCGCCTCCGCCTGCGCGTAGATCCGGTGCCGATCGGCGTCGTCCGGGGTCGAGCGCGCACGCTCGATCAGGCGGTCGTAGCGGGGATCGCAGTAGCCGTTCGGGTTGTTGCCGGACCTGCAGGTGAAGAGCTCGAGGAAGGTGATGTCGTCGCCGAAGTCCCCGACCGAGCCGAGTACGAAGACGTCGACCGACGGCGTCCATGGCGTGGTCCGAGCAGCGCGAAGAACTGACTGGGCCTCCAGCCCGCGCAGCTCGATCTCGAATGCCGATCTGCTTCCACATCGCCTGCACCGCGACGGCGATCTGCTGGTCGCTCCGCGAAGTACGCTGCGTAGTAGACCAGGTTGAGTGTGCGCTTGGGAGACGACGCTTGCTCGAGGTACCTCCGGGCTGCTTCGACGTCGCGCCGTTTCGGCAGGAAGTCCTGCTCGATCGCGTCGAACCCCGGCATTCCCTTCGGCGTGAAGCTCGTGGCCGGTTCGTCGCCCGCCTTCGTCACGTTCTCGACGAGCGAGGTCCGGTCGAGCGCGAACGCCAGCGCCCGCCGTTGATTCAGGTCCGGCACGGTCTTCAGGTTGAGCCCGAGGTACCGGGTCACGAGACCGGGCGACTGGACGTACGCGTCGCCGTCCTGGAGTCGCTCGATGTCGTCCGGCGGAGTGCAGGCGCGACGAGGCACGCATCGATCTCGCCCGCCTCGAAGGCGGTCAGGGCGGTCGTCGCGTCCTTGATGATCCGTCCTACGAACCGCTCGACACTCACTGCGTCGGCACCTCGCCACTGCTTCCACTTCGTCAGCGTGATCGACTCGTCGTGCGTCCAGCCGGTCAGACGGTAGGGGCCGTTCGTGACGATGTTCTCGGGCTCGGTCCACTTCCGGCCGAACTTCTCCACCGTCGCACGGTGCACCGGCAGGAACGACGATGTGCGCGACCTGAGCGACGAACCACGGCTGCGGGCTGGTCAGCTTCACCTCGAAGCGTGCGCTCGTCGAGCGCCTTCACGCCGACCTGGTCGCGAAGCTCGTCGCAGCTCGTCTCGCAGCCGTTGTACTCGGCGGCACCGACGATCCCGTAGAGCTGGGATGCGTTGCCCGCCGCCAGCTTCGGGTCGAGAACTCGCTTCCAGGCGTACTCGAAGTCGGCGGCGGTGACACGGGTCACCGTTCGTCCAGCGGCCGTCGTCGCGCAGGCGGAACGTCACAGTCGTGCCGTCGTCGCTCATCTCCCAGCTCTCCGCCAATGCGGCCTCCGGCTCGAGGTCGTCGTTCAGCCGCACGAGCGGATCCATCAGGTTGACGACGAGGTTGCCCGCGACGGGGTCGTCGGCGAAGGCCGGGATCGAGCGACAGCGGCTCGTCGGACGATCGCGATGCGCAGCTCGGCGTTCGAGGCGTCCGAGTCGTCTCCGCTGCACCCGCCTGTGACGGCGAGCGCCACGAGCGTGACCGACCACACGAGCGCGCGCCGGATCTGCATGACCTCTCCTCGAGCTGTGCGGTGATTACAGAGTTGCGTGACGGCTTGTCAACCTCGTGCGGAGGCGTCCGTAGACTGACGCCATGGCCCCACCCGGCGACCTGCGCGACTGGATCCGGCTGCTCGAGGACGAGGGCGAGCTCGTCCGCGTCGCGCGCCGAGGTCGATCCCGGACCTCGAGATCACGGAGATCGTCGACCGGACGGTGAAGAGCGGCGGGCCTGCGCTGCTGTTCGAGAATCCGCGCGGCTCGAGCCATCCACTCCTGATCAACCAGTTCGGCACCGAGCGGCGGATGTGCATGGCGTTCGGCGTCGACCGGCTCGACGACGTCGCCGGCAAGCTCGAGGACGTGCTCGAGATGCAGCCGCCGCAGGGGCTCGTCGACAAGGTGCGCGGCCTGAAGAAGCTGAAGTCGATCGCCGACTCGCTGCCGAAGTCCGTCTCGCGCGGCGCGAGCCAGGAGATCGTGCTCACCGGCGACGACGTCGATCTCGGCCTGCTGCCGATCCAGCGCTGCTGGCCCGGCGACCCGGCCCCGTTCATCACGCTCCCGGCCGTGATCACGAAGGACCCGCACACCGGCGTCCGCAACGTCGGCATGTACCGGATGCAGAAGATCGACGCCCGCTCGACCTACATGCACTGGCAGATCCACAAGGACGGCCGCGCCGACTACCTCGCCACCGACGGGAAGATCCCGGTCGCCGTCGCGCTCGGGCTCGATCCGGTCACCGCCTACTCCGCGAGCGCGCCGCTGCCGAAGCACATCGACGAGTTCATGCTCGCCGGCTTCCTCAGGGGCGAGCCGGTCGAGCTGGTCAAGGCGAAGACCGTCGACCTCGACGTGCCCGCGAACGCCGAGATCGTCCTCGAGGGGACGATCGAGAAGGGCGAGGTCGGGCTCGAGGGGCCCTTCGGCGACCACACCGGCTACTACACCGCGGCCGAGCCGTTCCCGGTCTTTCGGCTCTCGGCGATCACGATGCGGCGCGACGCGATCTATCCCTCGATCGTCGTCGGCAAGCCCGTCCAGGAGGACGCCTGGCTCGGGAAGGCGACCGAGCGGATCTTCCTGCCCGCGATCAAGATGACCGTGCCCGAGATCGTCGACTACGACCTGCCCGTGTCGCCGGCGCCTTCCACAACTGCGTGATCGTCTCGATCAGGAAGGCGTTCCCCGGCCACGCGCACAAGGTGATGCACGCGATCTGGGGGCTCGGGATGCTCAGCCTCTCGAAGTCGGTCGTCGTCGTCGACGCTCACGTGAACGTGCACGACTACGAGGAGGTCTTCTTCTACGTCGGCGCGAACGTCGACCCGAAGCGCGACGTCGTCATCGCCGAGGGCCCGCTCGACCACCTCGACCACGCGCCCACGCAGCAGTTCGTCGGCGGCAAGCTCGGGATCGACGCCACCGCGAAGCTGCCGGAGGAAGGAGCGCGGGAGTGGCCGGAGGAGATCGCGATGAGCGAGGAGATCCGGGAGCTCGTCGACCGCCGCTGGGCCGAGTACGGGATACCGACGCATGCCGACGGCGTTTCGGTACAGAATGGCTCTCGCCGCGGGTTGCGGCAGCTGATACGTCGTTGACAGCGCGTCAGGCGCAGGGATTGAATCCAGAGACTTGAGCGACCAACGACCAGCCGCACCTGCCGCCGCCGAGCCTGTGGCCGATCGGGTTCGCCGTCGGCATCGCGTGCGTGCTCACCGGGATCGTCGTCAGCACGATCGTCGCCGTCGTCGGCGCCGTGATCGCGATCGTCTTCGGCTTCCTCTGGATCCGCGACGTGACCCGTCCCGGTGCGCACGCCGGCGCCGGAGTCGAGCCCGAGACCCGCGAGGAGTACGTCGCGATCACACCGGCTGAGGAAGACGAGCCCGCGGAGTATCCGCGCAGCACATTCCTCTCCGTCGTCACGCTCGGCCTCGGAGCCGCCATCGGCGGGCTGATCACGTTGCCCGTGCTCGGCTTCGCCGTGCTCCCGTCGTTCACGAACACCTCCGAGGACGACGTCGTGCTCGGGCCGATCGACGACTTCCCGGAAGGCGAGTTCGTGATCGCGACGTTCCTCGAGGAACCGGAGGTGGGCGAGGTCACGCGGCGGACGATGTACATCCGCAACAACGGCAGAAACGACGACGATGTTCCGTCGTTCACGATGCTCTACTCGCGCTGCGTCCACCTCGGCTGCCCGACGCAGCCGAACGGCCTGATCATGGAGGACGAGCAGAAGGAGATCGGTCCGCAAAACGTCTCGGTGACCCCGGTGCTCGTCACCGGCTTCGGCTGCCCCTGCCACGGCGGCCAGTACGACACCGAGGGGAACCGGATCGCAGGCCCGCCCGTGCGTGCGCTCGACCGCTCCGAGTTCTCGATCGTCGACGGCAACCTCGTCGTCGGCACCTTCTACAGCGTCGCCAAGGTCGAGGGCGCCGGTGCGAACGCGCGGATCTACAAGTACCGGCGCCAGGTGCCCGGCGTCCACGTCGACGGACCCTCGGCCTGGCTCTACCCGATCGAGGTGCCGCAATAGCCACGGCGCCCACCCGCGGCGAGCAGCTCAAGTACGTCGCCCTCTACCCGCTCGGCTGGCTGGAGGAGCGCTCCGGGCTCGTCGGCGCGACCAAGTACTTCCTCTTCCGGAAGGTGCCGCGGGACACGAACTGGTTCCACACGCTCGGCTCGGCGACGCTGACCGCATTCCTCGTCCAGGCGATCACCGGCGTCGTGCTCGCGTTCTACTACAAGCCCGATCCCGACACGGCGTACCAGTCGGTCCAGTTCATCACCAACGACCTCACGC
This sequence comes from uncultured Gaiellaceae bacterium, assembly GCA_963820695.1. Classification (GTDB taxonomy): domain Bacteria; phylum Actinomycetota; class Thermoleophilia; order Gaiellales; family Gaiellaceae; genus Gaiellasilicea. The sequence goes on along the minus strand of CAWGAP010000003.1, from coordinate 390,707 downwards.
TCGGCTGGCTCGTCCGCGGCATGCACAAGTGGGGCGCGAGCGTCTTCATCATCCTGATGTTCCTCCACATGGCGCGGGTCTTCCTGTTCGGCGCCTACAAGTACCCGCGCGAGCTGAACTGGATCATCGGCGTGCTCCTGCTCGCGATGGGGATGCTGGAGGGCTTCACCGGCTACCTGCTGCCCTGGGACCAGACCGCCTACTGGGCGACGGTGGTCGGGATCAACCTGAACGGGACGGCGCCGGTGGTCGGGCCGTTCCTCGCACAGTTCCTCTCCGGCGGCGCCGAGATCAGCGCCGATGCGCTGAGCAAGTTCTACTCGCTGCACATGCTCGTGATCCCGGGCGCGATCTTCGCTGCTGATCGGGCTTCACCTCTACCTCGTGATCCGGCTCGGCGTCAGCTCGCCGCCGTGGTCGGACGAGGCGGCCGGGCGCGACCGCGTCGAGGCGAAGGTGCCGGCAGGGGGTCGCCGCGGCTTGGTGCGGCCGGGCCGGAGGAGCGCGAATGGCGAGTAGGCGGATCCAGGAGCGCCGCGCGCAGCACAAGCGCTACAAGGAGGACGTCGAGCGCGAGGGGAAGCCGTTCTTCCCCTACGCGATGTTCCACGACACGGTGATGAGCCTTGTCGTCGTCTGCGTGATCATCGGCCTCGCGGTCGTCTGGTACCTCGACGCCGACGGCACCGAGGCCGGCTTCCTCGGCCCGCTCTACACAGAGGAGGCCGACCCGGGAACGACCGACTTCGTCCCGCGCCCGGACTGGTTCTTCTACTTCCTCTTCTATCTGCTTCGCATCTTCAAATGGCCCGACACGGTCGTGCTGGGCACCGTCGGCGTGCCCAACATCCTGCTCGCGATCCTGATCGCGCTGCCGTTCATCGACCTTCGCCGCGAGCGGCGCCTGTCGCGGCGGCCCGTGGCGATCGTCGCCGCGATCATCGTCGTCCTCGCGATGGGCACGCTGACCTACAAGGGCGCCACGGCCAAGGAAGCGCTGGGCTCGGAGCTGGTCCAGGCCGTCCCTGAGTGGGCCGAGGTGCAGGGCTTCGAGGACAACCCGGACGCCGTCGCCGGGGCGGAGATCTACGCCCAGGTCGGCTGCGGCCAGTGCCACACCTACCTCGGCTCCGGCTCGTCCAATCTCGGCGCGCCCGATCTCTCCGACGTCGGCGCGAGCAACCTCGGCGCCGAGCACTTCGCCGCTTACGTCGCCAACCCGGCGCAGTTCGGGAACACGGTCATGCCGCCGTTCGCGGGGCTCGGCGAGGAGAACCTCGCCAAGCTCGGCGTCTTCCTCGACGCCTCCAAGGGCCCGAAGGACTAGGACATGAACGTCTTCCTCGGCGTGACCGGCGCGTCGGGCGCGCCGTACGCCGTCAGGCTGCTGCGCGCGCTCGCGGACGCAGGCTGCGAGCTCGGGCTCGTCGCGTCCGCGGCCGGCGTCGAGGTGATCGCGACCGAGCTCTACGGCGACGCGACGCTCCCGCGCGACGAGGTGCTCGAGCGGTTCACGAGCGGGGCCGCCAATGTCACGGTCTACGGGATCAACGACTACAAGAGCCCCTACGCCTCCGGCTCCGCGAAGGTCGACGCCTATGTCGTCTGCCCCTGCTCGATGTCGACCGTCGGCACGCTCGCGACCGGGGCGATGGCGAACCTGATCCACCGCGCCGCGTCGGTGGCGCTGAAGGAGGGGCGCAAGCTCGTGCTCGTGCCGCGCGAGACGCCGCTCTCGTTCATCCACCTGCAGGGGCTCGCGACGCTGCAGCAGGCCGGCGCCGTGATCCTCTTCGCGGCGCCGGGCTTCTACCACGGCGCCGAGACTGTCGACGACCTCGTCGACTTCATCGTCGCCCGGATCCTCGACCAGCTCGGCCTCGACAACACGCTTGCCGCCCGATGGGGTCAGTCATGAGCCACGAATCCGGCACGCTTCCCGCCGAAGGCGTCCGCACGATGTTCGACCGGATCGCGCCGGTCTACGACCTGATGAACCGCGTCATGACGGTCGGGCTCGACCAGCGCTGGCGCCGTCTCACCGTCCGCGAAGTCGTGAAGGCGGGCGACCGCGTGCTCGACGGCTGCTGCGGCACCGGCGACCTGGCCGTGGCGGCCCGCAAGGCGGGCGCGTCCGAGGTGATCGGGCTCGACTTCTCGTCCCGGATGCTGGAGCGGGCGCAGCGGAAGGAGCCGGCGATCGAGTGGATCCAGGGCGACCTGCTCGAGCTGCCGTTCGAGGACGGCTCGTTCGACGCGGCGACGGTCGGCTTCGGCGTCCGCAACGTCGCCGACCTCGAGCGAGGGCTCGACGAGCTGCGTCGGATCCTGAAGCCGGGCGGTCGCGTCGGCATCCTCGAGATCACGAAGCCGAGCGGGCCGCTGAAGCTCTTCTACCGGCTCTGGTTCGACGTGCTGATCCCGCTCGCGGGCAAGATCCTCCCAGGTGGCAAGGCCTACACGTATTTGCCGGCGAGCGTGCGCCGCTTCCCCGGCCCGGACGAGCTGGCCGCACTGATGCGCGGCCACGGCTTCGGCGACGTCGTCTATCGCCGTCTCGGCGGCGGCATCGTCGCGCTGCACACGGGGACAGCGGCGTGACGGCGTCACGCCGCCATGAGGGGGCAGGGGGGAACCAACTGGTTCCCCCGGCAGGACGCGCCGATGCGGAGCAGCGGCGTCAGCGCGCAGGGGGTTCGTGGGGGAGACCGGGTCTCCCCCACGCGACCGAGCCGAAGGCGAGGGAGGCAGGGTGACGACGCTCGAGGACGTTCGCGCACTCCCGGGACTCGACGCGTACCTGGAGGAGGTCGAGGAGCGGCTTGCGGCCGCGGCCGGCTCGCACGGCGGCCGCGTCGCCGAGGTGGGTGCGGAGGCGCTCGCCGCGGGTGGCAAGCGGCTGCGGCCGCTGCTCGCGTTTCTCTGCGCGCCGCCGAACGCGACGCCGCCCGTCGCGCCGGGCGTCGCCGTCGAGCTCGTGCACATGGCGACACTCGTCCACGACGACCTGATCGACGGCGCGAAGGTCCGGCGCGGCAAGGCTGCAGCCTGGGCGGCGCACGGCGCGGGAGCTGCGCAGGCAACGGGTGACTACCTGTTCGCCTGCGCGTTCGCCGAGCTCGCCGCCGAAGGGGACGTCGGCGCCGTCGCGGTACTCGCGGACGCCTGCCTGTGCCTCGCCCGCGGCGAGGCGATGCAGCGGCGCCAGCTGCACGACCCGGACACGACCGTCGACGCGTACCTCGAGCGCTGCTCGCTGAAGACAGGGAAGCTCTTCGAGGCCGCGTGCTCGCTTGGATCGGGCGGAACGCTCGGCCGCTTCGGCCTCAACCTCGGGATCGCGTTCCAGATCGCGGACGACATCCTCGACTGCTCCGGCGACACGATCGAGACCGGCAAGGTCGCCGGGACGGACCTGCGCGAGGGAACGCCGACGTTGCCGCTGCTGCTCGCGGCGCAGGAGGACGACGTCGTCCGCGCCGCGCTCGCGGGCGGACCGGTCGAAGGCGTGCTCGTCCGGGTTGCGGCGACAGGAGCCCTCGAACGTTCCCGGGCCGTGGCCCTCGACTACGCTAGAGAAGCCCGGGAGAGCCTGAACGGCTGGGTTCACCGGGAGGAGCTCGAGACGCTCGCCGACGCCGTCGTCAACAGGAAGCGCTGAAAATGGCCACGCTCGCCCGCACCGCAACGCTCGAGCCGATCTGGGAGAAGGTCGACGCCGGCGAGCGGCTCGACTTCGAGGACGGGCTCGCGCTGCTCGAGACCGACGACCTGCTCGGGCTCGGCGAGCTCGCCGACCGCGCCCGGCGCCGGCGCGGCGGCACCGACGAGGTCTACTTCGTCCAGAACCTCTATTTGAACCAGACGAACGTCTGCCGCGTGAAGTGCAAGTTCTGTGCGTTCGCCGCGACGCAGAAGCAGGAGCACGCCTACACGATCTCGACCGGCGAGATGGTCGAGGACGCGGTCGAGCAGCACCGCTTGACCGGGTTCACCGAGATCCACATGGTCAACGGCGAGAACCCGCACGTCGACTTCGAGTTCTATGTCGACGCCGTGCGCTCGTTGAAGCAGGCGCTCCCGGACGTGCATCTGAAGATGTACACGGCGTCCGAGATCCACCACATGACAACGCTCTCCGGTCTCTCGCACGAAGAGGTGCTGGCCGAGCTGAAGGCGGTGGGGCTCGGGTCGCTCCCGGGCGGCGGCGCCGAGGTGTTCGCCGAGCGCGTCCGCAAGCTGATCGCTCCAGGCAAGGAGCATCCCGACTACTGGTTCCGCACCCACGACGCAGCGCACCGGTTGGGGATCCCGACCCATTGCACGATGCTCTACGGCCACGTCGAGACGTACGAGGAGCGCATCGACCACCTGCTCCGGCTGCGCGCCCAGCAGGACGAGACCGGCGGCTTTCTCGCCTTCATCCCGCTCGCCTTCCACCCCGAGAACACCGTCTTCGAGCGGCGCGGGTGGCGGCACACGACCGGATCCGACGACCTGAAGATGCTCGCCGTCTCGCGCCTCATGCTCGACAACGTCGCGAACATCAAGGCCTACTGGATCATGATGGGGATGCCGCTCGCGGCCGTCGCGCTCCACTTCGGCGCCAACGACGTCCAGGGCACGGTCATGCGCGAGCAGATCTTCCACGCCGCCGGCGCGACGACCGCTACGGAGCAGAAGGTCGAGGAGCTCGTGCGCTTCGTGCGCGACGCCGGCCGGATCCCGGTTCAGCGCGACACGCTCTATGAGGAGATCCGTCGATGGTCCGCCTAGGCCGCATCTCGTACGTGAACATGGCTCCGGTCTTCCATCGGCTGAACGCCGAGGTGGACGAGGTGCAGGGGGTCCCGACCGAGCTGAACGGAATGCTCCTCGACGGCCGGCTCGACCTCGCGCCGATCTCCTCGATCGAGTACGCGCGGCATGCCTCGTCGCTGCGGATCCTGCCCCGGATGTGCGTCTCGTCGGAAGGAGCCGTCGACTCGATCCAGCTCGTCTCGCGAACACCGTTCCCGCAGATCCGCTCGATCGCGGTCACGCCCGAGAGCGCCACCTCGGTCGTCCTGTCGAAGGTGCTGCTCCCGCACGCCACGCACGTGCCGCTCGGCGAAGAGGCCGACGCGAAGCTGCTGATCGGCGACGCGGCGCTGCGAAGCGCGTTCGAGGATCCGACGCCGCACTACGACCTCGGCAAGCTCTGGCTCGACAAGACCGGCCTGCCGATGGTCTTCGCGGTCTGGGCGGCGCCGGAGCCGGTCGCCGACGGCGTCGCGGATCTGGAGCACTCGCTCGTCGCCTCGGTGCGACTCGCGCGCGCCGAGCCCGACGTGCTGGCCTTCGAGGCGAGCGAGCGCTACGGCTATCCCGCCGGCTACCTCGCACGCTACTTCGAAAAGCTGCGCTACTCGTTCGGCCCCCGCGAGCGCGCCGGCCTTTACACCTTCCTCGAGATGGCCCGCGACGTCGGCGAGCTCGAGCATGTGCCCGAGCTGCGCTTCGTCCAGCGCGTCCAGGCGGTCGAGGCATGACGGTCACCGAGACCCGGACCGTCGAGGAGGTCCTCGCCAAGGCGCTCGACGGCGAGCGGATCGCCGACGATGAGGCGGTCACGCTGCTGCGCTCGCGCGACCTCGTCCCGATCGGCCGCGTCGCCGACGAGCTCCGGCGCCGGAAGACCGATCCGGACAAGGTCACGTTCATCGTCGACCGGAACCTGAACTACACGAACATCTGCGTCACCGACTGCGACTTCTGCGCCTTCTACCGCCGGCCCGGCGACACGACCGAGGGCTACCTGCTGCCGAAGCCGGTCATCTTCAAGAAGATCGAGGAGACGCTCGCAATCGGCGGCACCGGCGTGTTGATGCAGGGCGGCCACCATCCCGACCTCGGCATCGACTACTACGAGGATCTCTTCAGCTCGATCAAGCAGCGCTACAAGATCCACCTGCACGCGCTCTCGCCGCCGGAGATCCAGCACATCGCGCGGCGCTCGAAGCTGACGGTCTGGGAGACGCTCTCGCGGCTGCGCGACTCCGGCCTCGACTCGATCCCGGGTGGCGGCGGCGAGGTGCTCGTCGACCGCGTCCGCGAGATCATCGCGCCGAAGAAGACGAAGTCGACCGAGTGGCTCGACGTGATGCGCCACGCGCACAAGCTGGGCATGTCGACGACGGCGACGATGATGTACGGCCACGTCGAGACGATCGAGGAGCGGGTCGAGCACATGCGCCGGGTGCGCGAGGTGCAGGACGAGACGCGCGGCTTCCGCGCCTTCATCTCCTGGACGTTTCAGCGCGACGGCAACCGGCTCTCGGACAAGGTCTCGGACGAGCAGATGCCGACCTCGTTCGACTACCTGCTCACGCAGGCGGTCTCGCGGATCTACCTCGACAACGTCGACCACATTCAGAGCTCGTGGGTGACGCAGGGGCTGAAGATCGGCCAGGTCGCGCTCGGCTTCGGCGCCGACGACATGGGCTCCGTGATGATCGAGGAGAACGTCGTCTCGGCCGCCGGCACCACCTACCGCACCTCGACCGAGGAGCTCGTGCACCTGATCCGGGCGCTCGGCAAGACCCCGGTGCAGCGAGACACGCTCTACCGCGAAGTCAAGGTCTTCGACTAGTCGAAGCCGACGCCGCACGGAGCCGCGGTGTACGGATTCCGTAAATCCCTGCAAAGCGCCTCCGACCCTTCGGCTAGTGTCGGCGAGGGTCGTGCTGCGCAAGCTTCTCATCGGTTGGATTCTCGCCCTGGTCGTCGCCGCGCCAGCTGCGGCGCAGTCGACGACCCTGATGCCGGGCGTCACCTACGAGCGCGGCGTCCAGTTCACCCCGCACGGCCCGGTCGCGATCCACATCGTCCGCGGCCCGCGCCCGACCGGTCTCTATGCGCTCCGTCCGACACTCTCGAACGAGACGATCCAGGGCGTCGAGCGCGTCACCTCGATGCAGAAGCGGCTCTCGCCGGGCGCGACGATGGTCGGCGTCAACGGCGACTTCTACGCCGACTCCGGCCGCCCGAGCGGTGTGCTGATGCGCGACAACGTCGTCGAGAGCCCGCCCTACGGCGACCGCTCCAGCACCGGCGTCACTCCCGAAGGCGGCCTCGACGTCCGCAGGATCGAGTTCTTCGGCACCTGGCGCGGGCTCGGCCAGCGCCGGACGCTCAACGACCTCAACCAGTCACCCGGCGCCAACGGCGTCTCGCTCTTCACGCCCACCTACGGCCCCGCGACGCCGGTCCAGCCCGGCGTCACCGAGGCCGTCATCTTCCCGTTCCCGCCGACGGCGCCGAACGCCGACCTGATCGGGCCCGTGATCCAGATCGCCGGTGCGGGGGGCACGCCGATCCCGCAGGGCGGCGCCGTGCTCGTCGCCCGGGGCACGGCCGCGGCGCGGCTCGCCGAGGAGGCCCTCGTAGGCACCAACGTGACCCTGCGGCTGATCTTCCGGCCCGAGTGGACCGGGATCACGAACGCGGTCGGCGGCGGGCCGGTGCTCGTGCGCAGCGGCGGCCCCGTCTTCCGCGCCCAGGAGGCCTTCACCTCCAGCCAGCTCGCGCCCCGGAACCCGCGTACCGGAGTCGGCCAGCTCGCCGACGGCCGGGTGCTGATGGTCGTCACCGACGGCCGCCGGCCCGGCTACAGCGTCGGGATGACGAACTTCGAGCTCGCGCAGACGATGGTGCGGCTCGGTGCGGTCACAGGCTCCGCCTTCGACGGCGGCGGCTCGTCCTCGCTCGCCTTCGACGGGAAGCTGCTCAACCGCCCATCCGATCGCGGCGGCGAGCGGCCGGTCTCGAACGCGCTCCAGCTCATGTACTACGGCGTCTACTCACCCACTCCGGATCCGGTCATCTCGCCGAACGGCGACGGTTTCGCCGAGCGGCAGCGCGAGCTCACCTACAAGGTCGTCCGGCCCTCGAACGTGACCGCGAGCCTCGTCGGGCCCGGCGGCGCCGTCGCCTACACGGAAACGCTCGACCGCGAGCCGGGGACCTACCCGGTCGGCTTCCCGCCCGCTCCCGCGGACCCAACCGTGGTCGAGCCCGCGCCGCCCGCCGAGGGCCGCTGGCGCCTCGAGGTCACGGCCACCGATGATCTCGCCCGCACCTCGACGACGACCCAGACGTTCACGGTCAACAACACACTCGGGTTCGCCAGGCTCTCTCGCCGCTCGCTCGTCGTCAGAGTGCGTGGCAAGCAGACGATCTCGGCCGGGGTGACGTTGACGCGCGCCGCGCGGGTGACCGCGACGGTCGAGACGAAGACGGGTGTCCAGGTCGCGACGATCGCCGTCCGCCGGCTCCCCGCCGGCCGCTTCGCGGCCAGCTGGCGGGGAACGACCCGCGGTGGCAAGTTCCTCGTCTACGGCGGCATGTACGTCGTCCGCTTCCGCGCCGCGAACGAGCTCGGCTCCGTCCAGCTCGTCACGCCCGCTTTTCGCGTCATCCGCGCGGCACCGGTGCCTGTGAAGAAGCCCAAGCCCCGCGGCTAACCTCTGCGGGTGCCGGTGGCGTCGATCCTCTCGGAGATCACCGATCTCCTCACGACGGTCGTCGGCGACTACGGCCTCTATGCGGTCTTCATGCTGATGCTGATCGACGCCGTCTTCCCAGCGGCGAGCGAGCCCGTGATGGTCTACGGCGGCGCCGTCGCGGCCGGTGCCTTCGCGGGACAGGACGTCAAGCTCTTCGGCTGGACGCTCGAGCCCGGCCTCGGGGCCTACCTCGGGATCTCGCTCGCCGGCACGATCGGCTACACGCTCGGCGCGATCGGCGGCTGGTGGCTCGGCCTGCACGGCGGGCGTCCCTTTCTCGAGCGCCACGGCCGCTGGCTGCACCTGGACAAGGCCAAGCTCGACAAGGCCGAGCAGTGGTTCGAGCGCTGGGAGGACTGGGCCGTCTTCCTCGGCCGCCTGACGCCCGTCGTCCGTTCGTTCGTCTCGATCCCGGCCGGCATCTTCGAGGTCCCCTTCAGGCGCTATGTGATCCTCACGTTCCTCGGCTCGGCAATCTGGTGCTTCGGGCTCGCCGGCATCGGCTGGGCGCTCGGCAGCCGCTGGGAGGACTTCCACCACGCCTTCCACTACGTCGACTACGCGATCATCGCGCTGATCGTGGGAGGGGCCTTCTGGCTGGGCTTGAAGTACATCCGGAGGCGGGGGAAGCCCGCAACGGAGCCCCGCTAGACTCTGCCGGCCATGAAGATCGATCTCGTCGACGTCAAGGCGCAGTTCGCGCCGCTGATCCCGGAGCTGAAGCAGGCCTTCGCCGACGTGCTCGAGAGCGGCAAGTTCGTCTTCGGGCCGAACGTCTCCGCCTTCGAGGCCGAGGCCGCGGAGTACCTGCACGTCCCCGAGACGATCGGCGTCGCCAACGGCACCGACGCGCTCGTGCTCGTGCTCGACGCACTGGGCATCGGCCGCGGCGACGAGGTGATCTGCCCCGCCTTCACCTTCTTCGCGACCGCCGAGGCGATTGCGCGCCGCGAGGCGACCCCCGTCTTCGCCGACATCGATCCGGCCACGCTGAACCTCGATCCCGAGGACGTGGAGCGGAAGATCACGGCGAAGACGAAGGCGATCATGCCCGTCCACCTCTTCGGCCGGCCCGCGCCGCTCGCCGAGCTGGCCGCCTTCGGGCTGCCGATCGTCGAGGACGCCGCCCAGGCGTTCGGCTCGCCGGACATCGCCGGTACGGGCATCGCCTCGACCTTCAGCTTCTATCCGACCAAGAACCTCTTCGGGCTCGGCGACGGCGGCCTCGTCGCCGTGCGCGACTCCGAGCTCGCCGACCGGATCCGGATGCTGCGCTTTCACGGCTCGAAGGCGAAGAAGACGTTCGAGTACATCGGCTACAACTCGCGCCTCGACGAGATCCAGGCCGCGGCGCTGCGCATCTTCCTGCGCGAGCTCGACGGCTGGACGGCCGCGCGCCGCGAGGCGGCCGCCCGTTACGTCGAGCTCGGGATGGCCGAGCTCTGTGAGGTACCCGCCGACGACCCGGGCCACGTCTACCACCTCTTCGTCTGCCGCTCGCCCGAGCGCGACCGCATCCGCGCTGCCCTGACGGAGGCGCAGATCGGGAACGCCGAGTACTACCTGCCGCCGCTGCACCTGCAGCCCGCGCTGCGCTATCTCGGCTACCAGGAGGGCGCGCTGCCCGAGACCGAGCTGGCGGCGAGAGAGAACTTCTCCGTGCCGCTCTGGGCCGGCATCACCGCCGAGCAGCAGGAGCGCGTCGTCGACGTCGTCCGCGCAGCCGTCGGCGTGTCCGCCCGGGCGTGAGAACGCCGATCAACCGGCATCGGCTGCCGCAGCTCGCGGCGGACTTCGCGATCGTCGTTGCGGCCTGGTTCTTCGCCTTCCGGCTTCGCTTCGACACCGACCTGCCGGTCTACTACGAGTACTACGTCTCCTGGCAGATCCTCGCGCTCGTCGCCGCGATCAAGCTCGGCATCTTCGCGCTCTTCGGCTTCTACAACCGCTGGTGGCGCTACGTCTCGACGCGGGACATGTGGGGCGCGGCGCGCGGTGTCCTCGCGGCGAGCCTCGTCACCTTCCTCGTCTTCAGCTTCTTCGACGTCCATGCCGCCGAAGTGCCGCGGACGGTCTGGGTGATAGATGCGCTGCTGACGCTTGCACTCGTCGCCGGCTCGCGGATGCTCGCTCGGACGATCATCGAGCGCCCGCAGAGCCGCTCGATCGTGGCGCGCGGCAGGGAAGTGATCGTCGTCGGCGCGGGGGACGCCGCCCAGCTGATGCTCAGGGAGATGCTGCGCACGCCCGACCTCGGCTACACGCCGATCGGCCTGATCGACGACGATCCGCGCAAGAAGAACATCCGCGTCCACGGGATCCGCGTGCTCGGCACGAGCGACGAGCTGCCGCACCTGCTCCGCGACCGCCGGCCCGACGAGCTCCTGATCGCGATTCCGTCCGCCTCGGGCGAGCAGCGCGCACGGATCGTCGAGATGGCCCGTGCGGAGAACGTGGCCGTGAAGACGCTGCCGGGCCTGAACGAGCTGATCGCCGGCGATCTCGACCTCGCGAAGCAGGTCCGGCCCGTCGAGGTCGAGGACCTGCTCGGCCGCGAGCCGGTCGAGGTCGACGTCGACGCGATCGCCTCCTACGTGAAGGACAAGATCGTGCTCGTCACGGGCGCCGGCGGCTCGATCGGCTCCGAGCTCTGCCGCCAGCTCGCCCGGGCAGAGCCGACGCGGATCGTGATGGTCGACCAGGCCGAGAGCTCCCTCTTCGACATCGAGCGTGAGCTCGTCGACGAGCGCCGCTTCAGCGCCTGCGTGCCGGTGCTCGCCGACGTTCGCAACCGCAAGCGGCTGCACCAGGTCTTCGAGCGCTACCGGCCGGACGTCGTCTTCCACGCAGCTGCGTACAAGCATGTGCCGCTGATGGAGGCGAACCCGCTCGTGTCGGTCGACAACAACGTCCTCGGCACGCGCATCGTCGCCGACGCCGCGATCGAGCACGGCGTCGAGCGCTTCGTCCTGATCTCGACCGACAAGGCCTTGAATCCGTACAGCGTCTACGGCCAGACGAAGACGCTCTGCGAGTGGATCGTCGGCTCGCACGGCGAGCGCGACGACGTGCCGACGAAGTTCGTCGCCGTTCGCTTCGGCAACGTCCTCAACTCGGCGGGCAGCGTGATCCCGCTCTTCCGACGACAGATCGAGCGCGGCGGGCCGGTCACGGTCACCGACGCCGAGATGACGCGTTTCTTCATGACGATCCCGGAGGCGGTGGCGCTGGTGATCCAGGCCGGCGCGATCGGCGGCCGCGGCCGCATCCTCGTGCTCGACATGGGCGAGCCGATCCGGATCGTCGACCTGGCGAGGAACATGATCCGGCTCTCCGGCAAGGAGCCCGAGCGCGACGTCGCGATCACCTTCATCGGCGCCCGGCCCGGCGAGAAGATCCACGAGGAGCTGTTCGCCGAGGGCGAGACCTGGAAGCCGACGACGCATCCGAAGATCGTCGCGCTCGACGTCTCAGCGGTCGAGCGCGCCTGGCTCGAAGGCAAGCTCGACGAGCTGGAGCGCCTCGTCGAAGCGGGAGACACGCTCGAGCTCGTCGGGCGGCTGGCCGCGATCGTGCGCGAGCCCAGCCGGATCGGGGAGACCGGCGAGACGGGCGCCGCGACTGCCGCGGCGCCCGCCTCCGAACCGTCGTCGATCTAGCTACGCACCGGGGATGCGCAACAGGCCGAGCTGGCCGCCGTCGCGCTGGTACGTGAGCGTGTCAGGCCCCTCGATCCGAACCTCTTCGTCGATCACGAAGGTCCCCGCCTGGACGTCGATCAGGAACGCACCCGGCCCGAAGACGCTCGAGGCGTCGACGATGCCGCTGGACTCCCACGCGCCGAGGTTGCCCTTGGCGGTGACCGCGTCCTTGTCGAGCGGGCCTTCGTCGGCCGACTGATTCACCCTCGCGACGACGCGCTGCGTGCCGCTCGCGAGGTCGTACTGCCAGAGCCGGGCCGTCGTCGCCCTGGCGTCGAAGTTCGACGACCCGGGGACGTCCGAGCCGAACGGGAACTGCTGGCTCGAGCCCGGATCCTCCGTGATCAGGAGGCTGGTCGCCGTCGACTCGATGTTGTCCGGCTGGTGGATCTCGTTCGGAGCCTTCACGGGGGCGTCATCGCCCTCGATCAGGATCGAGAAGCTCGTCACCTTCGTCGGGTCGTTCTTGTCGAGCACGAGCTTCCAGACGCGGCCGTTCGTGGACGGTTCGGCTGCGGGGAAGGCAGGCCCGGCGGCGCCGGCTCGGCCGTACCGCGGCCGCTGTCCACGACGTAGACGACGTTCTGCATCCCCGGCCGCCTGTCGTACGCGATGTCCTCGACGCGCACGAACTGGAAGACGGGCTGCGGCAGCTGGGTGTCGCCCCAGTGCTCGAGCACCCACTGCGGGCCGTCGATCGGGACCCCCGTCCTGGCGTCGGTCTGCCAGCCCGTGCTCGGCGGCGGCGGATACTGCACGTCGGCCGCCATCAGGTCGCGTGCCGTCCGGCTTACGTCCGGTCGCGATCTGCTTGGGCACCTTCACGAACTTGCCGGTCACGCTCGTGCTCGAGCCGAACGGGAAGTCGAAGTAGCTGTCGACGCCGTCCGCGACGAACGCCCAGAGATCGCCCTCGTCATTCCAGACCGCGTCGGAGTCGGCGGCGATGTACGAGTAGAGCTGCGACTGCTCGGGAGTGGTGACGAACGAGTCGTCGCCCGAGAGCACGACCGGGTGGCCGTAGCCGGGGATCGCGACGCTGTTCTCGTGGTTGTGCCGTCCCATGCCCGAGATCGCCTTGACCTTGCCGTTCCGCTCGTCGATCGCGACAGCAGTCCCGATCTGGCGGGCCTGGGCCGCGCCGATCGTCGTCGGCCACGCGTCGCCGGTCCGGTTGACCCAGTCGATGCCCTCCTCGTTCGTGAGCAGCAGCGGCCGGTCGAACCCGTGCTCCTCGGTGGCGAGGAAGTTCGAGCAGAAACGCTGGAAGTTCAGATCCGACGAGATCGCGTACGAGCCGCTGAGCACGCCGCCGGACTTCTGGTGCAAGCGCAGCTTGCTGACGAGCGAGTTGGTGAAGTCGTTGAAGCCGCTGCCCGTTCCGGTCGTCCGGTTGAACGAGTACGGGAACGCCACGGTCGACGTCTCGTGGTTCACGTAGAGGTCGACGGTGCCTTTGCCGTTCGTGGCGAGCGAGATCCCATCCGGGATCGACTCGAACATGTAGCCGCCGTCCAGTGTGTCGCCGACGGAGATGATCTTGTCGTACGTGACGCCAGCGACCGCCGGGTCGATCATGGCGTCCTGGGACGTCTTGAAGCCAGGACTGCCGCTGTTGGCGGCTGTCGCTGCGGCGAACGCCGCGATCCCGGCCGCCAGCACCGCAAGTGCAAGGAGCTTCCGCATTGATCCCCCTTCTTCCCCCAGTTGAAGGTATGCGCGGCGATCTTATGCCCGCGGCGCGGAAAGAAGAAGCGTCAGCAGCTCGCGCGGGTCGCGGCGCACGCGCTGCGTCACGCCGGTGGGGCGCTTCCGCAGATCGAGGTCGTCCGGCGACGTGAGCGGCCGGAGCCGGCCGTCCCGGATCAGCTGCTCGTCGACCGCGCCGAGCCGGCCCGCGAACGTCGTGTAGACCGGTGTCGCCAGCGCAGCCGCTTCGCGGTTCATCGTGCCTCCCGCCGAGACAACGCGGTCGGCGAGGGCGACCAGGCTTTGCGCGTCGATCGCACGTTCGGGGACGTGCAGCGAGGGAAGACCACGCGCGCGGATGGCGGCACGCTGCTCGGCCGTGCGCGGCAGGACGACCGCGTGCACCGTCTCGTCTCGCCCGAGCCGGTCGAGCACCTGCGCGAAGAGCGGATTGCCGTGCCGGTGGTAGAGGGAGACGTCAGGCGGGGTCCGCACGACGACGAGCACCTTCGCCGGGTCGACGCGGTCGAGCACGGCCGGATCGGGCTCGAAGTCGGCAAGGTAGTACTCCTCCTCGATCCCGGGGTACTGGCGCAGCTTCGGCGGTCCGGCCCCGAAGCGCTTGAGGCGCTCCGGCGGGACGGCGTCCGGAAAGACCACGCGCGTCGCGGCGCGGAGGCCGAGGTGATGCTGCAGGGTCGCGAACTCGTAGTCGTGCGCCGTCGCACCCGGGATCCCGAGGCTCCGGGCCGCGAGCATCACCTCGTGCGAGCCGTGGGCGAGCGCGAGGTCGAACCGACGGCCGCTCGCGAAGCGGCGGAGCGCGGGCAGCCGGCCCGCCATCGCGCGTGCCTTGCCGATCGCGCCGGCACCGCCGTGCGCCGGACCGACGACGTGATGCTCGATCCCGCTCAGCTCCAGCAGCTCGAGCGTCTGGGCGTAGGCCCGCGCGGTCACTTCGACCTCGTGACCGTCCTGCTCGAGCAGCCGGAGCAGCGGCCGGAAGAACGGCACGTGCGGCGAGTTCGTGATGTCGATCCAGACGCGCACTCGCGGCGAGTCTATAAGATCTGCTTATGGATACTCGTCAGCTCGCCGCCTTCTGCGCCGTCGTCGAGCGGCGGAGCTTCTCGCAGGCGGCGGAGCGTCTCGGGGTCACCCAACCGGCCGTCTCCCTCCAGGTGCGAGCGCTCGAGAAGCGGCTCGGCACGCAGTTGCTCGACCGTTCCGGACGCCGCGTCGAGCCGACCGAGGCCGGGCTGCGCCTCTACCGCGGCGCTCAGCGCCTGCTCACCCTCGAAGGGCAGATCCTGGACGAGATCGCCGGCGAGGGCGAGGGCGAGCTGTCCGGCGAGCTCCAGATCGGTGCCTCCACAGGCCCGGCGGCGATCGTCGTGCCGCTGCTCCTCTGCGAGTTCCAGCGCGAGCACCCCGGCGTCCGGATCGCGCTGACCGTCGCGGACACGCAGGCGGTGGTCGAGCGCGTCGCCGCGCGTGAGCTCGAGCTCGGGATCGTCGGCGCGGCCCGTCGACACCGTGCGGTCGCCTTCGAGCCCTTCTTCGACGACGAGGTGATCCTCGCGTGCCCTCCCGGCCATGGGTTCGCCGGCCGAACCGTCACGCTCGAGGAGCTGCGCGGCGAGACGCTGATCGTGATGCAGGAAGGCGCCGGCGTCCGCCAGATCGTCGAGGACGAGCTGCGCTCGCTCGGGACGCGGCTGCGCGACCTCGACGTCCGGCTCGAGCTCGGGCTCCAGGAGTCCGTGCGCAGCGCGGTGCAGGCCGGCTACGGCGTCACGTTCATCTCGCGCTCTGCGGTCGAGCCGGAGCTCGCCGCCGGCTCGCTCACCGCCGCCAAGGTGGAGGGGCTCGACGCGCGCCGTGAGATCTCGCTCGCCCGCGCCTCCGGGCGCACGCCGACGCGCGCCGCCGATGCGTTCGTCGAGTTCGCGCGCGCCAAGCTCTCCGAATGATCGTCCGCTGGGGGATCGAGGAGCTGCCGTCGCTGGCCGGCGAGCGGCCGCTCGTCGTCGCGAGCCCGCGCTGGCGCGGCGTGCTCGACGCGGCGGATCGCTGGGAGGAGATTCCATCGCATCGGATCGAGGTGCCGGAGGGCGTCGACACGGTCGTCGCGATCGGCGGCGGCAGCGCGATCGACACGGGCAAGGCGGCCTCGGCCGCGAGCGGGCTGCCGCTCGTCTCGGTGCCGACGACGTACTCGGGCGCCGAGTGGACGGCGTTTTTCGGCGTTCGTGATCCCGACCGCCTGATGCGCGGCGGCGGCGCCGGCGCGAACCTGCACGCGATCGTCTACGAGCCGGAGTTGACCCTCGGCCTGCCCATCCCCGAGACCGTCGGCACCTCGCTGAACGCGCTCGCGCACTGCGCTGAGGCGCTCTACGTTCGTGAACGGACGCCGGAGAGCGACCGCGATGCGCTCGCCGGCGCGGAGCTGATCGGGACGTGGCTACCGCGCGTCGTAGAGCGGCCTGACGAGCCGGATGCGCGCGAGCAGCTCCTCCGCGGCGCCTGTCATGCGGGCGCCGCGCTCGGCGGCTCGGCGCTCGCGCTCGGGCACGCCCTCGCGCAGGTGCTCGGCGGCCGCTACGGGGCTCCGCACGGAGCCCTGAACGCGCTGACCCTGCCACCCGCGCTCCGGTTCAACGAGCCGGTGGCCGGCGAGGCGATCGCCCGATTCGGAGCGGCGCTCGGCACGGACGACCCGGCCGCGCGCGTCGAGGAGCTCGCACGCCTCGGCGGCTTCGAGCGCCTGCGCGACCTCGGCATCCCCGAGGACGCGGCGGCGGAGGTCGCCGAGGCGGTCGCCGCCCGCCCGGGCGCGAAGGCGAATCCCCGCGAGGTCACGCCCGCCGACGCGGAGTCCCTGATCCGCTCGATCTGGTGAGCTTGTGTCTGATAGACACAAGCCCTTCGTGCGTCCCGCACCGCTGCGGCGTTCAGGCGAGCTTGTGTCTATCAGACACGAAGTCAGCACCGGCCTTCGCGGACGGTGCCGCCCGGGCCTTCGAGGAAGAACGTGTGTGTCTTCTCGAACTCGACGCAGTACGAGAGCTCGTCGGCGCGGACGAGCGTGACCAGCGGGAACCGGTCGAACTGGAGCGTGCCGGCGTAGCTGTCGCTCAGCACCTTCACCTGGGCAAGCTGGCCCGCGACGATGCCGAGGACGTACTGCGCGCTCGCGAGCTCGCCGCGTGCGGCCGCCTCGTCGACCTCGCGGACGGGGTTGAGGTCGCCGCTGCGCGCCTTGCCGACGAAGACGTAGCCTGAGACGACGAGCGCCGCAACGAGCGCGAGGAAGCCGAAGACCCGCAGTGCCATCGGATCCTTCATCGGCAGACATCCGTCCGCTCTTGACGAATAAAGATGACTAATGCAATGCATTAGCAGTTCGGGTATCCTGGCGACGTGAGCGCCAGCCACTCCTTCGACGTGCTCGTGGTCGGCAGCGGCGCCTCCGGGCTCGCCGCAGCCGTCTCGGCCGAGCGCTCCGGCGCGCGCGTCGGCCTCGCCACCAAGGGCTCGATCCAGGCCTGCAACTCGGCCAAGGCACAGGGCGGGATCCAGGCCTCGTTCGGCGCCGACGACTCGCCCGGGCAGCACGCCGCCGACATCTTCAAGAGCTCGCACGACAGCGCCGACATGCGCCTCGTCGAGATCCTCACCGGCGACGCACAGGGCGCGATCCACTGGCTCGAGGAGCTCGGCGTCGAGTTCACGAGGGAGAACGGCGGCTACCGCCTCGCCCGCTGCGGCGGCGCGTCGGCGAAGCGCCTGCTCCAGGTCGGCGACCGCACCGGCCACGCGATCACGAAAGCGCTCCGCGACGCGTTCGAGGCGGGCAGCGGAACGCTGTTCGCGAACAGCCCGCTGACGGCGATCGAGCCGGGCGAGAACGGCTGGCGCGCGACCTGCGGCGAGCACGAGCTCGACGCCGCGACCGTGATCCTCGCGGCCGGCGGCCGCTGCTTCCGTGTCGCGGAGGAGCGCGGCGAGCTCTCGACCAACCACCCGAACGCCACCGGCGAGGTGACGCGGATCGCGCTCGACCTCGGCGCGGAGGCGCGCGACCTCGACGAGCTGCAGTACCACCCGAACGGCGGCGCCTGGCCGGAGACGATGCAGGGCTACTCGATCCCGGAGACGACGCGCGCCTACGGCGCCGTGCTCCTGAACGCCGATCGGGAGGAGTTCACCGACTCGCTCGGCCCGCGCGACGTCGTCAGCCAGGCGATCTTCGACGAGGTCGAGAAGGGGAAGGGCGTCGAGACCGAGGACGGCCGGCCCGCCGTCTATCTCGACACGACGCGGATCGCGCCCGACGACGCCGAGATCTCGCTGCCGTACATGCTGCGGCGCTACCGCGGCGGGGGGATCGACCCATTGGCCGAGCCGCTGCTCACGTACCCCGTGCTCCACTACCAGAACGGTGGCCTGACGATCGACACGAGCGCGGAGACCACGCTCGAGGGCATCTACGCCTGCGGCGAGATCGCCGGCGGGACGCACGGCCGCAACCGCATGATGGGCAACTCCCTCCTGGAATGTGTTGTATTCGGACGGCGGGCCGGCCGGGCCGCCGCAGAGAAAGCGAGCGCATGAGCGTCAAACCGAAGGTTTGCCAATGAGCACAGTCACCACCACTGATCTCCAGCACGCGGTCGAGGACGCCGCGGCGCACCTCTACGTCTGGGCGCTGAAGGACATCCCGCAGGACCTGCGCGACGCCCTCGCTGCGGCGACCGAGCGTGAGACCTCGGTGACGGGGCAGCGCGTCCTGCAGACGATCAACCGGAACGTGAACATCGCCGACGAGGAGAAGAACCTCGTCTGCCAGGACACGGGCATCGCCGTCTACACGTGCCGGGTCGGCGAGCACTTCCCGCTCCACCCGACCCGGATCTACGAGGCGCTTCGGGACGGCACCGCGCGCGCGACCGTCGAGCATCCGCTCCGCTCGAACGCCGTGCACACGCTCACGCGCGAGAACACCGGCCCGAACATCGGCCACCGGCTGCCGATCGTCCACTGGGAGTTCATCGCCGACTGGGACGGCCTCGACGTCAAGTGCGTGCCGAAGGGCTCCGGCTCCGAGAACATGAGCTTTCTGAAGATGTGCGTCCCGGCCGACGGTGTGAAGGGGATCAAGCAGTTCGTGCTCGAGTCGATCGTCGGCGCCGGCGGCAAGCCGTGCCCGCCCGGGATCGTCGGCGTCGGCATCGGCGGCACCGCCGACTACGCGATGTACCTCGCCAAGGAGGCGATCACGCGGCCCGTCGGCACGCGCAACGCCGACCCGCTCGTCGCCCAGCTCGAGGACGAGCTCTACGGCCTGCTCAACGAGACGGGCATCGGCCCGATGGGGCTCGGCGGCGACGTGACCGTGCTCCAGTGCCACATCGAGCATGCGGACACGCACATGACGCTCAACCCGGTCGCGGTCAACTACCAGTGCTGGGCGGCGCGGCGCGCCTCCGTGCACGTCGACGCGCAGGGCAACCTCGACTACGACCGGGAGTTCTAGATGGCCAACCACACCGTCACGTTCCCGGTCACCGACCCACAGGAGATCCTGAAGCTCCGCGCGGGCGACGAGGTCACCGTCCAGGGCCACATCATCGGCATCCGCGACCGGACGCAGATCCGGATCTTCGACCAGGGCGTCGAGCCGCCGATGGACCTCTCCGGCGCGTTCCTGCTGCACACCGCCCCAGGCGTGCGCAAGCTCGACAACGGCAAGTACGAGAAGGTCTGCATCGGCACGACCACGAGCGCGCGGATGGTGCGCTTCACCGAGCCGCTCGGCCAGCAGTACGGCGTCCGCGCGATCTGCGGCAAGGGCGGCTTCCCGGACGAGGCGATCGAGCCGATGCAGCGCCTGGGGATGGTCTACTTCGCGATCGTCGGCGGCGCGGCCGCGCTCGAGACGACCCAGATCGAGGAGATCGAGGAGGTGATGTGGGAGGAGCTGATGCCGGAGTGCCTCTGGAAGTTCCGCGTCAAGGACTTCGGCCCGCTCACGGTCGGCATCGACGCCCACGGCAACTCGCTCTACCACGACGTCCAGGAGAGCGCGCAGGAGAAGCTGAAGGAGCTCTTTGCTCGACTTTGAGCCGCACGGCGGCTTGACCCACGTGATCGACAAGGGCCTCGGCCCGCGGGCGTGGGAGGACGTGCTCGAGGTATCGGGCCCGCTGATCTCGATCGTCAAGCTGGGCTGGGGCACCGCGGCCGTCACCTCGAATCTGAAGCGGAAGCTCGAGGTCCTCGGCGAGAAGCCGGTCGTGATCGGCGGCACGTTCTTCGAGGTCGTCTACGTGAAGGATCGGCTCGACGACTACAAGCGCTGGCTGCGCGAGCTCGGCCTCACGCACGTCGAGATCTCGGACGGCACCGTCGATATCCCCCGCGAGCGCAAGCTGGAGCTGATCGCCGACTTCGCGCGCGACTTCACCGTCCTCTCCGAGGTGGGCTCGAAGGACTCGTCGGTCGAGTACGAGGCCGAGGAGTGGAAGCGGTGGCTCCAGGAGGAGCTCGACGCCGGCGCCTGGAAGGTGATCACCGAGGCGCGCGAGGGCGGAACAGCCGGCATCTTCGACTCGGGCGGCGGTATGCGCACGGAGCTGATCGGCGAGATCGCGGCCGCGGTCGGAACCGAGAACGTCGTCTTCGAAGCCCCGAGCAAGGCTGCGCAGGCGTGGTTCGTGAAGGAGTTCGGACCGTCGGTCAACCTCGGCAACATCCCGCCGGAGGAAGTGATTCCGCTCGAGACGCTGCGCCGCGGACTCCGTGGCGACACGCTGAAGCAGATCCTGCTCGCGTGACGTGGGAGGAGGTGCGCGCGCGTCGGCTCGCGAGGAGCCACCTCGCGGATCGCGCGTCCCCCGACCGTCTCGTCGAGGTTGTTCGCGAGACCTGCGGGATCCACGCGCAGGTGATGGGCTCGGCGGAGCTGCAGCTCGCGGCGCGGGTGGAAGGGATCACGCAAGAGGACGTCCGGGCTGCACTCTGGGAGCGGCGCGAGCTCGCGAAGACGTGGACGCTGCGCGGGACGCTTCACATCCATCCGGCCGACGAGCTCGCGCTGTGGACCGCCGCCCGGCGGGCGGTCGTCGGCGAAGAGGACTACGCCGCGGACGGCGTCGAGAACGTCGACGAGGTGGTCGCGGCCATCGGCGAGGCGCTTCGTGGCCGCCGCCTGTTGCGCGAGGAGCTCGCGGATGCGGTCGTCGAGCGTGTCGGGACCGCGCCGCGCGAGAAGCTCGCGTCCGGCTGGGGCTACTACCTCGGCGATGCGGCGATCGCAGACGTGCTCTGCTTCGGGCCGCCGCAGGGGCAGAAGGTGACGTTCGTGCGGACGGACGAATGGCTCGGGCCGCAGCCGGTGTGGGAGCCGAGCGAGGCGCTCCGGGAGGTCGCGCGCCGCTACGCCGAGGCGTACGGGCCGGTCACGCACCGGCAGTTCCGTGAGTGGTTCACCTCCCGTCACCTGACACCGGCCGCGGCGCGCGAGTTGTTCGCGTCGATCGATGTGCCGGCGCCGGAGCCGGTCGAGCCGCAGGCGAGCGTCCGCCTCCTGCCCGAGTACGACGTCTACGTGATGGGCTTCCGCGAGCGCGAGCAGCTGGTGCCGCCCGAGGTCCGCGAGCAGGTGAAGGCGCACGGCAAGGGCCGCTACGAGGGCCCGGCCGGGACGCCGTTCCTCATGATCGACGGCCTCTGCGCGGGCATCTGGAGCCGGAAGAAGACGGCCGGGCGGATCGAGCTGCTCGTCGAGCCGGCCCGGAAACTGACCCGTGCACAGCGTGCAGGCGTCGCCGAGGAAGCCGAGCGGATCGGCGCATTCCTCGGACTCACGCCGTCGCTCTCGATCGGCTAGGCGGGCGCCTCGAGCAAGACGTTGGGTCCGTGCTTGTCCTCGAAGCGATCGAGCACGCCCGAGCTGACGAGGCGGCTGCGCGCTTCGTCAGCGTCCTCGACGGACGCGAACTCGAGGAAGATGAAGACCTCGTTCGGATCGTCGACATTGCGTAGCACCCGCTGCACCGTCGCCTTCTCCCGCGCCTGCGGCCGGTCCTGGTCGAACATCGGCCTCCAGGCGTCGTAGTCGCCGGTCTGGATCCGGGTGATGATGAACGCGGACATCGATTGCTCCTTTCCGTCGAGCCGGCGACATGCCTGCTGACATCGGCGAGACGCTATCGCCCCCGGCATTAGGGTGTCCCGATGACGTTCGCGGTCGCCGCCGACTCGTATGACCGCTTCATGGGGCGCTACTCCGTGCTGCTCGCGCCGCAGCTCGCGGCCCTCGCCGGTGTCGCCGCAGGCCAGCGCGTGCTCGACGTCGGCTGCGGCCCCGGTGCGCTGACGACGGAGCTCGTGCGGCTGGTCGGTCCGGACGGCGTGACGGCGGTCGACCCGTCCGAGTCGTTCGTCGCGGCGGCCAGGCAACGGCACCCGGGCGTCACCGTCGAGCAGGCGGCGGCGGAGCAGCTGCCGTTTCCCGAAGAGGCCTTCGACGCGGCACTGGCGCAGCTGGTCGTCCACTTCATGGCCGATCCCGTCGCCGGGCTGCAGGAGCTGGCACGCGTCACGCGGACGGGTGGTGTCGTTGCAGCCTGCGTGTGGGACTACGCCGGCGGAACGAGTCCGCTGAGTACGTTCTGGGACGCGGCGCGGGAGCTCGACCCCGACGTCGACGACGAGTCGCGCCTCCCGGGCGCACGTGCCGGACACCTGGCGGAGCTGTTCGCCGCAGCGGGCCTGCGCGAGATCGAGGAGGCGTCGCTCGAGGTGAGCATCGAGCATCCGACGTTCGAGGACTGGTGGGAGCCGTACACGTTCGGCGTCGGGCCGGCCGGCGCGTTTGCGGCCGGGCTCGATCCGGAACGACAGGCCGAGCTGCGCGAGCTGTGCCGCGAGCGGCTTCCGGACGCGCCGTTCGTGCTGACGGCGTCCGCCTGGGCGGCTCGTGGCATCACGTAGTTCGTCGGCGGTCTCGGGTCCGCAAGCGCTCCGCCTCGTCGGGCTCGGCGCGCTCGTGGGGGTGCCGGCGGCGCTGGTCGCAGCGCTCTTCATCGCCGTCGTCCACGAGTTGGAGCACTGGTTGTGGCACGACCTCCCAGAGCGCCTCGACGCGTCTGGACCGCCCTGGTATCTCGTCCTCGGCCTCCCGGTCGTGGGCGCGTGCATCGTCCTCGCGGCGCGCACACTCCTTCCAGGCGACGGCGGACACGAGCCGCTCGGCGGCATCAGTGTCGTGCCGACGCCGATCGCACACGCCCCAGGCGTCGCGCTGGCAGCGATTGGCTCGCTCGCGTTCGGCGCGGTTCTCGGTCCCGAGGCACCGCTGATCGCCCTCGGCTCGGTCGTAGGCGTGGCGGTCGCGCGACTCGGCGCGCGCTCGGCGAGGGGGAGGGCAAGGTGATCTCGACCGCGGGCTCGTTCTCGGCGATCTCGGCCCTGTTCGGCGGGCCGCTCGTCGCCGCGATACTGCTCCTCGAGGCCGGCGTCGGACTCGGCGCCTCGCTCATCCCGATCCTGATTCCCGGCCTCGTCGCGGCGTCGATCGGCTACCTGATTTTCCTCGGACTCGGAGACTGGGGCGGCCTCGAAAGCACGCCTCTCACCGTGCCCGGACTACCCGTCTACGACGGCGTGCATCTTCGCGACCTCGTGCTCGCGATCGGAATCGGAGTCGGAGTCGCACTCCTCGTCGAGGTCGTGCGGCGTCTGGGGGCGCTGGTCGAGGGTCCGGGCCGGGTCCGGATCGGCATGCCGGCGCTGCTGCTGGGGGGCGGCTTGGCCGTCGGTGCCCTGGCGCTGGTTGCCGACGGTCTCGGCGCGAGCTCGCAGGACGTGTTGTTCTCCGGCCAGGCGTCGATTCCCGGCCTGTTGGCCGAGGACTCGACTCGGATCGTGCTCGTGCTGCTCGCGGCGAAGGCGCTCGGTTACGCGGTCTGCCTCGGCTGCGGGTTCCGGGGCGGCCCGGTCTTCCCGGCGATCTTTCTCGGCGTCGCCGTCGCGATGCTCGCGGTGATCGCGTTCGACATGTCGCCGACGCTCGCACTGGCGGTTGGGACGGCCGCCGGAACCGCGGCGATGACACGGCTCGTATTCGCATCGCTCCTCTTTGCCGGCCTGCTCGTCGGCACCGCCGGCCTGGAAACCATTCCGGTCGCGGCGTTGGGCACCGTCGCGGCATGGTTGACGATGGCTGCGGTCGACGCGCGGTATCCGGTGCGCCGCACGTTGTAGCCGGCTAGAGCGCCCGCTTGGGCTTCTCCCAGACGGAGACGTGCGTGCGGCTGTCGCCCGTGAACGGCTCGCGCTTCCAGCCGGCCCAGCGGTCGCGCAACGACATCCCGGCAAGCTCCGCCATCAGGTCGAGCTCCGCGGGCCACGCGTAGCGGAACGGGATCGAGTTGCGCTCGGCTCTTCCGTCGACGAGCTCGAGGTGATGGGAGATGAGGCCCTGATTCGCGACGTCGTACTCGTCGAATCCCCATCTGGTCTCGCTCACGTGGAAGGGGCGGATGGTCTCACCGGGCGGCAGCCGCTGCAGATCGGGAACGCCCACCTCGATCACGAAGCATCCGCCCGGGCGCGAGGTGCGCCGCGACGTTGCGGAAGCAGGCGACCTGCTCGGCCTGTGTCGTCAGGTTCATGATCGTGTTGAAGACCAGGTACGCGACGGAGAACGTCCCGTCCACGGTCGTCGTCGCAAAGTCGCCGATGGTGACGGCGATCTCGTCGCCGCCCGGCTTCGCGCGCAACCTCGCGGCCATAGCCTTGGACAGCTCGATCCCGTGCACCGGCACCCCCCGCTGCGCGAGCGGGAGCGCGATCCGGCCCGTCCCGATGCCGAGCTCGAGCGCACGTCCGCTCGCGGCGAGCTCGACGAGGAGGTCGACGACCGGGTCGACGATCGCCGGGTCGAACATCCCCGAGATCTCGCCGGACTGGTCGTACCTCGCGGCGACGCGCTCGCCGAAGTAGCCGTCGTCGTGCACCGCCTGAACCTACCTCTACGCTTGAGCTCGTGGTCACGATCGACGAGGTGCGCGCTGTGGCGCTCACGCTGCCGCGGTCGTACGAAGCGTTCGTGCGCGGCCGCGTCAAGTTTCGCGTCGGGCGGATCGTCTGGCTGGCGTTCTCGCGCGACGAGACGCTGCTCGGCTTCGCCTTCCCAAAGGAGTGGCGGGATGCGCTGGTCGAGACGGAGCCGGACAAATACCTGCTCCCGCGGCAGTCGGACCTCCGCTACAACTGGGCGGTCGTGCGGCTTGCGATGATCGACGCGGCCGAGATGCGGGAGCTCGTGATCGACGCCTGGGCGATGGTGGTGCCGAAAAGCGTCGCCGCGGCGTACGCCGAGCAGCACAACCTCTGACGACGATCACGATCTCGGCGAGAATGCAGCTGGTGGCCTCGTACTCGCTCAACGAGCACGCCGTGGCGCAGGCTCGACGCTTGATCGATGCCCACCAGTACGTGCTGGACAGCGTGTGGGGAGACGTTCAGCCCGGCGCCGAGGACGAGAACGCCTTCCTGGAGTCGCATTCGTGGGACGACTACGCCGGCTGGCATCTCGGGCTCACCGAAGGTGCGTCCGACAAGACGAAGGCTCGGTACGCATTCGTCTACGGCGACTTCCGGCGCGTCCACCGAATGGGCCTGATCGCGTGCCAGTACCGGGCAGCCGAGTGGCGGCACAAGGAGATCGAGCTCGCGGCGCATGAGCTCCTGCAGCACCTCGACTCGACCCGAGCCTGACCGGTCAGGGCGCCGCGTCCTACGATGCGCCGATGGCTGTCAGGCAGAGCGCCGCCACGGATGCGGAGACCCGGGTCATCAGCCGCGACGTCGCCCGTCGCTACCTCGCGATCCACCACTTCCTGACGCCGCCCCGCTCGCTCCCGGCCGGGAAGGAGGGCGTCCTCGCCGTCTTCGACCGGCTCGGCTCGATCCAATTCGACCCGATCGAGATCGCCGGCCGGAACCACGATCTCGTGCTGCTGGCGCGGGTCGCCGGTTACCGCCGCGAGCTGACCGACCGGCTGCTGTACGAGGATCGGCTGCTGTACGAGACGTACAACAAGGGCCTGTCGCTCGTGCCGACGGCGGACCTACCGTGGTACCGCATCAATTGGGACCGGGCGCGACGGAGACACGAGGGCGGCGCCTTCGACGAGCACGCGCCGCTCGTCGAGGAGCTGCTCGAGCGGATCCGGGCGACCGGCCCGATGTCGTCGATCGACGTCGAGCCGCGGGCTGCCATCGACTGGTACTGGCGCCCGACGAACCAGGTCCGGGCGCTCCTCGAGGCGCTCGCCGAGGCCGGCATCCTCGGCCTCTCGAGGCGAGACGGCAACCGCCGCGTCTACGACCTCGTCGAGCGCCTCTTCCCGACCGAGGTCCTGGCTCGAGAGGTCCGGGTCAGGGAGCGGTTCCGGCACAAGCTGCTGTCGCGCTACCGGGCCCACGGCCTGCTCGGGACGCAGCGGCTCGGCAGAGCTCTGGCTGGGAACCTCGCCGCGCGACGAGCAGGGGTTCGAGGACGGCCTGCCGATCAAGGGGGCCGGGCGGCGCGCCTTGCACGCCGAGCTCGTCGAGTCCGGGACGCTCGTACCCGTCGGGGTCGACGGCATTCGCGGCCCACGGTACGTCCCGGCCGCCGAGCTGCCGAGCCTCGCCCAAGCCGAGCGCGAGGTGGCCGCCGGCGAGCCGCCCGGCGGAGCCGCGCCGGGTGTCGCGTTCCTCGCCGCGCTCGACCCGCTCGTCTGGGATCGCGACCTCCTCCGCAGCCTCTACGACTTCGACTACATCTGGGAGGTCTACGTCCCGGCTGCCAGGCGGCGCTGGGGCTACTACGTCCTGCCGATCCTCTTCGGCGACCGGCTCGTGGGCAGGATCGAGCCGCGGATCGAGCGCAAGGCGGACGAGCTGCGGATCGTCGGCCTGTGGTGGGAGGATGGCTTCGAGCCGCTCGACACGCCTGGGTTCGTCGAAGCGTTCCGCGCCGCTGTCGAGGTGCACCGTGCTTTCGGGGGAGTCAAGCGAGTCGCGTGGCCGCGCGTCGCGCGCCACCGGGAACTGGTCCGGGCGGTCCGGACGAAAGGCGAGTAGAACAGGAGGTACGTCCCGTGATCGAAGTGCAGCGAGTCGACTACATCCGCGTTCCGGTGACGGACATGGAGAAGGCGACCCATTTCTATGGAGAGGTGCTGGGCCTCGAGAGGAACCCGAACTCGCCGGCCGAGGATTGGGTCGAGTACGAGGCCGGCAACGTGACGCTCGCGGTGATGACGCCGCACACCCACGACTACGAGTTCACACCGTTGCCGCCCGGAACGCTTGCCTTTCGCGTCCCCGACGTCGCCGAGGCGAAGGCGAAGCTGGAGGCGGCCGGCGTGCAGGTCAACGAGATGTGGGATTCAGGCGTGTGCCATGGAGCCGGGATCCGCGACCCGGACGGCAACGCCATCCTCCTCCACCACCGCTACAAGCCCTACGAGTAGCCGACCTCGACGGGCTAGGCCCAGGGGAGGCGGTCCCAGTACGAGGGCCGCTCCCGGCGTGACGGCTCGAACCCGACGTACGCCTGGTCCGGGTCCGGCGTCTCCTCCTTCGCGCTCGCGCCATAGGGCGCCGCGAGCTCCGACACCGGATAGAGCACCTCCCAGGGATCCGTCCGCCCACCGGCCATCAGGATCACGCACGGCCCGTCGCCCGCGCCGACGAAGATGTGCTCGGTCCCGGCGGGGGCGTGGAAGAAGTCCCACTGACGCAGGATCCGCTCGCCGCCCTCGACGAGGAGCCTGCACTCCCCCGACAGTACGAGGAAGTCTTCCTGCTGGTTCTCCGCGTGATAGAGGCCGTTCGGCTCGCCCGGCTCGAGCACGTGGAGCCTGATCCCGAACTGCGCGAACTGGGCAATCGGTGTTTCGAAGCTGCACTCCGCGCCCGACGACTGCTTCTCGCCGCCGCCGTTCTCCGACGTCAGCCAGTGCGCGTTACGCACGTTGACGACGAACCAGCCCTCGCTCACGGGCCCGAGGCCTGAACCGGAGTCGCCGAGCTTCGCCTCGTCCACGCCGCGAGTCTATCCACGCTGGTTCGGGTCCTGGATTCAGCCTAGAAGTCGATCCGCATCACGACCCGGCGCAGTGTCGGGTGGCTGACCTCGGCGAACCCGGCGTCGGCGAAGATGCCGCGGCTGCCGACGTGGAGCTCCCCCCACTGGATCTCCTGTCCGGGCTTCGTGATCATCGGGTAGCCCTCGAGCGCGCGGGCACCGCGCTCCCGCGCGAACTCGACCGCGGCGCCAGCGAGCGCACGGCTGATCCCGCGACGCCGGAAGCCCGCGCGAGTGACGAAGCAGGTCACGGCCCAGACGCTGACGTCGGTCTTGTCCTCGGCTCGGCCCTCCCAGGGGACCCGGGTCTTGAGCAGCAGGCGCGGGTAGGCGCTGCGCCGCTCGACCGCGCACCAGCCGACGGGCTCGCCGTCGAGGTACGCGACGAGGCCGCTCGTCGTGCCCGATTCCGGGTGACCGCACTCGGTCTGCGTGCGGAGCCGGAACGCCAGTTCCTCGGTGCCGACCGAGGCCCAGGACTCCCTGGGCTGCATCTTGTACCGCTGGCACTGGCATCGGTGCGGATCGCCGCGCGTGCCGAGCACGGCCTGGATGTCCTCCCAACTCGCCTCGTTGGCAGGGAGGATCGTGATCGGGGACGTCGACTCCACCACTTCGACGGACGTTAGCCTGCCTGTGACTTGGTCTCCCTTTTGCCACTCGCGACGGCGCTGGAAGATGTGCGGGCCGATGAGTTTCCGGCCGACCGGGAGTCCTAGCTGCATGGAGAATCTCGACCCACTCGTCGGCGTCTGGCAGATGTCCGCGTCCCTGCCGACCGAGGGCGAGCCCCCGGATGCGGAGACGAGCTTCGAGTGGCTCGAAGGCGGCCGGTTCCTGATCCAGCGTTGGCGCGTCGACCACCCGGCAGCACCGGACGGGATCGCGATCATCGGCGCCGCCGAGCCGGCGGGGCGCTATCGCCAGCACTACTTCGACTCGCGAGGCGTGGAACGTGTCTACGAGATGACGCTGGCTGACGGCGTCTGGAAGCTCTGGCGCACGGCTCCGGACTTCTCGCAGCGGTTCACGGGTACGTTCGACGCCGCCGGAGACACGATCTCCGGAGCCTGGGAGATCTCCCGCGACGGCACCACCTGGGAGCACGACTTCGACCTGACGTATACGCGCGTTTCGCGATGAGCGACGCCGTCCGCGAGATCGTCGACGCGAACTCGTACATGACGCTCGCCACGGCCGACCGGGACGGCAAGCCGTGGGCGAGCCCCGTCTGGTACGCGACCGCCGACTGCCGCGAGTTCATCTGGGTCTCGTCGCCGCAGGCGCGCCACTCGCGCAACCTCGCGGTCCGCCCCGACGTGGCGATCGTGATCTTCGACTCGCAGCAGCGACCCGGAACCGGCGAAGCCGTCTACATCTCGGCGCAGGGCGAGCAGGTGCCTGAGCCCGACCTCGATCGCTGCCTCGACATCTACTCGACGGTCTCCCGCCGCCGGGGGTTAGCTGCGTGGAGTCGCTCCGACGTCCAGCCGCCGGCCCGCCTGCGGCTGTACCACGCGACCGCCGACGAGCACTTCCTGCTCTCGTCCGGCGACGAGCGCCTGCCAGTCGTCGTCTCGGGCTCTTGACGGCGAAGCGACCGAGGCCGTCCTCGAGCAGCGCCAAGCCCGGGCCGCGAAGCGCCGACCCTGCGGCGATCTAGGGCCTATCCGGGAGAGTTTCGCCGCCTCGGAACCCCCTCGCCCTGTACGGGAAGAACCTCCTCAAACCACGTGCCGCATACACCGTGACGCTGATGTGCAGGTCAGACTCCCAGTCGTCCATGTCCCAGAAGGCGTGCGATTTGACGCGGAAGACCTCTCCGCTCGGCAACGTCACCTGCTCAACTTGCTCGCCGTAGGAATCGAGTTCCTCCCAGGTCAGCGCTTCGATCTCCGCTACCTTCGCTTCGGCGAGTGCGCGGCCGCCCTCGGCACGATCGTTCATCGGCAGGAGGCTAGCGACGGCAAGGAGAGTGGCCTGGGCCGGTGCGTTCGAGAATGTCCCCTGAACGGATGACGTGGCGGGTGCTGTTCGCACTTACTCTTCACAAGCCGTGGACTCGATGCCGTCAAGGCGAGCAGTGAGACGAGACCTCACCCTCACCTGCCTCGTTGCCGCACCGATCTTGGGTCTCTTGGCGTCGAACCTTGCAGAGAACCCGCCCGGGAGCGGTCCTGGTGCGCTTCAGGTCGTGCTCGCCGTCGGCGTCGCGGTGGGACTTTCGTTGGTCGCCTCGCGCCGCCTGGGTTTACCCTGGTCACGCGCTTTCGGATGGGCAGTTGCCTCCGCCGCGGCGCTGCCCGTTCTCCTCGTGCTCGTCTTTCTGTTCGCCGTTGCCTTTACCCCCCTCTAGCGCGCACGAACGCCGAGCCCTCTCCATCGGAAGGCTGCCGCGCGCGGGCGTAGGCCAGCGGGACCGCCGCTGCTAGAGCTGCGTGTTGGACGCTGCTGCAGGGCCGGCCGGCGGCTGCGCCGGCTAGGGTTCGCCCGCCCGATTGGGCGGCCAGTACCGGATATCTGCTCGGCCGATGATGCTCTCGCGCGGAACGACGCCCCAACGGCGTGAGTCGCACGACATCGCGCGGTTGTCGCCGAGCACGAAGTAGCCCCCTCGGGGGCTCCGAGGCCATTCGCCGCTCTCCCGCCCGCGATAGGCGGGGGCGAGATAAGGCTCCATCAACCGAACTCCGTTGATGAGGATGTGACCGTCTCGCATCGAAACCTGCTCGCCAGGAAGCCCGACGATCCGCTTGACGAACGCGCCACTGGCGTTGCAAGCCGCTTTCACCCTCGCAGGCGCGTTGAAGACGATGATGTCGCCACGCTCGGGTGCGTGGAACCGGTAGACGATTCGGTTCGCGATCACTCGATCAGAGACGCGAGACTTACAGCCGTCCACAGGCTTCCCGCAATGGAGAGTCGGCTCCATCGAAGCCGAGGGGATGCTGTACGGCTTCGCGATCTCGGCCTGGAAGACAAGCACTCCGGCAACAGCAAGGGTGATCGCAAGCGTCCAGTCGATCAGTGTTCGGAGTGGCCTGGGGAACCGCGACAGCGATCGATCGAGGACGCGCATCGCCACTCAGGATGCCACGCCCGCCGCGCCGTCGTGTGCGCGAGCGCCCTCTCGCCCGACGAGGATTAGCTCGACGCGGAGAGGATCATCCCGGCGGCGACGGTGTCGTTCGTCGACTCGTCGATCAGGATGAAGGCGCCTGTGGCGCGGTTGTCGGCGTAGGCGTCGACCGCCAGGGGCTCCGAGAGCCGCAGCCGCACGCGGGCGATGTCGTTCAGCTCCAGCCGCTCCGGGCCGGCCTGGTCCTCGAGCGTGTGGATGTCGACGACCGAGACGAGCTCGTCGACGATCGCCCGCACCGTGCGCGTCGTGTGCTTGATCGCGAGCTTCGCGCGCGGCTCGAGCGGCTTCTCGGCCATCCAGCAGACCGTCGCCTCGAGCTCGCGCGCCACCGTCGACGCCTGCTCCGGGTCGGCGAGCATGTCGCCGCGGGAGACGTCGACGTCGTCAGCGAGCCTGACCGTGACTGACATGCCGGGAACGGCCACGTCCAACGGCCCGTCGGCGGTCTCGACCGACGCGACCGAGGAGCGGCGGCCGGACGGGAGCACGACGACGTCGTCGCCCGCCTGCCAGACGCCGCCGGCGACCTGGCCCGCGTAGCCGCGGTAGTCGTGGTGCTCGTCGGAGATCGGCCGGATCACCCACTGGACGGGGAAGCGGCGGTGGTCGAGGTCGCGGTCGCCCGCGATCTCGACAGTCTCGAGGTGCTCGAGCAGCGTCGGGCCCGTCGTACCAGGGCATCCCCTCGCCGCGCTCGACGACGTTGTCGCCGCGCAGCGCCGACATCGGGATCACCTGCACGTCGCGCAGCTCGAGCCGCTCGCTCGTCTCGCGCAGCTCCTGCTCGATCTCGCGGAACCGCTCCTCCGAGAAGTCCGCGAGATCCATCTTGTTGACCGCGACGACGACGTGCGGCGTGCCGAGGATCGCCGCGATATACGAGTGGCGGCGCGTCTGCTCGATCACGCCCTTGCGTGCGTCGACGAGGATGATCGCGACGTCCGCGGTCGATGTGCCGGTGACCATGTTGCGCGTGTACTGGACGTGCCCGGGCGCGTCCGCGAGCTGGAAGCGGCGGCGCGGCGTCACGAAGGAGCGGTAGGCGACGTCGATCGTGATCCCCTGCTCGCGCTCGGCGCGGAGCCCGTCCGTCAGCAGCGCGAGGTTGACGTAGCCGTCGCCGCGGCGCTTCGACGTCTCCTCGATGTGCTCGAGCTGGTCGGCGAGGATCTGCTTCGTGTCGTAGAGGAGCCGGCCGATCAGGGTCGACTTGCCGTCGTCGACCGAGCCCGCCGTGACGAGGCGGACGAGCTCGGTGGCCATCAGCTGCTCAGAAGTAACCGACACGCTTGCGGTCCTCCATCGCGGCCTCGCTGGCGCGGTCGTCCGCCCGGGTCTCCCCGCGCTCGGTGATCCGGGTGGCGGCGATCTCGGCGACGACGTCCTCGAGCGACTTCGCGTCCGAAGCGACCGCGCCGGTGCAGCTCATGTCGCCGACCGTGCGGAAGCGGACCGAGGCCGCGAACGGCTCCTCGCCCTCCATCCGCTCGACGACGTCGCTGACCGCGTAGAGCATCCCGTCGCGCTTGAACACCTCGCGCTCGTGCGCGAAGTAGATCGACGGCAGCTCCAGCTGCTCGCGCGCGACGTACTGCCAGACGTCGAGCTCGGTCCAGTTCGAGATCGGGAAGACGCGGACGTGCTCGCCGCGGCGGACGCGCGCGTTGTAGAGGTTCCACAGCTCGGGCCGCTGGGCGCGCGGGTTCCACTGGCCGAAGTCGTCGCGGAAGCTGAAGATCCGCTCCTTCGCGCGGGCGCGCTCCTCGTCGCGGCGGGCGCCGCCGATCGCGGCGTCGAAGCGGTGCTCCTCGATCGCGTCCAGCAGGGTCGTCGTCTGCAGCTGGTTCCGCGACGCGCGCGGGCCGGTCTCCTCGACGACGCGGCCCCTGTCGATCGACTCCTGCACCGAGGCGACGAGCAGCGTCTCGCCGAGCTCGGCGACACGCCGGTCGCGGTACTCGATCACCTCGGGGAAGTTGTGGCCGGTGTCGACGTGCATGACCGGGAACGGGAACTTGCCCGGCCGAAAGGCCTTCTCGGCGAGGCGGAGCAGCACGATCGAGTCTTTCCCGCCCGAGAAGAGCAGGACCGGGCGTTCGAGCTCGGCCGCGAGCTCGCGCATGATGTGGATCGCCTCCGCCTCGAGCTCGTCGAGGTGGGAGCGATGAACTGGGACGGTGATCACGTCTGATGTAGTCCGCACTCGGTCCGGTCGCTGCCGGCCCAACGGCCCTCGCGGCCGGCACCCGGGAGCGTCGAGTGGGTGTCGCCGATCGAGGCGTAGCCGCGGTCGTGCAACGCGTTGTAGGGGAGCCCACGCTCACGGATGTACGTCCAGCAGTCGTCGTCGCTCCAGTCCGCGAGCGGGCTCGCCTTCCACAGCTCGTGCGCGGCGTCCCAGCCGAGCTTCGGCGCGTCTGCGCGGGTCGGCGACTGGACGCGGCGGACGCCGGTGATCCAGCAGTCGAGGTCTCCGAGCGCGCGGACCAGCGGCTCGACCTTCGCGACTGCAAGGTAGAGGTCGGGCTTGCCCTCCCAGAGCTTCTCGCCGTGAGTCGCCGTCAGCTCCTCGACGCTTGGGCCCTCGAACACCTCGACCTGTCGTGTCGTACCGCTGCTCGATCTCGCGCCAGAGCTCGTACGTCTCCGGGAAGAGGTAGTGCGTGTCGATCGCGAAGACGCGCGCCTTCGGCTCGATGCTGAAGAGCATGTCGAGCAGCACGGTCTCCTCCTTCTGGAAGGAGCATGCGAGCGAGACGCGGTCGCCGAAGCGCTCGACCATCGCGGCGACCAGCTGCTGCGCCGAGAGCTCCTCGGAGCGCGCGGCGAGAGCGGCGACGTCGTCGTGGGAGGCGGTCGTCATCGCGGCTCGGATGGTACCAGCGCGGACGCTCTCTTCATAACTGCTACTAATCCCAGCTATAAAGTCTACGGAGTTAGTGGAGATGCCAATGACACGCAAGCTCGCCGGTTCAGCCATCCTCGCCGTTCTCGCCCTCGCGGGTTGCGGCGGCTCGTCCTCGGAAGGATCGGCGCCTGCGGGCGCAGAGGGCGGCAACATCCGTCTCGTCGCCTACTCGACGCCGCGCGAGGCGTACGCGAAGCTGATCGACCGCTACCGCGGCGGGGCCGGCGAGGGCGTCTCGTTCGATCAGTCGTACGGCAGCTCCGGCGAGCAGAGCCGCGCCGTCGAGGCGGGCCTGCGCGCGGACATCGTCGCGTTCTCGCTCGAGCCGGACATGACGCGCCTCGTCGAGTCAGGGGTCGTCGCGCAGGACTGGAACGCCGGCGAGCACAAGGGCATGGTCACCGACTCCGTCGTCGTCTTCATCGTCCGCGAGGGCAATCCGAAAGGGATCAAGACCTGGGACGACCTGACCAAGGACGGCGTCGAGGTCGTCACGCCCAACCCGTTCACCTCGGGCGGCGCCCGCTGGAACGTGATGGCCGGCTACGGCGCGCAGCTCGAGCAGGGCAAGTCTCCCGAGCAGGCGCGCGAGTACCTGCGAGCGCTCTTCAAGAACGTGGCCGTTCAGGACAAGAGCGCACGCGAGTCGCTGACGACGTTCGCGTCGGGCAAGGGCGACGTTCTGCTCGGCTACGAGAACGAGGCGATCTTCGCGCAGCGGCAGGGACAGTCACTCGAGTACGTCGTTCCCGACCAGACGATCCTGATCGAGAACCCGGTCGCGGTGACCGAGGACGCATCCGGCGCGGCGCAGGGGTTCCTCGACTTCCTCACGACCGACGAGGCGCAGAAGGTCTTCGGCGACGAGGGTTACCGGCCGGTCGTGAAGTCGGTGCTCGACACGTTCGACTTCCCGACCCCGCCCGGGCTCTTCACGATCGCGGACGTCGGCGGCTGGGACACGGTTCAGGAGGAGTTCTTCGACCGCGAGACGGGGTTCATGGCCGAGGTGCAGCGGGAACTCGGTCAGCCGACCGATTAGGGCGGCGTCCTCAGTCGCGCCGATAGCTTCGCTTCGGCGCTCCCTGCGTCCTTGCCTCGGAACGAGCAGCGCACCCCGGCGACGAGCGCCATTCCGCCAAACCCTCCTAGTCGCTAGAGCGACCGCGAGCTCGGCGCCGGCTGCGGCGGCAGCGGGCAGGAGACGAAGCGCCTGCCCGTGAGCCGGTAGCCGAGCTTGTACGCCTCGCAGCCGACGCAGAGGCCGGTCGCCGCGGCGAGGAGCGCCAGGACGGCGACGAGCGCGCCGAGCACGGTGCCGGCTGCTTCGGCGCCTGCAACGAAAGCAAGGCTCGCCGTCGTCAGGAAGACCGCGCCGACGATGTTCGCGAAGCGGGGCGGTCGCGCATCCTCGAGCGGCCCCTCGCCGAAGCGGGGCTGGACGAGCTCGAAGTAGGCGAGGCAGGGGAGGCACCAGCGGCGGCCGAGCGTCAGCCCGATTGCGAGCTGGGCCGCGAGGAGCGCGAGCAGCCACCAGGGCCCGGTCGTCACCGCGACCAGCGACGAGGAGCCCCACGACGGCCTGATTGAAGCGCGGCGCACGGGCGTCGATCACCGACGTGTCCAGGTACGGATCGGCCGCGCGCTCCATCGGCCGAGCGTAGCCACTCGGCGGCGGGCTACGCCGCGAAAACTAGAATCCTCCGGCTGTGGCTCGAATCGCCTCGACCGTGCTGGTGGTCGCCCTGCTCGCGGCCACCGCCGCGGCGTTCGCGCTCACCCAGGGGCTGAAGCTCCAGAAGAGCCCGATCTTCGGCACGCAGGTGCAGCCCGTCTTCTCGCCCGTCTGCGGCTGCGACAAGGACACGGCGCGAATCGTGTTCAAGCTGCGCAACGCGGATCGGATCGACGTCTCGATCGTCGACGGCGACGAGGTCGTGCGGACGATCGAGCGAGGGAGGAGCTATCCGAAGGGGCCGGTCGTGATCGAGTGGGACGGCCGCGACGACGCCGGGCAGCGTCCTGCCTGAAGGCGAGCTACAAGCCTCGCGTCCACGTCGTACGGCGCGCACTCAGACGATCACGCTGCCGAACCCGATCCGGATCGACGTGACGCCGCCCGTGCTCCAGGACGTCACGGTCGAGCCCACGCGTCGTCTCGCCCGACGGCGACGGGCGGCGCGACCACGTCACCGTCCGCTACCGGCTGAACGAGCCTGGCCGCGGCGCGCTCTTCGTCAACGGGAAGCGACGCGGGCTCGGACGCGGTTCCCGCGCACCGAGGAGACGATCGTCTGGAACGCGAAGGTGCGCGGACGGCCCGTGCGGCCGGGCGTGTACGCGCTCCAGCTCGTGGCGTTCGACCCGGCCGGAAACCGGTCGGCCCGGACGCCTGCGATCCCGGTCACGGTTCGCTACGTGGCGCTCGGCCGCAACCGGATCGCCGTCGCCTCGGGGGCGCCGTTCGCGGTTCGCGTCTCGTCCGATGCGCGCGCGGGTGCGCTGGACGCTCGGCGGCCGCAGCGGCTTCGCGCCGCCGGGCACGCTCCGGCTTCGCGCCCCGCTCCAGAAGGGGCAGTTCACGCTGACGGTCTCCGCCAACGGGCACACGGCGCGCGCAGCCGTGTTCGTCCGGGAGCCGTTGCGCTGACCGAGCTCGCCCGCCTCGCCGGTCCGCTCGGCTGCCTCGGGCTCGCGCTCCTGCTCGTCGCGACGCGGCGCGACCTCCGGCTCGCCGGCCTCGTGGCCTGGGCCGTGGGTGCGGGCGCGCTCGGCCTCTACCTCGCGCCGGACGGCCGCGACCGGGCTGCTCGCCGGCGCGGCGGTCGGGTGGTCTCGTCGCCGCCGCGGCCGGCGCCTGGCTCCTGCTGCGCGTGCCGTGGGTGCTCGCCTTCGCCACCCTCGCCTGCATCCCGATCCGGATCCCGATCGACATCGGCGACGAGGACGCGAACCTGCTGCTTCCGCTCTACGCCGTCATCGGCGCGCTCGCGCTCGCGCTCGCCTGGCAGCTCCTGCGCGGGGACGAGCGCGCGCGCGAGCTCGGCCCGCTCGCCTGGCCGCTCGCCGCGGTCGTCGCCTGGACCGGGCTCGCCCTGCTCTGGACGGACGACCTCCGCGAGGGCGCGATCTTCCTCGCCGCCTTCGTGCTCCCGTTCGGCCTGCTCGCCGTCGGCTTCGCGCGGCTGCCCTTCAGCCGCCGCGGGCTGCTCGGCCTCTACGGCGCCCTCGTCGCGACCGCGCTCGCCTACGCGGGCGTCGGGCTCTACCAGTGGGCGACCCGCGAGGTCTTCTGGAACCCGAAGCTGCGGGTCGACAACGCCTACGCGCCCTTCTTCCGCGTCAACTCGGTCTTCTGGGACCCGTCGATCTACGGCCGCTACCTCGTCGTCGCGATCCTCGCGACGCTGGCGCTCGTCCTCCTCGGCGTGCGCGAGCGGCTGCTCGCCGCCGGGATCGCGGCGATCGCGGCGATCTGGGTCGGGCTCCTGTTCTCGTTCTCGCAGTCGAGCTTCGCCGCGCTGATCGCCGGCACGCTCGCCGCCGCCGCCGTGATCTGGCGCTGGCGCGCGGCCGCCGCGCTGGCGGTGCTCGCCGTCGTGCTCGTCTCGGTCGGCTTCGCGACGCCGCAGGTGCGCCACGAGCTGCTCGCAGGAGTCGCGGGCCGGCCTCAACTCGGTCACGAGCGACCGCGCCGGGCTCGTCGGCAACGGCCTCAGGATCGCCGTCGACCATCCGGTCGTCGGCGTCGGCACCGGCAGCTTCAAGCGGGCGTACGCCGAGAAGACCGGCCTCAAGGGCGAGGAGCCGAAGAAGGCGGCCTCGCACTCGACGCCCGTGACGGTGATCGCCGAGACCGGGGTGCCGGGGCTCGTGCTGCTCTGCTGGCTCGGGCTGGCGTCGCTCGCGACGGCGTTCGCCGCGCGCGGCCGGTCGGCTGCGGGACGCGCCGCACTCGTCGCGGCGCTTACGCTTGGCGCGATCGCCGTGCACAGCCTCTTCTACAACGCGCTCTTCGAGGATCCGACCATGTGGGCGCTGCTCGGCCTGATCGCGCTCGTCAGCGCCTACCGGCCGCAGGAGGCCGGAGGCGGCGTGATCGAGACCTGGAAGCGCGTGCTCGTGCTCGCGCCGCACACCGACGACGGCGAGTTCGGCTGCGGCGGCACGATGGCGCGGCTCGTCGAGGCCGGGGTCGAGGTGCACTACCACGCGTTCTCGATCGCGACCCGCTCGCTGCCGCACGGCTTCGCGCCCGACACGCTCGCGCGCGAGGTGCGCGAGGCGACCGGCGAGCTCGGGATCGCCGAGGCGCAGCTCCGCGTCCACGACTTCGACGTGCGCACGTTCCCCGAGCGGCGGCAGGACATCCTCGAGCTGCTCGTCGAGCTCTGGGAGGAGCTGAAGCCCGACGCCGTCTTCCAGCCGTCGCACCACGACGTGCACCAGGATCACCAGACGATCGCGCAGGAGGGCCTGCGCGCGTTCAAGCGGACGACCGTGCTCGGCTACGAGATCCCCTGGAACAACTTCGACTTCTCCTACGGCGCCTACGTCGCGCTCGAGCAGCGGCATCTGGAGAAGAAGGTGGCGGCGCTCGGCGACGCTACGCGTCGCAGCAGCACCGCCGCTACGCGAATCCCGGAGTACGTCTGGAACCTCGCCCGCGTGCACGGGATCAACGTCAACCGCGAGTACGCGGAGTGCTTCCAGGTCTACCGGATCGTCGCCTAGTAGCGCTACCGCCGAACTCGAGCCGTTTGATCCGCGCGCTGCCGTCGTCGTCGAGGTCGACCACGACGTAGAGCTGGCCGCGTGCGATCGCGCCCTCGATCTCCCGCGCCCGCTCGGCGCTCGCGTAGTACGTCTCGATCCCGTACTCGATCCCGACCGACTGGCCGCCGCGCGCGTCGTTGCGGGCGCGGCCGCAGATCTCCCTGCCCGTTCCGCGGCGGGTAGTGCGTAGGCATAGCGCGCGCCGTAGACGCCCGGGCTGACTCGAACGAGGTCGGCGCAGAGCCGGTCGCCCTTCTGGACGTGCTGAGCACCTGGAGCCGCGAGATCTCGTAGCGTGAGGACGACGTAGTTGCCGCGGAAGACGTCGAGCGGGTCGACCGGCTGGGCCTTCAGCTTGATCTCGTCGCCGAAGGCGAGGTCGGCCTCGGCGAGCCCGGCCATCGCCAGCGGCACCGCCAGCTGGACGCAGACGATCACGAGGAGCGCGATCCGGCGCCGCCGGCTCACGTCGCCGCCATCCGCTCGAGCAGCCGCTTGCGCTGGCGCTCGAGCACGTACGCGATCCCGAGCACGAGCAGGCCGCTCCGATCATCCCGACCGAGCGCGGCAGCGCCGACCAGAAGACGTCGAAGTAGCGCGCGACGAGGTCGACCGCGACGAGGACGACGCCGAGGTTGACGAGCCACGGCTCGTCGCTGAGATAGCCGGCGTAGATGATCCCGAGCGCGAGCGCCGCGAAGAGGACGTTGAAGATCACCGCGTACACGTCCCCGTCGCCGCCCGCGAGCAGCGCGATCAGCGTCGTCGCCGAGGACGACGACGAGCATACCGCCCTCGTACCGGTCGCTCGGCCTGCGGCCGGCAGCCAGCACGCCGGCGGCCGACGAAGGCGAGCGCGCCCAGGAGCAGACGACGCCGACGAGCGGGAGCCCCGTCCAGCGTCGTCCCCGGCGAAGCCGAGCTCGTCAGTGGCGTCGGCGAACGTGAAGACGAAGAGCCCCGCCGCGGCGACCGGCAGCCCGACGCCGCGACCGGACTCGAGGAAAGCCGCTGCGCCGCGAACCAGTGCTCGCGGATCCGCTCCTGGAGCCGCCGTCGCCAGGCCGTAGAGCGCGCCGCCGTAGAAGACCGCGACGACGGGGAACGCCGCCCAGCGTGTCGCGCCGGCGTCGTTGAGCGCCAGACCGAACTCCCACCCGACCCAGCCCGTGAAGATGAGGACGGCCGCGGCCGCGATCGCGCGCGAGCGGACGACGAGCGCGGTCGCCGTCGCTCCGCCGGCCCAGAGCAGCAGCGCGAATGGATCGTGTGCCTTGACGTGGTACATCTGCCCGACCAGGAAGAGCGACGCGCCGAAGAGGAGCACGCCGACCAGGTAGAGCGCCTCCCCGACCCGCGGCCGGCTGCCGGTGCGGTCGCGCAGGTGGTAGCCCGCGGCGTACGAGCCGCCGACGGCGATCGTGAGCAGGCCGAGCCGGACGCCGTGGCTCATCGCCGTCCCAGTTGGCGGCGACGAAGCCGATCACGCCGACGCCGAGCGCGATCGCGCCGATCACGGCGAGCGCGGTCGTCGCGCTGCCGCGCCGCTCCTCCCGAGCATCCGCGTACCGGCCGCGGATCGCCGCCGCCTGCTCGGCCGAGACGATCCCTTCGGCGACCCACGCCTCGCTCTCGCGGCTCAGCTGCCCGGCGAAGGAGCGATCCGCCATCTACTCCGCGGTCGGCGTCTGGGGCAGTGCGCGGTAGGTGACGTAGACGAGCGGCGTGTCGGGCTCGCGCTCCTCCTCCGGCTGCTGCCGCGCGCGCAGCCAGCGGACGACGAGCTCGGAGAGCTCGTTCACCTCCTCCTGCGTCGCGTAGACCGTCCAGCCGCCGATGAACGCGGTCTCGCGCCACTAGTCGCTGTGCTCGCCTTCGCGGCGCTGGTGGACGTAGCGGCGGAGCGCGTCCTCGTCGCGGCCGACCATCGTGCTCTCGAGCTGCGCGACCGCCGCGTCGTACTCCGGATCCTCGGCCGGTGCCGAGGAGATCAGGCCGACGCGATCGGGGTCGCGCCTCCACCAGCGCTCGCGGCCCTTGCGGCGGTCGAGGTCCTCGATGATCAGGCCCGCCGCTGCGAGCGCCCGCAGGTGGTAGCTCGTCGCGCCGCTCGACTCGCCGAGCTCACGCGCCAGCATCGACGCGGTCGCCGGCGAATCCGCGAGCGACTCGAGCATCCGCAGCCGCAGCGGGTGCGCGAGTGCCCGAACCTCCCTGGCGCCGAGCGACCGCGACGGCAGGAGCGATGGCTTCATCACCGGGACCATAAAGCCGAACCCAGCGAAACCGGGGTTTAGGCACGACTCAAATTTCGCTAAGATTTAGTCATGCCTAAATTTACCCGCCGCCGCCTGACTCGCCGGAGCCGCCCCGCTCGTCGCGGCTCCCGTGCTCGGGAAGCTGGCGTTCGACGGCGACGCGGACGCCGCGCAGCGCACGCTGCAGGGCCACGTCCACAACCACGCCGCGATGGGCCACGCCGCCATGATCGGCGGGCAGGCGCCCGCCGTCGGCGGCCCGAACGACCTCGACGCGCTGCTCTACCCGCCGCCGGCGCTGCCCGCACCAGCCCGGCCGGGTGCGCGAGTACACGCTGCGCGCGATCGACAAGGAGATCGAGATCGCGCCGGGCGTCTTCTTCCCCGCCTGGACGTACAACGGCACCGTTCCCGGGCCGGTGATCCGCGCGACCGAGGACGACATCCTGCGCGTCCGCTTCGTCAACGCCGGCTCGCACCCGCACACGATCCACTTCCACGGCATCCACCCGGCGAACATGGACGGCGTCTTCGAGGTCGTGCGCTCGGGCGACGAGTTCACCTACGAGTTCCCGGCGAGGCCGGCCGGGCTGCACCTCTACCACTGCCACACGACGCCGCTGAAGAAGCACATCCACAAGGGGCTCTACGGCGCGCTTCATCATCGACCCGAAGGAGCCGCGCCCGCCGGCGCAGGAGCTCGTGATGGTGATGAACGGCTACGACACCGACGGCGACGGCGAGAACAACTTCTACACCGTCAACGGGCGCAGCTTCTACTACGCGAAGTACCCGATCACGGTGCGCCGCTCCCAGACCGTGCGGATCTACCTCGCCAACCTGACCGAGTTCGACCTGATCAACTCGTTCCACCTGCACGGCGACTTCTTCCGCTACCAGCCGACCGGCACGAGCGACCACTGGGAGTACACGGACACGGTCATGCAGTGCCAGGGCCAGCGCGGGATCATCGAGATCGACTTCGCCAACACCGGCAGGTTCATGTTCCACGCGCACCAGTCCGAGTTCACCGAGCTCGGCTGGATGGGCTTCTTCAACGTGGTCGACTGATGGAGCCGAGGAAGTCGCGGCGCCGGCGGCACGTGCCCGGCTGGCGCCTCTGGGCGCTCCTGCCGGTCGTGCTGCTCGCGCTCGTCGGTCGGCGGCTTCGTCGCGTCCGGCGCGTCGCTCGTCGGCCTGATCGGCACCAACCCGCCGCCGCCCGACGAGTTCGACGTCCGCCGGGTCGAGTTCAAGCCGGGCGAGATCCGGATCCGCGTCACGAACCCGCAGCCGGACGACCTGACGATCGCCTCGGTCACGGTCGACGACGCGATCGTGCCGTTCGACGCTCGACGGCCCGGAGACGCTCGGCCGGCTGCGCTCGAGCACGATCGTGATCCCGTATCGATGGGTCGAGGACGACCCGATGACGTCGGCGTCACCAGCTCGACCGGGATCGAGACGATCGAGGAGATCCCGGCCGCCGTCGAGACGCCGAGGCCTCCCGGCAGCAGCTTCCTCGGCTACGGGATGATCGGCTTCCTCGTCGGCGTGCTGCCCGTCGCGCTCGGCCTGCTCTGGCTGCCGTCGCTGCGGCGCGCCGACCAGAGTGGCTGGCCGCCTTCATGGCGCTGACCGCCGGCCTGCTCACGTTCCTCGGCGTCGAGGCGCTGTTCGAGGCGTTCGAGCTCCAGGCGGCCGTTCCCGGGCGCGCTCGGCGGGCCGGGCCTCGTCCTGCTCGGCGTCGCGCTCAGCTACCTCACGATGACGTTCCTCTCGGCGCGGTTCGCCCGCGGCAGCGGCGCCCTCGGCGGGCTCGCGCTCGCGACGCTCGTCGCGGTCGGCATCGGCGTCCACAACCTCGGCGAAGGGCTCGCGATCGGCTCGTCGTTCGCGCTTCGGG
The DNA here is from genome assembly GCA_963820695.1 of uncultured Gaiellaceae bacterium. GTDB lineage: Bacteria > Actinomycetota > Thermoleophilia > Gaiellales > Gaiellaceae > Gaiellasilicea. Next base: position 347,626 of record CAWGAP010000003.1, on the reverse strand, counting down.
CAGCTCACGCTCGGCTCGTTCCTGATCGTCGGCTTCATGATCCACAACGTCACCGAGGGCCTCGGGATCGCGGCGCCGATCGCCGACGAGGAGGCCGCGCCCTCGCTCTGGCGGCTCGCGTGGCTGGCCGTGATCGCCGGCGCGCCCGCGATCCTCGGCGCCTGGATCGGCGGCTTCGTCACCAGCGACGTGCTCGCGGTCCTCTTCTTCGCCGCCGCCGCGGGCGCCGCCCTCGAGGTCGTCACCGAGGTCGGCCGCTACGTGGCGGCGCGACCCGGGGGGGCTGCGCTCCGGCTTCGCGGTCGGCGGCTTCCTCGCCGGCATCGCGATCATGTACGTGACCGGGCTGTTCGTCGGCTAGCGAACCCGCGCGAGCAGGCGGCGCCGCTCCTCGGGCAGGTAGAAGCCGAGCGGGAGCAGCACGAGCGGGTACGCGAGCGACAGGCCGAGCGCCGCGGCGAAGCCGCCGAGTTGCCGGCCGAGGAGCAGCGCGCCGCGCGGCCGCGGCGGCGTCAGCACGCGCCGCCACTGGTACGGCACCGGGTAGACCCGCTGCGCGTACCAGGTCATCCCGACGAACATGACGGCGTAGGCGGCCACGGTCGCGATCGCGGCGCCCATCATCCCGTACGGCGGGATCAGGATCAGGTTGAGGGCGACGTTGACGACGGCGGCGACGCCGGTGATGACCCAGTTGAACTGCGTCCGCTTCGCCCGGCCGATGCCGATCGACATGACGATGTAGCCGGCGTAGACATCCCGCCGAACGCGAGCGGCGCGACGACGCGCTCGCCCGCCTAGAACTGCGGCGGCGTCAGCAGGCGGACGAGCCACGGCGCGAGCAGGCCGAGCGCGAGCGCGAGCCAGGTCGCGACGAGGACGAGGTAGGTGAGCACGAAGGCGTACGTGCGCTTCGCCTCGTCGTCGTCCTCGATCGAGTACGCGAACGCCGGCCAGGCCATCCGGAACGCGGTCAGCAGCAGCACCATCGCCGACGCGATCCGGACGCCGAGCTCGTAGAGGCCGACCTCGTCGAGGCTGGCCAGGTGGGCGAGGAAGAAGCGGTCGCTGAAGTTGATCGCGATCAGCGCGAGCGCCGAGGGGACGAGCGGCAAGCCGAAGCGGTTCATCTCGCGCAGCAGCGGCCGCGAGAACTGGAGCCCGAGCTGCTCCCGGTGAGCCAGCAGCGCGAGGTAGACGACGAGCGTGCCGGTGAAGTTGCCGACGATCACGCCGAGCGCGCCCTCGTCCAAGCCGACGACGAGCACGATCGTGGCGCCGATCGTGACCGCGACGTTGGCGAGGCTCGCGAGCACGAACGCGGTCGAGCGCTCCTCGACGCGGAAGAGCGCGGTCAGCTGCTCGTAGTTCATCTGCGCCCAGAGGCCGACGAACCCCGCGCGCACGAGCTTCGGGTCGTCGAGGCCGAGCAGCTCGGCGAGCGGCTCGGCGAGCAGAACGCCGGCGACAGGCCCGACGGTCGCCATCCCCATCGTGAACCAGAACGACGTGCGCAGGACGAGCCGCCGCTGTGCGGCGTCGGTCGAGTCGAAGTAGAAGCGGAAGAACGCGCTCGAGATCCCGCCGCGCAGGATCGTGACGAGCACGGCCGTGAGCGCGACGAGCAGGCCGACCGCGCCGAGATCGCCGTGTCGAGGTAGCGCGTGTAGAGCGGGAGCAGGAAGACGGCGAGGACGCGCGAGACGAGTCCCGCCGAGGCCGTAGACGGCCGAGTGCCGGCCGAGCCGTCTCAGCTGCAGCCGAGCGACGCCATCTAGAGACGAGCGTAGAGATCGAGCAGGCGGTCGGCGACCCGGTCGAGGTCGTGGACCTGCTCGACGTAGGCGCGCCACGCGGCGCCGAGTCTCGCCGGCGTGCCGCGTCGGCGACGAGCGGGCGGAGCGTCTCGAGGAGCGTCTCCGCGGTCGCGGAGACGATCGGGACGCGCATGCCGAACGCCTCCTCGGTGCGCCGGACGGCCTCGTCGTGCAGGAAGGTCACGACCGGCTTGCCGAGCGCCATCGCCTCGATCGCGAACAGGCCGTACCAGCCGGCGTTCAGCTGGTCGACGACGATGTCGGCCGCCCGGTAGCGCTCGAGGGCCTCGTCGTGGTGGAGGCCCTCGACGATCTCGAGCTCGACGTCGAGCCCCTCGACGGCCGCGATCACGTGCTCGGTGCCCTTGCGCCGGCGCGAGGAGGGCGCGTGGACGATCACCGGCCGGGCGCGGTCGGACGGCGGCACCGGCTGCGATCCGCGCGAGGTCGACGCCCGGCGGGATCACCTCGGCCTCGGGCACCCAGCGGATCGCGTCGTAGGAGCCGACGACCTGCGCGTCGGCCTGCTTGCCGTAGGCGAGCTGCTCGGGCGTCTTGCCGCGGATGTCCGAGCCGAGGTAGTGCATGACCGACTTCTTCCGCGCCGCTCGGAGCAGCGGGAACTGGACCGCTTCGGGACGAGCGTGAGGCCGAAGTAGAAGTGGAAGACGTCGGTCCGCGGCAGCAGGCGCGCGAGCGCCGCCCCCTGCCGCGCCTGCCGGCTGAGCGACAGACTGTTCTTGGCGCGTCGAGCGACCAGTCGGCCTCGGGGTGGAGCCGGTAGCGCTCGAAGACGACGAGCCGCGCGTCGACGCCGCGCCGGCGCAGCGCCTGCACGTTCGTCCACGGGACCCCGGCCGTGTTGACCGGGCAGTGCGTGACCCGCAGTGGGCGCTCAGCCACGCGCGTGCGCGCGGGAGTCGACGACCGGGCCGTCCCACTCGACCTGGTCGAAGTAGCGCAGGCCGCCCGGCCCGGCCGGATCCGCGAGCGCAGCCCGCGAGCTCGTCGTCGGAGATCTCGCCGAGCGCGCGCTTGACGCCGAGGTACGGCAGGTTCAGGTCCTCCTGGTAGACGATCGTCGAGATCCGCGGGTTGATCTCGATCACGTGCTCGCCGACGAGCTGGATGTTGAAGAAGTGCTCGATCGCGAGCTCGCGGACGATCTGGTCCGCGATCTCCATCAGCTCCGCGTCCTCGAGCGTGACGAAGTACATCGCGAGCCCGGCCCGCATCGCCTCGCGCGTCTTCGGGTGGCCGAGCACGACGCGCTCGCCGTCGGCGATCCCGTCGATCGTCCGCTCGCCGCCGGTCGCGAGCTCCATCACGAGCAGGTCCGTCCCGCCCTCGTCGGGCAGCAGCTCGACCGCCTCCTCCAGCCGCATCGCCACCGACCCCGGCCGCTCGTTCAGCAGCTGGTGCGCGCGGTCGACGGTCGGGTCGAGGATGCGGAAGCCGCGCGAGCCGGACGAGAAGACGGGCTTGAAGCAGACCGGCCGGTCCGGGTAGCCGAGCTCCCGGCCGCGGCCGCGACCTCGGCGGCGCCGTTCACGCGGCGGAAGTCGGGGCCCGGGACGCCGAGCCGCTGCAGCAGCGCGTACGTCTCCGCCTTGTCGTTCGAGCGGTGGATCGTGTCGGGCGAGGAGACGAGCACCGGCACCGGGAAGCGGTCGCGGTGCGCCGCCAGTCCCTCGAGGTCGAACGACGACTGCGGCAGGACGACGTCGACGCCCTCGCGCTCGACGACGTCGAGCACCGCGTCCGCGAAGCCGGGGTCGGAGCCGGCCGGGACGAGGTGGAACGCGTCGCAGAGGTGGCGCCCGACCGAGCGCTCGGTCATGTCGGTGCCGACGAGCCGCACCGTCCGCTCGCCGTTCGCGCGCAGGCCCTTCAGCAGCGCCGCCGTGCCCGGCGCGCCGGAGGCCGACACGAGGACGGTGACGTCCTTCACGAGAGGTCGATCCGGTCGGCGGCGAGCTGGTCGAGGCGGCGCTCCTTCTCGGCCTCGAGCATCGCGCGCATCGTCTCGCCCATCGGCGTGCCGGGGTAGACCCAGATCTCGGGGTGCGTCAGCAGCTGCAGCCACGGGAACGCGCCCGCGCGCAGCTCCTCGTGCGGGCAGCCGGAGCGCCAGTGCTGGTTCGAGTCGGAGCGGTAGGTCTCGGGGTCGAACCAGGGCGACTCCATCACGTTGATCGCGCCCTCGACCGGCGCGCGCATGTACTCCGGGTCGGGGTTGTGCCAGGCGAGCACGGGATCGAAGCGCTCGTCCAGGTCGATCCGCGGGTAGACCGCGTGGAGGCCGACGCGGTGGCCGAGCTCGCGCAGCCGCGCGATCGCGCGCTCGCCCTCGTGCGAGCTCAGGTTGTAGAAGACCGAGCCCGTCATCAGGAAGTACGTCGCCTGCGCGCCCGCGTCCGCCTCGAGCTCCGCCATCCGGACGGCCGCGTCGAGCGAGAGGTCGACGTCGTGGCGGAGGATGACGTCGCCCGGCTGCGGCTCCCCCTCGAAGAACGCGAACCGGTAGCCGCCCGCGCGTCGCCGCCTCGAGCAGCTCGCGGTAGTGGTCGAGGTCGAAGGCGCAGCTCACCGCCGGCGCTCCGAGAGAGCTTGTGTTTCTGAAACACAAGCTCGTTCGTCCTGCCGCGCCGCCCGCATGGTTGCGACGTTCGCGCACCGCGCCGGAGTGGCTTGTGTTTCTGAAACACAAAGTCCTCACGCCGGCTCCACCTCGACCTCCAGCAGCCGCGCGGCCGCTTCGGCCCGCTCCAGCGCCTCGACGGACGTGTCCGCCGTCGCGATCACGTAGCCGCGGCGGTCGCCGTCGAGCCGCACCGGCCGGATCGTCTCGCCGACCTGGAGGTACGTGTCCGCCTGGACGACGCCCTCGGCCGCGAGCACCGGCTCGAGCGAGCCGATCGAGACGACCTTTCCCGTCGGCAGCGGGCCGGGCTCGCCGTCAGGAAGCGGATCGCGAGCGGCTGCTTGAAGCGCGGCAGCACGAGCTCGTCGGGCGCCTCCTCGCCGAGCGCCTGCCGCAGCGCGACCTCGACGAGGTCGACGCCGACCGCGTGGCGGACGAGATCGGCCATCTGGCCGCCCGGGATCCGCGCCGCCACCTCGACGACGCGCACCGAGCCGTCGTCGGAGACGATCAGCTGCGGGAACGCGATCCCGTCGCGCAGCCCGAGCGCGTGCACCGCGTGCACCGCGACCCGCTCCGCCTCGGCGAGCTCGTCCGCGTAGATCGAGGCCGGGTAGACGTGGATCCAGCCGACGCCGAAGCCGATCCCGGGCGGCCGCAGCCGGTCGGAGAGCGTCAGCGGGACGCCTCGCCGCCGCGCGCGATCACGATCCCGTTCAGCTCGAGCCCGTCGTGGAAGCTCTCGACGATCGCCTCGTCGGTCGGCGACTCGGCCAGCGCCGCGTGCAGGTGGCCGTCGAGGTCGTCGGTCGACTCGACGTAGAAGATCCCGCGCTGGCCGCCCGAGTCGGCCGGCTTCAGCACCGCCGGGAAGCCGACGGCGTCGAGCGCCGCGCGGGCGCTCTGCATGTCGCGCGCGCCGGCGAAGCGCGGCTGCGGCACGCCGGCGTCGGCGAGCGTGCGGCGCATCGCGATCTTGTGCGTCATCAGGTGCGCCGTCTCGGTGCCGATCCCCGGCAGCCCGAGCGCCTCGGCGACCGCCGCGACGACCGGGCACGGCGCGGTCGGCCGAGACCGTCAGCACGCCGTCGACGGCGTGGCGGCGCCCGACCTCGGTCACCGCGGCGACGTCGGTGAAGTCGACCGCCTCGCCGACGTCTGCGACCTGCAGCCCGAGCGCGTCCGGGTTGCGGTCGACCGCGACGACGCGCAGGCCGAGCTCCTGCGCCCGCAGGATCGCGCGGCGCTGGTGGCGCCCGGCGCCGACGAAGAGGACGGTCTTCACGCGCGCGCGATGGTATCCGGGCGGCTACGAGCCAGTCCGGAAGACCGGCGCGATCCGGTCCCACCGCGCGGACATGCACGCGACGGCTCGAGTCACGAATTGGGATTGGCGGAGAAGCCCGGCACGAGGAACGCGAGCCGCTTCGCCCGCGAGATGTCGCAGCCGTTCCGCATCCCGATCAGCACCCAGACGCGACTGCCCCTGTGCGTGCCCGCGATCACCGCCTGCTGCGGGCCGCCGTACTGGTCGGTGCAGACCAGGCTCTTGCTCCTCCGGGCGAACGGCTTCGCCAGTGCGTCGAGCTGCCGGCACACGGCGGCCGCGCGCGGCACCGTGCCGCCCGCAGGGTTGCAGCGCAGCGTCCATCTCTCCGGCGCCTTCGCGCTCCGACCCTCCGGCCAGAAGGAGATCGTGAGCTCCGTCGCGGGCGTCGAGCCCGCCGTTCCGTGGCTCGCGCCGGAGCCGACGGCTGCGATCAGGACTGCGATGAGCAACGCCATTCGCATGACCTGGGAGCAAGGTAGCGCGCCGGTAGACTCGCCGCGTGCTCAAGGGCAAGAAGATCTTCATCACCGGCGGTGCCGGCTTCATCGGAACGACGCTCGCCCGCCGGCTCGTCGACGAAAACGAGATCGTCGCCGCCGACAACCTGCACCGCGACGCGCTCTCCGGCACGCCGCTCGCCGACCATCCCAACTTCACGCTCCACCAGGCGGACGTGCTCGACCTGGAGACGATGAAGGAGCTGTCGCCGGCGCGACGCACATCGTCCACTGCGCCGCGATCGCGGGCGTCGACACCGTGCTCGAGAGCCCGGTGCGGACGATGCGCGTCAACGTGATCGGCACCTACAACCTGCTCGAGGCGGCGGTCGGCACGCTCGACACGCTCGAGCGCTTCATCGACTTCTCGACGAGCGAGGTCTTCGGCACGCACGCCTTCCGGGTCGAGGAGGGCCAGGTCTCGACGATCGGCTCGGTCGGCGAGGCGCGCTGGACGTACGCGGTCTCGAAGCTCGCCGGCGAGCACATGGCGCACGCCTACCACGACGAGCTCGGCCTGCCGGCGGTGACCGTGCACCCGTTCAACGTCTTCGGCCCGGGGCAGATCGGCGGCGGTGCGATCCGCGCCTTCATCGAGAACGCGCTCGCGGGCCGCGACCTCGTCATCCACGGCGACGGCTCCCAGATCCGCGCCTGGTGCTACGTCGACGACATGGTCGAGGGCACGCTCGCCTGCCTCGAGCATCCGGGCGCGGTCGGCCAGACGTTCAACATCGGCAACCCGCGCTCGACGGTCACGATCTACGACCTCGCGCAGCGGATCAGGCGGCTCACCGGCGCCGACGTCGACATCACCTTCCAGCCGCTCCACTACGCCGACGTCGAGCTGCGGATCCCGAACGTCGAGAAGGCGCGCGAGGTGCTCGGCTTCGAGGCGAAGGTCGACCTCGACGAGGGCCTCGAGAAGACGATCGCGTGGTATCGAGAGAAGGCACTGAGCCCGTCCGCCTAGCCTTCCCCGAGCTCGGGGAGGAGGAGCTGGCGGAGGTCCGCGCCGTCTTCGAGTCGGGCGCCCTGACGATGGGCCCGAAGGTCGAGGAGCTGGAGCAGCTCGTCGCCGCGGCGTGCGGCGTCGAGCACGCGGTCGCCGTCTCGAACGGCACGGCCGCGCTGCACCTCGCCGTGCTCGCGCTCGGGATCGAGGAGGGCGACGAGGTGATCGTCCCCGCCTACACGTTCCCGGCGACCGCGAACGTCGTCCGCCTCGCGGGCGCGACGCCGGTGCTCGTCGACGTCGATCCTGCGACGTTCAACCTCGACCTGGACAAGGTCTACGACGCGGTCACGCCGCGGACGAAGGCCGTCCTCGCCGTGCACCTCTTCGGGCGGCCGCTCGACTGGGAGGCGCTGCAGAGCGCGGTGCCGCCGGAGGTGCTGCTGCTCGAGGACGCCGCCGGCGCGCTCGGGGCGAAGTGGCGGGGGATGCCGTGCGGCGGGCTCGGCGCGGCGGGCTGCCTCTCGCTTCCACCCGCGCAAGATCGTCACGACCGGCGAGGGCGGTGCGGTGACGACGAGCGACGCAGAGCTGGCGGCGTCGGTGCGGCGGCTGCGCAACCACGGGATCGACGCGAGCGCCGACATCGTCGCGCCCTCGACGAACTACCGGCTCGCGGACATCCTCTGCGCGATCGGGATCCCGCAGCTGCGCCGGCTCGACGAGCTGCTCGCCGAGCGGACGCGGATCGCCGAGGGGTACACCGAGCGGCTGCGCGACCTCGTCGACGTCCCGGACGCCGACGAGGGCGACACGCACGGCTGGCAGGCCTACGTGATCCGGCTCGACCGCAAGCACGAGGCGCTCGAGACGCTGCGCGCCGAGGGGATCGAGGTGCAGATCGGCACCTACGCGCTGCAGCGGCTCTCGGCCTACCGCGACCAGGGGCCGTTCCCGGGCGCCGACGCGGCGTTCGACCGCGCGCTCGCGCTGCCGCTGCACTCGCGCCTCACCGACGCCGATCTCGACCGCGTCGCCGAGGGAATCGCACGCTTCGCTTGACAAGCGCGTGTTGTAAGTGAATACTCACTACCGATGAGTACGACGACGACGACAGACGGCCGAGGTGCGCCGCGAGGCCGTGCTCGAGGCCGCGGCGACCGAGTTCTCCCGCAAGGGCCTCCACGGCGCGTCGACCGACGCGATCGCGAAGGCCGCCGGGATCTCGCAGCCGTACCTCTTCCGCCTCTTCGGGACGAAGAAGGAGCTCTACCTCGCGACGAGCCGGCTGAAGATGGAGGAGGTCTACCAGGCGTTCGAGCGGGCCTCGCGCGGCAAGACCGGTGAGGAAGCGTTCGCGGCGATGGGCGATGCCTACCGCGATCCTGATCGAGGATCGAGAGCGGCTGCAGCTGATGCTGCAGTGCTTCGCGGCTGCTGAGGATCCTGAGATCCGGCGAGGAGCTCCGCCGCGTCTGGCGCGACCTGGTCGAGCTGATCGAGCGGGTCAGCGGCGCCTCACCCGAGCGAGGTGAGCACGTTCTTCGCCAAGGGGATGCTGCTGAACGTCCTCGGAGCGATGCGGCTCTTCGAGGATCCGACCCCGTGGGGCGACCGGCTGATCGCAGGCTGCCAGTCGGAGTAGCGGTGTTTTTTTCGCCCCGTAAGAAAGTGACGACTTACTAAGGAAGGAGTTGAATCGGATGCAGGCCAAGACGAAGACCCTCTGGACGTTCGTGATCACCTCGATCGCGCTGTTCATGGTCGTGCTCGACAACCTCGTCGTCTCGACCGCGCTGCCGGTGATCCGCACCGACCTCGACGCGACGATCGAGCAGCTCGAGTGGACGGTGAACGCGTACACGCTCACCTTCGCCGTCTTCCTCCTCACCGGCGCCGCGCTCGGCGACCGCTTCGGGCGCCGCCGGATGTTCATCCTCGGGCTCGGCCTCTTCACGGCCGCATCCGCCGCGGCGGCGCTGGCGCCCTCGATGGAGGCGCTGATCGCAGCGCGCGCCGTCCAGGGGATCGGCGGCGCGATCGTGACACCGCTGACGCTGACGCTCCTCTCGGCCGCGTTCCCGTCCGAGAAGCGCGGGGTCGCGCTCGGCGCCTGGTCGGGCATCGCCGGCCTCGCCGTCGCCGCAGGGCCGCTCGTCGGCGGCGCCGTCGTCGACGGGATCGCCTGGCAGTGGATCTTCTGGCTGAACGTGCCGATCGGGCTCGCACTGCTCCCGCTCGTCGCGGCTGCTCGACGAGATCCACGGCCCCGACACGGCGCTCGACCTGCCCGGTCTCGGGCTCGCGAGCGGCGGCCTGCTCGGCCTCGTCTGGGGGCTCGTGCACGGCAACGCCGACGGCTGGAGCAGCCCGCAGATCGTCGCCTCGCTCGTCGTCGGTGTCGTGCTCCTCGGCCGCCTTCGTCGCCTGGGAGGCGCGCGCGAAGCGAGCCGATGCTGCCGCTCCGGTTCTTCAAGAACCGGGCCTTCTCGGCCGCGAACGGCGCCTCGTTCGCGATGTACTTCGGCATGTTCGGCTCGATCTTCCTGCTCTCGCAGTTCTTCCAGACCGCGCAGGGCTACTCGCCGTTCGAGGCCGGGCTGCGGGTGCTCCCGTGGACGGCGATGCCGATGGTCGTCGCGCCGATCGCCGGCGCGCTCTCCGACCGGATCGGCGGCCGGCCGTTCCTCGCCGGCGGGCTCGCGCTGCAGGCGATCGGGCTCGGCCTGGATCGCGGCCGTCTCCTCGGCCGACGTCGGCTACTCGTCGCTCGTCGGCCCCTTCATCGTCTCGGGGATCGGCATGGGGATGTTCTTCGCGCCGGTCGCGAACATCGTGCTCAGCGCCGTCGGCCTCCGCGACGAGGGCAAGGCATCCGGCGTCGTCGAACGCGATTCGCGAGGTCGGCGGCGTCTTCGGCGTCGCGGTGCTCGCGTCGATCTTCGCCAGCACGGGCGGGTACGAGTCGCCGGCGATCTTCACCGACGGCCTCGTCGCCGCGACGTGGGTCGGCGCCGTGGTCGTCGGTATCGGCGCCGTGATCGCGCTGGCCGTCCCGGCAAGAAGCGCAGCGAGGCGCCGGTCCGCGCGCTCGAGACCGCCTAGCCCGTCTCGTCGGGACGTGTCCCAGGGTCTGTCCCTGGGACACGTCCGTTCAGGTGCAGGCGCGGCGCCACGACGATCAGCGCGGTCGCGATCACGGCGAGAGCGGCGAAGGACGCTCTCAGCCCGACCGCCTCGGCGATCCCGCCCACGAGCGGCGGCCCGACGAGGAAGCCGAGGTAGCCGAGCGTCGTCACCGTGGCGAGGGCGCTGCCGCGCTCCTCGGGCGACGTGAGCCGGCCGCCGGCGCCGAAGAGCACCGGCGCCGCGATCGAGATCCCCGCGCCGCCGACGAAGAACGCGACGATCGCCGCCGGCGCGTTCTGCGCCAGCGCCGCCGCGGCGAGCCCGGCCAGCGCGACCACCATCGAGCCGCCGAGCAGAACGGTGTCGCCGAGCCGCCGCTCGAGCCACTGCCCCGAGAAGCGGCCGAGCATCATCGCGCCCCCGTAGGCGGCCGGCGCGAGCGCGCTCATCGCGGGGTCGGCGTCGAGGTCGCGCTCGAGGAAGACGGCGCCCCAGTTCTCCATGCCGCCTTCGATCACGAACGCCGCACCGCAGACGAGCCCGATCGGGATCGCAGCGCGGTTGAGCCGCGGCCCGCGAGACGGCGCCGACCGCCGCTCGATCCGCTCGTGCCGACCGACGTTCAATGCTGCGGCCACGAGCAGCGCGACCGCGATCCCGCCGAGCACCTCGACGCGCCCCGCGCCCGCCTGCCGTGCGAGCCCGACCGCGAGCGCCCCGACGAGCACGCCGGCCGAGTAGAGCGCGTGCGCGAGCTGCATCAACCGCTTCCCGCTCCGCGCCTCGATCTCCGATCGTGGCGCCGATCGCCGGGGCGTTCTCCGACCGGATCGGCGGGCGGCCGTTCCTCGCCGGCGGTCTCGCCCTGCAGGCGATCGGCCTGGCCTGGATCGCTGCGGTCTCCTCGGCCGACGTCGGCTATTCGTCGCTCGTCGGGCCGTTCATCCTCTCGGGGATCGGGATGGGCATGTTCTTCGCCCCGGTGGCCAACATCGTCCTCAGTTCGGTCGGTCTGCGGGACGAGGGCAAGGCCTCCGGCGCGTCGAACGCGATCCGCGAGGTCGGCGGCGTCTTCGGCGTCGCCGTGCTCGCATCGATCTTCGCCCGCACAGGCGGGTACGAGTCGCCGGAGACCTTCAACGAGGGCCTCGTCGCGGCGACGTGGGTCGGCGCGGCGGTTGTCGGCGTCGGCGCCCTGATCGCGCTCGCCGTGCCCGGCAAGAAGCGCGCCGAGGCGCGGGTTCCGGCGCTCGAGGCGGCCTAGAACGGCCGTTCAGGACGTGTCCCAGGGTCAGTCCCTGGGACACGTCCCTGTCGGACGCTTCGTCAGACGCGATCCCAGCCATCCGGGCAGCTGCGGGACCGGCCAGGCGGGATCGGGTCGCCAGTCCTCCCAGCCGGTCGGGAAGGGCCACTCCTCGAGGACGCGCTGCGCCTCCGCCCGAACCTCGTCGGCGTCGAGCAGTCCCGCCGCCGCAGCCTGCTCGAGCTCGTCCTCGTCCTTCCAGCTGTAGGAGCCGTCGGGGCGGACGATCAGGTCGAGCTTCTCGTCGAACGTGTCGTAGCCGACGGCTGAGCGCTGTAACGGCCGCTCGAAGTTGACGTACCAGTCGTCGAGCTCCCACCCGTCCTTCCAGAAGACGTAGATCGAGTGCGCCCGCCCCGGCCGCGCGACGCAGATCTGGTCGCGGCTGTTGACCTTGTCGACGAGCTCCCATTCGTCGCCGGGGATCCGCAGGCCACCGTCCGGAACCTTCACCGGAGAGCCCGCAGGGATCCAGAGCGCGATCGCTTCGTCCGACTCCTCGACGATCCGACAGGCCTGCGCGCGCCAGACGCGGCCGCGATGCACGTCGCGCCAGACCGCGTCTATACGCTCCTCTCCACCCATGGCCGATCCCGATCTGTCCGTCGTCGTCACGCTCCTGAACGAGCAGGGCTCGGTCGAGGAGCTCTACCGGCGCACCGTAACCGCGCTCGACGGCAAGCCGTTCGAGTTGATCCTCGTCGACGACGGCTCGACCGACGGGACCTGGGCCGCGGTCGAGGGCCTGCATGCCGCCGACCCTCGTGTCCGCGCCGTCCGCTTCAAGCGCAACTTCGGCCAGCACCCGGCGATGCACGCGGGTCTCGCGCGGGCCCGCGGCGAGATCGTCGTGACGATGGACGGCGACCTCCAGAACGAGCCCGAGGACATCCCGCGCCTGGTCGCGGCGGTGGAGGACGGCGCCGACGTCGCCAGCGGCCGCCGCGTCGCGCGCAAGGACTCGTGGGGACGGACGCTGCCGTCGCGGCTGATCAACGGGATGCTGCGGCGCTTCACCGGTGTCGCGATCTCCGACTTCGGCTGCGCCTTCAACGCCTACCGGCGCAGCGTCGGTCGTGCCGATGCTGCCGGCGATCGGCAAGCAGAAGTTCACGAAGGCGCTCGTGCTCTCCGGCGGCGCCTCGGTCGTCGAGGTCGACGTCGCACATGCCGCGCGCGCGGGCAGCTCGAGCTACTCGCCGCTCCGCCTGCTGCGGCTGGCGCTGCACGTGCTCGCCGGCTTCTGGCCGCAGCCGATCCAGTGGATCGGGATGGCGCTCGGCGTCACCTGCACGCTGCTCGCGACCGCGCTCGGCATCTACGGGATCTGGTTCTGGATCGACCGCTCCAACTTCCCGGGACCGCTGCTCGGCGGCGTCGCCGTCCTCTTCGTGCTCGGAATCCAAGGCTTCATCCTCGCGCTGGTGGGGGAATACCTAGGCAGAATCCAGCGCGAGGTCGAAGGGCGGCCTCTCTACTCGATCTCGGAGGAACTTTGAGCAAGCGCGTGTTGGTCACCGGCGGAGCCGGCTTCATCTCGTCGAACTTCATCCGCCACCTGCTGGCGCACACCGAGCACGAGGTCGTCTCGCTCGACGCCCTCACCTACGCGGGGAACCTCGAGAACCTCGCCGACGTGATGAGCCACGAGCGGCTCTCCTTCGTGCACGGCGACATCCGCGACCCCGAGCTGGTGGCGAAGCTCGTCGGCGAAGTCGACGTGATCGTCAACGCCGCGGCCGAGTCGCACGTGGAGAAGTCGATCGAGGAAGGCGCGTCCGAGTTCGTGACGACGAACGTCGAGGGGACGCAGATCCTGCTCGACGCGATCCGGCGCACCCCTGTGGAGCGCTTCATCCTGATCTCCTCGAGCGAGGTGTACGGGACCGCGGAGTACGCGCCGATGGACGAGGAGCACCCGCTCAACCCGCGCTCGCCCTACGCGGCGACGAAGGCGGGCGGCGACCGGCTCGCGTACTCGTACTTCGTCACGTACGGGCTGCCGATCGTGATCGTGCGCCCCTTCAACAACTACGGGCCGCGCCAGCATCCGGAGAAGGTGATCCCGCGCTTCATCACTCAGGCGCTCTCGGGCGAGCCGCTGACGATCCACGGCGACGGTCACGCCTCGCGCGACTGGCTCTACGTCGACGACGACGCCGAAGCGATCGAGGCGATCATCGCGGCCGACATCGACGGGCTCGCCGGCGAGGTCGTCAATGTCGCGACCGGGATCGACATCTCCGTGCGCGACGTCGCCGACTCGGTGCTCGCGGCGGTCGGTGCCGACGCCGACGTCGTCTTCGTCGAGGAGCGGCTCGGCCAGGTCGACCGGCACATCGGCTCGACCGACAAGCTCGAGCAGTTGACGGGTTGGCGCGCGCGGACGAGCTTCGAACAGGGCCTGGAACAGACGGTCGAGTGGTACCGCGAGAACGAGGTGTGGTGGCGGGCTCTGACCGCGCGCGACAGCGTCTCCTCGTCCTAGGCGCGGGGCCCGCGCAGATCGGCCTGCTTCGCGCGGCGCGCGAGCGCGATCTCTTCGTGATCGCCGTCGACCGCGACCCGGCGGCGGCCGGGTTCGCGTACGCGGACAAGCGCGCGATCGTCTCGACCGAGGACGAGCCGGGGATCGACCGGCTCGCGCGGGCGGAGAACGTGGACGGGATCATCTCGCCGGGCGCCGACTGGCCCGTCGGCGTCGCCGCACGCGTCGCCGAGCGGCTGGCGCTGCCGCACCCGATCGACTCTGCGACGGCCGCGATGGCGACGACGAAGTCGAGGCAGCGGGAGCGCTTCGCCGAAGCGGGCGTGCCGCAGCCGCGCCTCCTACACGAGCCTTCCGCACCGAGCGTCGTCAAGGCACCCGACCGCCAGGGACAGCGGGGGCTGTCCTTCGTGCGCACGGATGCAGAGCTGCCGGCAGCGATCGAGGCCGCGCTGGCGGCATCGCGCAACGGCACCTACATCGTCGAGGAGTTCGTCGACGGGCCGGAGGTGACCGTCAACGCGGTCTCGGTCGACGGCGCCTTCCACCCGCTGGCCGTCACCGACCGTCTCACCGCCGACCCACCCGCGTTCGGCGTCGCGCTCGCGCACGCGTGGCCTTGTGTCTATCAGACACAAACTGCGATCGAGGCGGCGCGCGCGGCGGCCGAAGCGCTCGGGATCCGCAACGGGCCGACGTACACGCAGGTGAGGCTCGGCGCCGACGGAACCCGCGTGGTTGAGCTGGCTGCGCGGCTCGGCGGGGGTCACGACGCCGAGCTCGTCGAGGCGGTGACCGGCGTCAGTCTGAACGGGCTGGCGCTCGACTTTGCGCTGGGAATCGAGCCTTGTGTCTATCAGAAACACAAACTCTCCACGGCGGCGCGTGCGTCCTCTTCCTCGTCGCGCCCGAAGGGACGCTGCACGCGGTCGAGGGGCGTGAGGCGGCGCACTGCGGTCGACGGCGTGCTCGACGTGCGGCTCTACCGCGAGCCCGGTCACATCTTCGGGCCGCTCCTGCGCGGCGCCGACCGAGCGGGTGCCGTGATCGCGGTCGGCGACAACCGCGAGCAGGCGCTCGAGCGCGCTCGCGCCGCCGCCGACGAAATACGCTTCGTCGTCGAATGACACGGGAATCGCAGCTGGGCTTCCAGCCGCCCGCGATCGGCGAGGAGGAGATCGAGGCGGTCGCGGAGACGCTCCGCTCCGGCTGGCTGACGAGCGGGCCGAAGGCGGCGCTGCTCGAGGAGCGGATGGCCGAGTACCTGGAGGCGAAGCACGTGCTCGCGGTCGCCTCCGGCACGGCGGCGATGCACCTGGCGCTCGTCGCGCTCGGGATCGAGCCAGGCGACGAGGTGATCACGACGCCGATCACCTGGCCTGCGACGGCGAACGTGATCGTCCACTCCGGGGCCACACCCGTTTTCGTCGACGTGCGCGAGGGCGACCTCAACATCGACCCGGCCCTGATCGAAGCGGCGGTGACCGAGCGGACGAAGGCGATCATGCCCGTGCACCTGGCCGGCCAGCCCGCCGACATGGATCCGATCTGGGAGCTCGGGATCCCGGTGATCGAGGACGCCGCGCACGCGGCCGAGAGCGCCTACCGCGGCCGCAAGCTCGGCGGGCTCTCCGAGGCGACCTGCTTCAGCCTCTACGCGACGAAGAACATCGCGGCCGGCGAGGGCGGGCTCGTCTCGACGAACTCGGACGAGGTCGCCGAGGCGATCCGCAACCTGCGCCTGATGCGGCGCGGCGACGGCTCGCTCTACGACATCACCGTCCCCGGCTACAAGGCCAACCTCTCCGACGTGCTCGCGGCGATCGCGCTCGTCCAGCTCGACAAGCTCCCGCAGCACACCGCCGCGCGCGAGCGTCAGTTCGCGCTCTACGACGAGGGACTCGCGGGGCTCGACGGGATCGAGCCGCTCCAGCGCGACCCGCGCGACACGCACGCACGGCACCTCTACGTCGTTCGGATCGACGCCGAGCGGTTCGGGCTCACCCGCGACGAGGCGCAGCGCGCACTTGCGGCCGAGCGGATCTCGACCTCGATCCACTTCCTGCCCGTGCACCGGCTCACGTGGTACCGAGAGCGCTTCCCCGGGCAGCCGTCCCTGCCGGTCGCCGAACGCGCCGGCGACGAGATCCTCTCGCTGCCGCTCTCGCCCGCCCACTCCGACGGCGACATCGCCGACGTGGTCGAGGCACTCGGGCGAATTCGCGCATGAGCCGTCCGCTTCGCGTCTCCGCGACGCTGGTTCTCACCGGTCTCGCGGTCGCCTACCTGATCTGGAAGATCGACCTCCGCGAGACGGCCGAGGTGGTGGCCGACGCGAGCCCGTGGTGGTTCCTGCTCGCCGTCGCGATCATGACGCTGACGGTCATCCCAATGGCCGAGCGCTGGCGGCGGCTGCTCGCCTCGCAGGGGATGCGCGAGCGCCTCCCGTGGCTGACCCGCGCCTACTTCGTCTCCTACACGGCTGGGCAGATCCTGCCGACCTCGATCGGCGGCGACGCGGTCCGGATCCTCGAGACCTCGCGCCGCCACCCCGCGCGGCTCGGCGCGATCTCGGCGATCGTGCTGCTCGAGCGGGCGCTCGGCGGCGCGGCCACCGTCCTGCTGGGCGCGGTCGGATTCCTGCTCGCGATCGGCCACTACGACGTCGGCGCCTACCTCTGGATCGAGGGCGCCTTCGTGCTCGGGACGATCCTGCTCGCCTTCCTCTTCTTCGCGCGCTCTGCCCGGCCCCTGCTCCGGCTGACGGCGCCGTTGCTGCGGGCGCTCAGGCTCGAGCGGCCGGTCCGCGCGGTCTACGACGGCGTCCACGCCTTCCGTGACCGCACCGGACTGCTCATCGGGGTCTTCCTCTTCACGGTCGCGATCCAGGCCGTGCGCGTGCTCGCGATCTGGGCGGCTTCCCGCGCGGTCGGGATCGAGCTCTCGCCGCGGATCTACTACGTGATGGGGCCGCTCTTCTTCCTCGTCCTGCTCGTCCCGTTCACGCTCAACGGCTTCGCGGTGCGCGAGGCGTTCTTCGTCAGCTTCCTCGGGAGCGTCGGCGTCGACGCCGACCAGGCGTTCGCGGCCGGCTTCCTCTTCTTCCTGGTCACGGTCGCGATGGCACTTCCCGGCGGCGTGATCCTGCTCTGGGAAGGGCTGCGCAGGGGGCCGAGTGCGAGCCATGCCTGACGCCAGCGTCGTCGTCGTCACCCACAATGCGCTCCCCTGGATCGAGCGCTGCCTCGAGAGCGTGCGCGGCGAGGAGGTGATCGTCGTCGACAACGGCTCCAGCGACGGCAGCGCCGACGTCGTCCGCGAGCAGCTGCCCGAGGCGCATGTGATCGAGCAGGAGAACGCCGGCCTCGCCGCGGGCTGGAACCGCGGCATGGAGGCGGCCTCGGGGCGCTACTTCCTGATCCTGAACTCGGACGCGTGGCTCACCGACGGCTCCTTGCGGCGGCTCGTCACCTTCGCGGACCAGCATCCGGAGGCGGCGATCGTCGGGCCGCGGCTGCTGAATCCCGACGGCTCCCTGCAGCGGTCGGTGCGGGGCTTCCCGACGCTCTGGCGGCTCGCGACCGAGTACTTCTTCCTGCGCAAGCTGGCGCCGCGCTCGCAGGCGCTGAACGCGTTCTACGCCGGCGGGTTCGACCATCAGGAGGTGCGCGAGGCGGAGTTCCTGATGGGCGCGTGCATGCTCGTCCGGCGCGAGGCCGTCGAGCAGGTCGGGCCGCTCGACGAGGCGTTCTTCCTCTTCAGCGAGGAGACCGACTGGGCCTACCGCTTCCACGAGGCGGGCTGGAAGGTGCTCTTCCTCCCGGACGCCGAGTGCGTCCACGTCGGCGGCGCGTCGCACGGCGGCCGGATGTTCCGCGAGAACGTGCGCGGGCACCTGCGCTTCCTCTCGAAGCACCGTGGCGACGCCTACGCCGAGCGGGCGCGGAAGCTGCTGCGTGCAGCGACCGGCCTGCGCGGCCTGCTCTTCCGCGGCGAGCGCGGCCGCATGTACCGCGAGACCGCCGACTGGCTCGCCTCGGCGCGGATGCCGGAGCTGCTCGGGCGATGACGCTCGTCCAGCTCGTGTTCGCCAACGCGGTGCTGCTGCTGCCGGGCGCGCTCGTGGGCCGGGCGCTCGGCGTGCGCAGCCTCTCCGCGACGCTCGCCTGGTCGCTGGCGCTCATCTTCGCGGCGCTGGCGGTGACGTTCGCCGCCGGCGCCTCGTTGACGCTGACGCTCGTCCTGCTGCTCGCCGCCGGCCTTGTCTCGCTCAGGTTCGCGCGCCGCGTCCCGCGTTCGGAGCGGATTCCGGGGCGTCGCTGGGTCTTCGCGGCCGGGGCGCTGCTCGGCCTCCTGCTCTGGCACGTCGCCGGGAACATCGGCGGCGACGGGCTCTTCCACCTCGCGCGCGTGCAGAAGCTGGACGCGTTCGGCTCGCTCTCGCTCGACGCCGTCAACGAGTTCGCCGACGGCGGGCTTCATCCCGGCTACGCGTTCCCGCTCTGGCACGGCTTCCTCGCCCTCGTCGCCCGCGTCGGCTTCCTCGATCCCGCCGAGGTCGTGCTGCACGAGGCGTCGGTGCTCGCGCCGGTGGCGCTCGTGGTTGCGTACGAGGCCGGCTGGGCGCTCTTCCGGCGCGTCGGCCCGGCTGTGGCGGTCGTCGTCGGGGCCGTCGCCGTGACTGCGCTCGCTCCCGAGCACGGCGGCGCGTACACCGCGCTCGGGCTTCCGGCAACGGCGTCGCGTCAGATCCTGCTGCCCGCCGCGCTCGCGCTCGCACTCGCCTACGTCGAGAAGCCGAGCCGCGGCCTGCTCGCATCGGTCGCTGCGGCGGGGCTCGTGCTGGCCGTCGTCCATCCGACGTACGCGATCTTCCTCTGGCTGCCGTTCGCAGGCTTCCTCGTCGTCCGCTCACTCGTCGAGCGGCGCGAGGCGAGACGGATTGCCACCGCGCTCGCCGCGCTCGTCGTGCCGGCGGCTGCCTATCTCGCGTGGCTGCTCCCGGTCGTGCGGGACACCCGCTCGCACGCGCCCGGCGGCGAGGAGCTGCAGCGAGCGTTCCGGCAGTACGCGGGCCAGCTCGACGTCTTCTCGGACACGAGCTACCGGCTGGCGCCCGAGGTGTTCGGCCGGGCTGGAGCCGTCGCCGTGGCGGCGCTCCTGTTCGTCCCGCTCGCGGGCCTCGCATTTCGGAGCCGGTGGGCGGCGTACGTCCTCGGTGGCTTTCTCGCCGTGGCTGCGGTGATGCTGGTGCCGCAGCTCTTCGTGCTCTTCTCCGATCTTGTCTCGATCTCGCAGTCGCGCCGCGCCGCGGGCTTCTGGCCGCTCGCGTTCGCGTTCGCCGGCGGCTTCGTCGTGCTGGGGGCGTTGCTGCGGACACTCGTCCTGCCGGCCGCGCTCGTGGGCGGGATCGCGCTGCAGCTGCTCTTCCCGGGTGACTTCTCCTACCGGCTCACCGACGGCGGCCCCGCGCTCGTGACCTGGGTCGCCGTGGGCGGCGGGATAGCGGCGCTCGTGCTCGGGCTCGTGTTTCTGAAACGAAGAGTCCCGCTCGAGCGCCCTGAGCTCGCCGGCTGGGCGGCGGCGCTCTTCATCCTCCCGATCGCGATCCACGCGGCGGCGAACTGGAGCCCGTCGGACGCGCGCCCGCCGAGCCCGCTCACCGACGGCCTCGTCGCTGCATTGCGCGAGGACGTCCCACGCGGGGACGTCGTCTACTCCGATCCCGAGACGAGCTACGAGATCGCCGCCCGCGTGCCCGTGTACATCGCAGTCGCGCCGCCGGGACACGTCGCCGACACGGAGGAGAACCGGCCCTACGAGCGCCGCGACGAGGCGCTGCGCTTCTTCGAGACCGGTGACGACGAGATCCCGCGGCGCGCGGGCGCCGACTGGCTCGTGGTCGACCGCGAGCGTTTCGACATCACGCCGCAGCTCGACAGCGTCTACCGCGACGGGCGCTACACGCTCTACGTCGTGCCGTAGCATCGGGCGCGTGAAACTGCTGCTCGTCTCGCTCTACTGGCCGCCCGCGGGCGGTGGCGGCGTCCAGCGGCCGCTCAAGTTCGCGCAGTACCTGCCCGCGCTCGGAATCGAGACGCACGTGCTCGCGCCGGACGACTCGAAGTGGATCCACCAGGACGCCGATCTCCGCCAGCCGACGCAGGCCTGGGTGCACCGGGCCCGTTACATCGGCCCGAAGGGGCGGAAGCCCGCCGAGGAGCTGCACGGCAAGGAGGGTCTGGAGCGCGCGCTCGTGCAGGCCAAGCTCGCCTCGCGGCGCCTGCTCGTCCCGGACGAGAACGTGAGCTGGAACCTGACCGCGATTCCCGCGGCGATCCGGATCGCGCGCAAGGAGGGGATCGACGTCGTCGTGACGACCTCGCCCCCGAACTCGGTCCACCTCGTCGGAGCGGCGGTGCAGAAGGCGACGGGCGCGAAGTGGGTCGCCGACCTGCGCGACTCGCTCGTGGCGCACCCGCACCGGCGCGCCGAGAGCATGGCCGTGCGCGCGAAGGAGAAGGTCGACGAGGGCGTGGCGTGGCTCGTCGCCCACTCGGCGGATGCGATCACCTGTGTCTCTGACGCGATCGCCGACGAGGCGCGCGGCTTCTCGCCGAAGGGGAAGGTCGTGACGATCTCGAACGGCTGCGACTTCGACGACTTCGCCGGGTCTCGACTACACACCCGGGAAGCGCTTCCGAATCACCCACACGGGCAGCTTCTTCGGCAAGCGCGACCCGCGCCCGTTCCTGACCGCGCTCGACGAGTCCGGCCTCGACGTCCAGGCGCGCTTTCTCGGCGACTTCCGCTCGACCGACCGCGAATGGGCGGCGGAGCGCGGGCTCGGCGACAAGCTCGAGCTGATCCCGTACGCGCCGCGCCAGGAGGCGCTCGAGCTGCAGCGCGACTCCGAGGCGCTCCTGCTCCTGATCCCGGACGCGGGCGGCCGCGGCAAGGGCGTCCTCTCCGGCAAGGTCTTCGAGTACCTGGCAGCCGAGCGTCCGATCCTCGCCGTCGTGCCGCCGGACGGCGCCGCCGCCGACCTGATCCGCGAGACGGGCGCCGGCGTCGTCGCGCCGCCCGACGACGTCGAGGCGATCAAGGCTGCGCTGACCGAGCTGCACGAGCGCTTCGCGAACGGCGGCCTGCCGGCGACGGACATCCCCGAGGAGACGCGCTACCGGCTCTCGCGCCGCGCCCGCGCCGAGGAGCTCGCGGAGCTCGTCCGCTCGCTGCCTTGATCGAGACCGCAAACCGCTCGAGGCCCGGTCCGGTCATCGAGTTCCTCTTCCTCGCCACCGTCTTCACGGTCAGCTTCGCGAAGCTGCAGTGGGAGGTCGCGGGCACGCTCAGCCTCTCCGACGTCCTGACGGCGATCTTCCTCGTCGGCTGGCTGGGGACGAGGGTCGGCACGGGCGACCGCCGGCTCGCCTGGGGCGCCGCCGTGGCCGGCCTCTTCTTCCTCGCGTTCCTCGCCGTCTACCTGGTCGGCTTCTTCAACCTCGAGACCGAGCAGGCGCTCGCCCAGTGGGCGAAGGGGATGTTCAAGTTCCTGCTCCACTTCCTCTTCCTCGTCGTCGGGCTCGCGTACCTCGCCCGGCGCAGCGAGCGCTTCTACTGGACGACGCTCGCCGTCTTCCTGGCCGGCTTCGTCGCGAACGCCGTCTACGGGATCGTCCAGCTCGGCACCGCCGAGGTGCTCGGGATCAACCTCGACCAGTCGCTGCTCTCGCCGATCACCGGCGGTGCGAGCCAGATCAACATCTACGGCGCGATCGAGGGCGCCAGCGTCTTCCGGCCGAACGCGCTCACGGGCGATCCGAACCATCTCGGGATCGAGCTCGTGATCCCGCTGCTGGTGCTGACGCCGCTCTATCTGCGGCTCGAGCGCGGGCACCGGCTGAAGCTGCCGCTCGCGCTCGTGCTCGGGTTCCTGCTCCTCGTCGAGCTGGCGACGCTGTCCCGCTCCGGCCTGCTCGGGCTCGGCGTCGGGCTGCTCGTGCTCGCAGTGCCCTACCGGCACCGGTGGGCGACGCCCGAGTTCCTGCTGCCGCTCGGCGTGGTCGCCTGTGTGCTCGGGCTCGTCCTTGCGGCACGCTGGCAGTTCTTCGAGCAGGTGCTGCGCTCGCGCGTCGACACGTCCGCGAACGGCACGTCGACGCACTTCGACGTCTACGGCTTCATCCCGGACGTGCTCTCGTCGCACCCGCTCTTCGGGCTCGGCCTGAACAACTTCTCCGTCTACTACGAGTTCGTGACCGGCCGGACGAACTTCGGCCCGCACTCGTTCTACGTCGCGACCCTGGTCGAGACCGGGCTCGTCGGGACGGCCCTCTTCGCCGCCTTCCTCGTCTATCTCTTCCGGCGGCTGGGGCGGCTGCGCGCGATCGGCCGCGCGCTCGGCTCGCCGCGGATCCGGCCGCTTGCGTGGGGGATGACGGCCGCGCTCGTCGGCACGATCGCCGCGAACGCCTTCTACCTGACGATGTCCTTCTACTACTTCTTCGCGTTCGCGCTGCTGGCGCTCGCGGCGCCGATTGTGTTCGCGCGACGGCTGACGTGAAGGTCGTCGTCCTGACGACCTCGTACCCGCGCGACGAGCGGGACGTGGCCGGCCTCTTCGTCCGCGACGCGGTCGAAGCGCGTGCGCGCGCACGGGGTCGAGGTCGAGGTCGTCTCGCCGGCGTCGTTCCGGCACTTCGGGATCGCGTACGGGCACGGGATCGCCGGGAACCTGCGGCGGCGGCCGTGGCGGGCGCTGCTGCTGCCGGCTGTTCCTGCTCGCCTACGCGCGCGCCGCCCGCCGGGCCGCCCGCGACGCGGACCTCGTGCACGCACACTGGCTCCCCTCCGGGCTGGCGGCGCTTGCGACCGGGAAGCCGTTCGTCGTCCAGCTGTGGGGCACCGACGTCGAGCTGGCCCGGAAAGCGCCGTGGCTCTTCCGGCCGATCCTGCGGCGGGCGCGGCTCGCGATCGTCGCGTCCGACTACCTGGCGGACTCGGCGCGAGAGCTGGGCGCGCGCGACGTGCGAGTCGTCCCGAGCAGCGTCGAGATCCCGGAGTCCGTCGGCGAGCCGGAGGAGCCGCCGCACGTGCTCTTCGTCGGCCGCCTCTCGCCGGAGAAGGGCATCGACGAGTTCCTGGCGGCGACCGACGGGATGCCGCGCGTGATCGTCGGCGCCGGCCCGGTCGAGGTGCCGGAGGCGGTCGGCTTCGTCCCGCGCTCCGAGCTCGGCCCCTACTACGAGCGGGCGGCGGTCGTCTGCGTGCCGTCGCGCCGCGAGGGCTACGGCGTCGTCGCGCGGGAGGCGATGGCGTACGGCCGGCCGGTCGTGGCGACGGCGGTCGGCGGGCTCGTCGACGTGACCGGCGTGCTCGTCCCGCAGGGCGACGTGGCGCGGCTGCGCGAGGTGATCGAGCAGCTGCTCGCCGACCGCGACTGGCGCGCACACCTCGGCGCCGCCGCGAGCGAGATCGCACGGGATCAGCTGGCGCCGGAGGTGGCCGCCGCGGCGCTCGCAGATGCGTACGGGGACGCAGTCGTCAGCTGACGGTCGAGCCACGCCGCTTACGCGGTGAGGACCGCGTCGGGCTGCGGCACAGCGCGCTCGGCGGGCAGGAAGAGCAGGTTCCACGACTGCAAACCCGAGGCGGGCTCCAAGCGATACCCGTGCGCGGCGAAAAGCTGCGTCACCGCCTCCGCCCGGGACGACTCGGCGGCCTCCACGAGCACGGCAGGGCGTCTCGAACGGAGGAGCTCGACTGCACCTGCAAGCACGTCGAGCTCAGCGCCTTCGACGTCGACCTTCAACACGGACACGTCCGGGCGACCAGCCTCTTCCCAGAGGTCGTCGAGTCGCTCGACCCGCACCTCGGCTCCGACAGATGCCGACGTTCGCGTAGCGACCGTCGAGTTGTACGCGCTGTCCCCCTCGAGCAGGAGCGTCGCCGCGCCTCGCTCCGCGCCGAGCGCCGCCTCGACGACGCTGACGTTCTCGAGGCCGTTTCGGCGCAGGTTCTCGCGCAACCGTGCGACCGTCTCTGCGGCCGGCTCGACCGCGAGCACGCGCCCCTCGCTGCCGACAGCAAGGGCCAGTGGAACGGTGAGAAGCCCGACGTTCGCGCCGGCATCGACTGCGGTCGTTCCAGGTCGAGCGAGCCTGCGGAGGAGCTCGGTTTCGGCCGCCTCGAACGAGCCGTACACCAGCGTCGAGAGCCCGATGCGCTCCCGGTAGCGCAGCGCGATCGTCCCTCCTCCTGGCAGCGTCGTGACGAAGGTGCTCGGCGCAAGCGGGAGAACGAGCCGGACGAGCGCGGCCTCGACGAGGCCGCGGCCACGGTGAGCCGGGGTTACCCGAAGATACGCCCGGATCGGCCAGGCCAAGGCCCACGCGGCCCTGAAGAGACCCTGGCGCAGCACCGAGCCATTCTTGCCGACGAGAGTCACCGGGCGTGGTCTGCGTACAACGCGACGGGCAGCGCCATCGCGATCCAGAGCGACGCATCACTGCCGATCTCACCACTCACCAGCTCGTTGACCGCGGCGAAGGCGGCGAACCCGAGCACCAGCAAGGATCCAAAGCGCTTGGCGCCTCGCCGCAAGACCTTCGCGAGCGCGACAATGCTCAGGATCGACAAGGTGAGGAAGAGGCCCAGGCCGAGGATGCCGAGCGAGTAGACGGACTCGATCAGCACGTTGTGAGGATAGGTTCGCACGCCTTCGTCCACTCTCCCGGCTCGGACCATCCGCAGCGTCTCGGGTGAGTCGTCGACGAGCATGCCGACGCCATGACCGAAGATGGGGCGGTCGGCCGAGTCCCGGAGCGCCTTGGACCAGAGGTAGCGCCGAATCGCGAGCGAGGAGATCGGCGTCCCTCGCTGCGTAGAGGTCCGCTCGCCCGTGAAGTCCTCACCCTCCGAAGGGGGAGCGACGCGCCCCTCCAGCCCGGGGATGTCGATGCTGTAGTAGTAGTCGGCGCCGACGACATTCGCGCCCGCGCCCCCCAGAACGAACCCGACCAGCACAGCCGGCAGAAGGAGAGGCAGCATACGGCTCCTCAGCGCCACGGCGACCGTCGCGATCGCGACGACCAGCGCCACGAGTGCGCCGCGGGAGGCAGGCATGACGCTCACCGCCACCAAGAGGGCCACCCCACCGGCCTGGGCGAGCCGTGTCCGCCGGTCCTCGAACCTTGCAATCAGGAGCACGATCGCGCCCAGCGCGGAGATATGTGCGGCCGTGATCGGATCGAGCTCGTCGATCGGACTGAACCGGCCGGACTCGGTCGGCCGTGCCACGAGCGTCACGAAGCTGACCAGGAAAAGCCCCAAAGCGAGCGCGACCCAGGCACCGGCGAGGATCCGCAGCTGCGGCTGAGTGAGGGAGAGCGCAACCAGCGCGCTCGGCAGCGACGACAGGACGAGCAGGGCCGCGGCATCTCGCGCGGCGACGCCCGATGAGAGCAACGCGACGTTCACCAGGAACCAGGCGGAGAGCACGACGGCCGCCGCCACCCACGTCCGCGGCAGCCGCGAGACCGTGCTCGAGGCGCCGCCGGATCGTCTCCCTGCCCGCCCAGGCGGAGAGCATCAGTCCGGCAGCGAGCAGCAAGTAGTACCCGGCGGTGATGACCGTCCGCGGCTCGATTCCCAGGAGCTCCAACGTCCCGAGGTAGAGCCAGAACCCACTGACGACGACCGCCAGCAGCACGGGCGGGGCTCCCTCGGAGACGACTTGACGGAGGGACATAGACTGGACGTGAGCGGCGGTCGTGATGGCCTCCAAGCTACCCGCGATGCGGCTGACCATCCCTCATTACTTCGATTTCGGCGACGATGGTCCGCGCGTCGGTCGCCGGCTCGTGCAGCCCGGCGCCTGGGATGCGGCGCGCGACACAACGGGGCCGTTCGGGCTTCCCGAGACCCGAGCCGAGTGGGAGGCGAGGGCAGCAGATCCGGCCCTTGCCGCGCGAGCACGGGACATCGCAGCGATCGTCCGCGAGCTAGGCGCGAGGCGCGTCTGTTCGTACGGCGTCGGCACCGGTGTGCTCGAGCTCGGGCTTTCCCGGGCGGCGCCCGAGCTCGAGCTCACATGCACCGACTATGCGCCGCGAACCGTCGACCGGTTGCGGACGCTGTTCACCGAGGCCAGCGTCGTCCAGCACGATCTCCTCGCGGACGCGCCACTCAACTCCGACTTTCACCTGCTGCACCGGGTCGACACGGAGTTCCCGAACCCGCAACTGGCTGCGATCCTCGCGCGCTTCCACCGGCCTGTTCTGCTCGTTCCGAGCGTGCTGCTTACGTGGCGCCTCGTGCTGCGGGAAGTCCTTCTCCGCCTGAGGCGACCGAGGGCGACCAGGGCAGGCTGGCTTCGTTCGGAGGCCGCGTTCCGGGCGCTCTGGGACGACGGGATCCGCACACGTGACGTAACGGTCGACGATGCACGAGCGTTTCTCCTCACGAGAGTCGGAGGACAGCCCTGAAGCCCGCCGTCGGTCCGGTCGCTCTCTGTTTCGGCACGTACCCTCCCGAGCGGAATGGCGGCTCCGACTTCGTGGCGCGGTTCGCCGTTGCCCTCGCTCGACGAGGGATCGAGGTTCACGTCATCACGTCGACAAGCGGGGACCCGGCGTCGCCAGAGGAGGCCGGCGTCACGGTGCACCGGGTCATTCAGGATTGGTCGCTGGGGCGTCGTGGCTTGCACGACCACAGGCGCGTCAACCGGATCCTGAAGGAGAATGGCGTCCGGGTTCTGCACGTTCTCTTTCCGGACTCCGTGCTTCAGGGGAGCTATCAGCTTCCTGCCCTCCTCGGCCTCGGTCGCACGCCGCTCGTCGTCACCTGGTGGAATCTCGGGCTCGGGCGGCGATCGCCCCTGTCAGTGCGCGCCGAGTCGGTTGCGCTCCTATTGCGCGCGCGCGTCCTGACGTCACACGACCCGTCGTATCTCGCCTTTCTTCGGCGCGCCGCCCTCGGCAGGCCGGCCGAGTGGCTGCCCGTCGGCAACAACCTGTCGACGGACAACGCGGTCGCCGAGCGAGCGGAGGCAAGGAGATCTCTTCACCTCGAGGAGGGTCCTACCTGGCTCGGATTCTTCGGCCAGCTGGATCCGACGCGGGGAGTCGAGGACCTGTTCGCGTCGCTGCCGTCCGTGCGCCGGAAGCACGACGTGCGCCTGGTCATGATCGGCTCGGCGGGCCGGCCCGAGCGCTATGAGGCGGATCCCCAGAGTGCCGCGTACTTCCACGCAACGCGGGCACTGCCGAGCGCGCTCGGGATCGAGGAGGCGGTGCATTGGACGGGTCACCTGACGGACGATGAGGTCATCCGCGCATTCTGCGCGATCGACGTGTGCGTCCTGCCCTACCGTCGGAACAGCATCGGCCGGAGCGCTCTAGCAACTGCTCTCGAAACCGGGACGCCGACGGTTCTCGCAGGCACGCCGGCGGGCATCACGCCGCTGAGACCGGAGGAGCATGTCGCCCTCGTCCCGCGGCAGGATCCGCAGGCACTCGGCGCGACGCTCACGAGGCTCGTGGAGGATCGGGGGGAGCGGGAGCGCCTCCACCTCGGGGCCCTCGCGGCCGCGGAGCCTTCTCCTGGGATCACGTCGCCGAGCGTGCGGCATCCATCTACGAGCGCTTCAGTCGTTAG
The DNA here is from genome assembly GCA_963820695.1 of uncultured Gaiellaceae bacterium. GTDB lineage: Bacteria > Actinomycetota > Thermoleophilia > Gaiellales > Gaiellaceae > Gaiellasilicea. The sequence continues at coordinate 319,801 of CAWGAP010000003.1, read as the reverse complement.
CGCCGGCGCGGGCGGGTATCCTCGTCGCCGATGGGTGTCGAGGTCGTCGAGCACGAGGGCGTTACCTACGCCGAGATCATTCGGGCGGACCTGCCGAGTCGAGAAGACCACGTTCTTCTCGCCGCCTGACTCGTCGTTCCAGTTCGGGCTGCTCGCGCACGAGGCTGGGTACCGGGAGCCCGCCCACTACCACAAGTCGCACCAACGCCGAATCGACGATCTCCAGCAGCTGTTCGTCGTCCAGCGCGGCATCGTCGACGTCGAGCTGTACACCGACGACGGGCGCCTGTTCCGAGTGATCCGGCTCGAGCCCGGCGACGCGATCGTCCTTATCCGCGGCGTGCATGCGATCCACGTGATCGAGGACTTCCAGGCGCTGAGCGTCAAGCAGGGCCCCTTCTTCGGCGACGAGGTGGACAAGGTCGAGGTCGTCGTCGAGACGGCGGCGTGATACCCGTCTACGAGCCGTACATCGGCGACGAAGAAGTCGAGGCCGTAGCCGCCGCAGTCCGTGCCGGCGAGATCTCGGGTTCCTTCGGCGAGAACTTGCCCGCCTTCGAGCGGGAGTTCGCCGATTTCGTCGGCACACGCCACGGCGTTGCTACCTCGAGCGGGACGACGGCGCTCCACCTCGCCGTGCAGGCACTCGGCCTCGGCCCGGGCGACGAGGTCCTCGTGAGCGCGTCCACGAACATCGCAACCGCTCTGGCCGCGTTCCACAACGGGGCGGTCGCGGTCCCGGTCGACTCGGAGCGAGTGACCTGGAATCTCGATCTCGACCTCCTCGAGGACCTCATCACCCCGCGGACACGCGCGATCATCCCGGTCCACCTCTTCGGCCACCCGGTCGACATGGATGCGCTCATGGACATCGCCGAGAGACACGGCCTCGCGGTCATCGAGGACTGCGCCGAGTCGCACGGTGCGACTGTTCGCGGACGTCAGACCGGCTCGTTCGGGATCGCCTCCTGCTTCAGCTTCTACGCCAACAAGATCATCACGACCGGCGAGGGCGGCATGGTGCTCACCGACGACGACGAGCTCGCCGAGCGGCTGCGGCTCCTGCGCAACCTCGCGTTCGGTCGGCCGCGCTTCTACCACGAGCAGCCGGGCCACAACTTCCGCATGACCGGGTACCAGGCGGCGATGGGCCGCGCTCAACTCCGGAAAATCGACCGCATCGTGGCCGAAAAGCGTCGAGTCGCGGCGACCTACACCCGCCTGCTCGCGGACGTGCCGGGGATCAGGACGCCGGTCGAGGAGCCGTGGGCGCAGCACGTGTACTGGATGTACGGAGTCCTCATCGAGGACGAGTTCGGAGCGACCCGCGACGAGCTCGCCGCCGCGCTCGCCGAGCGTGGGATCGAGACCCGCACGTTCTTCTGCCCGATGAACCTGCAGCCGTTCCTCCGGGATCAGGCGGGGTTCAGGGACGTGCCGTGTCCCGTTGCCGAGGATCTCTGGCGCCGCGGCCTCTACCTCCCGTCGTCGCCGTCGCTGACCGACGAAGAGGTCGCGCGAATCGCGGCGCAGCTCGTCGAGCTTGCCGCAGTCCGCTCGTGAACTCGTACACCGGCCTGCACGCCAGGGTCTACGACGAGATCTATGCCGACAAGCCTTACGCGGACGAGGCGCGATTCGTCCACGAGCTCGTGGGATCGCCGGGAGGCAAGCTCCTCGATGTTGCGTGCGGGACAGGTCGGCACGCGATCGCGTTTGCCGACCTCGGCTACGACGTCATCGCATCCGACATCAATGAGGAGCTGCTCGCCGTCGGGAGGGCCGCCGCCGGCGACCGCGTGCAGTTCTTTCAGGGCGACATGTGCGATCTCGACATCGACGGTCGCCCGTTCGACGTCGTCACGTGCCTGTTCGACTCGATCGGCTATCCCCAGGACGACGACAGGATTGTCTCCGCGCTTCGGTCGCTCCGCCGTCACGCGGCCCCGGGAGGCCGGGTCGTCTGCGAGTTCCTCCACGCGCCGGCACTCGTCCGGGGAGCGGATACGCGCCGGGTGAGGCGCGTCGACCTCCGGGACGGGCGCACTCTCCTGCGGACGTCGGAGACGACGATCGACGTCGAACGGATGCTCATGCACGTTCGCTACGAGCTCTGGGCGGTCAACGGTGACGGGCGGGGGGAGCACGCCGAGGAGGAGCAGACGAACCGCCTCTTCTCCGCGCCCGAGATGCGGCAACTTGCGGCCGCGGCGGGGCTCGACGTTCTTGAGATCGTGCCCGCCTATGCAGACGGGCCGATCGACGCCGACACCTTCCATCTGCTGCTGGTCGCAGAGCCCGGCGCATGAGGGTTGCATGAGGGTTGCAGTCATCGTCACCGAGGTGGGGCGGGGGATCGGCGGCCGCTTCACGTTCCAGGAGATGCTCGTGGCGGCTCTCGGGCGCAGCCGCGGCGAGGCCCAGCACGAGTTCATCGTGTACCGGGCCGGCTACAACCGCTACACCGAGGGCACCGCTGCGTGGCGCGCCCGCAGGCTCGCCACCGTCGGCGTGACGCTGGCGCTGCGAGCGGCGCACGATGTCCAGGACGTGCTCGTCGGAACCCGCCTCCTCCACGTGCGCACGCCTCTCGAGCGTCGCCTCGCGCGGGATCACATCGACCTCGTCTGGTTTCCGACCTACATCGAGGACGTGAGCCTGCCGTTCGTCTGCCAGGTGTTCGACCTCGAGCACCGGATGAAGCCATGGTTTCCGGAGGTGAGCGCCGAAGGCGAGTGGGAGCATCGCGAGCGCCACTACCGGCGGTACCTGCCGAAGGCGACGCGTGTGATCGTGGCCGGGGAGACCGGCGCCGAGCAGGTCGCGCGCTTCTTCGGCGTGGCACGGGAGAACTGCCTGCCGATCAAGCACCCGACCCCGGACTTCGCGCTGCGCGCGGCGAAGGAGGGGCGGCGGCCGGAGGAGCTCGTACGCGCGCGCGGCGTCGCCGGTCCATACCTGCTGTACCCCGCGCAGTTCTGGGCGCACAAGAATCACGCCGCCGCGCTCGATGCGCTCGCGGAGCTCCGCTCCCGCGGTGAGACGATGTCGTTCGTGTTCGTCGGCTCCGACAAGGGACAGACGGATCACGTCCGGGCGCAAGTTCGCGAGCGCGGCCTGGACGACGCGGTGCACATCCTCGGCTACGTCGAGGAGGACGAGCTCGTGGCCCTATACCAGCACGCTCACGCGCTCGTCTACCTGAGCCGCTTCGGGCCGGAGAACCTTCCTCCGCTGGAGGCATTCGCCCTCGGTTGCCCCGTCATCGTCGGAGAGGTTCCGGGCGCGGCCGAGCAAGTCGGCGACGCGGGAATCGTCGTCGACCCGGACGATCCGTCTGCGGTCGCCGACGCGATCCAAAGAGTCGGCGTGCAGGCTGAGCGCAAACGCCTCGTCCGGGCAGGAGAACGGCGGGCACGCTCCTGGACGGCGGACGACTACCTGCGAGGTCTGATCGACTTCCTGGACGAGTTCGAGCGGGAGCGGCGGCTTTGGGGGTCCCGTGAGAAGGCGCGCCCGCAGCATGGCGCGGCTGGCGCGCCGAGCGCTGCTCCTCCCGAACGCGACTGCCGATCTCCAGGCGCAGGTCGGCGGGCTGCATTGCCGCTGGGTTGCCGGCTTGCGAGCGGACGAGCTTGAACGAGCGGAGTTCCGTGTCTTCTCGCAGTTCGGTGAGGACGGAATCATCCAGTTCCTCGTTCAGCGCGTGCCGATCGAGAACCGCGTCTTCGTCGAATTCGGCGTCGAGGACTACGCCGAGTCGAACACGCGGTTCCTGCTCGTCAACGACGCATGGCGCGGGCTGATCATCGACGCGGGAACGGCCCACCAGCGTTTCCTCGACGACAGCCGACTCGCCTGGCGGACGACGATCGATGCAGTCACGTCCTTCATCGACCGTGACAACGTGAACGACGTCATCCGTGGCGGCGGCGTCTCGGGAGACATCGGTCTACTCTCGATCGACATCGACGGCAACGACTTCTGGGTCCTCGATGCGATTGACTGCGTCGCGCCGCGAATCCTCGTGACCGAATACAACAGCCTCTTCGGACCAGACCACGCAGTGACCGTCCCGTACGACGGCGGCTTCGTTCGGGAGCAGAAGCACTTCTCCCACCTCTATTGGGGCGCCTCGCTGGCGGCAATGGCGCAGGCCGGAGACGCCAAAGGCCTCGCCCTAGTCGGAGGCAATCGTGCGGGGAACAACGCGTTCTTCGTCCGGCGCGACGCTCTCGGCGAGATCCCCGAACGGACGCCCTCGGAGTGTTGGCGACCTGCACAGTTCCGCGAGTCGCGCGGACCCCGCGGTGAACTCACGTTCCTGTCGGACGACACGGCGAAGCTTCGTCTCCTGAGAGACCTGCCGCTCGTCGATCTCGACGGCGGCGGGTCGGAGCGACCCATCGCCGATCTCTACGGCTTGTAGGTCAGAGCCGCGCCTCGAGCAGAGCGGCCAGCTCGACCATGCGCCTGTCGTACCCGTGGTCACGCAGCGTGCGCTCCTGCCCCGCGGCCGCGATCGCCTGCCGCTCCTCCTCGTGCGCTAGGTAGTGCCGGGCGCGCTCGGCCAGCTCGTCCGCGGTGCGGTAGGTCACGACCTCCCTGCCGGGCTCGAAGAGCTCGCCCAGGTTCGACTTCTCGTCCGTCAGCAGCATCGACCCGACCCCGGTCGCCTCGAAGAGCCTCATGTTGTTCGCATACTCGCCTGCGATGCCGATGTGCCGGTTCAACGCGATCCGCGAGTCCCGGAGAACGCGGTACATGTCGAGCCCCCACGCCTCTCCGTGGTGGCGGCGTCGCACTGGCGACCAGGGCGGCCAGCCGCGTAGCCCGTAGCCCCAGAAGTCGATCGGCACCCGACGCGCCGCCCTCGCCAGCAAGCCGTTCGCCCGTCGATGCTGCGTGCGGTTGAGCGCGCCGACGAAGACGATGCCGTGCTGCGGCTGCGCAGGTCCGTCGCGGCCGAGTCGCTCTGCGACGCGAGGATCGAACCCGATGCGGAAGTACTCGGAGTCGACTCCGAGAGAACGGAAGCGCTCGACGAAGTGCGGGAACGAGGTCAGCAGCAGGTCGAAGGATCGGAGCCGCCCAGCTCCCGGAAGTGCACTCGCGATCTGACCGACCACAAGGCGCGCATGCTGGCGGAAGCCCGACAATGCCTCATCGCTGGGATGGTGTAAGTCCTGCACGTAGACGACATCGGGCTCGAATTCCCGGACCTGCGCGAGCAGAACGTCGTCCTCGCCGCCTTCGATCCCGTGCTCCTCCGCCCACGCGCGCTGCAGCGGCGGGCAGTTCGCGACGACCTCGTGCGCCTCTTGGCCGAGGGGGCGGAGATGATGCGAGTACGCATCGAAGGTGCCGAAGCACGTGTCCATCAAGGCGCGCCACTGCCCCTCGTAGCCGAGCTTGGTCAACTCGGGCCGGCTGGCGTAATGCGCATCGAGGAAGGCCGGATAGCACGTGTCGACTATGAGGATCCGCATCGGCCGGGGCACTGACGTTACATTCGGCCGCGTGACGACGCCGCGCAGTGCCGGCCGCCTGACCAAGCGTTCGGCGTCCTTCATCGGTTCGATGACGCTTGCCGGCCGCGTCGTCGAGCGACTGGCAGCCCTCGCGCAGATCGTGCTGGTCGCCGCGTTCCTCGGTACGACGACGCAGGCCGACCTCTACTTCATCGCGTCGATCGTGCCGCTGATGATCGGCGGACTGCTCGGCGAGGCGTTTTACGTTTCGATCCTGCCGCCTCTGTCGCGCCGCCCGAGACACGAGGAGATGGTTGAGCTCGCATCGGCCGGCTTCTGGGCGGCGACGACAGTGCTTCTCCTCGTCACGGGTGCTTACCTCGTCGTCGCAATCGTCGTCGTCGAGGTGGCGAAGCCCGCCGGCAGCGACGATCTCGCGCCGTGGTTCGCGTTCGCTCCGATTGGACTCCTGCTTGCGCTCGGTGCGTACACCGCAGCGATCCTGCTTCGGCTCGAGCGGTACTCGTGGCCCCCGTTCCGCAGCGCCGCCTCCGCGATCGTCGGCCTAGTCCTGAGCGCGATCGCGCTCAGCTTCACCGACGACGTGCTCTGGGTCGCGCTTGCGATTACGGCCGGATACGCGGTGGCGCTCGTGTTGCTCCTGGCCGAGGTCATCGCCGTCGGCGGCGGGGGGATACTCCGGCCGCCGACCAGCGCTGCACTCCGAGCGCTCCTGCCGCTCCGCCGCAAGGTCGTGGCCTCCCTCGCCGGCGGCCTTCTGGGCGGCCAGGTGTTCGTCTTTCTCGAGCGGCTCCTCGCGGCGTCGCTCGGCGTCGGCGCCGTCGCGGCAATCTCATATGCCCGCGGCGTTGCATTCACCCCGAACGTGCTCGCTCAGTCGATCTCCATGGGTTTGTATCCGGGGATGCTGCGTGCGCACGCGGAGCGTAACGTGGCGTACCTCCGAGGCAGCTTCGTCGCGGGCCTACGCGTCACCCTCTTCATCGCCGCCGCCGCGGCGGCGTACATCGCCTGGTTCGCACCGGAGATCGCGCACTTCGTCTTCGACCACGGAGACTTGCCGAACACATCCGTCGTCGAGATCGGACGAACCCTCCGTGCGTTCTCGCTCGCTCTCGTCGCAAGCATGGTGCTGGTCTTCACCGCGCGGGTCTTCAACGCGCTCGACTACTTTCGGGCGATCGTGTGGTCTCAGGGTGTCGCGCTCGGGGTCTACGTGGTGCTCGCGCCGGTGTTCCGACCCTGGCAAGGGCCGACCGGTCTCGCCCTGGCCCTGGGAGTCGCCGAAACGTGTGCGGCACTGCTCGCTCTCACCATTGCCTGGAGTCGCATCGGCTCGGGCAGGCGACTGCTCGCCGTCCTCGGCTGGCCGGCGATCTGGCGCATCGCTGCGATGGTGGGCGCGGTTGCCGCCTGTGAGCGCACGTTCGAGGTCGCCGATGTCGCAAGTGACGGGGTCGTGGTCTTGGCCGGACTCGCGATCACGGCATCAGTGGCGGCCGTGCTGCTCTGGACGGCGCCCTGGGCGGAGGTGGACGGCGCACGGTCGTTCGTTCGACGTCAGCTGCGGCTGTCCTGAGCCCGCGGTCTACACTCGCAAAGTCGCCCGTTCAACCCCGGCCGCCTCTGCACGTACTCAACCGCATCCTTCCGCACTGGACGCGCAGGGCGCTGCGCCGCGCTGCGCTGTCGACGATCCCGAGCATGCGCCATCTCGACATGGGCAAGCGCCTCGAGCACATGGCCGGCCTCGGCTTTCAGCCACAGACGATCGTCGACGTGGGAGCGGCCGAGGGTACGTGGAGCCGAATGGCTGCCGCGATCTGGCCGGACGCTCACGTGATCGGATTCGAGCCCAATCGGACGAACGAGGCAAAGCTCGAGCGAACACGGCGCGACTTGCCGCAGTTCGCGTATCACCTCTGCTTTCTCGGTGCCGAGCCCGGCCGGGTCAGGTACGCCGACCGCGGCGCGCAGACGTCGCTGTACACCGATGCGTTGGGCAACGACGACGCGGAGATGCGCACCCTCGACGCGTGCTTCGAGGCAGGGCTCTTCCCGCAGCCGCAGCTGCTCAAGCTCGACGTTCAGGGGTACGAACTGGAAGTGCTCGAGGGTGGTCAGCGAGTCCTGTCAGGCTGCGAGGCGGTGTTGGCGGAGGTCAGCTTCTTCCGCTTCCATCCGAAGATGCCGACCGCCGACGACGTCATCGCCTATCTCAAAGAGCGGGGCTTCGTCGTCTACGACACGATGGGCCTGCTTCGCCTCCCCGAGGACGACACGCTCGGGCAGATCGACTTCATGTTCCTTCGATCCGACCACCGCCTGCGCGGAACACGCGTCTGGTAGCCCCTGCAGCAGTGACATCGATGCACAGACAACGACCGAGACTCCTTGTCTTCAATCAGTACTACCGGCCCGGGGTCGAGGCCACGGCGCAGCTGCTCACCGGAGCTCTGCGAAGCGCTCGCCGACGACGTACGACGTGACCGTGGTCACCGGACGTCTGCTCGGCCACGAGCACGACCCGGACTACGAGCACCTGAACGGCGTCGAGCTGATCAGGGTGCACTCGACGTGCCTTCGACCGCACGGGCTCTACTGCAGCGAGCCGTCAACTACTTCACGTACCTGGGCCGGGCACTTCGGCGAGGGCTGTTCGTCGACGCGGCCGGACATCGTCCTCTGCATGACCGATCCGCCGATGGTCGGGGACGTCGCGCTCCTCGTCGCCCGCCGGTTCCGGGTCCCGCTCGTGGTCGTGAGCCAGGACGTGTTCCCCGAGATCGCGGTGGAGGTGAAGCGCCTGCGGAACCCCGTGCTCGTCTGGATGCTCGGCGTGCTCACGCGCTTTTACCTGCGGCGTGCCGACGCAGTCGTCGCGATCGGGGAAACGATGCGAGACAGGCTCGAGACGAAGGGCGTGCCGCCGAAGCGCCTACGCGTGATCCCGAACTGGGTCGATACGACGGCCCTCACACCTCAGCCGCGCGACAACCCGTGGGCGCAGTCGTACGGCCTCGACGGGCGCTTCGTCGTCATGCACTCCGGCAATGTCGGCCATGCCCAGGATCTCGAGACACTGATCCGCGCCTCGACGTCGCTCCACGACCTCGAGCAGCTGTCGGTGGTGCTGATCGGATTTGGCGCCCGGCATGCACACCTCGTCCGGCTGGCTGCGAGCATCGGCGCCGAGAAGGTCTCGTTTCTCGACTATCAGCCGCGCGAGGTGCTGTCGCAGTCGCTCTCGAGCGCAGACGTCCATTTCGTCGGCCTTGGCCGTGGACTCTCGGGGTACGTCGTTCCAAGCCGCGTGTACGGAATCCTCGCGGCCGGAAAGCCGATCATCGCCGCGGCCGACGAGGACAGCGAGACCGCCCGACTCGTTCGGCACATCGGCTGTGGAGTCGCGATTCCGCCGGGCAGGCCCGATCTGCTCGCGGCGGAGATCCGGCGAGCTGCACGGCGGCGAGTACGACCTCGCGGCGATGGGCGCTTCGCGGCAGGGAGTGGGTAGAGGCAGAGGGTGGTCGCGAGCACGCGGTCGAGCGTTACCGCCGCCTACTGGCCGAGCTGATCCCGAGCCGTGGCGCTGTCAACGACGAGCGCGCGTCGCAGCACGGCCGCCGCGCGCGCGCCCGCCGCTCCGTCCCAGCCCGGCACGACCTCGCCCGGCTTCGGCCGCTCGAGCAGCCGCGGGATCTCGGCCAGCCGCTCGGGCTTCGCGCCGAGGACGGTGTTCGTGCCGAGCTCCTCCGTCACCCGCCGTTCGGTCGAGTCGCGCAGCGTGAAGCAGCGGACGCCGAGCGCCGTCGTCTCCTCCTGCACGCCGCCCGAATCCGTGACGACGAACTCGGCGTCCGCTTCGAGGCAGAGGAAGTCGAGGTAGCCGAGCGGCTCCGTCGTGATCACCCCGGCCTCACGCAGGCGGTGGTCGTCGCCGGTCGCTTCCAGGTTGCGCAGCGTCCGCGGGTGTACCGGAAAGAGCACGGCTCGATCCGACGCCAGCGCGATCAGGCCGTCGGTGACGGCAGCCAGCTTCGCGGGGTCGTCGACCAGCGCCGGGCGGTGCAGAGTGACGAGCGCGTAGCCGCCGGCGGCGAGGCCGAATTGCTCCCAGCTGCGACGCGCCCGGGCCGCGTCGAGATGCTCGAGCAGCGAGTCGATCATCGTGTTGCCGACGAGGTGGATACCCGTGTAGATGCCTTCGCGCTGGAGGTTGTCGACCGCCTCCTGCGAGTGCGCGAGCAGGATGTCGCTGACGTGGTCTGTGAGGACGCGGTTGTGCTCCTCCGGCATCGTGCGGTCGAAGCTGCGAAGGCCCGCCTCGATGTGGGCGATCGGCACTCGGAGCTTCACCGCTGCGAGCGCGCCCGCGAGCGTCGAGTTGACGTCGCCGGCGACGACGCAGAGATCGATCTCGCGCTCGATCAGCACGCGCTCGATCCCGATCAGCGCCTTCGCGGTCTGCTCACCGTGCGTCCCGGGCCCGACGCCGAGGAACTCGTCCGGACGCGGCATGCCGAGCTCGCGGAAGAAGACGTCCGACATCGCGTCGTCGTAGTGCTGCCCCGTATGCAGGAGCACGAGCTCCAGGGAGGGATCGAGCGCGGCCAGCTCCCGGTGCACCGGAGCCGACTTCATGAAGTTCGGCCGCGCGCCGACGACAAAGCAGACGCGAGCCGACACGCGGAGGATCCTACCGTCGCTCGCGCTCTACACTCGGCCCGTGCTGGTGCTCAAGATCCTCTTCTGGCTCTCGCTCGGCGCGCTCCTCTGGACGCACGCCGTCTACCCGCTCGGGGCGGCTGCGCTCGCGCGCGTCCGCACCCGGCGCGTGCGCAAGGAGGCGATCGAGCCGCACGTGACCGTGATCGTCGCCGCCTACAACGAGGAGCCCGTGATCGAGCGCCGGCTCGAGAACCTGCTCGCGCTCGACTACCCGGCCGACAAGCTCGCGCTCGTCGTCACCTCCGACGCCTCGACCGACCGCACGCACGAGCTCGTTCAGCGCTTCGGCGACAGGGTGCGGCTGATCGTCAACCCGCGCGGCGGCAAGGTCGCCGCCCAGAACCGGGCCGTGCGCGAGACGGGCGGCGAGATCGTCGCCTTCTCCGACGCGAACGCGACCTGGGCTCCCGACGCGCTGCGGCAGCTCGTCGCCAACTTCGCCGACCCGGACGTCGCGTACGTCTGCGGCCGGCTCGTGCTCGAGGCGGCCGACGGCTCGAACCAGGAGGGCCTCTACTGGCGCTACGAGCTCGCCCAGCGCGAGGCGGAGTCGCGGCTCGGCTCGGTCACGGGCGGGAACGGCTCGATCTACGCGGTGCGGCGGTCCGACTACGTCGAGGTCGACCCGAAGTGGGGCCACGACCTCTCGTTCCCGTACCGGATGGTGCAGGCGGGCCGGCGCGCGGTCTACGAGCCGGCGGCGCGGGCGTTCGAGAAGCCGACGCCGTCGAACGAGACCGAGTACCGGCGCAAGGTGCGGATGTTCGAGCACTGCTGGGAGATCACGCTGCGCGGCTCGATGCTGAAGCGGCTGCCGTTCGGCTACCTCGTCGAGGTGATCTCGCACCGGCTGCTCCGCTACGGCAGCGGGCTTCTCCATCTCGTCCTGCTCGCGACCTCGCTGGCGCTGATCGGCGAGGGGCTCGCCTATCAGCTCGTGCTCGGGGCGCAGCTGCTGCTCCTCGTCGCGGCGGCGCTCGGCGTCGGGATCGCGCGCTACTACACGCTCGTCACCTGGGCCACCGTCGTCTCGCTCTGGAACTACCTTCGCCGCGGCGTGCCCGCGACGTGGGAGGCGGCGGAGGGGACCCGCTGAACCGCACTCTCGACGTCGCGATCGCCGGGGCCGGGCTCGCACTCGCGAGCCCGCTCCTTGCGGCCGCGGCGATCGCGGTCAAGCTCGGCGACGGCGGCCCCGTCCTCTTCAAGCAGACCCGAGTCGGCAAGGACGGGCGCGACTTCGAGCTGCTGAAGCTGCGGACGATGGTCGTCGATGCGGAGAAGCAGGGAGCCGGCTACGCGGTCAACAAAGGCGACAGCCGGATCACCCGCGCCGGCCGTTTCCTCCGCCGCACCTCGCTCGACGAGCTGCCGCAGCTCTGGAACGTCGTCCGCGGCGACATGAGCCTGATCGGGCCGCGCCCGACCCTGCGTTACCAGGTCGAGCGCTACTCCGACCGGCAGCGCCGCCGGCTCGACGTGCTGCCCGGGATCACCGGCTGGGCGCAGATCCACGGCCGCGCCTCGCTCTCGTGGGACGAGCGGATCGAGCTCGACGTCTGGTACGTCGACCACCGCTCGCCGCGCACCGACCTGCTGATCCTCCTGCGCACGCCGCTCGCGCTCTTCGGCGGCACCTACAAGGGCGAGACCGGCGGCTGGCGCTGATGGATCGTCTCCACTCGCGCACCGTCGACCGGGCGGTGAGCGGGGCGCTGCTCGGGCTCCTCGCCGTCGTCGCCGTCTGGAACGCGCTCACGTATCCGCCGCTCGGCGGGTTCGACGCGCGAGAGCACGTCGCGTACGCGCAGGGCATCCTCGACGGCCGGCTGCCCGAGGGCGGCGCGTACTACACGCCTCCCGGCTTCTACGCGGTCGCGGCGCTCGCAATCCGGCTCGGCGAGGCTCTCGGGCTCGACGAGCCCGAACGAGCCGGGCAGCTCCTGAACGCCCTGTTCGTCGTCGGCAGCGGCCTGCTCGTGCTGGTGCTCGGGCAGCTGCTCCTGCCCGGCCGTCCCCTCGCCCGCTGGAGCGCGCTTGCCTTCTTCGCCTGCTGCCCGGTCGTGCTCAAGACGGGGGCGATGTTCCACCCGCAGCCGCTCGCGATGCTGCTCTCGCTGCTCGCACTCACGACGACGGCGTGGATGGTCGCCCGCCGCGACTACCGGCTCCGGCTCTGGGTCGCGCTCGCCCTGTCGCTCGGCGGCGCGCAGCTCGTTCGGTCCGTCTCGATCTGGGTGGTCGGCGTGGTGCTGGTCACGCTCGTGGCAGCGGCGCTCGCGCAGCCCGAGCACCGGCGTCGGATCGGCACGGCGCTGGCGGTGTCGGCGCTCGCGATCGTGCTGCTGCCGCTCCCGTGGTACCTGTACAACCAGTCGACGGGCGGCAACGCGATCTTCGGGCGCGGGATGTCCCTGGTCTCGCTCGACAGCCCCTGGCCGGCCGAGTTCTACGTCGACCCGGACCTGCCGGACGTGATCACGCACCCGCAACGCGCCGAGCTCGACGTCGGGCTCGTGCCGATCCTGTATGCGGAGACGTGGGGCGACTTCTTCGGGATCTGGTCCTGGGGCCCTCCGCGTCCCGAGTTGACGCCTCGCGTCAATCGCCGGCTGGCCCTCCAGAGCATCGTCGGCCTCCCGCTGACCGTTTTCGCCCTGGCCGGCTGGTTCGCGCTCGCCGCGCTGACGGCGTCGCGCTGGCGCCGGGCGCCGGAGCGGATCATCGTCGCGCTCGCGCCTCTGGTCGGTCTCGCCGCCGTCTTCTACTACGCCACCCGGAGCTACCGGCCCGACGGCGACACGGTCAAGGCGCTCTTCCTGCTCCCGGCAGTGCCGTTCTGGGCCCTTTCGTTCGGATACGCGGTCGACGTGCTCGTCGAGCGCAGCCGACGCGTCGGCCTCGTCACGCTCGCGATCCTCGGCCTCTGCCTCCTCGTCTCGCTCTCCTTCGGCACCTACGCCTTCGTCTCGTGAGCGACTGGGTCTTCCTCCGAGCCGGATTTGTCGCCGTCGGCGTGCTTGTCGTCGCCGCGCTGGTCGGCTGGGCGATCGAGACCGCGCGCTACGAGGACCGGGGCTTTGAGGAGCTGACGCGCTGCCTCGTGGAGGAGAAGGGGGCGACGATCCGGCCGACTCGGGACTCGATCGCGCGCAGCGCCGATCTCGGTGCGCTGGACACGGTGATCGAGACGAATGCCGTCACGGTGTCGGTCTCCAGCACGCGGGAGCGGGCGGAGCGGATCGTCTCCAACTACAAGGCCGTCGGCGGCGGGCTTGGGCCGCGGGTGGAGCTGCGCGGCCGCACGGTCTACCTCTGGGAGCGGCCGCCCTCGCCCACGCAGCGACAGGCGTTGTTCAACTGCACGTACTGAGCGCTGAGTACGCTTCGCCTCCGTGACGGCCGTCCTCTTCACCTGCGCGGGTCAGCGCGTCGACATCGTCTCGGCCTTCGGCCGCACCGGCGCGACCACGATCGCGACCGACGCCGACGCGCTCGCGCCTGCGCTCTACCACGCCGATCGCCATGCGCTCGTCGCCCGCGTCGACAGCCCCGGCTACATCCCGGCGCTGGCGGCGCTCGTCGCCGAGCACGACGTCAAGCTGATCGTCCCGCTCACCGACCTCGACCAGCTGCTCCTGGCGCAGTCTCGCGACGCGCTCGCGCCGGCGCTCGTGCTCGTCCCGGAGCCTGACGTCTGCCGGACGATGGGCGACAAGTACGAGGCGCACCTCTTCTTCGAACGGCACGGGATCGCGAGCCCGCGCAGCTGGCTGCCCGACGACGTGCCGGACGACGTCCGCTATCCACTGCTCGTGAAGGTGCGGGAGGGCTTCGGCTCGCGCCACATCTATCGCGCGCACGACCGCGCCGAGCTCGACTTCTTCCTCGGCTACACGACCGTGGACTCGTTCGTGCAGGAGCTCTGCGAGGGGGAGGAGTTCTCCGTCGACGTCTTCTGCGACCTCGAGAGCACCTGCCTGAACGCGATCCCGCGGACGATGATCCAGTCGAAGGGCGGCGAGTCGATCAAGGGCGCCTCGATCAAGGACGCGGAGCTGATCGAGCACGCGTGCCACGTCGCCGAGACCGTCGGCATCGTCGGCCCGGCCAACATCCAGTGCTTCCGCGAGCCCGACGGCTCGCTCCCCGTCACAGATGTAAATCCTCGGTTTGGAGGCGCTTTTCCGCTGCCGCTCGCGTCGGGCTCGCGCTACCCTGAGCTGGCGCTGGCGCTGGCCAACGGCGAACGACCGGAGCCGAGGCTGGGCGACTACCGCGCAGGGGTCCTGATGACGCGCTTCTTCTCCCACCTGTGTCTGACAGCCGAGGACGGCGGTAGCCTCGTTCCGTTCGCCGAGGAGCTCCCCGAACCGGTTGCTGGCGAGCCCGGCGAGGCGTGACCCGCCTCATCGCGGCGGGACTGGCCCTGCTGGGCCTGGCGGCGGCATGCGGCGGCAACACCGTCGAGACCGCGCCGCCGACGACGACGGCTCCCTACACCGCGCCCGCCGATCAGCCGACGGCGAAGCCGTTTCCGGCTCCCGTCCGGCGCACGCCGCGGCCGACGAAGGTGCTCGTGACCGTCGTCGACGGCGACACGCACCGGCGGGTCAACGGCGCGCGGGTCGTGATCGGGCGGCGGGCCGACTACGCGAACACGCGCGGGCTCGCGTCGGTGAAGATCAAGCGGCGCTCGGCGCTGCCCGTCCGGGTTTCCAAGCCCGGGTACGGAGCCAAGGTCGTGCGGATGCCCTTCAAGCGCAAGCGTGAGGTGACCGTCCGCCTCTATCGGGACGCGCTCCAGTGGACGATGTACGGCGCCAACAACCGCCGCACCCAGGCGCCGCCCGACATCAAGCTGCGCCCGCCGTTCAAGGTCGTCTGGTCGCGCGGGGTCGGCTCGCTCGTCGAGTTCCCCGCCGTCGTCGCAGACGGCGTCGCGTACGTCGCCAACTACAAGGGCCACGTCTACGCGCTGAAGATGAGCAACGGCAAGGTGATCTGGCGGCACCGGCCGAGCCGCGGGAAGATGGCGTCCTCGCCCGCGATCGTCGGCGACGAGCTCGTCGTGCATGGGATGGACGGGATCGTGCGCGTGCTCGACCGCACCAACGGCAGGCTGCGCTGGCACTTCCGCGTCGGCTCGCCGATCGAGTCCTCGCCGATCGTCTCCGGCGGCCTCGACTACTTCGGCGCCTGGAACGGCCGTGTCTACGCGCTCGACCTGAAGCGGCGAAAGCTCCGCTGGAGCTACCGCACCGGCTACAAGATCACCTCGAGCGCCGCGATCGCGGGGAGAACGCTCTACATCGGCGACTACGGGGGCCGCCTGCACGCGCTCGCGACGAGCACCGGCAAGCGGCGCTTCGTCCGCTCCGTCAACGGTCGCGTCTACGGCACGCCTGCGGTCGCCGCGGGGCGGGTCTTCGTCCCCTCGTCGACCGGCAACAGCCTGACCGCCTTCTCGACCTCCGGCCGCTACCTCTGGCGCGTCGGCACGGGCGGCTACGTCTACTCCTCGCCCGCCGTCTGGGCGGGACGCGTCTTCTTCGGCTCCTACAACGGGCGGCTCTACTCGGTGGCGGCGAAGAGCGGCCGCGTGCTCTGGAGCGTCCGCACGGGCGGGCCGGTCTCCGGAGCCGCAGTCGTCGTCGCCGGCGTCGCCTACGCCGGCTCGACGTGGGGCCGGATCACCGGCGTCGACGCGAGGAGCGGCCGCATCGTTCTCTCCTTCCCGCACGGCGAGTACGTCCCCGTCTCCGGCAACGGGCGCCGCCTGCTCCTGCACGGCTACTCGCGCGTGTGGGCGGTCGAGCCCCGGTAATGAAACGCTGGATCGCGGCCGTCGCCGCGCTGATCCTGCTGGCCGGAGGCGTCGTCGCCGGCTACGTCGTCTACAAGCGCGAGGCGGCCGCAGACGTGCGCGGCTCCTCGACGGAGGAGTTCGTGACGACGGAGGAAGAGCCCACGCCGCCACCGCCGCCGGCCAAGGAGACGCTCGGCGTCGCCTGGCCGCTGAACGGCTACGACGTCGCGCGGCACCGCGTCGGCCCCTACGTGTTGAAGCCGCCCTTCCGCCGCGTCTGGATGTTCAGGGCGCGGCAGCTGCTCGAGTTCCCGCCCGTCCTCGGCTACGGACGGCTCTACTTCACGAACAACTCGGGCGTCATGTTCGCCGTCAACGCAAAGACCGGGAAACGGGCCTGGAAGGTGGACGTCGGCCGCTGCGTCGCCGCCTCTCCGGCCGTCGGCGAGCACACCGTCTTCCAGTCGTTCATGAACCGACCGCCCTGCAACAGCAAGGCGAAGCCGGGCCGGCTCGAGGGCGAGGTGATCGCGTTCGCGACCGGGTTCGGAAAGATCCGCTGGCGCACCCGGATCGGGCCGACCGAGTCGTCGCCGCTCCTCGCCGACGGGCGTGTCTACGTCGGCGACTGGCGCGGGCGCGTGTACGCGCTCGACGAGGAGACTGGCCGGGTGCACTGGACGTTCCAGGGCAAGGGCCGGATCAAGGGCGCGATCGCGAAGTCGGGCAACCGGCTCTTCGTCGGCACCTACGATGGCTATCTCTATGCGATCCGGGCGAGCACGGGAAAGGTGATCTGGCGCACGCGCTCGCAGGACCGGCTCGGGGGCCGCGGCCAGTTCTACTCGACGCCGGCGGTCGCCTACGGCCGCGTCTACATCGGCTCGACGGACGGGAAGGTCTACTCCTTCGGCGCCGCGAGCGGGAAGCTGCGCTGGTCGCAGGGCACGGGCGGCTACGTCTACGGCTCGCCGGCGGTCTGGCGGAAGACCGTCTACGTGGGCTCCTACAGCGGCCGCTTCTACGCGCTCGACGCGGCCACCGGCGACGTCAAGTGGCGCTTCCAGGCCAAGGGAGACATCTCCGGCTCGGCGACGGTGCTGAACGGCGTCGTCTACTTCTCGACCTTCGACGAGCTGACGTACGCGCTCGACGCCCGTAGCGGCAAGCTGCTCTGGACCTTCAGGGACGGCAAGTACGCCGGCGTCGTCGCCGATGCCGACCGCCTCTATCTCGTCGGCCACGCGCGCGTCTATGGGATGGTCGAGCGGTGAAGTACGTCGTCACAGGGGCCGCGGGCTTCATCGGCTCGCATCTCGCCGAGGCGCTGCTGGCCGCAGGGCACGACGTGCTCGGGATCGACTCGTTCACCGATTACTACGACCCGGCGTTGAAGGAACGGAACGCGAGCAGGATCGACGTGCGCCGGCTCGACCTCGCGCGTGACGAGCTCGACCTCGCGGGCTGGGACGGCGTCTTCCACCTCGCCGGGCAGCCGGGGGTGCGGAGCTTCGGCGACGTCTTCCCGCTCTACGTCGAGCGGAATGTGCTCGCAAGCCAGCGGGTCTTCGAGGCGGCGGCCGGCGCCGGAGCGCGCGTCGTCTTCGCGTCCTCGTCCTCGGTCTACGGCGAGGCCGAGCGCTACCCGACGCCCGAGGAGACGCCGCCGCGGCCGCTCTCGCCCTACGGGATCACGAAGCTCGCCTGCGAGCACCTCGCGCGCGCCTCCGGCAAGAGCCTCGGGCTCGACGCCGTCGTGCTGCGCTACTTCAACGCCTACGGGCCCCGGCAGCGGCCCGATATGGCGTTCCCGCGGATCTTCGAAGCGCTGCTCGGGGGGCGTTCGTTCACGCTCTTCGGCGACGGCGAGCAGAGCCGGAGCTTCACCTACGTCGGCGACGTCGTCGCCGCCAGCATGATCGCCATGGAGCGCGCGGAGCCGGGCTCGGTCTACAACGTCGGCGGCGGCCAGGAGGCGACGATGAACGAGACGATCGAGATGCTCGAGCGGATCAGCGGGCGCCCGCTCGAGGTCGAGCGGACCGAGGCGGTCGCCGGCGACCAGCGGCGGACAAAGGCGGACACGGCGCGGATCCGCGAGGACCTCGGCTGGGAGCCGAGCACGTCCCTCGAGGAGGGCCTTCGGGCGCAATGGGAGTGGACGGCGGTAGAGTCGCCCGCGTGAATCGCCCGGAACCCGTCCCCGATCCCGACGCCGAGCGCGAGGTCGACCTCCGCTCGGTCTGGGAGCGCATCGCCGCGCGCTGGTGGCTGCCGGTGCTCGGGCTCGTGCTCGGAGCCGTCGTCGGCTTCGCGCTCGCGCTCGGCGGCGGCAAGGTCTACGAGGCGGAGACGCTCGTCGCGATGGGCCAGCCGTTCTCGCCGAACGGCGGCGCGCCGGTGCAGAGCTTCCTCACGAACGCCCGCGCCGTCTCCGAGATCGTCCGCTCCGAGGCGGCGCTCGAAGCAGCGTCGCGCGCGTCCGACCTGCCCGTGCGAGCGCTCCGCGGCAACGTCACCTCCGCGATCGTCGGCGCCTCCGGTCCCGGAGCCAGACCGACGGGAGCACCGCTCGTGACGATCAAGGTCGTCGCAGCCCAGCCCGGGAAGGCGGAGAAGGCGGCCGACGCGCTCGCGAAGGAAGTGATCGAGCGCACCTCGGCGAAGTACGTCGACACGAAGATCACCGCGTTCAACGACCAGCTCGACTCGATCCAGGAGCAGCTGAACTCGCTCGTGCCGCGGATCGCGCTGCTCGAGGAGGCCGTCAACCAGCCCGGGCTCGCCGCGCTCGACAAGCTCGTCCTCGTCAGCTCGCTCGACAACGCGCAGACGCGGCGCGGCCAGCTGCTCGACCTCCAGTCGGACGTGCGCCAGCAGCTCGCGCTCGCCGAGAACGTCGAGAAGGCGCAGGTCGTCGAGCCGGCGGCCGCGGTCAAGACGACGGCGCGCAGCGGCCGCAACGGCGCCCTGATCGGCGCCCTGCTCGGGCTCCTGCTCGGCTGCGCCGCCGCGCTCCTCGCCGATCCGTTCCTCGCCCGCCGCGCCCGAACCACCTGAGCCATGGTCGACGGGAAGCGCGTCGCGGTCGTCGTCCCGGCTCACGACGAGGAGCGGCTGATCGGAACGACCCTGGCCGGCATCCCCGAGTTCGTCGACCGGATCCTCGTCGTCGACGACGCCTCCACGGACGGGACGGCCGAGGCCGTCCGCGCGTCAGCCGATCCGCGCGTCGAGCTCGTCTCGCGCGATCAGAACGGCGGCGTCGGCGCCGCGATCGTCACCGGCTACCAGCGGGCGCTCGAGGACGGGCTCGACGTCGTCTGCGTGATGGCGGCCGACAACCAGATGGATCCGGCCGACCTGATCACGCTCGTCGAGCCGGTCGCCCGCGGCGAGGTCGACTACGCGAAGGCGAACAGGCTCGTCAGCGGTGAGGCCTGGAAGCTGATCCCGCGCACGCGCTATCTCGGCAACGCGATCCTCTCGCTGCTGACGAAGATCGCGTCCGGCTACTGGCACGTCGCCGACTCGCAGACCGGCTACACGGCGATCTCGAAGCCGATGCTCGCCCAGCTCGACCTCGACCGCATCTACCCCGGCTACGGCTTCCCGAACGACATGCTCGTGCACCTGAACGTCTGGAACGCGCGCGTCCGCGACTTCCCCTCGCGGCCGGTCTACGGCGTCGGCGAGCAGTCGGGGATCAAGCTGCGGCGGGTCGTGCCGCGGATCTCCTGGCTGCTCGTGAAGGGCTTCTTCTGGCGGCTGCGCGAGAAGTACGTGATCCGCGACTTCCACCCGCTCGTCTTCTTCTACGCGCTCGGGCTCGTGATGACCTTCGCCGGCCTCCTGCTCGGCGCGATCGAGGTGATCCTGCGGCTGCAGGGGAACGAGATCACGACGCCGACGATCGTCCTCGTCGCGCTGCTGCTGATCTCGGGCAGCCAGTTCACGCTCTTCGCGATGTGGTTCGACATGGAGTCGAACAAAGACCTGCGCTGAGGCCGTTTCGAAAGCGGGCTTGTGGGTACCAAAGTCGCCGCCCCCGCCCTGCGATCCGAGCGTCCACCGCACCCGATCCCGTGGAGGTCACGCGATGAGCAGCCGACTTCGGCATTCCCTTGTTCTGACGACCCTGCTGGCATTCTTGCTCGGGGTATCCGGTGCCGCGGCGGCGCCGACCGGCCTCGCGGCCAAACCGCCGGACACCAAGGTCGCCGGTATCGACGTCGACGCGACGACGATCCCGGAGCTCCAGGAGTTGATGAACTCGCATCGGCTGAAGTCCGTCCAGCTGACGCAGTTCTACCTGCACCGCATCCAGAAGCTCAACCCAGCGCTGAACGCGGTGATCACGGTCAGCCCGACGGCCCTTGCCGACGCGCGGGCAGCGGACAAGGCGCGCCGTGACGGCGACGACCGGCCGCTTCTCGGCATCCCGATCATCGTCAAAGACAACATCGGCACGACCGGCATGCCGACGACAGCAGGCTCCTGGGCGCTCGCCGGGAGCACGCCCGCCGACGCGTTCATCGTCCGGCAACTCAGGGCGGCCGGCGCGCTCGTGATCGGGAAGGCCAATCTGTCGGAGTGGGCCAACTTCCGATCCGGCCCGTCGTCGAGCGGTTGGAGCGGGATCGGGGGCCAGACGAACATGGCCTACGTCCTCGATCGCAACGCCTGCGGCTCGAGCTCGGGCTCGGGCGTCGTCACCTCGGCCGACCTCGCGGTCGCGGCCGTGGGCACCGAAACCGACGGTTCGATCGTCTGCCCCTCGGGTGCCAACGCCAACGCCGGCATCAAGCCGACGCTCGGCCTCCTGAGCCGGGCCGGCATCGTCCCGATCTCGGCCGACCAGGACACGGCCGGGCCGATGGCCCGCAACATGACCGACGCCGCAGTGCTCCTGGGAGCGATGACCGGCGTCGATCCCGCCGATCCGGCGACGGCCGAGCAGGTTGGTCACGCGTTCACCGACTACACCGAGTTCCTCGATGCCGACGCGCTCGACGGCGCCCGGATCGGAGTCTGGCGGGAGAACAGCTTCGAGATCGACGGCGTCGCGGTCGACGCGGACGTGTCCGCGATCATGGACGAGACGATTGCCGCGCTCGAAGCTGCCGGTGCGACCATCGTGGATCCCGCCGACATCCCCTTCGGCGACTGGGCCAATGCCGAGTTCCCGGCGCTGCTGTGCGAGTTCAAGACCGACATCGCCACCTACCTTCGGACGTACACCGGGCCCGGCTACCCGAAGACGCTCCAGGACCTGATCGACTTCAACAACGACCATCCCGAGCTCGAGTCCGGCGCGCCGGAATCCAACTGGAACTCGCTGGTCTTCGACCTGGCCCAGGAGACGGGCGGCCGCGACGCCGACTGCGCCGCGCTGAGGGCGATTGCGACGCCAGGCGCCCAGGCGGCGATCGATGACCTGATGGCAGCCGAGGATCTCGACGCGATCATCGCCCCGACGAACGGACCCGCGTGGGTGACCGATCCTGTCAACGGCGACCTCGGCGGCGACTTCTCGACGTTCATCGGATCGTCGGGCCCGCCCGCAGTCGCGGGCTACGCGAACGTGACGGTGCCGGCGGGGTTCGTCGGGCCGCTGCCCGTCGGCGTGTCGTTCATCGGCGGCCGCTGGGACGAGCCGGCGCTGATCGGCCTCGCCTACGCGTTCGAGCAGGCGACCCAGGTCCGCGTCCCGCCGCAGTTCATCCCGTCGATCGGCGCCGGGTCCTCGGCGGTGCGCCAGCACCCGTCGCACGAGAAGCAGAAGGCGCCCATCCCCGGCCGCAACAGCAACTGGAGGACGCCGCTGCGTTAACTCGTCCCTTGCCGGCCCGCACTCGCCCCGCGGGTGCGGGCCGCTGCTGTTGGAGAACCGACCACGATCGTGCGGGGCGACCGGAAGGCAGAAACTGGCACACGCCGAGAAGCCGACCGCGGTGCTCCTCGGCGCGTCCTAGAAAGTCGGCGAGGGGCGGCTAGCCGGCTCGCCTGCGGCGAAAGTAGCTAAAGGCAGCTAGCGCAACAACGACGATGATGAGAATCCAGAGCCAGGTCGACACGTGATCCTTTCGTTAGGAGCACGCAGACTCTAAGGGATCCCAGTGCAACGTCGAGCAAGTACGGGGTGGACGCTAGAAGCGGCCGCGGAAGAGGAACAGCAGAAGCAGCAAGAGCAGCAACAGAAAGAGGAACTCGTTGATGAAGATGCCGCCGCCGAGCGCGAGGATCAGGATCAGAATCAGCAGAAGGACGAGCATGGCAATCGTCCTCCCACCGCGGCTGCAGCGCTAAACGCCTAGACCGAGATCGTCAGGCTCTCGATGTCCTTCGGGTACGAGGTGAGCACGTCGATGCCGTCGGGCGTGACGACGACCGTGTCCGAGTGGCGGAAGCCGCCGATCTCGCTCGACGTAGAGCCCAGGCTCGATCGTGAAGACCATGCCCGGCTCGACGAGAGTGTGATCGCCGACGTCGAGGAACGGCGCCTCGTGGTTGCGGAGGCCGATCGCGTGACCGACGTGCTGCCGCCAGTACGGCAGCAGCTCCTTCGCCTCGAAGTAGGCCAGCACGGCCCGGTCGACCTCGGCGCAGGTCGTGCCCGGACGGAGAGCATCGAACGCGACCTGCTGCGCAGCGACCGTGTGGTCGAAGAGGCGGCGCATCTCGTCGGTCGGCGCGCCGATGATCATGGCGCGCTCGAGCTCGGCGTTGTAGCCCCAGACCGGAGCGCTCGTCTCGGTGACGAGGACGTCGCCCTCCTCGAACTCGATGTTGTGGGCGACCGCGTGCGCCCACGCGCTCCGCAGGCCGATCTGGCCGCGGTAGCCGGCCGAGACGCCGTCCGACGACGCCTGCTGTCCGCCGTAGGAGCCGGCGAGCGCCTCCAGCATCGCGAGCGTCGCCTCGTGGCCTGCCCGCAGGCTGACCTCGGCCTCGGTCGCGCCCGGTCGCGTGTACTCCTGCAGCAGCCCGTGCGCGTGCTCGCACCAGCGCGCGCTCTCCCGGATCAGCTCGACCTCGGCGTCGCTCTTGCGCACCATCATGCTCTCGATGAGCGGACCGAGCGGGACGACGGGCTGTCCCGTGGCCTCGCTCAGCGCCGGGCCCTGGTAGCCGAGGATGCCCGGGTAGCCGTCCTGGTCGGCGCCGGCAGGGCCGGTGACGCCCAGCTCGCGCAGCACTCCGGCCAGGATCCGCAGTGGGTGGTCGACCCCCGGGTACTCCGGATACGACTCGACCAGCTCGAAGTCCGTCTCCGCGAGCACGCGTTCGACCTCGAACTCGGGGACGAAGAGGGCGAGGTCGCCGGAGCCGTTGCCGGCAACCGCGACCGGTCGCTCCGTCGCGAGGAAGTTGAAGCCGGTGAAGTAGCGGATGTAGTCCTCGCCGAACAGCACGTAGCCGGTCAGCTCGCGGCCGCGGACGTGCTCCAGCAGCGTCTCTCGTCTCGCCGCCAGCTCTGCCGCCGGGATGCCCGTCCTCGGATCCATGCGCCGCAGCGTCTCAGACGGCCACGAGTCGCGCCAGCGCTTCCGGTTCCCTCCTTCGAGGGATGGAGAGATCGCGGCGAGTGACAAAGGATGAGCCCAGCACGTCCCCTGCGGTGGGGACGGCAAGGGTGAGGGGGATGCGGCAATCATGGGCACGATCAAGGTCGTCCTCGCGGAGGACCACGCGCTGATGCGCGATGCGGTGAAGCTCGTGTTCGAGGAGGAGGAGGACGTCGTGCTCGTCGGCGAGGTCGCGAACGGGAACGACCTGCTGCCGCTGCTGAAGCAGGTCGAGGCGGACTTCGTCCTGCTCGACGTCCAGCTGCCCGGGCTCGACGGCCTCGGCTGCCTCGAGGCGCTCGGCGAGCATCACCCGCAGCTGAAGGT
The DNA here is from genome assembly GCA_963820695.1 of uncultured Gaiellaceae bacterium. GTDB lineage: Bacteria > Actinomycetota > Thermoleophilia > Gaiellales > Gaiellaceae > Gaiellasilicea. The sequence goes on along the minus strand of CAWGAP010000003.1, from coordinate 295,874 downwards.
GGCGATGCTCTCGGCGGTCGAGGACACGCAGGTGATCGAGTCCGCCTTCCGGCGCGGCGCCCACGGCTACATCCTCAAGTGCGTCAACCCGTTCGACCTGCCGGCCGCGATCCGCCAGATCGTCGACGAGAGTGTGATCCACCGGCCGCTGACCCCGCGGGACGGCGCGACATCTGCGTCGCGCTCGACCAATCTGTCGGAGAAGGAAGTCGCCGTGCTGGTCGAGCTCTGTCACGGGCACTCGAACAAGCAAATCGCGGCGCAGCTCTGGCTGAGCGAGCAGACGGTGAAGTTCCACCTCCGCAACATCTATCGCAAGCTCGGGATCAAGAGCCGGACCGAGGCGCTCCGCTACGCGTACGAGCACGACCTCGCGTCGGCGCCGGCTGCCTAGCCCAGCAGCACGTCGCCCGTCGCCAGCCCGAGCCGCCCGCACTCGCCCGCGGCGAGCTCGAGCACGGCGTTTGCCCCTTTGGCGGAGGCGAACCGCCACGGCCGGAGCGCCGGTGTGATCGCGACGATGCGGCGCTCGCCGTCCAGGAAGACCACGTCGATCGGGAAGCGCATGAAGTGCGTGTGCACGGAGCTCGTTCGCGGCAGGAGCAGGCCGCTCTCCGGCGGTAGCTCGGCCACACCCATCAGACCGCGGAAGCGCGTTGCGAACGACGTCGCGACGCGCGCGCGGCAGATGAGACGTCCGTCAGCCCGCGTCAGGTCCACGTGGTCGGCCACCGGAGGATTGTCGCCCACCCAGCCAACGTGAGGCTGATCCGAAGGGGTGGTCCGATCCACCCGTTCGCGGTGCGGAGCCTCCCAGGCTGGCCGCCTAAATGGAACGTGTCAAGCAGTGTCGGATCAGTGCCGGCCTGCGAGTTCGAATGGGAGGTAGGGAATGTTCGAGCGGATTTCGCTCAAGCTCGTCGAGCTCTTCTCGGAGCTCAAGCGCGAGGAGGGCCAGGGCGCCACGGAGTACGCCATGGTGATCGGCTTCCTCATCGTCGGTCTGACCGTCGGCCTTGGCGCCCTCGGCGTTGGTATCGACGCGTTCCTCAATGACGTCGCAGGCGCACTGCCGGACGTCGGCTAGTACCGGTATGTCCGGACGGTTGAGAGAGATCGGCATGAGTCCTAGTGCGCATCGCGCTGGACAGGTCTGCGGACCTCGGTCTCCGGCCGTCCACGCCCGCCCGCCGCGGGAGCTCCGGGAGCCTTCGCTCGAAGGCGCTCAGAGCTCCCGCGTCCGGCGGCGTCTACGGAGCGAGCGCGGCCAGGCGGCGGTGGAGTTCGCCATGGTCGTCCCGCTGCTCTGTCTGATCATCATCGCGATCCTCCACTTCGGGAAGGTCATGAACTATTGGCTCGACCTGAATCACGTCGCCAGTGAGGGGGCTCGCAAGGCCGCGGTCAATACGTACGCAAGCGACGGCGAGTACGACGCCTACATCAGGAGTCGACTGGAGACCACCGAGCTTCGCGCCGGCGGCACGAGCTCGATCCCGGCGCCGAGCACGATCAACGTTTGCCTTCCGGAAGGGGGCGACGTCGGCGACCCGGTGATGGTCCAGGTCGCGGCCGACTACAGCCTGCCGTTCATCGGCACGACGATCACCCTTCGCGGCAAGGCCACGATGCGCCTGGAGCAGCCCGCAGACTTCGCAGGCGCTGGAACGTGCGCGTGAGCGCCTGGCGGAACATCGCCGATCTGGCGGCACGTGAGGAGGGCGGCATCGTCGTCTTCGTCGCGATGCTGACGCCGGTCATCCTCCTCTTCCTCGCGCTCTCGGTCGACATCGGCAACTGGTGGGTGCACAAGCGGCACCTGCAGCTCCAGGTCGATGCGGCCGCTCTGGCGGGCGGGTCGCTCCTGGGCAACTGCTTCACCGACCCGGCAGGTGCGAACGTGGCGATCACGAACGAGGCGACCCGCTTCGGCGGCGGCGCCGGGTCGGCCTACAACGAGCAGCTCGGCGGAACCAACAAGGGAGCCGTGGCGCTCAACTACCAGAGCAACACGTACCCGTCGGGCGCCGTCGATCCGAGTGGCGACACGGAAACCGAGCCCCCCTGTGACACGGAGCACCTGATGCTCGACGTCAAGGCGAGCGAAGTGGGCGTCCCCCTCCTGCTCCGCCCCCTCCTCGAGCTCGTCGCCCCAGGCACGACGTTCGCCGACCCGACCATCAACACGCATGCTCGCGTCGAGCTGAAGCAGATCGAGATCCAGGAAGGCATGCTCCCCGTCGCCGTCCCCGACCTCCGCTTCAACTACGTCTTCGCGACGTTCGTCAACGAGGTGAACGGCGCCGAGCTCGGCACGGTGCAGCTGACGAAGGCGGGCGCGAGCGGCGCCAACCAGCTCTGGAACACGACGACTCCGATCTCCGTGACGATCTCGTCGGCGCACGTCGGCGTCCGGGTCCGGCTCGTCGGCGGCGCCGACCCGACTGCCGCCTGCGGCACGCTCTTCACCGAGTGCTACGACACCGACTCCACGAACGGTGTCGTCCACATCCGCGGCTGGAGCGCCGCCACCGCTCCGGCGGCCCGCAACGCCTGGCTGCTCCCCGGCTCGTGCGCTCCCGATGCCTATTTCGCGACGGCCGACTGTAGCGCCGGGATCCAGGCCGAGGTCGACCTCGGAGCGACGCACCCGCTGACCGGTACCGGCGTCACGGCCGACGTCTGGGCGAGCGTCGACGGCGCAGGCCACTACTCGCTCGCGCCGGGCGGTACCGCGGGGCTCGTCACCTGGACGTCGACCGCCGGCCTGCCGATCGCGGTCAGCGGCCCGCACACGGTCGAGCTGAACTGGACCTGGGAACAGAAGTCGGGCACCTGGACTGGCGAGACCTGCACGGACAAGAAGAACAACCCGTGCCAGGACGAAGGCACGTTCGGTCCGGTACAGCGGGCATTCGTCGCCGGTGGCCGCTCAGGCCCGCTCCGCAGCGTCCAGGTGTTCGAAAGCGGCCTCACCTCGTCGGGAAGCAACTCCTTCGAGACGGGGACGTCGCACACGCTCGGCGTCAGCCTCGCGGTCACCGGCAGCCTCAAGGTGCAGTCGCTCGCGACCGACCCGGTCGTCGAGCTGCGCGTCACCGGCAGCCAGAACCAGTCGATCGACTGCGACCCGGCGATTTCGAACCTCAGGGACGAGATCAACCAGGGCTGTGGGCCGGCATACAAGATCAACAAGACCCTCGCGTGCCCCGCGTACAACGTCCTCTGGAGCCTGCCGGAGCCTTGGGAGTGCGTGAAGACGCAGACCGGCGGCGCCGTCGGCCAGGTCGAGCACGGGATGAAGGACAGGATCCTCGGCGGATCCAACACGTGCACGGCTCCGATCAACTGGCCGAATTACAGCTCGAACGACCCGCGGATCGTGCCGCTGATCATCACGCCGTTCGGCACCTTCAGCGGCTCGGGCAACGACATCGTCCCGGTGATCGACTTCGCGGCCTTCTATGTCGTCGGCTGGAACGGCGATCCGTGCCCGGGCGCGCATGTCGTGCCGAAGGGCTACATCGCCGGCCACTTCATCAAGTACGCCGAGCCGAACCCGAACGGCGCCGGCAAGAGCGTCTGCAACCCCGATCTGATCACCCCCTGCGTCCCTGTGTTGACGCGCTAGGCAATCGAAGGAGGAAGACCCATGCAACTTGCAACCAAGCTCGTGTCGACGCGGAGGGGGACGCTGATCGCGGCGCTTCTGATCGCCCTGCTCGCCGGCGGATCGATCCTGCTCTACCTGAACAGCTACCGCGACAGCCTCAAGGCGCAGGGCGCGCTTGTCACCGTCCTCGTCGCGAAGCAGACGATCCCCAAGGGCACGTCCGGGAGCGTCGCCGCGTCCAAGGACCTCTACACGGTCACGACGATCCGCGAGAGCCAGCTGCTCGAGGGCGCGATGAGCGACCCCGCCACGCTGCGCGACAAGGTCGCCACCCGCGAGATCTTCGAGGGAGCACAGCTGACTGCGACCGACTTCGTCGCCGGCGGCGACTCGCTCGCCGCGCAGCTGACCGACCGGGAGCGGATCGTCTCGGTCCCGCTTGACGCCGCCCACGGCCTGATCGGCGGCATCGAGCCCGGCAACCGCGTCGACGTCTACGCAGGATTCAACGTGATCCCGCTGGGCGCGGACGGGAGGCCGATCAACGGCGGCCAGGCGAGGCCGATGCTGCGGCAGATCCTCGCCGACGTCCCTGTGGTCGCCGTCGGCGAGCCGGGACGGGGATCGGGCGCCACCAACGTCAGCCTGGCCGTCGACGACGTCAAGGCTGCGAAGCTCGCCTTCGCCTCGGACAACGGCAAGGTCTGGTTGGCGCTGCGCCCGAGCGCGGGGGCAAAGTCGGCCAAGCCGGGGATCGTCACCATCGAGACGATGCTTCTCGGTGTCCCGCCGGTGCAGGTCCTGAAATCGGTCGGGGGCCGTTCGTGAACAGCCGCGGCTTTCACGTCTACGCGGCGCTCGAGGCAAGCCTTGGGCTGGACGCGATCCGGGAAGCCCTTCCGGTCGGGACGCCCCTGAGGGCAGTGTCTCTGGCCGAGGTCGGGCGGGTCGGTAGCGAGATCCAGCACGGCGCCGATCTCGTCATCGTCGGCTGCTCGCAGGCACACGACCAAGCGCTCGAGGTGATCTCGGCGGCGAACGCGCAGAGGGCCGACCGGCCGATCGTGGTGCTCTACCACGGCTCGCCGAACGGCTTCCTCGAGCGGGCGTTCGAGGCCGGCGCCGACGACCTCGTGGCATTGCCGCAGTCGTCGGGCCAGCTCGGCTTCGCGTTCGAGAAGGCGCTTGCGAGGAGCCGCGGTGCCGTTGCGTCCTTGCCCGAGGGCGAAATGATCACCGTGCTCGGGCCGAAGGGCGGCACCGGCAAGACGGTGACGTCGTCGAACCTGGCCGTTGCGCTGGCGCTCGAGGGCAAGTCCTCGGTGCTCGTCGACCTCGACCTTCAGTTCGGCGACGTCGGGCTCGCGCTCGGCCTCGAGCCGACGAAGACGATCTATGACCTCGCCACCTCAGGTGGCACGCTCGACGGCGACAAGGTCGACAGCTTCCTCGCCCGGCACCCGTCGGGCGCCCGCGCGCTCCTGGCGCCGCTTCGCCCGGATCAGGCGGCCGCGATCTCGACGCCCTTCCTGCGCGAGGTGTTCGAGATCCTCCGCACGAGGTTCGACTTCGTGCTCGTCGACACTCCTCCGGCGTTCACCGCCGAGGTGATCGTCTCTGTCGACGCCTCGTCGCGCCTGCTCATGGTCGGGATGCTCGACGCGCTGTCGCTGAAGGACACCAAGATCGGCCTCGAGACGCTCGGCGAGATGGGGTACGACCCGAGGGCGATCACGCTCGTGCTCAACCGCGCCGATTCGAGCGTCGGCATCACCCTGCTCGACGTCGAGCAGCTCCTCGGCCGTGCGCCGGACGTGCTGGTCGGCAGCGACCGGGCGATTCCCCGCGCGCTCACGAGCGGGCAGCCGATCGTCGTCGCAGAGCCGAAGTCGAAGGCAGCCCGGTCGTTCTCCGCCCTGGCTGAGCGGTACCTGGCGGTTCCGGCGCTTCCGCTGGCCGCAGCCCACGACAACGGACGGCGGCGGTTGCTGCTGCGGAAGGCGAGCTGACGATGGAACTGCACGAGCGGATCGCGAGCTCGCCGGTCGGACCGGCGATCCTTGCTGCCAACGGAAACGGCAACGGCAACGGTGACGGCGGTGCGCCCGACCCGTTCGCGGAGCTGAAGAACCGGATCCACCTTGCGCTCGTGAGCGAGCTCGGACCGCGCCTCTTCGACGTCGAGGACAGCGGGGCCATCCGCACACGGGTCGAGACGGAGATCGGCGAGCAGCTCTCGCTGGAAGCGGGGCTGTCGCGTGATGACCGCAACCGGCTCGCGGCAGAGATCGCGGACGACATCTTCGGCTACGGCCCGCTCGAGCGGCTCCTCGCCGACCCCACGATCTCGGAGATCATGGTCAACGGCCCGCGCGACATCTGGATCGAGCGCGGCGGCCGGCTCTCGCCGACCATGCTGACCTTCACCGACTCGTCGCACCTGCGCCGGATCATCACGAAGATGGTCGGCCAGATCGGGCGGCGGATCGACGAATCGTCGCCGCTCGTGGACGCGCGCCTGCCCGACGGCTCGCGGGTGAACGCGATCATTCCGCCGCTGTCACTGACGGGGCCGCTGTTGACGATCAGGAAGTTCGCCCAGAACCGGTTCCGCATGGCCGAGCTGATCGAGATCGACACACTCTCGAAGGAGGCGGCGTCGTTCCTCGAGGGCTGCATCAAGGCGCAGCTGAACATCCTGATCTCCGGCGGAACCGGTTCGGGCAAGACGACGTTCCTGAACGCTCTTTCCGAGGCGGTGCCCGACAGCGACCGGATCGTCACGATCGAGGACGCTGCCGAGCTCCAGCTGAACCAGAGGCACGTGCTCCGGCTCGAATCCCGCCCGAAGAACATCGAGGGCGAGGGGGAGATCACGATTCGCGACCTCGTCCGGAACGCGCTCCGCATGCGTCCCGACCGGATCATCGTCGGCGAGGTGCGCGGCGCCGAGGCGCTCGACATGCTCCAGGCGATGAACACGGGTCACGAGGGCTCACTCTCGACCGTGCACGCAAACGCGCCCCGCGACGCCCTCAACCGCCTGGAGACGATGGTCCTGATGGCGGGCTACGAGCTGCCGCTGCGCGCGATCCGGAGCCACGTCTCCTCCGCGCTCGATCTCGTCATTCAGCTCGACCGGCTGGACGACGGCTCGCGCCGCGTGGTCGAGATCTCCGAGGTGCAGCGGATGGAGGGCGAGGTGATCACGCTCCAGAAGCTGTTCGAGTTCAAGATCGACCGCTTCGACGCGGAGCGGCGCATCATCGGCCAGCTCCATCCCACGGGGCTCCGCCCGGGTTTCCTCGGCAAGTTCGAGCGGCACGGGATCGAGCTGCCGCTGAGCCTCTTCGGCGGTACGGCTAGCGCGATCTACGGCGCCGGCGCAGCCTCCCTGCCCGAGTGGGTCACGGGAGGCGACGACCGATGAGGCGCCACCTCGCAGCCCTCGCCGCGCTGGCGGGCGGCCTCACGCTCGTCGGCGCCGCGGGTGCGGCCGCCCCGGCGCCGACGACCGGATCGGACGGGGTGCAGGTGGCCCCGGTCGCCCGACTGCCCTTCCCCGAGCGCGGCTTCGTCGTCAGCGTCCCGAAGTCGCGTGCGCTCGATGCGGGCAGCGTCGTCGTGCGGGAGAATGGCCTCCGGGTCAAGGGTCTTCGCGTCGACCCGCTCGCAAGCAGTGGGCTCCGCTTCGGCGTCGTGCTTGCGCTCGACTCCAGCGAGAGCATGACCGGCGGCCCCGCCGCCGCAGTGCTCGAGTCCGCCCGCGCCTTCGTGTCGCATCGGACGGAGACGGAAGAGGTCGGCATCGTCGCCTTCAACACGGATATCTCTGTGCTGCGCGCGCCCACCCGCGACGAGCGTGCCCTACGTCGCGCGCTCGCCGAGGCACCGGAGATCGCATACGGCACCCACATCAACGATGCGCTGATGCAGTCGCTGAAGCTGCTGCGCGACGCCCGGCTCTCGGCCGGGTCGATCGTCCTCCTCTCCGACGGTCAGGAGGTCGGCAGCGTCCTCCCGTTGGACGAGGTGATCGCAGCCGCGAAGGAGCAGCGGGTCCGGGTCTTCACCGTCGGCCTGCGCTCACGAGCGTTCGACGCCGCGACGCTGCGGGAGATCTCGGCTCGCACCGGCGGCTACTACACGGAGGCGCGTTCGGCGGCGGAGCTCGTCCCGATCTACGAGAAGCTCAGCGAGGAGCTCGCCGGCGAGTACCTCGTCCGCTATCGGTCCGGCGCCCGCCCGATGTCGCCCGTCGACGTTCGGATCGAGGTCGCGGGCGAGGGAGCGGCGTCGACCACGTATGTGGCACCGACGCCATCGCTGCTGGCTCCGTATCACCGCTCGACGATCTCGACGTTCCTGCTCTCGGGCGGCTCACCGCTCGTGCTCGCGCTCTTTTTCGGGCTGCTCGTATGCGGACTGTTGCTGCTGTTGACGCGTCGACCGAAGACGACGGTGGTCGACCGAGTTGAGAGCTTCGCAAGCGCGTCCCGCGGCGTCCGTGCGGACAACACGGCCTCCGTGGCGCTTCGCGCGGCCACCCGCAATCGCTATGCCACCGGATGGTGGGCGGAGCTCGAGCGCGATCTCGAGCTGGCGCGGATGACGGTGACTGCGCGCCAGGTCGTCGGCATCGCGCTAGCGGGCACGTTCGTGATCTTCGTGATCGCCCTGCTGCTCTCGGCGCCGCTCCTCGGCCTCTTTGGCCTGGTGACACCGCTGATCGCCCGGTCGTTGGTCCGCCGGAAAGTGAAGGCCGTGCGCCAGGAGTTCGCCGACCAGTTCCCGGGAAGCCTGCAGGTGCTCGCTTCGGCGCTTCGCTCGGGCCACAGCTTCAACGGCGCCCTCGGCGTCGTCGTCGACCACGCGCGCGAGCCGGCCAGAGCCGAGTTGGCCCGGGTCCTCCAGGACGACCGGCTCGGCGTTCTCCCGGAGGATGCGATCAGGAAGCTCGCCCGGCGGATGGCGAACCGCGACATCGAGCAGGTGGCGCTGCTTGCCGAGCTGCAGCGGACGTCAGGCGGTAACTCTGCGGAGATCCTGGACACGGTCGTCGGGACGATCCGTGAGCGAGCGGAGATCCGGCGCCTCGTGCTGACGCTCACCGCGCAGGGCCGGATGGCCCGATGGATCCTGACAGCGCTCCCCCTGGTTCTCACCGCCTTCCTCTGGGCAGTCCACCCGGACGTGATGGCGAACTTCTTCACGAGCGGAAACGGCCAGATCGCGCTGCTCGTCGCGGCCCTGATGGTCGCAGCCGGCTCGATCCTCATCCAGAGAATCGTCGACATCGACGTCTAGGAGCAGTCAATGACCCTCATGCTGATCATCGGTCTCTCCCTCGTCGCCGCCTCGGTGCTGCTCGTCCTCCGCTCATTCGCGCTCGCGAGCACGGAACGGCGGCGTACGCTCGACCAGATTGCGGCGTACGGCTTCCGCTCTCCGGCGTCCGGCGAGGAAGAGACCCCGGACGTCCGCAACGCGCTCGAGGAGCTTGCGAAGGCGACCGGCGAGCGCGCGCTCGCGCGCTCCGAAGGGCTTCGTGCATCGGAGAAGGGGCTGCGTGAGCTGTTGAACTCGGCCGGGATGTACCACACGTCGGTCGCGTCGTTCGTCGGTAAGCGCATCCTGTCCCTCTCGGCTGGCATGACGCTGCTCATCCTGCTCGCGCTGGGCGGTCGCCTAGACACGCGGACGTTCTTCGGAGCCGCGGTGGCGGCTGTGATGGGCTGGTACATGCCTTACGTCCGTGTCCAGCGGCGCGCTCGCCTACGGATCGAGCAGATCGACCGGGAGGTGCCGGAGCTCGTCGACCTGCTCGTGACGACGGTCGAGGGAGGCGTCGGCTTCGCCGCCGGCCTCCAGCTCGCTTCGCGGAGCATCGAGGGCCCGCTCGGCCAGGAGCTCCGGCTGGCGTTGCGCGAACAGAGCCTCGGCCTGACGCCCGAGGAGGCGCTCCGAAACCTCTCGCTCCGGGTGGACAGCCCGGCGACGCGCGCATTCACGCAGGCGCTCGTCCAGGGGGAGTCCCTCGGCGTCTCGATCGGGACAATTCTCCGTGACCTCGCGATCGATATGCGGAAGCGGCGGCGGCAGTCGGCCGAGGAGCGCGCTCAGAAGACGCCCACGAAGATCCTGTTCCCGCTGATCGGCCTGATCCTGCCGGCGATGTTCATCGTCACGCTCGGCCCCGTGATGATGGAGGCGATGAGCTTCCTCGGATCGGTCTGAGGCCTGCTGCTACGCGGCGCCGTGAACCCGGTCTGCGCAGACCTTTAGGAACCAGATCGAGGCGAGAAAAGCGTAGGTCAGGACTGGCACGACCACCCCGACGACCACGAGCGACGCAAACGCTGGCGCTGCCTCGACGCCATAGCCGAGCAGGCCGCGGCGCCGACCTGCATGAGCACGAGCAGCGCGAGCACGGCTCTGATGATCGCCCCCTTCATCGTGGCGGGCGCGGCGCCGGGCCAGCGGAGATAGGACCAGAGCGCGAGCAGGGCTGTGCCCAGGGTGAACGCCATCAGCAATTGACCAGCGGTCATCTCGTCTCCCCGTCGCGTGACCGTTCCCGACCGACTCTACCTCTCTATCGGCAGATTGTGGCGGCGGCCTGAACGCGCAGGCGCTCTCGCGCGGGTCTACGGAGTTTCGAGCAGCGTCGCCCGGAACTGCGGGTGATGCAACGCCCAGGCCCTGACGAAGAACAGCAGCTCCGTGCCGGCCTGCGCAGTGTCGCCACCGTCGAGGAGCCACGGGGCGAACACGTCGACGGTGTCGAGGGCCGTTCGGGCGGCGAGATAGTCCGTTTCGTTCAGTGCGCCGACGAGCTCGGGTGCGAGCTCAGGGTGACTGATGCGGAGCTTCACGGCTTAGCCTCAGGAGCACACGGCTGCATTCGGCCTACCGCTCCGGTCGAGGGGGTCGCTCGTCGCCTGGGCGCTCCGAAAAGAGCGCCGCCAGCAGCCTGCGGGCAGCCCCGATGGCGCCGGCGTCGGCGCGGCGCGGCGGAGTGTCCGCCTGCTCTTTCTCCAGTTCCGATGCGCTCCAACTCGGCATGCCCGGAGCATCCCTCGCGACGGTCTTGGGGCGCTTCCGTCATCCGGGCGGGTTGCGGTGCCCACGTGGGTAGGCGCGCCCCCGGTTGCCACCTACCCGAATGGGAGCACGGAACACCACCTCTGGGTGGGGGGCTCGAACGCGCTTGTTCCCAGGATGAGAGCGGTGATCAATGCGTCCGCCGTGCACGCCGCACGGCTCGAGAAGGAGTGTCGAAGTTGAACGATCTGCGGTCTTTCAGGAATGACGTCGGCGGGACAGCGCGCACGCGGGTGCGCAGGGCTCTCCCCGTGGTCTTCGCGGCTCTCGCTGCTCTGCTCTGGGTCGGGCTTACCTCGGCTCCCGCAAGCGCGGCCAACCCGGGGGCAGACCTCGAGCAGTGCCGCAACGGCACGTTCGCGTCGCCGCAGCAGTGCATCGGCGCTGCGTGGCAGACCGGCAACGCCGGCGCCAGCAACTCGCATTACCGCGAGGGCGACTCGGTCCCCTTCCGCGCCAAGCTGATCAACCTCTCGACCTCGGGTAGCCACACGCTCGTGATCGAGCACGACACGATCGACAGCGGCAAGCATGCGTACGACTACCTGACGTCGTACAACCGGACGGAGGCGACCGCAGACGCCTGCTCCGGGATCTCGCCGTGCGCCGGCGGCACGTCCTTCCCGATTCCGGCCGATCCGACGATCGCATTCGCGAACTCGAGCTCGACGCAGGCTCCGGGCGCGATCACGATCTGGAACGGAACGATCACGAACATCGTGTACGGCAGCAGCGACGCGGCCGGAAAGCGCTCGGTGATCGTCACCTTCACGGCGGCGAATTCGACAGTGCTGCTCGCCTGGGGTGGTCACATCGCCTCGCAGATCGACTGGGGCGCCGGTAACAGCGCCGGCGCGATCTCCGGGTCGCCGTACCACATGCGGCTGCTCGACCTCGACAACGACGGCCTCGGCAACATGGACCGCTCGCTGGCCGCCGCCGCCGTCGCGCCGGTTCCGGCCACGTTCACGACGCAGGTGAGCGCCTCGTCGGTCACGCTCGGCCAGTCGCTCACCGACGTCGCCACGCTGGCAGGCCCGAACGGCACGGTCAGCGGGACGGTCTCCTTCTTCGTCTGCGGCCCGAACCTCGTCTCGAATCCGGACTGCTCGTCCGGCGGCACCGCCGTCGGCTCCGCGGTCGTGCTCGCCGGCGGCGTTGCCACCTCGCCGGCCTTCACGCCGACGCTGGCCGGCAGGTACTGCTTCCGCGCCCAGTACAGCCCCGACCTGTTCGCGCAGTACTCGCCCGGCAACCACACGAACCTGACCACGGAGTGCTTCGAGGCCGTGCAGCCGCTCGGCACCCTCCGGGTGATCAAGCAGGTCGTCAACGACAACGGCGGCACCAAGGGCGCCGCGGACTTCACCCTTCACGTCAAGAGCGGCGGCACGGACGTGGCCGGCAGCCCCGCTGCAGGCTCGGCGACGGGCACCGTCTACACGCTCGCCGCCGGCAGCTACGTCGTCAGCGAGGACGCGCCTCCCGCCGGCTACGCGCAGACCGGGATCAGCGGCGACTGCACGGCGAACGGCGCCGTCACCGTCGTGCCGGGGATGCAGAAGACCTGCACGATCACGAACGACGACATCTCGGCCAAGGTGATCGTGATCAAGCACGTCGTCAACGACGAGGCGGGCACCAAGGCCGCCGCGGACTTCACGATGTCGGTCACCGGCAACGCGCCCAGCCCGGCGAGCTTCGCCGGCGCCGAAGCGCCCGGCACGCAGGTGTCGATCCGCCCCGGCTCGTATGCCGTGGGCGAGTCCCACCCGGCCGGCTACACCGGCTCCTTCTCGAGCGACTGCACGGGCTCGATCGCCCTCGGTGAGACCAAGACCTGCACGGTCACGAACACCGACGACGATGTGCCGAGCTCGATCGTGGTGACGAAGTCGGCGACGCCGACCTCGCTCCCCGAGCCGGGCGGCAACGCGACCTTCGACGTCACCGTGCAGAACACGTCGGCGGTCGACTCGGTCACGATCTCGAGCCTCACGGATGACGTCTACGGCAACCTGGACGGCAAGGGCACCTGCGACGTGCCGCAGACGATTGCGGCGGGGGCGAGCTACAGCTGCTCCTTCTCCGGTCCTGTGGCCGGCAACGCGGGCAGCAGCCACACCGACGTGGTGACTGCCTCGGGCACGGACGACGACGGCAACCCGGTCTCCGACGACGACGACGCGACGGTGAGGATCACCGATCTCGCGAGCTCGATCCTCGTCACGAAGACCGCCGATCCCACGTCTCTGCCGGAGCCGGGCGGCAATGCGTCCTTCTCGGTCACCGTCAAGAACACGTCCGCTACCGACTCGGTGACGATCACGAGCCTGAGCGACGACGTCTACGGGAACCTCGACGGCAAGGGCACGTGCGACGTCCCCTTCACGCTGGCCCCGGGCGCCAGCTACGACTGCTCCTTCAGCGGTCCGGTCAGCGGCAACGCGGGCAGCAGCCACACCGACGTGGTCACCGCAGCGGGCACCGACGACGACGGCAATCCCGTCTCCGACGAGGACGATGCCACGGTCCGGATCACCGATCAGGCGAGCTCGATCGTGGTGACGAAGTCGGCGACGCCGACCTCGCTGCCGGAGCCGGGTGGCAACGCGACCTTCGACGTGAAGATCCAGAACACGTCGGCCGTCGACTCGGTCACGATCACGAGCCTCACCGACGACGTCTACGGGAACCTCGACGGCAACGGCACCTGCGACGTGCCCTTCACGCTGGCACCGGGCGCAAGCTCCGACTGCGCCTTCACCGGTGCGGTCAGCGGCAACGCCGGCAGCAGCCACACGGATGTCGTGACGGCGTCCGGCAAGGACGACGACGGCAACGACGTCTCCGACAGCGACGACGCGGTCGTGATGATCACGAACACGCCGAGCTCGATCGCCGTGACCAAGACGGCGAACCCGACCTCGCTCCCGGAGCCGGGTGGGAACGCGACCTTCGACGTCACGGTCACGAACACGTCCGCGGTCGACTCGGTGACGATCACGAGCCTGAGCGACGACGTCTACGGCAACCTCGACGGCGAGGGCACGTGCGACGTGCCGCAGACGATCGCGGCGGGCGGCAGCTACAGCTGCTCGTTCAGCGGTGCGGTCAACGGCAACGCCGGCAGCAGCCACACCGACGTCGTTACTGCTTCGGGCACCGACGACGACGGCAATCCGGTCTCCGCTCACGACGACGCCACGGTTCGGATCACCGATCAGGCGAGCTCGATCGCGGTGACGAAGTCGGCCACGCCGACGTCTCTGCCCGAGCCGGGCGGCAACGCGACCTTCGACGTGAAGATCGAGAACACCTCTGCGGTCGACTCGGTCACGATCACGAGCCTGAACGACGACGTCTACGGCAACCTGGACGGGAACGGCACCTGTGACGTGCCGCAGACGATCGCGGCGGGCGCGAGCTACGACTGCTCGTTCACGGGTGCGGTCAGCGGCAACGCCGGCAGCTCCCACAAGGACATCGTCACGGCATCCGGCACCGACGACGACGGCAATCCCGTCTCGGACGACGACGATGCGACGGTGACGATCTCGAACGTCGCCAGCTCGATCGCGGTGACGAAGTCGGCCACGCCGACCTCGCTGCCGGAGCCGGGCGGCAACGCGACGTTCGACGTCACGATCCAGAACACGTCGGCCGTCGACTCGGTCACGATCACGAGCCTCACCGACGACATCTACGGCAACCTCGACGGCAAGGGCACCTGCGACGTCCCGCAGACCCTGGCCCCGGGTGCGAGCTACGACTGCTCCTTCACCGGAGCCGTCAGCGGTAACGCGGGCAGCAGCCACACCGACGTCGTCACCGCGTCGGGCACCGACGACGACGGCAATCCGGTCTCCGACGACGATGACGCGACCGTCAGGATCACCAACCTGCCCAGCTCGATCACCGTGATGAAGTCGGCCAGCCCGGTCTCGATCCAGGAGCCCGGCGGCACGATCACCTTCGCGGTCACCGTCAAGAACACGTCGGCGGTGGACTCGGTCACGATCACGAGCCTCAGCGACGACATCTACGGCGACCTCGACGGGAAGGGCACCTGCGACGTTCCGCAGACACTGGCCCCCGGTGCGAGCTACGACTGCACCTTCACCGGCGCCGTCAGCGGCGCCGCGGGCAGCACGCACACGGACGTCGTCACCGCCTCCGGCATCGACGACGACAACGGCGAGCTCTCGGGCAGCGACGACGCGACGGTGACGATCACCGCCGGGCCGCCGCCCCCGCCGCCGCCTCCGACGCCGGTTCCGCCCACCGCGGTTGTTGTCGCAGCACCGACGATCGATCTCTCGATCATCAAGACCGATCGTCCCGACCCCGTCTTCGTCGGAGCCAGGCTGACCTACACGCTGACGGTGCGGAACGCTGGGCCGGATACCGCGACCAACGTCCGCGTGGCCGATGCGCTGCCGGCGGCGACGACCTTCGTCTCCGTCGCCAGCAGCCAGGGCACGTGCACCGGCGGCCGCGTCGTGCGCTGCAGCCTCGGCACGATGCTGAGCGGCGGCCGGGCGACGATCACGATCGTCGTGCGGCCGACGGAGCCGGGCGCACTGCTCAACACGGCTACGGTCGTCGGCGAGCAGTCCGAGGCGAACACGGCGAACAACCGCGCGACCGCGCCGACCCTCGTGCGGGGTCCGATCGCGCCGCCCGTCGCCAGCTGCCCGACGCTCATCGTGCAGCCGCGGTCGCTCTCGGTCGGCCGGCGCGGAGTCGTCAGGGTCATCGTGGTCGACAAGAATCGCGGCGTCGGCGGCGTTCGGATCCTGGTCAAGGGGCCCGGCCTGAACAAGGCCGCGACCACGAACGGCCGCGGCCGGGTGGCGATCTCCGTGCGGCCTCCGCGCACCGGGATCGTCGAGATCCGGATGACGAACCAGCCCAGTCGGTGCTCGACGAGAAGGATCGGTGTCGTCGGTGTCTTCCTTCCGCCTCCGGTCACGGGCTAGCCTCGCCGCCTGCCTCGCGCTCGCGCTTCTCGCCATCACGGGAGAGGCGCGGGCCGAGGCGGCACGCGCGAGCGTCCCCGCAGCGGGTCACATCGTCTGGGCGCAGGTGGCGGTGCGGACGCAGCCGAGCAGGACGGCGCCGAGGGCGACCGTGCTCAGCCAGTTCCGCGACGACTTCCGGCCCCGCATCGTGCTCGCTCTGGCGATCAAGCGCGACGCGAAGGGAGAGCCTGCGTGGTACCGGATCAGCCTGCCCGGCCGTCCCAACGGCCGCACGGGTTGGGTGCCGGCGGCCAGCGTCGACGTCAAGCCGATCCGGAAGGAGATCGTGATCGACGTCGGCGACCGGACGCTCGAGCTCCGGAACGCAGGTCGCGTCGTGCTCCGCACTCGCGTCGCGGTCGGCGCGTACGGGATGGAGACGCCGCTCGGCCGCTTCTACGTGATGGCGAAGTTCCGCCCGAGCTCGCCGGTCCTCGGCGCGTTCGGATTCGAGACGAGCGCCTACTCGAAGCTGAGCGAGTGGCCCGGCGGCGGCATCGTCGGGATCCACGGCACGAACGCGCCGTCGCTGCTCGGACAGGCGGTCTCGCACGGGTGCGTGCGGGTCGCGAACGAGGCGATTCTCCGCCTCAAGGATCTCGTCCCGGTCGGGACGCCGATCCGGATCAGGGCGTAGCGGTCCAGCGAGGCAGCCGCGCCCGGACGGCGGTAGGCCCGCCGGGGGCGCTGTCGATCTCGAGCCGGCCGCCGAGCAGCCGCAGGCGCTCACGCATCCCCACGACGCCGATCCCGCTCTGCCCGTCCGCGTCCGGCTGGACGGCGTCCGGATCGAAGCCGTGGCCGTCGTCTCGAATCTCCATGCAGACCCCGTTCGCGCCGTTGCGGAGCGTCACGGCGACGTCCGCGGCGCCGCTGTGCTGCCGGACGTTGCTCAGCGCCTCCTGGAGGACGCGCAGCAGCGCGATCCGCTGCGAGGCCGTGAGCGTGTCGAACGACCCGTCGTGCTCGAGCGACGTGGAGATTCCCGTCCGGCGGCTCAGCGCCGCAAGCTCGCGCTCGACTGCCTCCGGGAGCGGCTGCTGGAGCAGGGAACGCGGCTCGAGCGAGTGGGCCAGGTCGCGGAGGTCCTGATGCAGCTCAGCGAGTTGCGAGTCGAGGTCGGCGAAGCGCCCGACGACCGGATCGTGGTGCTCGCTCCCGACCAGCATCACGACCTGCTCTCGCAGCAGCCGGATGTCCTGTGCGAGCGCGTAGACCTGCTGCAGCGGCCCGTCGTGGAGGTCGAAGCCCAGCCGTACCAGAAGCCGCTCGTTGGCCTCCGCGAGCCCCGGCTCGAGGGCCCTCGCCTCGGGATTCTCGATCGCAGCGCTCATCTGGGGCCGGCTAGGCCGATTCGACGGTCAGCGCCGCCACTCGGCCCGTGCGGTAGGCGTACCGGGCCGCCTCGGTCCGGCTCGAGATGCCGAGCTTCCGGTACACGTTGCGAAGGTGGAACTTGACCGTCTGCTCGCTGATCCAGAGCTGGCGGCCGATCTCACGATTCGACAGCCCTCGCGCCACCGCATCGAGAACGGCGTTCTCCCGCTCGCTCAGGACGGTCGCGCCGGACGGGCGGTCGGAGGCTTGTGCCGCATCCGCACCCCAAACCGTGAAGGAGGTGCTCGAGAGCGCCGTGCGGAGGACCTTGGCGAGATCGACGGGCTCGACGGTCTTGACGACGTAGCCTCGTGCGCCGCCCCGGCGGGCGGCCTCGATCTGCTCCGGGTCGCTGTAGCTCGAGAGGATGACGACCGCGACGGTCGGGTCGTGCTTGCGCAGCCGCTCGAGGCAGGAGAGGCCGTCGAGCTCGGGCATGCGCAGGTCGAGCAGGACGACGTCGGGGGTCGTCTCGCGGACTGCGGGGACGACGTGGCTGCCGATCGAGACCTCGTGGACGATCTCGAAGTCCTCCGCGTCGGCAAGTGCGCGCCGGATCGCGGCCTGCATCAGCCGGTGGTCGTCCGCAACGAGTACGCGAAGGGTCTTCAAGCCCGCAGTCCTTTCGTCTGCTCCCGCACGAGGAGCCGTCGAAGCATGCTCGGACAGCGGCCTCGACGCGTCCCCCGTTCGAGCTATCGGGTGCTGTGGGCTAACAGGCCTGCTCGGCCGTCGTCGCCTTGCCGGTCCGCTTCAGGAGCTCCGGTGTGAGGATCGCCTGCCGCACGGTCGTCCGGATCCGGCCGAGGGCGGGAACGGGATAGTTGCCGGCCTTCTGCCGGCCGAAGAAGTAATCGAAGCCGAACGTGACCGTCAGCGTCCGGCGCGAGTCGACCGAGCTGACCAGGCGGACGAGCGACGGCAGCCGGTTCAGCGGGATGTCGGTGCTGACGTTCGTCTCGATCGTCCTCGCCAGCGAGCCGAAGTTTCGGATTGCCCGGACCGGGTCGAGCTGGTCGGCCATCGCGCTCAGGAAGCAGCGCTGCCGGGCCATCCGCGTGTAGTCGCTCGAGTCCTTCCGGGAGCGGACGTACGCGAGCGCCTCCCGCCCGTAGAAGCGGTAGGTGCGGCCGGGGACGACGTCGATCGTGGGCTTCGGCTCGCCCCACGCAGGTCGCGTCACCTCGTCGTGCAGGCGCTCCTTGACGTTGATCTCGACGCCGCCGAGCGCGTCGACGAGGTCGGCGAAGCCGACGAGGTTGACGAGCGCGTAGTAGTCGACCCGGACCGCGAGCAGGTTCGAGACCGCCTGCTTCAGCGCAATCGCCCCTTCGTCGCCACCGCCGTTGAGGCCGAAGATCGCGTTCAGCGGCACCTTCGACGGCC
The DNA here is from genome assembly GCA_963820695.1 of uncultured Gaiellaceae bacterium. Taxonomy (GTDB): domain Bacteria; phylum Actinomycetota; class Thermoleophilia; order Gaiellales; family Gaiellaceae; genus Gaiellasilicea. The sequence continues at coordinate 277,370 of CAWGAP010000003.1, read as the reverse complement.
GGCCCTTCTTCCCGAGCGGCACCTGGGCGAAGTTGCGGGGGACGCCGAACGCGGCGGCCCGGCCCGTGCCGTGCTGGACGGCGGCGAGAATGATCGTGTCCGTGCGCGCGCCCCAGTTACCCGGGCCTTCGTCGGTGCCGAGCAGGAGGATCGTCGTCCACGGCTTCCGCGACGCGGGCTGTGCGGCGACGACGCGCGCGTCCGCTTCGAGCGGCGCCACCTCACCCGGCCCGAGCCGCTCGACGAGCGCCCACTCCCACGCGTCCTTCGGCACCCACTCCGGGAGCGGATGCACCACGTTCGCGAGCAGGACGGAGCCGCGGTCGCAGGCCGTCCCGCACGGCTCCTCGTCGGCGAAGACGCTCTCGAGCACGTCGTAGCTCCGCACCGTGACCCAGCCGGCGGCGACGTGGGGCGCGGCTGTGAGCGCGACGAGGACGGCGACCAGGAGCGGAACCGCTCCCTGGACTGCGTCGACGACCGCGAACACCCGGAACGCGAGTAGGGCCAGATCGGCCGCGAGAATCGCCGTTACCATCGACCGGTCGACGCCCGAGAGTGCGTCCAGCGTGACCCGCGACCCGAGGAGCAGGCCGCCGACCATGATGCACAGCGTGATGCCGAGCAGCACGAGCCCGCGACGCGTCGCCCCTCGATACAGCTGGCCGACGCCCGGCACGAGCAGCGACAGGAGCCCGGCGACGAGCATCGACTCAGTGTATGCGGGCTGCTGAAACGTCGAGGTGGCTGCTCTGGCTCGGGGCGCTCGCGGCCGTGCGAGCCGCGATCCCGTTGGCCGCACTCGCCTTCGGGGGCGCGCTTCCCGGCTTCCCGTCCTACTCCTACGCGGGGCCGCGTGGTGACGCAAACGGCTACATCGACACAGCGCGCGCGATCATCTCCGCCGGAGCGGGCCTGGGTCTCCTGCTGCCCGTCTTCTTCGTCGTCCTGGTTGCGGGAAGCCTCGGTGCGCTGTGGGCATGGCGCCGCTATCCGGGCCACCGCCACTGGGTGATCGCCGCGTCCGCCGGGCTCGTCTCGTGCCTGCTCGCGGCGGTGATCCTGAATCTCGACGGGCAGGCGCCTGCGGGCGCGGTGGGCTGGCCGCTCCTCCTCAGCCTCCCGTTGGTGCCGTTCCGCGTGATCGGTTGGATCGACAACGAGGTCGCGGTCGGTGTCGGAATCGCGCTCGCGATCGTGGCGAACACCGTCACGATCTTCGCGACCGCGTTCATCGGGCAGCGCGTGAGCGGCAGCCGGCGGATCGGGCTCGCCGCGGCGGCGCTGTTCACCTTCTGGCCGTTCCTGACGTGGCTGCTCCTGGGGGAGCGGACCTGGGCGAACAGCGCCTGGGCGATCGAGGCGGGGCTCGAGCTCTACACCGAGCCTGTCTCGACCGCCTGTGTCGCCGGCGGGCTCGCGCTCGTGCTCGTCAGAGGTCGTCCGCCCTGGGCCTTGGTGACGGCCGGGATCGTCCTCGGCTACGCGACTGCGGTGAGACCGACGAACATCGTCTTCGCGGCGGCCGCCGCGATCCTGTTCGCGTCGGAGCGGGACTGGCGAAGCGTGGGTCGGTTCGTCGTCGGCGGCGTCGCGGTGCTGCCGATCATGCTCGCGTTCCTGCCGAAGAAGCGCGGTTATGACCTCGCGCTCGCGCGGGACCAGACCGGGCTGCCGCTCTGGTCGAACGACTACCTGGTCACGACGTTCACGGATTCCACCGTCTGGCGGCCGCTGCTGCTCGCCCTGCTCCTGCCGCTCGTGGCGATCGGTGTGATGGCGTTGCGGTCTCGTCCCGTCGCACTGATGCTGCTCGGGGGCGTGCTCGCGAACGCTGCGATCTACGCCTTCTTCCGCGCGACCTGGGAGCATCCGAGGTACCTGCAGGCAGGCCTGCCCGCCCTGCTCGTCCTCTGGAGCGCCGGCGCGGCATGGCTCGCCGAGAACGCGCGACGAAGGAGCGAGCCTGCGCACGTAAGAAGTTCGTAAGCGGGAACGAAGTCGGCCTGTCCGTTGAGTATCCTGCCGCGCGATGCCTACTTCAGTCGTCACGGGCGGTGCCGGCTTTCTCGGGTCTCATCTCTGCGATGCGCTGCTCGAGCGGGGGCACCGGGTGATCTGCGTCGACAATCTGGAGACGGGCTCGCTCGCGAACATCGAGCACATGCGCACGGACGCGTTCGCGTTCGTGCCGCACGATCTGACGCAGCCGATCCGGATCGAGGAGCCGGTCGATTTCGTCTACCACCTCGCGAGCCCGGCCAGCCCGATCGACTACCTGCGGCTCCCTTTGCAGACGCTGAAGGTCGGCTCGCACGGAACCCACAACGCGCTCGGGCTGGCCAAGTTCAAGCGTGCGCGGTTCCTGCTCGCCTCCACCAGCGAGGTCTACGGCGACCCGCAGGTGCACCCGCAGCCGGAGACCTACTGGGGCCACGTCAACCCGATCGGCCCCCGCGGCGTCTACGACGAGGCGAAGCGCTACGCGGAGGCGTTGACGATGGCCTACCACCGCCAGCAGGGCGTCGACACCGCGATCGTCCGGATCTTCAACACCTACGGCCCTCGCATGCGTCCGCACGACGGGCGCGCGATCCCGACCTTCGTCCGCCAGGCGATGGAGCGGAAGCCGATCACCGTCTTCGGCGACGGCAGCCAGACCCGCAGCTTCTGCTACGTCGACGACCTGATCCGCGGCCTGATCGCCCTCTCCGAGAGCGGCGAGCATCTGCCCGTCAACATCGGCAACCCGCAGGAATTCACCCTGCTCGAGCTGGCCGAGAAGGTGCTCGAGGTCTGGGGCGGCGGCAGCGAGATCGTCTACGAGGCGCTGCCGGTCGACGATCCAAAGGTGCGCCAGCCCGACATCACACGGGCACAGCAGGTACTCGGGTGGGAGCCCGAGGTGGGTCTCGACGAGGGGCTGCGCAAGCTGCACTCGTCGCTGCGGGAAGCACCGGTTGCGTAGACCCGCGCTCGGGTTTCTGCTCGTCCTGGCTGCAGTGGCGCTTCTGGCCGTGCCGTCTGCGTCTGCGTCCCGCTTCATCCAGCACGGCATCTTCGACGACGCGCAGATCAACTACGGCGACCCGGACAAGGTCTTCCCGCAGCTGAAGCAGCTGAAGACACAGCTGATCCGGGTCAACCTCGTCTGGGGTGGGCCGAACGGCGTCGCGAAGCGGCGGCCGGTGAACCCGATGAACTCGAACGATCCCGCGTACGACTGGTCGGTCTACGACCGGACCGTCTTCTTCGCGCAGCAGTACGGGATCAAGGTCGTCTTCTCGATCGTCGGGACGCCGCCCTGGGCGAACGGGGCCAAGGGGGTCAACGTCGTCCCGAAGAGCGCCCTCGATCTCGAGCGCTTCGCGACCGCCGCCGCGCGCCGCTACAGCGGCACCTTCCGGACCAAGGAGGGCCGAATCCTGCCGCCTGTGCGCCAGTGGCTCGCCTGGAACGAGCCGAACAACCCGGCCTTCCTGCGGCCCCAGTACAAGAAGGTCAAGGGCAAGGACGTGATCCAGAGCGCGATCGACTACGCGAAGATCTGCAACGCGGTCGTCAAGGGCGTGCGCAAGACCACCGTCGGCGCCTCGAAGGTCGCCTGCGGCGTCACCGGCCCGCGCGGCAACAACAACCCGAACTCGAGCCGTCCCGCCACCTCGCCGCTGCCGTTTCTGCGCGCCATGCACAAGGCGGGGGCGAAGGGGTTCGACGCCTACGCCCATCACCCGTACTACGGCGCCCCGCGCGAGACCCCGAGCACGCCGCCGCCGCCCGGGATCCACGGCAACGCGGCGACCGCGATCACGCTCGGCAACATCAACCTGCTCATCCGCGAGGTGACGCGGCTCTACGGGAACAAGCGGATCTGGATCACCGAGTACGGCTATCAGACGAACCCGCCGGACAAGATCTTCGGCGTCTCGTTCGCGAACCAGGCGCGCTACCTGACGCAGGCCTACGGAATCGCCAAGCGGAATCCGCGGATCGACATGTTCCTCTGGTTCCTGCTGCGCGACGAGCGCCTCGGCGTCAATCAGGGCTGGCAGTCGGGCCTGCTGACCGCCTCGGGGGCGAAGAAGCCTTCCTTCGCCGCGTTCCAGAAGCTCCGCGGCTAGCTAGCGCCGCGAGCTGTTCCGGCCGGCGAGAAAGCGCTTCGGGCCGACGGTCAGGTTCGTGACCGCGCGCAGACCGGCCTCGGCGGGGGATTCGACCCCGTGCAGCGTGCGATAGCCGTAGAAGAGGTACGCGCCGCGCTCCTGGTAGTCGACCTCCCGCTTGCGGAAGAGGCGGTGTAGCGGCTTGACCCTGGCCAGCGCAGGCACGACCTTCGTGTCCCAGAACGTCATCTTGAAGGAGCGGATGTTCGGGTAGGCGATCAGCTGTCCTCGTCGCTCTCCGACGATCTTCGGCACGACCACCGGCAGAATCATGTTCAGGTACGTCCCGTCGAAGTGGTAGGCGGTGACGTCGCCCGGCCCGCGCATGATGTTGATCCCGGGCACGATCTCGTCGGTGCGGATCGGATCGTCTGCGACCCACGGCTCGAGGATCCCGTTGACGACGCCGAGGATGTACCCGGAGCCCGCGATCTCCCCGACGACGGTTTCCTTCAAGTGCTCGCCCTTGAGCGCGTACTTCTGGTTGCTGCCCGCGCTGCTGGACGTCGCCTTGCTCTCGAGGTCGAGGATCTGCTGCTTCAGGAGGGCGTGCCCCTCGGGCGTCAGGAACTCGGTCAGCTCCACGACCCCCTCCGAGTCCAGTTGCCCGCGGATCGCAGCGAGTCGTTCCGCGTCGTCCGGGAGGCCGCGATAGGGCTCGGAGATGAAGCTCTCGGCCGGCACGCGCGGGAGCCTAGCGAAACGGGCTCGGGGAGCCGGGAAGAGGGGTCTCTATACTGGCCTCCCGACATGGGCTCCCGGCTTCTCTGGCGCCGCTCAGCGACCGCAGTCGGGCTCTACACAGCCGTGGCGTTCGGCATCGTCGCCTCCGTTGTCGCGGCCCGCGGGTTCAGCCTCGTCGAGTTCGGGCTCTTCGCGACGGTGCTGGCTGCCACGGGGTTCTTCCAGTCGCTCCTCGACCTCACGGTGGAGGACTCGTTGACGAAGTACGGCTTCCGCTACGTGGTCGCCGAGGACTGGGGTCGCCTCCGCCGGCTCTTCCGGCGTGCGCTCGAGCTGAAGCTCGCCGGCGGTGCGCTCGCGGGGATTGCGCTGCTCGCCCTCGCGCCGCTGTCGGGGTGGATCTTCGGGTCGGAAGAGCTCGCGCTTCCGCTCGCGGTCGCCGCCGCGCTGCCGTTCGTCCAGGCCCCCGAGAACGTCGCCACCAGTGCGCTCCTCCTCCGCGGCCGGTACGACCTCAGGGGGGTGGCGCAGGCGTTCACCGCCGGGCTGCGTCTGATCGCGATCGTCGTCGGGGTCCAACTCGGGCTCGTGGAGACGATCGCGGGGATCGTGATCGCCCAGGCGGTCGGGACGGCGGCCGTCGTCGCCGTCGGGATCGCGGCGTTCCGCCGCTTCCCGGTCGCGCCGGCCGCCGCGCTCGCCGAGGACCGCCGCGGAGTCGCCTCATTCGTGCTCCAGTCGAGCGCGGCGACGGGCATGGTCTCGCTCCGCAATGCGCTGGCGCCGCTGCTGCTCGGAATCGCGGCAGGGCCGACACAGGTCGGCCTCTTCAGGATCGCACTGGCGCCGATGACCGGGTTCAACGCCGCCAGCGGGCCGGTGCGCCTGATCCTGCTCACCGAGCACACACGCGACTGGGAGCGCGGTCGGAACGAGCGAGTTCTTTCCGGTGTCCGCCGCTACACGTTGATCGCGCTCCTGATCGGGGTTGTCGTCGTACCGTTCTTCTACTGGCTCATGCCGCGCCTGATCGAGCTCGTTTTCGGGGCCCGGTACCTGCCCGCGACCGACGCTGCGAGGATCATCCTCATCGCCGCCGCCGTTCAGCTCTCGGTCGGCTGGTCGAAGTCCTTCCCCGTCTCGATCGGGCGACCCGGGCTGCGACTCTTGACCGCCGCGATCGAGACGGCGCTGCTGCTCCCCCTCGTCCTCGTGCTCGGGTTGCACTGGGGCGCCACCGGAGCTGCGGTGGCGCTGCTGGTGTCGTCGCTCGCGTACGCGGTCTCCTGGGCCTTCCTCTACCTGCGGATCCACCGGGATCAGAGGCCGCCTCCGCGCACGACCGAGGCGCTCGCACGTGAGTAGGCTCTCCGACGTGCCGAGCGTGGACGACTGGCCGGGTGAGGAGCGGCGCCGTCCTCGACTGAGCACACCACAGTGGGCCGTACGTGCGCCGCTCGCGGCGTGGCTCCAGCAGCAGGCGCAGGAGGCCGGCACGGGGTACCGCGTGCTCGACGTCGGCTGCGGGCCGAAGCCGTACTACCCCTTCTTCGCCGCGCGTGCCAGCGAGTACGTCGGGGTCGACGTCGTTCCGCAGCCGGCGGCGGAGCTGGTGGGACGGGTCGAGGAGCTTCCGGTCGAGGACGGCGCGTTCGACCTCGTCCTGTGCACGCAGGTGCTCGAGCACTGCGACGACCCTGTGCGAGCCGTCAAGGAGTTGCGCCGCGTCACCGCCCCCGGAGGCCGCGTCCTGGCGTCCACGCACGGCGTCCAGGTCTATCACCCCTCGCCGCAGGACTACTGGCGTTGGACCTACGCCGGCCTCGAGCGACTCTTCGCCGAGAACGACGACTGGGAGTCGGTCGAGGTGACACCCGGCGCCGGAACGGCCACGTGCCTCGCGATGTTGCTCGGGATCTACACAGAGATCGCCTTGCGGCGCTCGGTGCTCGCGCGCGGGCCTGTCTGGCTGCTGAACCGAACGGGTTCGGCGCTCGACGCACGGGTCGCGTCGCTACGCGAGCCGCGGCCGGGCTCGCTGACGGCGAACTTCCATCTGGTTGCGAAGGTCGCCGGGCACTCCTAGACGCGGAGCGCGTCGTCGTAGACCGCCAGGGTGCGGTCCGTCATCCGCGCGACGGAGAACTCGTCGCGCGCCCGCCGCTTCCCCGCCGCGCCGAGTGCGGCAGCGCGAGCGGGGTCGGCGAGCAGTGCGCCGAGCGCCTCCGCGAGCCCCGCGTCGTCGCCGGGCTCGACGAGCAGTCCTGTCTCGCCGTCGGCCACGATCTCAGGGTGGGCGCTCACGCGCGTCGCGACGACCGGGAGCCCGGCGAGCATCGCCTCGAGCAGCACGATCCCGAACCCCTCCCAGCGCGACGTGTGCACGAAGACGTCCGCCCGCTCGAGCCACTCGCGGATGTCGGTGCGTCCGGGAATCGCGACGGCGTCGTCGAGGCCGAGCTCGGCGACGAGGCGCCGCGTCTCCGCTTCGAGTGGGCCGCTGCCGAGGATGGCGAGCCGTGCCTGCGGCACCGCCGAGCGGACACGCGCGAATGCGCGCAGCAGCGTCGCGTGGTCCTTTTGCTCGATCAGCCGGCCGACCGCCAGCGCGAGCGGCGCGTCGGCCGGGATCCCGGCAGCGGCGGGCGTCGGCTCGGACGGAGCTGCCGGGAGCTCGTCGAGCCCGTAGCGGATCGTCACCAGCTTGGCCGGGTCGTAGCCGGCTCGCTCGAGGAAGACGCGCACGGCGTCCGAGATCGCGATCAGCCGGCGAGCGGGCCGGGCGAAGGCGCGGTCGACGTAGCGGAACGGGCCGAGCAGGTAGCGATCGTCGTTGTGGCGGGTCGAGATTGTCGGGATCCCACGCACGCGCGCTGCGACCCCGCCGTAGATGTCGGCGTGGACGAGGTGGGTGTGGACGAGATCGGGCTGCTCGGCCCGGACGGCGCGGATGACGTCCCGCGCCATCCGTGGGCTCACGTCCGTCCCGCAACGGACGGAGTGGTGCGGGACGGCGACGGCGTCGAGTGCGTCGTAGAAGCGTGGTGCGTCGGTCTCGGGCACGTCGAGGCCCAGGAAGCGCGCATCGATGCCCCGCTCGCGCAGGGCGGGGAGGAGCGCGAGCAGGTGCCCTTCGGAACCGCTGACGCCCGTCACCTTGTGCAGGTGGAGGACCTTCACCGCAGCAGCCGCCGGTAGATCTCCTCGACCTCGTCCGTCATGCGCCCGATCGCGAAGCGCGTCCGCACGTCCTCGGCCCCGTGCGCGCCCATCTGCGCGCGCAGCTCCGGGTCCTGGGCCAGCCTCGCCAGTCGCGCCGCCAAGGCCTCCGTGTCTCCGATCGACTCGAGGTAGCCGCTCTCGCCGTTCCTGACCACGGTCCCGGTGCCTCCGGCCCTCGTTGCCACCACGGGTCGCTCGGCCGCGAGCGCCTCGATCGCGACCACGGGCGTCCCCTCGTTCGCGGACGTCAGCAGCAGCGCGTCGAACGACGCGTACCAGGGGCGGATGCTCTGCTGGAATCCGACGAGACGGCAGCGGTCGCCGACGCCGAGATCGGCCGCGAGCGCCTCGACCGTGGCGCGGTCCTCGCCGTCGCCGACGAGCACGAGCAACGCGTCGACGCCCTCGTCGACGAGCGCGCGCAGCGTACGGATCAGATCGAGCGGGCGCTTGATCGCGGTCAGGCGCCCGGCCCAGCCGACGACGAACGCCGTCTCATCCGCGCCGATCTCGTCGCGCAGCGCGCGGCGCGATTCGTCGTCCGCGGCGCTCCAGGGCGGCAGCTCGAAGCCGTAGGGGACGACAACGAACCGGCGCGCCGGTGCGACGCCGAAGCCGACGAGATCGTCCCGAACCTCGTCGCTGACGGCGATCAGGGTGCCGGACGTGAGCGCGAGCCCGCGTTCGATCCAGCGGAAGACGCGCTCCCAGCGCCTGCTGAAGTAGCCGCTGAGCACGTGGCCGTGGTAGGTGTGGACGATCGCGCGCGGACGGGCGCCGCCCGCGGCGAGGGCGGCGAGCCGGCCGGTGGCGCCGGCCTTGGCCGTGTGGGTGTGGAGGACGTCGGGACGCCGCTCGCGGATCAGACGCCGTAGCGCGACGATCGCCGTCGAGTCTGCTCGCGGGGACAGCTCCCGCTGCAGCACGGGCAGCTTGACGAGCCGCACTCCGAGCTCGTCCGCGACGTACTCCATCGATTCCTCGCCCGCAGCGAGCGTGCCCGCGACGACGACGACGTCGTGGCCGCGGCGCACCTGCTCATGCGCGAGCTGGAGGACGTGCAGTGCGGCCCCACCCACGTTCAGCCGCGCGATCACGTGCACGATCGACAGGCTCACGTGCGTTGCCGGCCGGGAATGCGCTCGGCGAGGGACGGCGCGAGCGCAGCGACGCCGATCGTGAGCCAGAAGATGGCGGCGAGCGGAACCCCGCCGAACAAGGCCGCACCGGCGAGGCCGCCGGCCAGCGCTGCGACCCAGGCCGCCGGCAGGTAGGCGGCGAGCTCGTCCGGATCGTTGCGGGGCCAGGTGCGGACGACCCGCGCGCTGGTGCGCACGAGCACGAACGCGAGGACGAGGAAGAGCAGCGCGCCCACGATCCCGAGCTCGTACAGCACCTGGTCGTAGGTCTGCTGCGGGATGAACCCGTCCATGGACGGAAAGTAGCTCGCCGGCTCGTCCGGAAAGCGCGCTTGCGCATCGTCGATGAACTGCACGTACTCGCGCGGCGGCAGCAGGCCGTACCAGCCCGTGCCGAGGATCGGATTCTCGAGGAAGATCCGGCCGCCGATGTACGCGTCGATCAGGCGCTCGTTCCAGCTGGCGGCATTGCTGAACGGATCGTCACGAGGCTCTCCGATCCCGATCGAGCGGAGGAATGCTCCCAGGTCGCCCGAGCGAAGCGCGAGGACACCCATCGTGATCCCGACCGTGGCCGCCGCCGTCAACCCGACGGCACGCTTCGTCGCGGCGCCGCGCGCGATCGCGACCGCGACGATCGCCGCGACGGTCAGGTACAGCCCGAGCAGCCCGGCGAGCGCAGCCCCGAGCACGACGCCGATGGCTCCTGCGACCCCTGCCACCAGCGGCAGGCGACCGAGGCCGTGGGACGGCGTGAACAGCGCCGCGAGCCCCAGCGCGAGCGTCATCGTCGACAGCGCTGCGAGATCGTGCTCCCCGAGGAAGGACGGCTGGCGACGTCCCGGGAAGGGGGCATCGACGAACGGGGCATCGAAGAAGCCGAGCAGGCCGTACCCCACTGCCACGACGGTGAACGCGACCAGCACCCACACCACCAGCCAGAGCTGATCCCTGCTCCGCACGAAGAGCACGAAGCCGAGTGCGAGCACGCCGTACTCGAGCAGCTTGACGGCGGCGACCACCGCGTCGGCGCCGTTCGCCGCCGACGAGACGAGCAGCCAGACCGAGAAGGCGGCGGCTGCGGCGACGACGGGACGCGCAGGTCCCGGCAGCCGGCCGCCGCTGAGTAGCCGCTGCACACAGAATCCGGCGAGGACGGCGAGCGCCGCGTCCGTCAACACGAAAGTGACCTCGCTGCCGGCGACCTCGAGCGAGAAACCGGGCTGGTCGATCGACCGGACGAGGCTGAAGACGATCGCCGTTGCAAGCACGATCAGCGGCACGTCGACCGCCGACCGCCAGCGCGGTTCACCCCGGGGGTCTGCCATGCCGCGCCCTATACTACGCGCGTGGTTCTGGGCCTCGGGCCGTACCGGTCTGCCCGCTCCTCCTTCTCATGCGCATCACTGTCCTCCCCGGAATCTGGCCACCTGACGTCGGCGGCCCTGCCACACACGCGCCCGAGCTGGCGCGGTTTCTGAGCAGTCGCGGCCACGAGGTCCAGGTGGTGACGATGGCCTCGGCGCCGCCGACGGAGCGGCCCTGCCCGATCACGGTGATCGACAGAGGACGCCCGTTTCCGCTCCGCTACGGCGAGCTCACGCTCCGCGCCGCAGCTGCCGCGCGCGACAGCGACATCGTCTACGCATCCGCCACGTACGCGGCCGCCGCGACCGCCAGTGTCGCCGCGCGCCGGCCTCTCGTCGCGAAGCTCGTGTCCGACCCGGCGTACGAACGCGCCCGCCGGTGGGGTCTCTTCGAAGGAACGCTCGAGGAGTTCCAGGAGGCGAGAGGGCGGCGGCTGCTGACGCTGAAGCGCGCACGGACCTGGGCGCTCCGCCGCGCCGAAACCCTGGTCGTCCCGAGCAGGTACCTCGCCGAGATCGCCCGCGGCTGGGGGCTCGAGAACGATCGCTTGCATGTCGTCCCGAATCCCGCTCCGCCGGCGCGAGCGGAGACGAAGGCCGAGCGCCGCGGACTCGTCTTCGCCGGCCGTCTGACCCGTCAGAAGGCGATGCACGTCGCGCTCGACGCGCTCGTGCACGTGCCGGACGCCCACCTGACCGTGATCGGCGACGGTCCCGAACGAGCCCGCCTCGAGGAGCATGCGCATGGTGCGGGCCTGAACGGGCGGGTGCGCTTCGTCGGCTCGCTCCCCCGCGACGAGGTGCTGGATGCACTGGCCGGGGCCGAGGCGGCTGTCCTCTCCAGCGACTGGGAGAACTTTCCGCACGCCGCGGTCGAGTCGCTCGCGGTCGGCACGCCGCTCGTGGCCACGGCGGTCGGCGGGGTCGGCGAGATCGTCGTCGACGGCGTCAACGGGCTGCTGGTGCCACCGGGATCACCGGAGGCGTTCGGTCACGCGCTCGAGCGGCTGCTCGGGTCGCCGGAGCTGCGCGCACGGCTGTCCGACGGAGCGCGAGCGTCCGTCGCCGAGCTGGGCGCGGATCGAATCTACGGCCGCATCGAGCAGTTGCTGGAGGCGGCGTGCCGGCGGTGACGGGCGCAACCGTGGACGGCGCGCGCCCGCGGATCCTGATGGTCGGGCGGCTGCGCTACAGCCTGCCGCTTCCGGACTGGCTCGCCAGGAAGTTCGATGCGCTGGAGCGCGAGCTCGATGTTCGCGTCGTCGCTTCGGCCGACCCGCACAGCCCTGCGACCGATGAGCGCTTCCACCTGCTCGAGCCGAGTCGGGTCGGAGCGCTCGACGGCCTCCTCTTCTATCTCCGCCTGCCGTTCCACGTGCGCCGGCAGATCATCGACTTCCGACCCGAGGCGATCATCGCCGAGAGCCCGTACACGGGCGCGCCGGCGCTCGTCGGCCGGGCGCTCGCCCGCGGGAGCAAGCCCCAGGTCGTGATCGAGGTGCACGGCGACTGGCGGACGGCGACGCGGCTCTACGGCTCGCCGTCGCGGCGTTTCCTGTCGCCCCTCGTCGACGCCGTCGGGCGCACGGCGCTCCGCCGTGCCGACTCCGTCCGTGCGCTCTCGAGCTACACCGAGGGCCTGGTCGAGGACGTGCGCGGCGCTCCCGCGACGGCTTCCTTCGAGGCCTACATGGATCTGTCCACCTTCACCGCGAAGCCGCCCGCACCGCTCCCGGAGCGACCGACGGCGCTGTTCGTGGGCGTGCTCGAGGCCTACAAGAACATCGACGGCCTCGCGGCGGCCTGGCGCCGGGTTGCGCGCGAGCTTCCCGAAGCGCGCCTCGTGATCGTGGGCACGGGCAGTCGTCGAGACGTCGTCGACGCCCTGGTGGCGGAACTGCCCGAGCAGGTCGAGCACATCGAGGAGCTTCTGCCGTCCGAGGTGTCCGAGCAGATGGATCGCTCCACGGCGCTCGTCCTCCCGTCGCGATCGGAGGGCCTGGGGCGTGTGCTGGTCGAAGCAATGGCACGCGGGCGCGGGATCGTCGCGAGCCGTGTCGGCGGGATTCCGGACGTCGCACGCGCCGATCATGAGGCCCTGCTCGTCGAGCCGGGAGACGTCGGCGAGCTCGCCGACGCGCTGGTGCGGGTTCTCGGCGACCGCCCGCTCGCGGAGCGACTCGGCCGGGCCGCGTTCGAGCGTTTCCAGGAGTGGGACACGACGCCGGCGGAGTACGCGGCGCGGGTGAGGTCGCTGGTCGACGCCTCTCTCCGCGAGGCAGAGACGAAAGCTCGCGCCTGATGCGCTTGATCTTCGTGACGCAGCGCGTGGACGCTGAGGACCCGATTCTCGGCGCGACCGTGGCGAAACTGCGTGCGCTCGCGCAGCGCTGTGAGGAGCTGATCGTGATCACCGACAGGATCGGCGTTCACGATCTGCCGGCGAACTGCACGCTGCACACCTTCGGGGCATCGACGCGGATCGGCCGCGGTCTCAAGTACATGCGCGCGCTCGTGCCGCTGATGCTGTCGCGGCGGCGGCCAGACGCGCTGATCGCACACATGTGCCCGATCTATCTCGTGCTCGCGGCCCCCCTGGCGAAGGTCGTGCGGATGCCGCTGGCGATGTGGTACACGCACTGGGCGATCGACTGGGAGCTGCGGGTCGCGACGGCGCTGGCCGACGTCGCTCTGAGCGTCGACCGACGCTCGTACCCGATCGACCGGCCCAAGGTGCTGGGGATCGGCCACGGCATCGACGTGGCGCAGTTCGCGGCCCGCGACGCGGCGCCGCCCCAGGACGGGACGTTGCGACTGCTCGCGCTCGGGCGCACGTCGCCGTCGAAGGGCTTCGCCACGCTCGTGCGAGCGTGCGGCCTCGCCCAGCGCGAGGGGCTCGTGCTCGAGGTCAGGATCCACGGCGCGTCGACGACCGCTGAGGAGAGGCGGCATCGCGGCGAGCTCGAGGCACTGATCGAGGCGGAGGGTCTGAGCGGCGCCGTGACGGTCGGAGAGGCAGTGCCGCGTCCGCTCGTGCCGGAGCTCGTCCGCTCTGCAGACGCCGTCGTCAACACGACGTGGTCTCAGCCCGCGGGCGGGGCGCTGGACAAGGTCGTGTACGAGGCCGCCGCCTGCGGCGTCCCCGTCCTCGCCTGCAACCCCTATTTCGACGCGTTCCTCGGCAACCTCCCGCTCGACCTTCTCTTCGCGAGTGACGACGACGCCGACCTCGCGCGCGTGCTGCACGAGTTCGCCCGCGCCGACGCAGAACGGAGGGAGGCCGCGGGCCGCGAGCTACGGAGACGGGTCGAGACCGGCCACTCCATCGACAGCTGGGCGGACGCGGTCGTCGCGACGGTTCGGCGCCTGCACGACTGAGCAGTGCGGCTGCTTCGCCGCAATGTGACGCTCGACGCCTGTCAGTCCGACCGGCGGAGATAGCCCTTCGGATTGAAGGTGAGGTAGAGCTTCTCGCGCTTCCGGTCGGCCGTGAAAGAGGAGTTGGTGCGCACGAACTCCTCGGCAGCCTCCATCGGCCCGGGGCCGAAGTCGGGGCTGACCGGATGGCCGTTGAGGATCGTGTCCTCGACGACGATGTAGCTCCCGGGCGTGACGAGGGGCGCGTAGAGGCGCAGCTCCTCGAGCACGTGCTCCTTGCGATGATCGGAGTCGAGCACGACGAGGACGGTCTCGGCGCCTTCGGCCGCGCGCCGGACATGCTCGAGCGTCTCCGGCGCAACCGACGAGCCGGTGAAGTACTCGACGCGCGGATGCTCCGGCCAGCCCTCCTGCGGCTGGACGTCGATCGTGAGCACCCTGCCGTGCCCCAGCAGGTCGCAGAGCGAGGCGAAGTAGAGCGCGCTGCCGCCGAACGCCGTCCCGGTCTCGACGATCAGGTCCGGCCTCAGCTCGTGCAGCAGCTCCTGGTAGATCCACAAGTCGAGCGGGCACTTGTCCGTGCGCACGCCGAGCCAGCGTGTGTCGGCGCGCGTCTCGCCGAACAGCGCTCCTTCGTAGTACACCTCGGTGAACCGCTCGACGACGTCCCCGTGGAGCTTGCGCCGAAAGAGCGTCCGGTTGACGAGGCGGCGGAAGACGTACGCCTCGTCCCGCGCCAGATAGACAAACGGCTTCACAGACGGCACGGCGGCGAGCTTACACACGTCCGCCAGCGTGGCCGGAGGCCAGCGCGCAGTCGGATCTACCCGAGCCTTCTCCTAGAATCGGCTCGTGCCATCCGAGCCCGTAGCTCCACCTCCCGTCGGCGTCGGGCAGAAACCTGGCAGCCGCGCTCCGGCGTCCGCGGACCTCCGGGCCGGCAAGCCGTATCTGTTCAAGAGCGTCCCGCTCCGCAGCCTCGTCCGGCGCGTGGCGGCGATCGTCACGCTGGCGGCGCTCGACGCGATCGGCCTCGCTCTGGGGCTCTACGCGGCGCTCGTGCTGCGCAGCATCGTCTTCGGCGACGAGATCTTCTGGAACCTGCTCTGGGACGCAGGCCCTGCCGAGTGGCTCCCCTTCCTGATCCCGATCACCTGGCTCGTCTTCTGGCAGGCCGGCCTGTATGCCAGGAGGGAGCGGCGCGCGGGAGCAGGCAAGATCGCCTCGTCGATCGTGCTCGTCGCGGCGATCACGCTCGCGTTCGGCTGGGGGACGAACTACGACTTCACGACGTCCGGCTTGATTCCGACCGCATGCGTCACCTCGGCGCTGGCGATCGGGCTCCTCCGCGCGGCCTACGAGTCGCTCACGCTCGAGTTGCAGCGCCTGCTGCACGTGCGACGCCGCGTCCTGCTGATCGGCGACGGCGCGCACGTCGCCTCGCTCGAGCGTGTGCTGACGTCGTCACGGCGCCAGGGCGCGTACGACCTCGTCGGCACGTTCGCGCCCGGGCGCGACGGCCCGCTCGCGACGCGGTTGGAGCAGGTGCGGCCGGACGAGATCGTCCTCAGCGAGGGCGGCTTCGACGAGGAGACCGTGCTCGAGCTCGTCGAGACCGCGCATCGCACCGGTATTCGGGTGCGGATCGCACCGAAGACGACGGAGCTGCTGCTGCAGCGTGGCGAGTACGTGCCGGGGCAGGGCGTGCCGCTGTTCGAGCTGCAGCCGCCCGTGCTCGCCGGTGCGGACTGGGCGCTGAAGAAGGCCTTCGATCTCGGCGTCAGCGTGCTCGTCGTCGTCATCGGCCTGCCGCTCTGGCTCCTGATCGCGCTCGCGATCAAGCTGGACTCGCGCGGCCCGGTGCTCTATCGCGACCGGCGCATCGGCGTCGGCGAGCGCGAGTTCGGGATGCTCAAGTTTCGGACGATGGTGCTCGGTGCGGCGGAGCAGCAGGCGGTGCTCGAGGAGCACAACGAAGCGGGTGGCGCGCTCTTCAAGATCCGCGACGATCCACGCGTGACGCGCGTCGGCCGCGTGCTGCGGCGGCTCTCGATCGACGAACTGCCGCAGGTGCTCAACGTGCTCGGCGGCGAAATGAGCCTCGTCGGGCCACGGCCGCTGCCGTTGCGTGACTTTCAGCAGCTGGAGGCGTGGCACCGCAAGCGTTACAACGTGCTCCCCGGGATCACCGGCCTCTGGCAGATCTCCGGTCGGTCGAACCTGACGTTCGACGACCTCGTCCGGCTCGACTTCTACTACATCGAGAACTGGTCGATCTGGCTCGACATCTCGATCCTCGTCAAGACGTTGCCCGCCGTCATCGGCGGCCGCGGCGCGTACTAGCCGGCGCAGGGTCGGCATCCGCAGAAGCGGATGCCGACCGCGCGAAGACCCCAGCTCCTAACGGCGTCTTCATCCTCCCTCCCTATGCTGTCCAGCGTGAAAGCGCCGAAGATCCTCGCCGTCGCCTCGGCGGTCGACCTCGACTTCCGCTACGGCTGCACGCCCGCCTGGTGGCAGCTCTGGAAGGGCATGTACGAGGTTGGAACCGATCTGATCGTGACGCCGTACCGCGGCCGGCCGGTGGAGTCGCCCTGGTGGCGGACCGCGACGAACCCGACCTGGGTCGAGGGCGAGAGCTTCGCCGCCGTTCGCGGTGGGATCGCCCGCCTGAAGGGCGACAAGTACCTGCGCCGCGCCGAGGACTCGCCCGACGAGACCGTCTTCGACAAAGCCACGCGCGAGGCGATCTGGCGCTGGGTGACGCCGCGCTGGAAGCGCCATCTGACGAAGGTGCTCGAGCGCGAGAAGGATGTCGACGCCGTTGTCGTCTTCACCGTCCCGATGGCGCACTTCCGCGGCATCCCCACCTTCCTGCGCGAGCGCTTCGGCATCCCGGTGATCTTCTACGACGGCGACGTGCCGATGAGCCTGCCCGAGTTCGGCGGCATGGATACGGGCTTCAACTACTACCACGGCGCCGATCCGTCCGAGTACGACCTCGTCGTCTCCAACTCCGAGGGCGGCCTGCCCAGCCTGCTCGAGCTCGGCGCGAAGCGCGCGGAAGCCGTCTTCTGGGGCGCCGATCCCGAGTTCTTCGCGCCCAAGCCGGTCGAGAAGCTCCACGACGTCTTCTTCTACGGCTACGGGGACAAGTTCCGCCGCGACTGGATGGCGGCGATGGTGGGGGAGCCGAGCCGCGCCGCGCCGGAGCTCGAGTTTGCCCTCGGCGGCCGCGACTTCCAGGGTGATACCGGTCGCGCCTGGCTCGTGGGCGACGTTCCCTTCAACGCCTTCAACCAGGCGATCTCGGCCTCGCGGATCAACCTCAACATCACGCGGCGCTCGCACGCGACCGTCCCGGCCTCCTCCTCGTGCCGGCCGTTCGAGCTCGCCAGCGCGGGTGCAGCGATCGTCTCGAACCCGTACGAGGGGATCGAGCGCTGGTTCGAGCCGGGGCAGGAGCTGCTCGTCGTCAACGACGCCGACGAGGCGCTCGCCGCGTACCGCGGGCTGCTCGACGACCCCGCACAGGCGGAAGCGATGGGCGCGCGGGCGCGCGAGCGCGTTCTCGACGAGCACACCTACGCCCACCGCGCCCGCCAGTTGCTCTCGCTGGTCGGCCTCGGCGCTCCGGCAGGCGCGCGTGTCTGACGCGTTTCGCCGCCGTCGCGATCGTTCCGGCCCGCAACGAGGAGGAGGCGGTCGCGCGCGTCGTCGAGGAGCTGCGGGCGTTCGACCCCGACCTCGACGTGGTCGTGATCGACGACGGCTCCGAGGACCTGACGGCCAAGCGTGCGGCCGCCGCCGGCGCCGCCGTCGTCATCCTCCCCTTCAACCTCGGCATCGGCGGCGCCGTCCAGACGGGCTTCAAGTACGCGCTCGCGCACGGCTACACGACCGTGATCCGGCTCGACGGCGACGGCCAGCACGACCCGCAGCAGATCCCCAACCTGCTCGCGCCCCTCGAGCGCGACGAGGCCGACGTCGTCGTCGGCTCCCGCTTCGCCGAGGGCGGCGGCGACTACAAGGCGCCCTTCGCGCGCCGCGCCGGGATCCGCTGGTTCGCACAGCTCGTGACGCTGCTGACGGGGCAGAAGCTGACGGACACGACGTCCGGCTTCCAGGCCGTCAACGCGCGCGCGATCCGCCTCTTCGCCGCCGACTACCCGCACGACTACCCCGAGGTCGAGGCGGTCGTGATGGTCGTGCGCCACCGGCTGCGCATCCTCGAGGTGCCGGCGCAGATGCGCGGCCGGGAGACCGGTCGCTCGTCGATCACGCTGCTGCGCTCGCTCTACTACGCGATCAAGGTGACGCTGGCCCTGCTCGTCGGCATCTTCCGCCGCCGCGTCGTTCCACTGGAGGAATCGTGAGATGGATCCTGTGACCCCGCTCTACGTCTCGATCGCCGCGACGGTGGCGTCGATCCTGCTGATCTTGATCGTGCTCGAGCTGATTCGGAGCCGGAGGCTGCGTGAGCGCTACGCGCTGCTCTGGCTCGCGACCGGGCTGGTGCTGCTCGTGCTCTCGGCGTGGCGCGGCGGGCTGAACACGATCGCCGGCTGGGTCGGCGTCACCGGCTACCCGCCCGCCGTGCTCTTCGCGGTCGCGACGCTCTTCATCCTGGCGGTGCTGCTCCACTACTCGACCGTGATCTCGAAGCTCGCCGACCAGAATGTGATCCTCGCGCAGCGGCTTGCGCTGCTCGAGCAGCGCACGCGGACCGAAGCGGGCGACAAGCCCTAGGGCGCCTCGGCAGGGCGTGCGAGCGGGCCGAGGCGGCTCGCGAGAGTCGGAACGAGCAGGGGCAGCGAGGCCACGAGCAGGATGTAGGCCGGAAGGGCGGGCAAGAGAGCCTGGAACAGCTCGCCGCCGTCGGCCGTGGCGCTCGGGCTCGGCATCCGAAAAGCGACCCAGATCGCGAGCCAGCCCCCGAGCTGGACCGCCAGCGGCCAGGAGCGCCGGGCGACGGCGATCACGCCCGCGAACGGCACCCACTGCAGCAGCCGCTGGCTCCAGAAGTACTCCCGCAGCAGGGCCATGTTCCGATCCAGCGCGTCCAGCGAGAGCTCGGGAGCGCTCCAGAGCAGAGTTGCGCCGGCGACGGCAAGGAGGAGCAGGCTCACCAGGGTGCCGGGGCGCCCCCACCGCTGGAGCAACGCGACCGCGACCAAGAAGGCCACGCCGGCGGCATACCCGGCATCGCCGGTCAGCCCCAGCACCAGTGGCAGCACCTGGTCACGCAGGGTCGCGTCGTAGCTCGCGATCGTGAATGCCGGCGCCAACCACGGCAGCACGACCCACACGAGCAGCGTCCAGCCGCCGAGTGCGACCCCGCCGACGCCGGCGGTGATCCGGAAGGCACAGAAAAGCGCGAGCGGGCCGAGGACGACGACGTTGAGCAGCGAGGCCGCTCCGAGGTCGACCGAGTCCGCGCGGAGGCCGACGAAGAGGCACGTCAGCCACTGGAGGACGATCGCACCGGCGACCAGCAGTCGCGGCCGCTCGAGCAGCCGGCGAAACCGCTCAGCCGGTCGCATGGGCCGCGGCGACCGAGCGGTACCAGGCAACGGTCCGCTCGAGCCCGTCACGGAGCGGCGTCGTCGCCCGCCAGCCGAAGAGCTCGCGGGCGCGGCTCGCATCGAGGCTACGGCGCGGTTGACCGTTCGGCATCGAGCTGTCCCACTCGATCCGGCCCTCGAAGCCGGTCAGGTCGGCGACGAGCTCGGCGAGGTCTCGGATCGAGATCTCGTCACCGGTGCCGAGGTTGACCGGCTCGCGCCCGTCATAGCGCTCCGCAGCGAGCGTGAGCCCTTCGACGCAGTCGTCGACGTACAGGAACTCGCGCGTCGGGCTGCCGTCTCCCCAGAGCACGACCTCGTCCCGGCCCTCGAGCATCTTCCGGATCAGGTCGGGGATCACATGCGCGTTCGTCTCGTGGAAGTTGTCGCCCGGCCCGTAGAGGTTGGCCGGCATCAGATAGGCACTCCGCAGCCCGTACTGGTCGCGGTACGCCTGCGCTCCCACCAGCACCGCCTTCTTGGCGACGCCGTAGGGCGCGTTCGTCTCCTCCGGGAAGCCGTTCCAGAGCGCGTCCTCGCCGAACGGCACCGGCGTGAACTTCGGATACGAGCAGACGGTGCCCGCGATCACGAGCTTCTCGACCCCGTGCAGACGGGATTGCTCGAGCACGTGCGCCCCCATCATCACGTTCGCGTACCAGTAGCGGCCCGGGTTCGCGCGGTTCGCGCCGATCCCGCCCACCTCGGCCGCGAGATGGAAGACGAGCTCCGGCCGCGCGTCGTCGAAGAGCCGCGCCGCCGCGTCCATCACCGTCAGGTCGTAGTCGCGGCGCCGGGCAGCGAAGACCTCGTGCCCGTCGGCCTCGAGCCGCTCGACCAGCCGCGAGCCGAGGAAACCGCCGCCGCCGGTGACGAGCGCTCTCACGCAGCAAGCCCGGAGCTGTAGGCCAGGAACGATGACGCGAGAACCCCTTCGAGCCGGTCCGGCGGGGACTGAATCGCCCGGTTCGCGCGCCGCGCGAGCGGCACCGGCACCGGCCCGATGCGCTTCGGCAGGATCGCGTATGCGCCCGGCTCGATCGTGAAACCGCGGGCCTTCGCGGCGAGGCCCGTCTCGACGAGCATCGCCTCGACCTCCCGGCGCGTCCAGAACTTCATGAAGTGCGGCGGGCGGAAGCGCTCCGGTTTCAGCCTCGGCAGGAGGTTGGTCGGGTTGCGAGCGTTCGGGAAGGAGACGTCGAAGACGAAGTCGCCGCCCGGCTTCAGCGTGCGCGCGACCTCGGCGACGGCGTCGCGGACGAAGCGCTTGCCCATGTGCAGAAAGACGGCGCTCGTGATCGCGAGATCGACGCTGTCGTCCTCGAGCGGCAGCGCGTCCGCGGAGACGCAGACCGGGTAGAGCCTGCTCTCGGGCGCGGGCGCAAACCGGTCGCGGTACTCGACGAAACGCTCGAGCATCGTCCCGGAGATGTCGACGGCGCAGTAGGTCGACCAGGTCACGTCCCGCCGGCGCGCGAGGTAGAGGGGGATCCGCCCGTAGCCCGCACCGATCTCGAGCACCGTCCCGAAATGGCGCCCCCTCGGGAAGCGCTGCCACACAGGCCCGGTCTTGCCGGTGAGCGTCTCGTAGTCGACGGGGCCGGTCCGGTCGCACGCGATCGCGGAGCGAACGTGATCCTCGGCGGCCTCGTCCTCCCACTGCCGCCGGTAGTCGGACTGGGCGCCTTCGTCCGCGCGGAAGTAGATTCCGCCGCGCTCGACGAGCTCATTTCGGCGCAGGACGTTCTCCTGCTCGCGCGCGACGCTCATCGCGAGGCGGGGACGTCGACCGGGCCGAGCCAGTCGACGCGGCCGATCCAGCGCTCGCGGTGCTCGGCGTACCACTGGATCGTGCGCAGGACGCCTTCCTCCCACGACACCTTCGGCTCCCAGCCGGTCTCGCGGTTCAGCTTCTCGTAGCCGACGCGCAGCGCCATTACGTCCGTGACGCCGGGGCGCAGCCGTGCCTCGTCGATCACGATCTGGCGGTCGTCGGGCCAGAAGCCGTGCTCGACGCCCGTGCGCAGGATCAGGTCGGCCCAGTCGGCCATCGAGATGTTCGAGCCCTGGCCGTAGACGTAGACGTCGCCCGGAATGCCCTTCGCGGCGACGGTGAGGTGGCCGCGGACGCCGTCGGTGCAGAAGCAGAAGTCGCGCAGCGGCTCGAGCGCGCCCAGCTCGACCTCCGGCCGCGTCAGCGCCTGCGTGATGATCGTGCCGGTCACGTAGCGCGGGTTTTGCCGCGGCCCATAGTTGTTGAACATGCGCGTGACGACGCCGGGCACGCCGAACGCGTCGTGGTAGTTCATCGTCAGGAAGTCGGCGGCGACCTTCGCGGTGGCGTAGATCGACTTCGGGTTGATCGGCGAGCGCTCGTGCAGGATCAGACCGCCGTCATCGTCGAAGTCGTGGTGGTGGGCGACGCTCTCGCGGACGTTGCCGTACTCCTCGGAGGTGCCGGCCGTGTCGAACTTCTCCAGCTCGAGGCCCCAGTCGACGATCGACTGGAGCAGGTTGAGCGTCCCGATCGTGTTCGCCATCACGGTCTCGTACGGCCGGTGCCACGACTCGCCCACGTGTGCCTGGGCGCCGAGGTGGAAGACGTACGGCTTGTCCGACACCGTGTCGCGCAGCTCCTTGACGAGGTAGTCGATCGACGTCTTGTCGGTCAGGTCGGCGAACTTCACCTTCAGCCGGCTGCGCAGGTGGGAGATGTTGTTGAGCGCGCCGCTCGAGGTCGCACGCACGAACGCGTGGACGTCGGCGCCGATCTCGACGAGCGCGTCCGTCAGGTGTGAGCCCATGAACCCGTCCGCGCCGGTGACGAGCACCGTGCGGCCGGCGTAGGCGTCGCCGAACTCGCGCCGCAGGTCGGCAAGGTCGTTCTCGGTCCAGATCGGGTCGGTGCTCATACGGAATACGCTTGCGCGCGTGGCGAAGCCTAGCGCCCGGGTCCCCCGGAGCACCCTCTCGAGCGGTCTGCTGACCGCGCTCTCGCTGGCCGTCGTCACCGGTCTCTCGGCCGCCGTCGGCATCGTCATCGCCCGGGAGTTCGGCCGCACAGTCGTCACGGACGGCTTCTTCTCGGCCTACGCCGTCTTTCTCGTGCTCGTGCTCGCTGCGAGCGCCGTCCGGGTTGCCGTGCTGCCGGCGCTTGCGCGCGCCCGTGAGGAGGGGACGTTCGGCAGCGTCTTCGGCTCGTACGCGCTCGCGCTCGGCATCGTCGCGGTGCCGGCGCTCGCGCTCGGCGTGCTTGCGAACGAGTGGACGGCCGCGCAGCTGGCGGGAGGGCTGCCGGAGAGCGCGCAGGAGACGGCCGCGGAGGCGCTCGTCTACCTCGTTCCCGCCGCCGTCGCGCAACTCTTCGCCGCCCTCTGTGCGAGCGCGCTCGCGGCGTACGACAGCTACGCAACGGCGGCCGCGGCGTACGCGCTGGGCAGCGCGCTCGGCCTCGCCGTGATCCTCTGGCGCGTGGACGAGGACGGCATCGTCGCGTGTGCCTGGGGGCCGCTCGTGAACAGCGCCGTCACGCTCGCCGTCCTGCTCGCAGCGGTCCTGGTTCGTGCCCACTGGGGCCGGCGCGCCCCGCTCGACGTCGGTCCCCGCTTCGCCGAGCTGGCGCGCGCGGCGACGCTGCCGATCGTGCTCCAGGCCTTCTTCGTCGTCTGTCTCCGCTTCGCCAGCGGTCTCGGGACGGGGGCCGTCACGAGCTTCACGTATGCGTATTTCGTCGCGTCGGCGCTCGTCGCCGTCACGGCGTCGTCGCTCGGGCTGGTCTCGAGCGTGCCGCTGAGCCGGTCGGCGCTGTCGGACGAGCGCGCGTCCCGCCACGTCGTCAGCACGTCGCTCGTCTCCTTCGCGGCCGTCGCGGCCGCGGCCGGTATCTTCGCTCTCGTCGGTGAGCCGATCATCCGCGCCGCACTGGGGCCGGACTACGCGGGGGACGCCGGCGGCGAGATCGGCAGGCTGATCGTCCTGCTCGGCCCGTGGATGGCCGTCTCGATCGGCGTCACGATTACGTTCCCGCTCCTCTTCGTGGCCGGGAGGGAGCGCCGGCTGCCGCTGCTCGCGATCGCGGTGCTGCTCCTCCACGTCGTCCTGGCCTGGGCCGCGGCAAAGGCGTTCGAGCTCGACGGTGTCGCGCTCGCACTGACGCTCTCGACACTCGTCGTCCTGACGGCGCTGCTGGCCCTGCTCTCGCCGCACGTCCTCGCGGAGAGCGGGCGCCGGCTCGCGCTCGGCGCAGCCGCGATCGGTGCGCTCGCGCTGCTTGCGTTCGGCGCGCCCGCCTGGCTGCTGCCCGACACCGCCGCGGCCCTACTCGGCGTCGCGGCCTTCGGCGCCCTGCTCGTCGCAGTGCGGGAGCGAGGGCTCCGGCAAGCCTGGGGCTACCTGCGGACGCTCGACTAGACTGCCGCCCGTGCTGCGGGACCTCGTGAAGCGGGCGCTCGGCGCCGCAGGGCGGACGGGGGTCGGCAAGAACCTCGTCAACGCGGCCGTGCAGGCCGATCCGGGCCTGAAGCGGTACCCGAGCGTCGAGCGCTGGCCAGAGTCGCTGGACGGCTTCGAGGATCTCGCGTTCCTCTTCTCCTCGAACCAGCTCAGCCACGGGATCGCGTCGCTTCAGCTCGACGAGGCGGCGCTGCTGTACCGGCTTGCACGGCGCGTCACGCCCGGGGCCGCGATCGCCGAGATCGGGCGCTTCAAGGGCGGCACCACGCTGATGCTCGCGAGCGCGCTTCCCGAGGCGGCCGAGCTCTGGTCGTACGACCTCCACGTCGCGATTCGCTCCGACCTGAGCGGGCCGCAGCTGGACGCGGAGCTGCGGACGGCGCTCGACCGCTACGGGCTCTCGGACCGCGTCCACCTCGTCGTCGGCGACTCGCGCACCGCCGAGCAGCCACCGCGGCCCTGCGCCCTCGTCTTCGTCGACGGCGACCACACCTACGAGGGCGCACGCGCCGACTACGAGCGCTGGCGCCAGCTCCTCGCACCGGGCGGGGACATGCTCTTCCACGACGCGGTCGACGTCGGCGGGTACGGGAACCACTATCCCGGGATCGTGCAGCTCGTCGGCGAGATCGAGCGCGACGACGCGAGCCTGCAGCGGCAGCCCAACGCCGGCTCGATCGCGCACTTCACGCGGCGCGGCTGATGCATGTGGTTGCGGTCGTGCTCTCGTACAACGGGCGCGAGGACACGCTGGCGGCGCTCGAGTCGCTCCGGGGGATCGAGACGGTCGTCGTCGACAACGGCTCGACCGATGGCTCTGCCGACGCCGTCGCCGAGCGGTTCCCCGACGTCGAGCTCGTCCGAACGGGCGTCAACCTCGGCTTCGCCGGCGGCAACAACGTCGGGATCAGGCGGGCGCTCGACCGCGGCGCCGAGTGGGTCCTGCTCCTCAACAACGACGCGACGGCCGAGCCGGGGCTCGTGGACGCGCTCGCCGCCGCCGCGGAGGCGAGACCGGACGCCGGCGTGCTCGCCTGCAAGGTGCTCTTCGCCGACTCCGACAAGCTCTGGTATGCCGGCGCGGGCTTCCATCCCATCCTCGGGCGCAGCAGGCACGAAGGGTTCGGCGAGCCCGATGCGCCCGGCGAGCTGGCTGACACCCGCCGCGCAACGGGGGCGGCGATGGCCGTCTCGCGCGCTGCGATCGACGCGGCCGGCCTGCTCGACGAGGAGCTCTTCCTCTACGCCGAGGATCTCGAGTGGAGCCTTCGCATCAACGAGGCGGGCTTCGCAGTCGTCTACGTGCCCGAGGCAAGGGTCCGCCACCGCGTCTCCGCCGCCACCGGCGGCGCCGGCTCGCCGACGACGAGCTATTACGAGACGCGCAACATGCTCTCGGTCGTGGAGAGCTACCGGCCGCTGCCGCGCGGCCTGACCGGCGTGCGACGCGGGCTCGTCGTCGCGCCGCGGGTGCTGCTCGTCGCTCACCGGCCGGCCTCGGCCTGGGCGGCGCTGCGCGGCTGGCGCGATTACCGCCGCGGCCGGATGGGTCGCCGCTAGCCTCTGCGGCGTGGCGAACGAGCGCAGGAGCTTCTACCGCCGCGTCCTCGAGCAGCTGCTCGACGATGGCGTCATCCGCCGCGACATGAGCGTGCTCGTCGCCGCCGGCGGCGCGGCCGACCGGGATGCCTTTCGCGAGCTCGGCTTCGAGCACGTGACGATCTCGAACGTCGACGAGGCGGTTGCCGCCGAGGAGCTTTCCCCGTACGAGTGGAGCTTTCAGGACGCCGAAGCCCTCAGCTACCCGGACGGGAGCTTCGACGTGACCGTCGTCTCCGCGGGCCTCCACCACTGCCGCTCCCCGCACCGTGCGCTGCTCGAGCTCTACCGCGTGGCACGCGTCGTCGCGATCGGGCTCGAGAGCCGGGACAGCACGTTGATGCGCATCGCGATCCGTCTGCGCGCCGTCGACGAGTACGAGCTCGCAGCCGTGGCCGCTCACGAACTGCGCGCCGGCGGCGTTGCGAACACGAGCACCCCGAACTACGTCTACCGCTGGTCGGAACGCGAAGTCGAAAAGACGGTCGCGTCGTTCGCGCCCCACGCACGGCACCGGATCAGCTTCTTTCGCGAGTTCGAGCTGCCGGAGTCGCTGTTGGAGATCGACCGAAGCGCGCGGGCAAGCGCGCTGCGAATGGCCCGGCCCGTTGTCGCCGGGATCACGCGCCTCCTGCCACGACAGGCGAACCTCTTTGCATTCGCCATTCAGAAGCCGCACCTGCCTGCCGATCTTCAGCCCTGGATGCGTCTCGAAAACGGAGATCTCGCCCCTGATCCTGGGGTCGTCGGCCGGCGCTACGTTGCGCCCGGCCAGTGAACCTGGGACGCCACAAGGAGGACTGGGAGCGGCTCGCAGAGGTCGACCCGCTCTGGGCAGTCCTCACGGTGCCCGGCCGGAAGGGGGGCGGCTGGGATGAAGCCGCGTTCTTTGCGACGGGTGAAGCAGAGGTGGCAGCCGTCTTCGCGCGCGCCGATGGACTGGGCCGACCCGCCCGGAGGGAGCGGGCGCTGGACTTCGGCTCCGGCGTCGGCCGGCTGACGCGCGCGCTCGGCACTCGGTTCGATGCGGTCGTCGGCATCGACATCTCGGCGGAGATGATCGAGCATGCCCGGCGGCTGAACGAGGACTACCCGGCCTGCGAGTTTCGCATGAACATGACGACGGATCTGAGCCAGCTCGAGTCGAGCTCATTCGACTTCGTGTACTCGAGCATCGTCCTGCAGCACCTTCCCTCCGCGGCGCACATCGAGCGCTATGTCGCCGAGCTGATCAGGGTTGCGCGACCGGACGGGCTGGTCGTGTTCGGGCTTCCGAATCACGTCCCGTTTCCATACTCGCTCCAGCCGCGCCGGCGCCTGTACGCGCTGCTGCGTGGCCTGGGCGTCTCGGAGCAATGGATGCTCAGGCGAACGCCGTTGACGCCGATGCGCATGACGCCGATGCCTCACGCAGCTGTGCAGCGAGTTCTCGCGCAGCAGGATGCTCGCCTGCTGGACGCGGAGACGGTCGACGGGCAAGCCGCCGAGCGGCGCTACTACGTTGCGCCGGCCGACGCGATGTCGCGGTAGACGGCCTCGTGCCGGCGGGCCGTCTCGGCCCAGGTGAACCGGCGTGCCTGCTCCGGCCCCGCCGCGGCGAAGCGCTCCGGTGCGTCGAGCACGCCCGAGACCACCGCGGCGATGTCTTCCACCTCCTCGGGGTCGAACAGCGCCGCCGCCTCCCCTGCGACCTCGGCGATCGCCGGGATGTTCGATGCGGCCACCGGTGTGCGCGAAGCCATCGCCTCGAGCGGCGGCTGGCCGAAGCCCTCGTAGAGGCTCGGGAAGACCAGGCATGCCGTGCGCCGGTAGAGCCACGCGAGCTCCTCGGCGGGAACGAGGCCGAGCACCTCGACGCCCGGCGGGACGACTCGTCCTTCGTGCCCACCGCCGGTGAGCACGAGCCGCAGCTCGGGGCGCTCCTGCCGCAGCAGCGCGAACGCCTCGAACAGGCGCGCGTGGTTCTTGTGCGGCCACGGCCGCGCCGGGTAGAGCAGAAACGGCTCGCGCTCCTCGTTCCCGGGGCGAAAGCGGTCGTGGTCGACGCCCCACGGGATTGCGTGGACACGCTCCGGTGGCAGGCCGAGCAGCTCGATCGCCCGGCGGCGGACGAACTGGCTGGGGACGATCAGCGCGTCCGCACTCCGGCCGAGCGCTCGTGCGTCCTCGCCCGCCACAGCCGCTCGGCGCGAGAGAAGAGCTCCGGATGGTCGAGGTGCTGAAGGTCGTGCACGGTCACCGCAGTCGGCAGATCGAGTGGAGGTAGCGCGATCGTGAGCGGGTAGTGGACGGCATCCAGGCCCGCAAACCGTGTGCGCAACCGGCCGGGCCGGATCGTCGCGAGCGTCATCGCAACCAGGCGCTCCCGGATGCTGCGCGCATTCCGGTACTCCGGCACGGGCGTCTCCGGCAGGCCCTCGCCGGCTCCGGGGGCGGCCGGGGGTGTGTAGGCGACGTAGTCGAGCGTCCCCACCTCGGCCAGGCCGCGCGCCAGGCCGCGCGCGGACGTCTCCGCGCCGCCGACCTCGCCGGGGACGAGCGTGAGGAGGCTGAGCCCGACCCGCATCCGGGGGAGCGTATCCCGCCCCTGGGGAGGACTTGGCGAAGCATCGGCTGAGCCGCCGGGCAGCGCTGCATCGGAACGAGCATCGCGGCCCGGCGACGAGCGACACTTCACCAAGCCCTCCCCGGTACAATCGTCCGATGCCCGACGGCTCTCCCGAAAATGGCGATCGTGCAGGGATTTCTTCAGACGGGGAGACCGACCTCGCCGCCCTGCTCGAGCAGCTGAAGCAGGAGGTCCGGCGCTCGGGCGCGGCGCCCGGCGAAAGCGCCGGCAGCGACGACCGGAGCGCCGCGCGCGCCGAGGCGGAGCGGCTCTGGCCGGTGTCCGCCGACCGGAACCTGCGCCTGCGACCGGGTGTCCGTGGCGGCGTCGGGAGGCCGGCGAAGGCAGTGCTCCGCAAGCTGATGCGCTGGTACGTCGAGCCGGTCGCGTACGACCAACGCTCGTTCAATGCGGCCGCGCTGCGGCTGATCGACGACCTCGAGGCGCGTGTGGCGCAGCTCGAGGCCGAGCTGAAGCAGCGCTCATGAGCTCGCTCACGCTCGTGGGGCGCTGCTCTCGTCGCGTAGGCCGCGGGAACAGTACGGAGGTACGGGCCCGTGGCTGGAGCGGCGCGAGCAGCGTCAGCCTTGCGCGGAGCCCGGCTCCGCCGGGCGGGAGCGGAAGGCGGCCACGGGCGTGAGAATTGCGGTCTGCGCGCCGCAGGTGCCCTTCGTTCGAGGGGGCGCCGAGATCATGGCGGACACGCTCGTCGAGGAGCTGCGCGCGCGCGAGCACGAGGCCGAGCTCGTCACGGTCCCGTTCAAGTGGTATCCGGGCACGCGTGTGCTCGACCAGGCCTTCCTCTGGCGCCTGCTCGACCTGACCGAGTCGGACGGGCGGCCGATCGACCTGGTGCTGGCGACGAAGTTCCCGTCCTACGTCGTCCGGCACCCGAACAAGCGGGTCTGGGTGCTGCACCAGTTTCGCCAGGCGTACGAGCTCGACCGAACCGATCTGGGGCAGTTCTCCGAAGAACCACAGGACCGGGCGTTGCGGCGCTCGGTCCAACGCCTGGACCGGGTCGCGCTCGGCGAGGCGAAGCGGCTGTTCGCCACCTCCCGCAACGTCGCCGATCGGATCGAGCGCTCCACCGGCCTCACGGCCGAGGTGCTGCCGCATCCGCCGCAGGAGCTGCCCTACCGCAACGACGGCTACGGCGACTTCGTCCTCTCCGTCGGCCGGCTCGACCGGGCGAAGCGGAACGACCTGCTGCTCGAGGCGGCCGCGCTCGATCCCGGCCTGCGGGTCGTGATCGCCGGCGAAGGCCCCGACCGCGACCGGCTGGAGGCGCTCGCCGCCGAGCGCGGCCTGAACGGGCGTGCCGAGTTCCCGGGCCGCGTCGACGAGGCCGAGCTCGCCTCGCTCTACGCCCGCTGCCTCGCCGTCTACTACGCGCCCGTCGACGAGGACTTCGGGATGGTCCCGTACGAGGCGTTCCTGTCCGAGAAGCCCGTGCTGACGACGACGGATGCGGGCGGCCCGCTCGAGGTCGTCACCGACGGCCGCACCGGCCGCGTCACCGCCCCGGACGCCGCCGAGCTCGCGGGCGCCGCGGAGTGGCTGCGCGAGCATCCGGACGAAGTGCGCGCCTACGGCCAGGCGGGCCGCGCGCTGGCGGCGAAGGTGACCTGGGACACCTGCATCGAGACGCTCCTCTCGTGAAAGTCGCCTACTACAGCCCGATGCCGCCGGAGCGCTCGGGGATCGCGGATTACAGCGCCCATCTCCTGCCTGCGCTCCGCGAGCGGATCGACGTCGAGGTCGCCAGGCGGGGCCGGACCCGGCCCGTTCGCGGCACGGACATCGCCCTCTACCACGTCGGCAACAACCCGGATGCTCACGGCTGGATCGTCGAAGGGCTGCGCAAGCGGCCCGGCGTCGTCGTCCTGCACGACTTCGTTCTCCATCACCTGGTCGCCGGGCTGACGATCGGCCGCCGGGACGGTCACGGCTACCTCGACGCGATGGAGCGGGAGGGCGGCGTCGTCGGCCGCCTGCTCGCGCACGGCGTGCTCGACAAGCGGATCCCGCCGCTCTGGGAGAGCCGCCCGGAGGAGTACCACCTCGCCGGCGAGGTGCTCGACCTCGCCACGGGGCTCATCGTCCACTCCCGCTACGTCGAGCAGCGGGCCCGCGCGGCCGGTTACGAAGGCCCGGTCTGGCGGATCCCGCACCCGGCCTGGGAGCACGCGCCCGTCGCGCCCGCGCAGCTCGAGGGCGCACCCCTGATCGGCTCGTTCGGGAACGTGAACGCCAGCAAGCGGATCCCCCAGCTGCTCGAGGCCTTCGCGCGGCTGCGCCGCGAGCGGCCGGAGGCGCGGCTGCTGCTCGTCGGCGCCGTCTCGCCCGGCTTCGATCTCGACCGGCGCCTCCAGCGTCTCGGCCTGTCCGATGAGGGCATCGTCCGGGAGGCGTACGTCGAGGAGGAGCGGCTCTGGGCGTTGATGGCGGCGTGCGACGTCTGTGTCAACCTTCGCTCGCCGACGATGGGCGAGACGTCGGGGAGCGTCATTCGCCAGCTCTCGCTCGGGAAGCCGGTCGTCGTCAGTGACGTCGGCTGGTTCGCAGAGCTTCCGGACGACGTGGCGCTCAAGGTTCCGGTCGGCGTCGACGAGACCGAGACGCTCTACGCAGCGCTCGAGCTGCTCGCGCGCGACGAGCAGGCGCGCGCGTCGATGTCCGCCGCCGGGCTCGAGCTCGTCCGCCGCGAGCACGACCTCGCTCGCGCTGCCGACCTGTACGTCGCCGCGCTCGAGCAGGCGGCGGGTGGCGAGGCGGTCGCGAGCGCGGTGCTCGGCGACGTCGCGGCCGCGGCCGCCGACGTCGGGATCGAGGCCGGTTCGCCCGAGGCGTCCGAGCTGGCGCGGCGCCTCGCCGAGGTCGAGCTTGGTCGATAGGGTGCGCCGCGCCACGACGCGGGTTTCAGTTCCAGTGTGGCTCGCCGTCATCGTCGGCGCATCGATCGTTCTCCGCTCCTGGCTCGGCAGCCGGATGCCGGGGCCGTTCATCTTCACCGACGAGCTCCACTATCAGGAGAACGCACGCAGTCTTGCGGCCGGCGGCGGCTACCGGGTGCGGGACGAGCCGTTCGGGATCGTCAGCGTGCTCTATCCGCTGCTGCTCGCGCCCGCGTACCTCCTCTTCGACTCGCTGCCCGATGCCTATGCCGCGGCACGGACGATCAACGCGATCGTGATGTCGCTCGCGGCGATCCCCGCCTACCTGATCGCACGGCGGCTGCTGCCGGCCGGCTGGTCGGTACTGGCGGCGGTGCTCGCGGTCGCGCTCCCGTCGCTTGCCTACACGGGGACGCTGATGTCCGAGAACGCGTTCTATCCCGCGTTCCTGCTCGCGGCGTGGACGCTCCTGCGTGCGCTGGACGAGCCGACGCTCCGGCGCCAGCTCGTCCTGCTCGTCGCCTGCGGGGCGGTCACGCTCGTGCGCGTGCAGGGACTCGCCGTCGTCCTCGCCGCGCTGAGCGCTCCGCTCCTCCTCCGCCTCGTTGCGCGGAGGCCGCTGCGGCCGTGGGCGCCGTTCTATGGGGTCGTCACCGTCGGTGCGCTGCTCGTCCTCGTCGCCCAACTCGTCCGCGGCGCGTCGATCTCGAGCCTGTTCGGCGCCTACCAGGTCGTGGGCGAGGAGAGCTACGACCTCGTCGAGGTGCTCAAGTTCCTGTTCTGGCATCTCGCCGAGCTCGATCTCTACGTGGGAGTGATCCCGTTCGCGGCGTTCCTGCTGCTCGCGGCCCGCATCCGCTCGCTGGAGCCGCGGGTGCAGTCCTTCGTCGCCGCAACCGCTGCGCTGACGATCTGGACGCTGATCATCGTCGCCGCCTTCGCCTCCCGCTTCGCCGGCGCGATCGAGGAGCGGAACATGTTCATGGTGGCGCCGCTGCTCCTGATCGGGCTCCTCGTCTGGATCGACCGCCGTGCACCGAGGCCGCGTGTCTACGCGGTTGTCGCGGCGGGCGTCGCCGCGGTGCTGCCGGCGCTGATCCCGTACGACCGCTTCCTGCAGCTGAAGGTGCGCTCCGACACGCTGATGATCGTGCCGCTCTGGGACGTCCAGGACGAGGTCGGGCTGTCGCGGCTCGGCGAAGTCGTCCTGCTCGGCGGCATCGCTGCCGCCGCCGCGTTCCTGCTCGTTCCGCGCCGCTACCTGCTGGCGCTGCCCGCGTTCGTGCTCGTCTACTTCGCGCTCGCGATCCAGCCGATCTACGCCGGCCCGCACGGGATGGAGCAGGCGGCCGCCGGCGCGCTCTACGAGGGGATCAGCGGCCCCCGCGACTGGATCGACGGTGCAGTCGGCGAGAACGAGGTCGCGGTGCTCTACACGGGCCTGCCGCACCGCTTCACCGTGCTCGAAAACGAGTTCTTCAACCGCTCCGTCGGACCGGTCTACACGAGCGGCGGTCCCATGGACGGCGGCCTCCCCGAGACGGCCGTGACGGTCGACGACGGCACCGGCGAGGTGCGGCGGACCGATGACGGCAGCGTCGTGCGTGCGCGCTACGCGCTCACCGACGGCTCGGTCTCCCTTGACGGAGAGCCGGTCGCCGTCGACAGACGCCTGGGACTGACGGTGTATCGCACCAACGGCGCGCTGATCTCGACGACGCGCGTCACCGGCGTCTACAACGATCAGTGGTCGGGGCCGGAGGTGGGATACGAGCGCATGCGGTGCCGCGGAGGGACGCTGCGGGTGACGGTCGAAGGTGATCCAGGCCTCTCCGAGAAGCCGCAGACCGTGGTCGCAACCAGCGGCAGCCGCCGGGTCGTCGCGACGGTTCCGGCTCGGGAGCTTGTCACGTTCGTCGTCCCGCTCGAGCCGCGAGCAGGGGTGTGCAACGTTCGCTTCACCGTCTCGCCGACGAAGATTCCCGGGCCGGAGGACATGCGCGAGCTCGGCACCCACTTCCGCGCCTTCGAATACCACGCGCCGTGAAGATCGTTTATGACGTCTCGCCGCTGTCGCACCCGTTGACGGGCGTCGGCAACTACGTCCGCGGCTCGCTCGCCGGGCTGGTCGAGGCTGCGGGAGGTGAGCACGAGATCGTCGCCTTCGCGCCGACGAGCCCGGCCGGGCGGAAGGCGATCCCGCGCGCGCTCGACGGGCTCGACGTCGAGCTCCGGCTCGTGCCGCTGCCGTTCTCCCAGCGCTGGCGCGACGCCTGGAGCCGGCTCGGCAAGCCCTCCCTCGAGCGCTTCCTCGGCGACTTCGACGTGTTCCACTATTCCGACTGGATGTACCCGCCGCAGACGGGCGGCGTGCGCGCCACGACCGTGCACGACCTCGTGCCGCTGCGCTTTCCGGAGTGGGTGACCCCGAAGACGGCCGCGATGCACGGGGCGAAGTACGCGAACACGGCGCGCACGGCCGACCTCGTCTTCGTCAACTCCGAGTACACGGGCCGCGACGTCGTCGAGCGGCTCGGGGTCGGCCCGGAGCGGGTGAAGGTCGCGTACCCGGGCGTGAAGGAGGCGTTCGGACCGGACGGCGAGCGCGCCGACCTCGGCCGCCCGTACGTGCTGACGGTCGCGACGCTCGAGCCGCGCAAGAACCTGCAGACCCTCGTCGCTGCGCACCGCCTGCTCGGGGACGATCTCCTGCTCGCGGTTGCAGGCGGCAGCGGCTGGGGCGACCAGCCGGAGCTGCGAGGGCCGAACGTCGTCCGGCTCGGCTTCGTCCCCGACGACGACCTGGCGAGGCTCTATCGTGGCGCCGCCGTCGCCGTCTACCCATCGCGCTTCGAAGGCTTCGGGATGCCGATCATCGAGGCGATGGCGTGCGGCGCGCCGACCGTGGCGTCGGCTCACGAGTCGATGGACGAGGCGTCGGGCGCCGCCGCCGTGCGGGCCGACCCCGACGACCCAGAGGCGCTGGCGGCTTCGATCCGGGAGGCGCTCGCCCGTCGCGACGAGCTCGTCCCGGCCGGGCTCGAGCACGCGCGACGATTCACGTGGCGTGCCGCGGGCGAGTCGTTCCTCGCCGGCTACGAGGAGGCCTCGCGGTGATTCGCGCAGCGGTCGACGTCTCCCCGCTCGTGCAGACCCGCGCCGGCACGGCGCGCCATGTTCGCGGGCTGCTCGGCGCCCTGGCGGGGCGGGACGGGATCGAGGTGACGCCGCGCTCGTTCGGCGGCACGGGCAAGGCAGCGTCGCTCGCGCGCGACACATGGTGGTACTACGCAGGGCTGCCGCGCTCGGCGCGCGGGCTCGACGTGCTCCACTGCACGACCTTTCGCGGGCCGCTGCGGGCCTCCGTGCCGTTCGCCGTCACGGTGCACGACCTCGCGCTCGTCCGGCATCCGGAGCTGTTTCCGCGCTGGCACCGCCTCTCCGGCCGCGCCGGGATCGGCCCCGTCGCGAGAGCTGCCGACCGGGTCTTCGCCGTCTCCGAGTTCACGAGGCGCGAGGCGGTCGAGCTGCTCGGCGTGGCCGAGGAGCGCGTGGTCGTGATCGGGAACGCGATCGAGCCCGCGTTCACCTCCGAGGGGCCGGTGGCGGACGGCGACTACGTGCTCGCCGTCGCGACGCTCGAGCCGCGGAAGAACCTCCGCCGCATCGCCGACGCAGCGGCGCGTGTGGGCGCCGAGCTGCGAGTCGTCGGCGCGCGCGGCTGGGGCGGCGTCGAGACGCCCGGCTGGGTGGGCGAGGTCTCCGACGGAGAGCTGGCGGCGCTCTACCGCGGTGCGCGCGCCTTCGCGTTCCCGTCGCTCTACGAAGGCTTCGGCATCCCCGTGCTCGAGGCCATGGCATGCGGCGCTCCGGTGGTGACGAGCCGTGGCGGCGCGACCGAGGAGGTGGCCGGCGCCGCGGCCGTGCTCGTCGACCCGCTCGACGTCGCGGCGATCGCAGCCGGGATCGAGGAGGCGGCGTCGCGGCGCGAGGAGCTGCGCACCCTCGGCTTCGAGCGGGCGCGGACGTACTCGTGGCCGTCCGTCGCGGACGCCGTCGAGCGCGTCTGGCTGGAGCTGGCGTGACGCCGCTCGTCGTCGTCGACGCGGACGTGCTCGGCCGCCACCGCACGGGCGACGAGACGTACGTGCTCAACCTGCTCCGCGAGCTGGCGCCGCTCGCGCCCGCCGCTGGTCTTCGCATTGCCGCGGTGACGAGGCACGCGAGCCTTGTTCCGGAGGGGATCGAGGCGGTCGAGCTCGGGACGTCGTCGCAGGAGCTGCGAATGACCCTGAGGCTGCCGCGCCTGCTTCGCCGCCTCGATGCCGCGCTTGCGCACTTCCAGTACGCGCTGCCGCTCGTGCTGCCCTGCCCGGCCGTCGTCACGATCCACGACCTCTCGTTCGAACGCGAGCCGTCGCTGATGAGCCGCAAGGATCGTCTCGTGTTCAGGAAGGTCGTGCCGCGTGCGGCGCGGAAGGCCGTCCGCGTGCTCACCGTCTCCGAGCGAACGCGCCGCGACCTGCGCGAGCTCTACGGCCTTCAGGACGGCAAGATCGTCGTGACCCCGAACGGCGTCGATCCCGCCTTCACGCCAAGTAACAGTCTGTTACAAGGCGACTACGTCCTCGTCGTCGGCGCCGTCCAGGAGCGAAAGAATCCGCTGGCCGCACTCGCCGCCGCCGATGCTGCCGGGCTGCCGCTCGTCGTCGCAGGGCCGGCCAAGGACGAAGCGCTCGCACGCGAGCTCGAGCGGCGAGGGGCCCGCGTCACCGGCTACGTCGAGCAGGCCGAGCTCGTCGAGCTCTACCGGGGCGCCGCCTGCCTTCTGCAGCCCTCGCGTTACGAGGGCTTCGGCCTGCCGGTGCTGGAGGCGATGGCCTGCGGGACGCCCGTCGTCGCGGTGCCGGAGCCTGCGTTGCAGGAGGTCGCCGGCGCTGCCGCCGTCTGGGCCGAGGAGCACGAGCTCGGCGACGGGATCCGCCGCGCCGTAGCCGAGCGCGAGCGGCTTGTTGCGGCGGGGCTCGAGCGGGCACGGCTCTTCTCCTGGCGCGAGACGGCCAGGCGTACGCTCGAGGTCTACCAGGAGGCGTTGGAGCGGTGAGCGTCTCCGCCGTCGTCGTCTCGCACGGCCACGCGCACGAGCTCGAGCGCTCCCTGCCGGCGCTGGCGCAGCAGGTCGACGAGCTGGTCGTGATCGCCAATCTGCCCGGCAGCGTCGGCGCGAACAGCGTCGGTGCAAGGGTGGTCGAGAACGCGCGCCCGGTCTCGTTCGCCGCGAACGTCAACCGAGGCGTCGCCGAGACCACCGGTGAGTTCGTGCTGATCTCGAACCCGGACGCCTATCCGGAGCCGGATGCCGTCGCCGAGCTGGCGCGCTTCGCGGCCGAGCATCCTCGCGCGGGCCTCGTCGGCCCGCTCGTGCTCTGGCCGGACGGCACCTGGCAACCGAGCCTGCGCCGCTTCCCGACGGTGCTCGGGACGATCTGGCGGCGGACGCCGCTCCGTCTCCTCCGCGACCCGTACCGCCACCAGGTCTCGCACTACGGCACGCGGCCCGCCGAACCGGTGCAGGGCGACTGGCTGCTCGGCGGCGCGTGCCTTCTGATGCGTCGCGCGATGCTGAAGCAGATCGGCGGCTGGGACGCCGGCTTCCGCCACTACGTCGAGGACATCGATCTGGCCTACCGCGCCGCGCAGGCCGGCTGGGAGCGCTGGCTCGTCCCGGCGGCGGTTGCACACCACGACTACGCGGCAGTGGTCGACAAGCGCTTCCTCGACCGGCACACGGTCTGGCATGCGCGGGGGATGGCGCGCTTCCTGCGCAAGCATCCCGAGCGGCTGCTCGCGCTGCGCTAGGAGGTTGGCGGAATGGCGCTCGTCGCCGGGGCGCGATGGTCGTCCGAGGCAAGGACGCAGGGAGTGCCGATAGCCGAAGCTATCGGCGCGACTGAGGACGCAGCATCGGGACGACCAGCGCGCCCGACGGCTCAGCCGCTGTTTCGCCAAACCCTCCTCCCTCTCGCCGAGCGGGACGAAGTCGAAGCCGACCTGGGCGCCGAGCTCGCGCACGTCGCCACCGCCGCTGACCTTGTCCGGGACGAACGTCGGCGAGACGGTCACCTCGACGTGGTACGGGACCGTCGCGCGAACAAAGACGGGGTCGGCCACGGAGCACGGGGCGAGCTTGCGCCGCACGACGTCGTCGACGCGTGCGAATCCCGGCTGGTCGTCGCGCACGGCGACGGGGCCGACGCGGACGGTGACGTCGGCCACAGGGATGCTGGCCGCGCACGCTCCCTGCCGGGCGACGACGATCTTTGCGAAGCCGCGCGAGACGCCGTTCTCCGGCGCGTACTGTGAGAACGTCGCGCGCTTGCTCATCCAGCCGTCCGGGTAGATGCCGGTCTGGGTGTTCCGGAAGCGGGCCGGCGGCGTCACCCGCCAGAGTTGCATGCCCGCGCGCGGCTCGCCGACCTGCTCGCCGACGACCTCGACCCCGTTCCCCGTCACCACCCAGCGCACGCCCGGGTCGGGGCTGATCGTGCCGTCCGGAGCGCCAAGGTTGGGCGAAAGCGACGGCAGCGGCGCGGTGCCGTCGAGGCTCCAGATCTTGTCGATCGAGTAGTTCCAGAACTCGAGCAGCCAGATCGGGTTCGTGTCCTTGCCGAGCTGCTGGCCGAGGAAGAGCGCCGGCTCGCCTCCCGTCGCCTGGTCGACCCAGTCGACGGGCTTCGGCGTCGCCTGGTGCAGCCGTTCCGAGAAGAGGTTGAGGCCGCGCGACGCATAGATCTCGGCCGTGAGCGCCCACGTCGTCACGCCGCACGCCGCGACGACTGCGATCGCCAGCCCGATCGTTCGCGAGCGCACGAACGAGCGCGCTGCGAGCAGCGCGACCGAGATCAGCGCGACAGCGATCAGCGCGCGTTCGATGTCGGCCGCATCCCAGATGAAGTTGCGGTTCGCGAGCGCGCCGATCGCCAGGCTCGGCGCCTCGAAATAGGGGTACTGATCGAGCCTGAGCTCGGCCTTCACGACCAGGAACAGCGCGACGAGGAAGCCGGCGACGAGCGCCGGGGCGGTCGCGATCGGCCGCGCGAGCACGGCCGCCGTCGCGGCGAGCACGACCGGCACGAGGTAGATCACGTTCCTCTCGACGATCAGATTTGCGAACTGCGTCGACAGGAAGGCGGCCTTGACCGCGGCGTAGGTCGCGAACGCACAGCACGCGGCGACGCCGACGATCACGAAAGCCCGGCCTTCGGCGGTGGCGCGAACCCGGCGCGAGGCGAAGGCGACGACCGTTGCCACGATCGGCAGCACCGCCAGGCCGATCGTCATCGCGGCGAGCGACCAGAGGCCGTAGTCGAACACCCGCTGCTTCTCGAAGCCGGTGGCCACATACCAGGCGTCGGACCTGTGCCCCGCCGCCGCGCTGAAGCCGACGGCGGCGCCGACGACGAGCGTCGCTGCTCCCACCCAGTCACCCGTGCTCCACGTCGAGCGCCAGCGCGTGAAGCTCTCCGTCTGCCAGAGGAGCATGAACAGGCCGGCGCCGAAGATCGCCAGCAGCACCGCGAGCTCGCCGCGGACGAATGGCGCGATCAGGCACAGCGCTCCGGCGAGGGCAAGTCGGCCGCGGGTGGGCCGGGCGACCGCAGCGGTGATCGCCCACAGCGCCGTTGTCGAGAACGGGTAGGCGAGCGGCTCCTCGAGCAGGTACGGCGCGTAGGCGAGCGGCGGGGCAGCGACCGCGCCGACCGCGGCCGCAAGCGCCCAGGGACGCGAGACGACGAAGCGCGCCAGACCGTAGGCAGGGAAGATCGCCGCCGTCATCACGAGAGCTCCGATCAGCTTGGCCGCCTCCCATGCGTCCGTCGGGTCGAGCCACCAGGCCGGTGCGACGAGATAGGTGTAGAGCGACCCGAAGCCGCTCGGCTCGCCGAGACGCGACGGCATGCCTGTCTCGGCGATCCCGCGCGAGATCTGCGTGAACTCGATCTCGTCCGAGAAGATCGACGGCGACACGCGCTGCGAGGCCTGCCAGGCGTAGAGCGACGCGAGGCAGAGGTATGCCACGCCGAGCAGCCATCGGGCGACGCCGGGCGTGAGCCGCTCCGGTTCGGACTCTGCGGGCGACGTCACTCGGCGGGAACTCTGGTCCGGAACGGCGGCGGCGCGATCTCGCGGACGACGAAGCGGCAGCCGACGTCTGCGTCCGTACACGACGCGACCAGAGACTCCAGGCGCTCCGACGCCGCCTCCGGGATCGTCACCAGCACCTCGTCGACGTGCAGCTCGTCGAGCAGCTGCGCGACGTCGTCGAGGCCGCCGCGAACGGTGACGCCGTGAATCCGGCGCCGGCGCAGGGCCGGGTTGTCGTCGACGAACCCGACGACCCGGGTGTCCGGCGTCTCGGCCAGCTCGCGTGCGAGCGCGCGCCCGGAGCGGCCGGCGCCGGCGACGAGGACACGCTTCTGTGCACCGCGCACGCTGCTCAGCCCCGGCAGCATGCGCAACACGAGGCGGGAGGCGGCGACGAGCGTCATGCACAGGAGCGCGTCGACGACGAAGATCTCGAGTGGGAAGTCGAGGAAGGATCGGGTCGCCCTGACGATCCCGATCGTGATCGGCACCGACAACGTGACGGCAGCACCGATCGCGAGCAGGTCGCGCGCCGAGGCGAAGCGCCAGATCCGCCGGTAAATCCCGAAGAGGACGAAGAGGACGTAGCGGACGCCGAGCAGGATCGGCAGCGTCGCGAGGAAGAGCCCGCGCTCTGTGTAGCTGCCGCGGCCGTCCACGAACAGCAGGTAGGCGATCAGGAACGAGACGCAGACGATCGCGAAGTCCGTCAGCACCTCGACGAGGCGGCGGGGGTTGGAGAGGAACGCGCGCCAGAGCGGCGGCGCCGGGCCCGGATCCTCGCGGCGAGACCGCTCCTGCAGGTCGCCGAGGAAGCTCGCGAACTGGACGAGCACGACGAACGAGACCAGCAGCCCGACAGCCGTCACGCGGGCATTCGCGAGCACGTTGTAGGCGAGCGCGGTGGCGCCGAGCAGCGCCGCCAGCAGCGTCAGCGCCGCGACCGCCTGCTGCTCGGAGAGGCCGTAGTAGACGAGCCGGTGCGAGGAGTGATCGGTGCCACCCTGGGTGACGGGCCGGCGCTCGAGCGTCCGGCGCACGGTCACGAGCGTCGTGTCGAGGATCGGGATCGCGAGCACGAGCAGCGGCAGCACGATGCTCGTCAGCGTTGCGCCGGCGGTCGTCCAGCTCGAGGCGAGCGCGATCGAGGCGAGGCCGAAGCCGATCACCTGGCTGCCGGAGTCGCCCATGAAGACCCTGGCGCTGCTGCCGGGCCTCAGGTTGAACGGGAGGAAGCCGAGGCAGGCGCCGCCGAGCGCGAGCGCGACCACGAGCCCGAGCTCGCCGGCGTCCTGATCGAGGGCGGCGACCGCGAAGACGGCGCACGAGACTGCCGCGAGCGAGGCCGCGAGGCCGTCCATGTTGTCGAGCAGGTTGAACGCGTTCGTGATCCCGACGAGCCAGACGAGCCCAAGCACGGTCGCCAGCACGTCGTTGCCGACGATCTCGACCGTCAACCCGGAGGCGAGGACGACCGCCGCGGCGCCGAACTGGGCCGCCAGCTTCG
Source organism: uncultured Gaiellaceae bacterium (assembly GCA_963820695.1). Classification (GTDB taxonomy): domain Bacteria; phylum Actinomycetota; class Thermoleophilia; order Gaiellales; family Gaiellaceae; genus Gaiellasilicea. The sequence goes on along the minus strand of CAWGAP010000003.1, from coordinate 236,645 downwards.
CGAGCGGCCGGAGCGTGAAGACGTCGTCGACGAAACCGGCGACGAACAGGATCGCGCAGCCGCCGAGAATCCCGAGCAGCTCGCTGCTCGCGTCGGTCGCGCCGACTGCGACGGCGGCGCCGACGCCCGCCACGAGACCGAGGAAGATCCCGACACCGCCGAAGACGGGCGTCGAGCGCGCATGCCAGCGCTCACCGGACGGGTCGGCGACGAGCCGACCGCCCACGCCCGCGCGGAGCAGCCCGAAGAGCGTCAGGGCCGCGACCGAGAGCGCGGCGACCGCGGCGATCGCGTTCACGGGACGACAGGGTAGAGCAGTCGTGTTAGGCGGAGATGTGCCTGCACGCGCCTACACTAGACCTCGCTCGTGACCACATACCTCGACCTCTATCGCTACCGCGAGCTCTTCGGGAGCCTCTTCCGGCGCGACCTGCGCGCGAAGTACAAGGGCTCCGTGCTCGGCCTCGCCTGGTCGCTCGCGCACCCGGTCGTGCTGATGCTCGTCTACCTGCTCGTCTTCAGCGTGCTGCTGAAGATCCAGGCTGCCGACTACGAGCACTACTGGCTCTTCCTGCTCGCCGGCCTGCCGGTGTGGGTCTTCTTCGCGACCTCCCTGCAGTCGGCCTCGCGGAGCCTGCTCGAGAACGCCAACCTGATCCGGAAGGTGCGCTTCCCGCGCCAGCTCGTACCGCTCTCGATGGTCGCGACCCAGCTCGTCGGCTTCGCGGTGATGACCGCGATCGTCGTGGTTCTCAGCCTCGTCTACCTGCCCGAGTCCCGCGACACGGTCTGGCTCTCGCTCCCGCTGGCTGTGCTGATCGTCGGCTTCGTCGCGGGTTTCTCGCTCGCGGTGGCGTCGCTGAACGCGATCTACCGGGACGTCGAGCACATCGTCGCGGCGCTGCTCCTGCCGTGGTTCTTCCTGACGCCCGTGCTCTACTCGCTCGAGCAGATCCCGGGCGCCGACGAACATCCCTGGCTCGTCGACCTCGTCCACTGGGGCAATCCGCTGACGCCCGCGATCCAGGCGTTCCGCGATCCGCTCTTCTTCGGCGAGCTGCCTGCGGCGGGAGACGTGATCTATCTCGCGGTCGCCACCGTCGTCTCGCTCGCGCTCGGCGCGCTCGTCTTCAGGCGCGTCGACGACCGCGTGGCAGTCGAAGTCTGATCCGCCCGTCGAAGATCGCCGGCTCGCCGTTCGGGACGTAGGCGGGGAGGCCCTCGTGCTCGCCCGGCTCGAGCCCGGCCAGGAGCGACGGGAGCAAGAGCGCGTGCGAGAACGCGGGGTTGCGGCCGCCGCCGGGAGCCCAGGGACGCAACGCACGGTCGCGCGCTTCGATCGAGCCGCCCACCGCCGCGTAGCCCTCGGCGTGCGCGTCGAGGATCCGCCGAGACCAGTCCGGGGCGGGGATCGCCCCCGCGACGAGGTACGCCGTCGCGACGGCGTCCGTTTCGACGAGCGGCTCCTCCTGCGCGGCCAGCGCAGCCGCGGTCTCCGCGTCGTTGCCGCCGCGAACGGAGACGGCGAGACGCCGCTCCTCGATCCGCGGCAGCACCTCGGCGTCGAGCTCGAGCGGCGCAGAGCCGACCTCGGCGAACCAGAAGCGCAGCTCCTCGACGAGGTCGAAGGCGAGCCGGTAGCGCCCGGGCGGCTGCGGCGCCCGAACACGGAGCGCCACCTCGACCTCGTCGCCCGGGGCGACGGGGCCGCCGAAGTCGACGCGCGGCCCGTCCCAGACGATCGGGTTGCCGCGGTCGTCGAGCCAGTGGTAGGAGAGCTTGACGCCGACGTCGCGTCGAGTGCGCCAGGTGGCGGTGCCGGCGTTCCGCAGCACCACCTCGACGTCGCCTTCCGCGCCCGCGCGGAACTCCGGCAGGTCGTACGCCAGCCAGCGAACCGCGAGCGGGCCGGCGGGGACGGGATGCTCGCCGACTCGTTCCATGCCGCAGCTAGCCTACTGCGGCGATGAGCGAGCCCCTTCTCGTCCGCGCGGCGCAGCTGGAGCCGACCGAGCGCACGCCGGTCTGGTTCATGCGCCAGGCAGGCCGTTCGCTGCCGGAGTACCGCGAGATTCGGAAGACGCACACGCTCTTCGAGGTTTGCTACGAGCCCGAGCTCTGCGCCGAAGTGACGCTGCAGCCGGTGCGCCGCCACGACGTCGACGCGGCCGTGATGTTCGCGGACATCATGCTGCCGCTGCTCGGGATGGGCGTGAACGTCGAGCTGGTCGAGAACGTGGGTCCCGTGATCGAGCAGCCGATCCGTTCGCGCGCCGACGTCGAGAAGTTGAACGTGCCGGAGCCGGAGGAGTCGGTGCCGTTCATCCTCGAGGCGGTGTCGATCGTGCGCCGGGAGCTCCGCCCCGACCAGGCCGTGATCGGGTTCTGCGGCGGCCCCTTCACCGTCGCCGGCTACCTGATCGAGGGCAAGCCGAGCCGCGAGTTCCTGAATGTGAAGCGGATGATGTACGCGGAGCCGGCGACGTGGCACGCGCTGATGGAGAAGCTCACCGACGCGTTCTCGCTGTACGTCGCGGCGAAGGTGCGTGCCGGCGCGGACGTGATCCAGCTCTTCGACTCGTGGGTGGGCGCGCTCTCGCCGCAGGACTACGAGGAGTTCGTGCAGCCGTACTCGGCCCGCATCCTCGCCGCGGTCGACTGCCCGACGATCCACTTCGGCACCGGTACGGCGACGCTGCTCGAGCAGATGCGCGACGCGGGCGGCGACGTGATCGGGCTCGACTGGCGGATCCCGCTCGACTGGGGCTGGCAGCAGGTCGGCGACGAGCGCGGTGTGCAGGGCAACCTCGACGGGGCCGTCCTCTTCGGGCCGTGGGAGCGGATCGAGGCGGCGACGCTGGACGTGCTCGCCCGGGCCGCAGGCCGTCCAGGTCACATCTTCAACCTCGGCCACGGCGTCATGCCCGACACCGATCCGGACGTGCTCGGCCGCCTGCGCGCCTTCGTACACGAGCAGACCGCTCGCGTTCCCGCATGAGCGGCGTAGGCTCGACGGAGCCGCCCAGGAGCGGAGACGCCGGCTTTGCCGGCGTCGGAGCGGGGCGGAGCGCAGCGGTCGTGCTGATGGCGTACGGGTCGCCGGACCGGCTCGCCGATGTCCCCGCCTACTACGCCGACATCCGGGGCGGCCGGCCGATCTCGCCCGAGCGCCTCGAGGACCTCGTCGCGCGCTACCGCCGGCTCGGGATCGAGGAGTCGAACCCGCTGAACGAGATCACCGAGGCAACGCGCGCCGCGCTCGAGGCCGAGCTCGGGATCCCGGTCTTCACCGGCATGCGCCACTGGCAGCCGCGCATCGCCGACGCGGTCGAGCAGTCGCTGGCGGGCGGCGCCGACGAGATCGTCGGCCTCGTCCTGGCGCCGCACTACTCGTCGATGTCGATCGAGCGTTACCGCGCGCAGCTCGTCGACGCCGTCGCGGACCGCGCCGAGATCCGCTTCGTCGAGCGCTGGGGCACCGAGCCCGGCTTCGTCGACCTGCTGGCCGAGCGGGTCGCGGGCACGGACGCGCACGTCGTTTTCACGGCCCATTCGCTGCCGGCGCGGATCCTTGCCGAGGGCGACCCCTACAGGGACGAGCTGCTCGAGACGGCCCGGCTCGTCGCCGAGAAGGCCGGTGTCGAGGAGTGGTCGTTCTCGTTCCAGAGCGAGTCGCCGACGGGCGAGACCTGGCTCGGCCCGGACATCCTCGAGCACCTCGACGCGCTTGCCGCGGACGGTGTCCGCACCGTGCTCGTCGCGCCGGTCGGCTTCGTCGCCGACCACCTCGAGATCAGGTGGGACATCGACGTCGAAGCTCGGGAGCGCGCGGCGGAGCTCGGCCTCCAGCTCGACCGGATCGAGCTGCCGAATGCCGAGCCGGCGCTCGTCCGGGTGCTCGCCGGGCTCGTCCGGCGTGCGGCGGCTGTACCGTCTCAGGTGTAATTGGACAACGGTGGAGACGGGGCAGATCCGGGTCGACAGTGTCTCGCGCCGCTTCCGCGTCCGCGCGAACGAGGCGCGCAGCCTGAAGGAGCTGTTCGTCCTCCGCGGCCGCACCGACGCCCAGGACGTCCAGGCACTGGAGGACGTCACGGTCGCTGTCGAGCCGGGCGAGGCCGTCGGCCTCGTCGGCCGCAACGGCTCCGGCAAGTCGACGCTGCTGCGCCTGGTCGCGGGGATCATCAAGCCGACGAGCGGTCGCGTCGAGGTCGGGGGCCGGATCGGCTCGCTGCTCGAGCTCGGCGCCGGGTTCCATCCCGACTTCAGCGGCCGTGAGAACGTCTTCCTGAACGGCGCCATCTACGGCCTCAAGCGGGCGCAGATCCGCGAGCGCTTCGACGAGATCGTGGCCTTCGCCGAGCTCGAGCAGGCGATCGACCGGCCCGTGCGGACGTACTCGTCGGGGATGTACATGCGGCTCGGCTTCGCGATCGCGGCGCATCTCGACGCCGACATCCTCCTGCTCGACGAGGTCTTCGCGGTCGGTGACGAGGCCTTTCAGCGCAAGTGCTTCCGCAAGGTCTTCGAGTTCAAGCAGCGCGGCGGCACGATCGTCTTCGTCTCGCACGACGCCACCCAGGTCGAGCGGCTGTGCGAGCGGGCGGTGCTGCTGCGGGAGGGCAAGCTCGAGTTCGACGGGCCGACCCATGAGGCGATCGTGCGCTACCGCAAGGCGCTCGCCGTCGAGGCCGATCCGGCAGAGCGTGCCGCCGGACTCCGCGAGTGGGGCACGGGTGAAGCGACGATCGCGGCCGCGCGGCTCGTGGGCCGCGAGGGGCAGGAGCGGCAGCAGTTCCTCGCCGGCGAGCCCTTCTCGCTCCGCCTCCGGATCGAGGCCGAGAACGGGATCGCGCCGCCGCAGCTCCAGCTCGAGCTGCGCGACGAGGCCGGCCTCCTCGTCGCGTCGGACGTGCTCGACACCGGCCGGGTCGGCTGGGCAGACGGCGAACGCGAGCTGCGCTACGACGTTGCCCGGCTGCCGCTCTCGGACGGCCGCTTCCACCTGCGGCTCGGCCTGGCCGATGCGACCGGGGAACACGTGCTGCACTGGCTCGACGACGCGCTCACCTTTCTCGTCTACCCGGCCGGTGAGGAACGGGGCGTCGTCAGGCTGGAAGGGAGCTGGGCTGCGGAGAAGAACTCCGTCGATCGATGAGCTCTCGTACCTGCCCCGACTGGCCGGACCTGATGGAGCTCGCTCCGGACCTTCAGTTCATGCACTACACGGTCGCCGAGGCTCAGCTGCCCGTCGACGTGCTGACGAACATCTCGCACGTCTCGCTCGGCGACGTCGCGATCTGCTGCGACCTCGAGCACCACGTCTTCTACGCGAGGCATACCGACTCGCAGGTGGCGGAGGCGCTCCGCGGGACGCACTGGTACGAGGTGCACGAATACGCCCAGCGCGGCCCGGGCTCGGGCCAGTCAGCGGCCTAGGAGGTCCGTCAGCGAGCGCGTGTTGAGGACGGAGCCGCGAGGGGCGGCCCCGCGCCGCGCGGTCATCACCGAGAGCGGCATGTTGCCCAGCCCGCGCACCGAGTGGGCGTCGGTCGAGCAGACGATCGGGACCCCGGCGGCGAGCGCCTCGCGCACGTGCGCACCGGAGAGGTCGAGCCGGTCGGGCAGGCCGTTCACCTCGACGGCGACGCCCGTCTCGAGCGCGACCTCGAAGACGCGGTCGAGGTCGAGGGCGTTCTCGGGACGGTGGTTGAGGATCCGGCCCTTCGGGTGCGAGAGACACGAGGCAGCGGGGTGGCGCATCGCCTCGACGACCCGGTCGGTGATCGCCCTGCGGGGCGCGCGCTGGCCGGCGTGGAGGCTGATCTGCACCCACTCGAGCTCGGCGAGGACGTCGTCCGGGAGGTCGAGCGACCCGTCCGGGAGGATGTCGCACTCGCTGCCGCGCAGGATCCGGAACGGCGCCAGCAGCTCGTTGGCGGCGGCGATCTCCTCGGCCTGGCGGCGGAGGTCGTCGGCGTCGAGCCCGGGGACGACGCGGACGTTGCGCGTGTGGTCGCAGATCGCCAGGTACTCGTAGCCGAGCGCCTGCGCCGCGCGGCCCATCTCCTCGACCGTCGCCTTGCCGTCCGAGGCGGTCGAGTGGACGTGCAGGTCGCCGCGAATGTGGCCGAGCTCGAGCAGATCGGGCGGCGCCGGCGGCGCGCCGAGCTCGCGCAGTTCCGGCGGCGGCAGCTCCGTGAGCGGGAGATCCTTGTGCGCCGCCACCCACTCGGCCGAGCCGATCGCGCGCATGAGGTCGTGCTCCCAGCTCTCGGCGGTCGCGCCAACGACCTCGATCGGGTAGCCGTCAGCAGTGACGCCGACGACGCGCCGCTCGTCGCGCTCGAGCACGGCGACGAGCTGCGGCAGCGCCTCGACGCCTTGTAACAGTCTGTTGCTAGGCACGACGACGGCAAAGCGCGTCGAGAGCTCGCAGCCCCGGCGCGGGTCGCCGCCCGGCTCGCCGCCGAGCGCCGCGGCGACGTCGCCGACGAGGGCGAGCGCTCGGTTCAGGGTCATCCCGCGTCGTGGCCTGGCCGTGCTGAGCTCCGCGAGGCCCTGCTCGATCCGCGAGGCCGTCTTCGGCCCGATCCCCGGCACGCTGTCGAGCCGGCCTTCCGCCGCCGCCCCGCGCAGCTCCGGCAGCGTCCTGATCCCGAGCGCATGCCCGAGCTCGCGCATCCGCTTCGCCGAGACGCCGAGCAACGCGGCGACGCCGACGAGCTCCGGCAGCGCCTGCGCCTCGAGCTCGTCCAGCTCGGCGATCCGGCCGGTCTCGACGAGCTCGCGCAGCCGAGCCTCGATTCCCGGACCGATCCCGGCCAGCTCTCGCACGCGGCCCTGGCGCACCAGCGCGGCGACGTCGGCCGGCGTCGAGCGGATCATGTCCGCCGCTCGGCGGTACGCGCGCACGGTGTAGTGGCCGGAGCCGTTGAGGTCGAGCAGGGCAGCGAAGGCGTCGAGGCGCTCGGCGAGGGTCGCGTTGTCCACGACTAGAGTCTTGCCCGATGACGCAGATCGTGGTCCCCTACCGCGGCGAGAATGGGAAGCGGCGGCTCGACACGTCGGACGACGCCCGCTCGCAGCTCGCCCTGGCGATGCTCGGCGACGTGCTCGCAGCGGCGGCCGTGACCGGCCGCACGCTCGTCGCCACCGACGACAGGGCCGGCCGCGCACTGGCAGCGGAGCTCGGAGCCGAGCTGGTCGCGGACGCGCCCGGCGGGCAGGGAGCCGCGGTCGCGGCCGCGCTCGAGCGGCTGGGCGAGGGCACCATCCTCGTCGTCAATGCCGACCTACCCTGCGTCGTCCCCCGCGACCTGCGCACGCTTGCCGGCGCGGCCGACCTCGGCGCGATCGGCTACGTCGAGGCCGAGGACGGCACGACGAACGCGCTCGCGTTGCCCGGCAAGGAGCACTTCGCGCCGCTGTACGGCGGCGGCAGCGCGGCCCGCTTCCGCGACCACGCCGACAGCCTCGGCGTGCCGGCGATCTCGTGCGCGATCCCGAATCTCAGCGACGACGTCGACACGCTCGACGACCTGCGCCGGATCGGCCTGCGCGCCGGCCCGCGAACGCAGGCGGCGATCGGTCGCACCCTGCAGCCGTGAATGTCGCGCTCCTCTCCGGCGGCGTCGGCGGCGCGCGCTTCGCGCGCGGCCTCGTCGACGCGGCAGGCGGCTCGAACCTGACGATCGTCGGCAACGTCGGCGACGATCTGGAGGTGCTGGGGATGTCGGTCTCGCCCGACCTCGACAGCATCCTCTACGCGCTCGCCGGCCTGCACGACGAGGAGCGGGGCTGGGGCCGCGCCGGCGAGACCTGGGAGGCGCTCGACACCGTCTCGACCCTCGGCGGCGAGGACTGGTTCCGCCTCGGCGACCGCGATCTCGGCCTGCACCTCGTCCGTACGCAGGCCCTTCGTGCGGGCGAGCGGCTCTCTGTCGTCACCGCCCGGCTCGCGCGCGCTCTCGGGGTCGAGGCGGCGATCCTCCCGGCGACCGACGACCGTCTTCGCACCTGGATCGACACCCCTGCCGGCAGCTTCCCGTTCCAGGAGTGGTTCGTGGCCCGCGGCCACCGCGACGAGGTCGACGGCGTCCGCTTCGAGGGCGATGCGCACGCGGCGCCCGGCGTGCTCGAGGCGATCGAGTCCGCGGACGCGATCCTGATCGCGCCCTCGAACCCGTACGTCAGCATCTGGCCGATCCTCGCCGTGCCGGAGATCCGTGCCGCGCTCGAGGCTCGGCGGGTTCCGTCGGTCGCGGTCAGCCCGCTCGTCGGCGGGCGCGCGGTGAAGGGCCCGGCAGACCGTATGCTCGCGCGGATGGCGGGCGGCACGACACCCGAGCACGTCGCGGGCTGCTACTCCGGGCTGATCGACGCGCTCGTCGTCGACGAGTCCGATCCCACCGGTCCGGCACGCGGTGCGCCGCGTCGTCACGAAGACGCTGATGACCGACCTCGCGGCGTCGCGCCGACTGGCCGAGACGGCGCTTGGAGCCGCCGCATGAAAGTCGCCGTCGTCGGCGGCACGGGCAGCTTCGGACAGGCGGTGGCAAAGCGTCTCGTCGATGCCGGAGTCGACGTCGTGATCGGCTCGCGTGACGCCGAGCGGGCGCGCGAGACGGCTGCGGCGCTCGGCGCGGCTGGAGCGTCGAACGACGACGCCGTGCGCGGCGTCGACCTCGTCGTCTTCGCGGTCAATGCGGACGCGGCGGTCGCGACCGCGCGCGACCTGCGCCAGTCGATCGGCTCGACGCCCGTCCTCTCGGTCTGCGCCGAGCTCAGCTTCGGCCCCGGCGGGGTCAAGCCGTGCGCTGAGGCGACGTCGATCGCGAAGCGGATCGAGGACGAGCTCGACGCACCCGTCGTCGCGGGGCTGCACTCGCTTGCGGCCGCCAACCTCGCCGAAGCGCCCCCGGACGAGGACGCGCTGGTCTGCGGCGACGACGCGCCGGCCAAGGAGCTCGCGCTCGAGCTCGCGGCGCGGCTCGTCTCAGGCCGAGCTGTCGACTGCGGCCCGCTCGCGAGCTCGCGCGCGCTCGAGGGGATGACCGCCGTGATCGTGAACGTGAACAAGCGCTACAAGGCCCACGCGGGCCTGCGGATCTCCGGGCTGCCGTGACGGCCGAAGTCCGGGTCATCCCGCTCGAGGGCATCCCGGAGATCGACGACGGCGACGATCTCGCTGCGCTCCTGCTCGACGCGGCCGGCCGGGCGGGCGGGCTCGAGGACGCGGACGTGCTCGTTGTCGCCCAGAAGGCGGTCTCGAAGGCCGAGGGCCGCATCGTGCGGCTGGACGACGTCGACCCGTCGCCGCGCGCCCTCGAGCTCGCCGACGATCGCGATCCGCGGCACGTCGAGTGGATCCTGCGCGAGAGCGCCCACGTCGTCCGCGTCCGGCCGCCGCTGATCATCACCGAGACGAGACACGGCTTCGTCTGCGCGTCGGCCGGCGTCGACGCGTCGAACGCGAAGGGGGAGGGGACGCTGATCCTGCTACCGCTCGATCCGGACGCCTCGGCTGCGCGGATCCGCGAGGCGATTCGAGAGCGGGCGGGGAAGGACGTCGGCGTGATCGTCAGCGACTCGTTCGGGCGGCCCTTTCGCCAGGGCACGACCGACGTCGCGCTCGGCGCAGCGGGCCTGACGCCGCTGCTCGACCTTCGCGGCGTCCGCGACCGCTTCGGCTACGAGCTGCACGCGACGCAGATCGCGGTCGCCGACGAGCTCGCGGGCGCGGCCGAGCTCGTGATGGGGAAGGTGAACGGAGTTCCCGCCGCCGTGATCCGCGGCATCGACTTCCGCGGCCCGGGCACGGGAGCGGACATCCCGATCCCCGAGGAGCGAGACCTCTTCCGCTGAGTTTTCCCGCAGACGCAGGATCCGCTTCCGCGGATCCTGCGTCGCGAAGACCCCTAAAGTGGCCGCTTCGCGGCCAGCACCTCGACCGCCAGCGCCGCGAGCCGCTTCCCGACCACCGGCGCGAACTTGAAGCCGTGGCCGCTGCAGGCGGAGCCGACGACGATCCGGCCCCGCCGCTCGAGCAGGAACTCGTCGTTCTCCCGGATCGTGTAGAGGCAGGTCTCCGTCTGCCTCGGCGGGCCGACGCCGAGAAAGCGGCGCTCGACCCAGGCCACAGTGCGTGCCGCGAGCTCGCGGTCGGGGATACCGGGCTCGTCCGGGTCCACCGGCCGCCCCGACTGGTGCAGGCCGGCCTTGAGCGAACCGCCCGGCGAGACTAGTGCGTAGCCCGAGCGGGTGCCCATCGTCGTGTCGATCAGGGACGGCACCGGCCGGCCGAGGTCGAAGTAGGAGACGGTTTCCACGGTCGGGCGTTGCGTCCACGCCCACCAGCGCCGGCGCCCACGCGCCGACCGTGACGACGGCGACGCGCGCACGAACACCGCCGGCGGTGACGCCGTCACCATCCTCGTCGACGGACTGCACCCGGACGCGCTCGCGCACCTCGAGGCCGTCAGCGAGCGCCGCGACCGCTTCGTCCGCAAGGACGATCCCGCCGTCCGCCTGGAAGAGGCCGCGGTCGCCCGGGTCGGCCCGGATCCCGAACCGGTGCTCGATCTGACCCGCGTCGAGCACCTCGAACGGCGCCCCGCACGCGGTGAGGGCATCGCGGTTCGGCGCCCAGTCGCCGAGGTCGAGCGTGCCGTAGAGGTCGAGCAGGCGCCGGCCGCACTCTGCCTCGAGCTCGCGCCAGAGCGGGAAGCTCTCCTGTGCGAGCCGGACCCAACGCTCGTCCGGATAGGAGAGGCGGACGATTCGCGAGCTGCCATGGCTCGAGCCGCGCTCGTGGCCGAGCTCGAACTGCTCGCAGACGACGACGTCGCGTCCGGCCTGGGCGAGCGCACGTGCGGTGGCGAGGCCCATCACCCCCGCGCCGACGACGACGACCTCGGTGTCGAAGGCGGCCATGCGCCGCAGCGTAACCAGCTACGAAAGCAGGTCGAAGAGCTGACGCGGGCTGAGCTGCGCGTGACTCGCCGTCCTCGAGCAGCTCGATCCGGAGCCGGCGCGCGTGCTCGTCCATCGCGAGCGTCAGCTGGGCGGCGCGGCGCGTGAGCGTGTCGAGCGCCTGTGCAGCGGCGTCGAGCTCCGCAAGCAACTCGGCCGGCGGCGTTTCGGGGATCACGTACGGAGCGGAGAACGTCATGTGCCAACGCTGTGATCGGCAGCGACGCGCCCCGCTTGAGCGGTTACATGCCGCGGGTGCCGGAGGCGTGCGCGAGCGCGATCGCGAGCGTCTGATCGACGGTGCCGGTGCCGGCCGCCCGCCTGATCGCGAGCACGTCGTCGAACGAGGCGAAGAAGAGGTCGAGCAGCTCGGCGTCGAACTGCGTGCCGCGACCTTCCGCCATCAGCGAGCGTGCCTCGTCCGGCTGGAACGCCTGCCGATAGACCCGGTCGGAGGTGAGCGCGTCGAAGACGTCGGCGATCGCACAGATCCGGCCCTCGATCGGGATCTCATCGCCGGTGGTCCCGGCCGGGTAGCCGGTGCCGTCGATCCGCTCGTGGTGCGTCAGTGCCATCTCGGCGGCGAGGTCGAGCAGCTCGACGTCGGAGCCCGCGAGGATGCGGTGCCCCATTTCGGTGTGCGCCTCCATCACCTTGCGCTCGTCCGCCGTGAGCCGGTCGGGCTTGAGCAGGATCCGGTCGGGGATCCCGATCTTGCCGACGTCGTGCATCGGGCTCGCGATCCGGATCAGCTCGGCCCGCTCGGCGTCGAGGCCGGCGAGGCGCGCGAGCAGGGCGCAGTAGAGGCTCATCCGGATGATGTGCTCGCCCGTCTCCTGGTTGCGGAACTCCGCTGCCCACGAGAGCCGGCGGATCGTCTCCTCGCGCAGGCGCCGCAGCTCGATGTCGGAGCTCTCGAGCTGGGCGATCGTCTCTCTGAGCGCGGTCGTCCGCGAGAGCACGGTCTGCTCGAGCATCTCGCGGTGGTTGCGGTTCTCGATCTCGAGCGTGCGGCGGCGAAGGGCGTTGCCGACGTTGATGATCAGCTCGTTCGGCTTGAACGGCTTCAGCACGTAGCCGTACGCGCCGAGCTCGATCGCGATCTCGGCGTAGCTGCGGTCGTCCATGCCGGTGACCATGACGACTGCGGTCTCCGGGTAGTGCGCGAGCACCTCGCGCGTGAAGTCGATCCCGGACTCGCCCGGCATGTTGACGTCGCTGAGCACGAGCGCGACATGCGTCTCCTTGAGCACGCGGCGTGCGGCCGCGGCCGACTCGGCCGTGATGCACTCGTAGCCGTGGGCGCCGAGAAGCCGGGCGAGGAGGGTGCGAATCTGATCCTCGTCGTCGACGATCAGGACCCGTTCGTCGGGTTGGGGCGTGTTCATCAGAGGGGTTATCGGCAGCTAGGCGGCGTTCTCAACTGCGACGAGCTCGATTCTGCTCCCCCACGGATCGGTGACGTAACACCTGCGTACGCCGGCAATCGAGGCATCGTCGCTCACCGGCACGCCCGCGGCGCGAAGCCCGGCGAGGAGCTCGTCGTACCGTGAGACGGCGAAGGCCGGATGCGCCTTGCGCGCCGGGGCGAACTCCTGCTCGACGCCGACGTGCAGCTGCTGCTCCCCGACCCGGAACCAGACCCCGCCGCGGGAGCGCAGCGGCTCCGGCTTTTCGATTTCGTCGAGGCCGAGCAGCTCGCCGAAGAACCGCCGTGCCTCCGTCTCGCAGCCGGCGGGCGCGGCGAGCTGGACGTGGTCGATCCCGTCGAGCACCGTGCGAGGCTAGCGCAGCCAAGTAACAGTCTGTTACTTGGCTCGCCCGTACCGGCGAACGTCGCGGCGGTTGCGCAGCACGACGACCTCTCCTTCGAAGCGGCCGAGGCGGTCGAGAATGCCGGGTCGGCGCGTGCGGCGGTACGCCAGGACGTAGCGGATGAACTCGAGGTCGATCGTCTCCTCGCAGCCGTTGGGAAGGTCGGGACGCGTTCGCCCGCGCCAGCGGATGTATCGGACTGCGATTCCGCGAAGGCACGCAAGCGTTGAAACGTCGAGGAAGACGACCGTGTCGGCGCGACCGAGCCGAAGGTCGAGCGTGCCGCCGTAGTTGCCGTCGAGGATCCAGGCGTCTCCGGCGACGAGCTCCCGAACCCGGGCCTCCCACTCTTCCGGCGCAGGCTCGCGCCAACCCGGTCGCCAGTACTCCCGGTCGAGGTGCACGAGCGGCAGGCCATGGCGGTCGGCGAGCTCGCGTGCGAGCCTCGTCTTGCCCGAGCCGCCGCAGCCGATCACGAGCACCCGTCGCACCCGCCCAGGCTACTCGCGCCGGATGCGTACACTCGCTCGAATGCTCTCCGAGGGTCTCGCCGAGCTGCACACACACCTCGGCGGCTCGGTCGCCTCCGACATCCTCTGGTCGCTCGCGCACGAGCAGGGGATCGCGCTGCCGGTGAAGGACTACTGGGAGTTCGATGCGCTCGTCACCGTCTCCGATCCGCGCGGCGTCGAGAACCTGGACGCGCTCGACCGGATCTACCACTGGACCGAGCTGATCCAGTCGTCGCCGCTGGCCGTCGAGCAGTCCGTGCACGGCGCGATCGGCGGGCGCCTACCGCAGCCAGGGGATCACGACGCTCGAGCTCCGCTTCAACCCGATGAAGCGCAACCGCGGCGGCGAGCGCGACCTCGACCACATCATCCTCGCCGCGATCCGGGGCCTCGACCGCGCCTCGCTCGAGTACCCGCAGGTGCGGGCCGGGCTGATCCTGATGATGGACCGCACGTTCGCCCCGCGCCAGAACGAGGTCGTGGTCGAGAAGGCGATCCGCTGGGCCTCGCGCGGGGTCGTCGGGATCGACATCGCCGGCCCCCGCCCCGGCGGCGGCCGCTACGACTACACCCAGATCCGCCGATGGTCGAGACCGCCCGCGCGGCCGGCCTCGGGATCACGATCCACGTCGGCGAGGAGGGCGAGACCGGCGGCGAGGAGCTCGGCGAGGTCGTCGAGCACCTGCGGCCCGACCGGATCGGCCACGGCATCCTCGCCGCGAAGGATCCTGAGCTGATGCGGCTGTTGCGCGAGGCGGGCACCGTGCTCGAGATCTGCCCGACCTCGAACCTGCTCACGAAGGCGCTGTCCGACGAGGAGGCGATCCGCGAGACGTTCGCGGCCTTCAAGGAGCACGGCGTCGCGTTCACGATCGCCACCGACGGCCCCGAGATGATGCGCACGCACCTCCGCGACGAGCTCGAGCTGCTGGAGCGGATCGGCGCGCTCAGCGCCGACGAGCTCGCGGTCGCGAACAGGCGCGGCCACGAGGCCAGCTTCATCCGCAGCTGAACGCGTCGGGTTTCTGATCGTCTCGATCAGCGATCCGAACGGCGAGGGAGGAATCTCACACAAGGGCGCCGCGTTCGGTTGCAGTAGACATGGCCGCCCCTGCTCCGCTGGAAGCTCCTGACCGCGCTCTGGACCGTCTACCTCGTCTGGGGCTCGACGTACGTCGCGATCAAGCTCTCGGTGCGCACGCTTCCCGCCTTCCTCTCGGCCGGATCGCGCTTCCTCCTCGCCGGCGTCCTGCTCGCGCTGATCCTGACGCTGACGGGCCGCAGCATCCGCGTCACGCGGCGCGAGCTCGCCGCGTCGGCACTGCTCGGTCTCTCGCTGCTCGCCCTCGGCGTCGGGATGGTCACGCTGGCGGAGACGCGGATCGACTCGAGCATCGCGGCGATGATCGCCGGCTCGGTGCCGCTGCAGGTGATCCTGCTGCGCACGCTGGCGCGCGAGCGGGTCGCGCTCGCGACCCGGTTGAGCGTGCTCGTCGGCCTGGCCGGGCTCGCGCTCGTCGTGATCCCGGGCGGCGGCGGCGCGTCGAGCGCCGTCGGGCTCGCGATCGCGCTCAGCGCGAGCATCTCCTGGTCGCTCGGCTCCTTCTTCGCACACCGGCTGCCGCTGCCGCGGGACGGCTTCGTCGCGACGACCTGGGAGATGCTGAGCGCCGGCGTCTTCCTGCTCGTGCTCGGGGTCGTCACCGGCGAGCCCTGGTCGATGGACGCGGCCGGCTTCACGGTCCAGTCGATCGCCGCCTGGCTCTACCTCGCCGTCTTCGGCTCGCTGATCGGCTTCACCGCCTACGCGTGGCTACTGCGGAACGCGCCGATCTCGAAGGTCGTCACGCACCAGTACGTGAACCCGCTCGTCGCGATCCTGCTCGGCGCGCTCGCTCCTGGACGAGCAGCTGACGCTCGCCGTCGGCCTCGGCGCCGCACTGATCGTCGGCTCGGTCTTCGTCGCCGTGCGCTCAGAGAACGCGGCGGCTAAGCGCCGTTCACCTGAGAGCGCTGATGCGCGAGGTACTCCAGCAAGATCAGAGCGCGTGAGGATCGCCGCCGGCCGTCCGGCCGCAGCGACGACGACCGCGGCGCTCGGGCCCGAGAGGTCGGCGAAGACCTGGTCGAGTGAGTCGCCGACGTCGACTGCGGCGAGCGGCGGCTGCATCATCACGGCCACGTCCTCGTTCATCGCGTCCGGGTTCTTGAAGACACGGTCGAGCACGCCGCGCTCCTGCAGCGAGCCGACGACGTCCGCGAGCGACTCGACCGGCTCGCTCCGCACGACCGGCAGCTGCGAGATCGAGTAGCGCTGCATCAGGTCGATCGCGGCGCCGACCTTCGCGTGCGACTCGATCGTGACGAGGTCGGGCACCTCGTGCTCCTCGCCGCGCTTGAAGCGCAGCACCTCGTCGATCGTCGGCGCGGGCGCCTTCCGCTCGAGGAAGCCGTACTGGAGCATCCAGTTGTCGTCGTAGAACTTGGAGAGGTACGAGCGGCCCGAGTCCGGGAGGATCGTCAGGATCCTGGCGTCCGGGCCGAAGTCCTTCGCCACCTCGAGCGCGGCCCAGATCGTCGTCCCGGCGGAGCCGCCGGCGAGGATTCCCTCCTCGCGCGAGAGCCGCCGCGCGGTCACGAACGAGTCGCGGTCGGAGACGCGCACCCAGCGATCGACGATGTCGTGCGACATCGTCACCGGCCAGGTGTCCTTGCCGATCCCCTCGACGAGGTACGGATGCGTCTCCTCGGAGGTGTAGACCGATCCCTCCGGGTCGGCGCCGACGATCTGGATCCTGGGGTTGCGCTCCTTCAGGTAGCGGCCGGCGCCCGAGATCGTGCCGCCGGTGCCGACGGAGATCACGAGCGCGTCGATCTCGCCGCCGGTCTGCTCCCAGATCTCCGGCCCGGTCGTCTCGTAGTGGGCCTGCGGGTTGGCCATGTTCGAGTACTGGTCGGGCTTGAAGCCGCCCGGGATCTCCTCGGCGAGCCGGTCGGAGACGGAGTAGTAGCTCTCGGGCGAGTCGTGCTCGACGGCGGTCGGCGTGATCACGACCTCGGCTCCGTAGGCCCGCAGCATCGAGATCTTCTCCTGGCTCATCTTGTCGGGCATGACGAAGATGCAGCGGTAGCCGCGGGCGGCCGCCGCGATCGCGAGCCCGACGCCGGTGTTGCCGGAGGTCGGCTCGACGATCGTCCCGCCGGGCCGCAGCTTCCCCTCGCGCTCGGCCGCCTCGATCATCGCCATCCCGATCCGGTCCTTGTTCGAGCCGCCCGGGTTCAGGTACTCGAGCTTCGCGAGCAGCATCGGCTCGACGTCGCGCGCGATCCGGTCGAGCCGGACGATCGGGGTGTCGCCGACCAGGTCGAGCAGCGTTGGGTACTCGCGGGCCATCGGCGCGTAAGCCTACGCAACCGCCGGCCCACGTCGGGGGACCGGCGAGGACTGGATGATCGACGTCGTCGTCTGCCCGTAGAGGATGAAGCGGTCGAGCACCTCCTCGAGCTGCTCGACGTCGCGGACATGGAGCTTCATGAAGAAGCAGTCCTCGCCGGTGATCCGGTGGCACTCGACGACCTCGGGCGTCTCGCGGGCGAGCTCGGCGACCTTGTGCAGCTGTCGCGCGGAGGGCCGGATCCGCATGATCACGCCCAGCCCGTAGCCGAGCGCCTTCGGGTCGACCTCGGCGCGGTAGCCGGCGATGACGCCGCTGCGCTCCGAGCCGGCGTAGCCGTTCGGCGACCGCGGGCGCGGAGAGGTTGACGCGCCGGCCGAGCTCGGCGTGCGTCAGCCGCGCATCCTCCTGCAGCTCGGTCAGAAGCCGCGCGTCAGTGGCATCGAAGGCGATTGAGCCGGATTGCCGTTGCTTCGTCGCCATCTGCGCGTGTACTCCTTCGTCTTCGCGGGCCGTTTGCGCCTATTGGCGGAGATCCTATCTCCATGCGTGCTACCCGGCTACCGCCGCATGCGTACTTCGTCGGCAGCGCGGTCTTCCACTACCTCGGCCCGGCGTTCGCGGTGCTCCTCTTCGCGCGCGTCGACGTCCTCGGCGTCGCCTGGCTCCGGATCGCGGCCGCGGCGGCGGTCTTCGCGCTCTGGCGGCGGCCGTGGCGGCTCTTCGCGCGCCTCGACGAGCGGAGCCGGTCGACCTTCGTCGCCTGGGGCGCGGTGCTGGCGGTGATGAACGTGTGCTTCTACCTCGCGATCGACCGGCTTCCGCTCGGCACCGTCGCCGCGATCGAGTTCCTGCCCGTGATCGCGCTCGCGGCGCTCGGGACGCGGACGTGGCGGAACGCCGCCGCGCTCGCGCTCGCCGTCGGCGGCGTCTACCTCCTCACCGACGTGCGGCTCGAAGGCGAGCCGCTCGGCGTCGCGCTCGCGCTGGCGAACGCCGTGCTCTTCGCCGCGTACATCGTCCTCGGGCACAGGGTCGCGCAGGGCGAGCAGGTGAGCGGCATCGACGGCCTCGCGGCCTCGATGCTGGTCGCGCTCGTCGTCGTGACGCCGATCGGCGGCTGGGAGGCGCTGCCGGCGTTCACCGACCCGGTCGTGCTCGCGGCGGGCGATCGGCGTCGGGATCGCGTCGTCGGTGATCCCGTACGTGTGCGACCAGCTGGCGATGGCGCGGCTCGCGCGCGTCGACCTACGCGCTGCTCGTCTCGCTGCTGCCGGCGACCGCGACCGCGATCGGAGTCCTCGTCCTCGGGCAGGTGCCGACGGCCGTCGAGCTCGCCGGCGTCGCGCTCGTCGTCGGCGGCGTCGCCGTGCACCGCGAGCGGTCACGTCAGGCGCCAGAACTCGCCGGTCAGCCCGAGCTCGTCGAGGATCGCCTGTGACTCGGCGGCCGTCCGCGGCCGCCAGTCGGGCTCGACGCGCGTCCACCACCAGCGCCGCGCGAGCTCGTTCAGCGTCGTCGCGCTCATGCTCGCGCCCGGCTCCCAGCCGTTCCGGTCGAGCCAGCGCTCGAGGTGCTCCTCCGACCGGAGGAAGACCATCGTGCTTCAGGTGAAGGCGATGTCGTCCCACCAGCGCCGCGCGGGGACGACGAAGTGGACGAGCAGGTCGGCGCCGTCGACGAGCTCCCCGTCGCGAACCTCGAGCTCGAGCGGCTCGCCGCAGTCCGGGCACGCGGAGCTGACACGACGCCGTCCGTGTGCAGCGCGGCCGGGATCCCGAGCGCGTCCCAGGCGCAGTTCGCGAACCAGGAGCGGCCGCCGGCCTCGACGCGGTGCGGCGTCTCGACGGCGGAGAACGGGTTCAGCATCCGGATCTCGGTCGTGCCGGGCTGGAGCACGAGCGCATGGCTGTCGTGGAGGCGCCGGTAGGCGCCGGCGACCTCGTCCTCGGCGAGTCCGAGCGCCGTGGCTACCTCCGCAGGCGCCGGCGCGTTGCCTGTCCTGACGAAGGAGGCGTAGACGTGGTTGCGAATACCCAGGTCGACCTCGTCCACCGGGCGAGTATTACGCGTCAAGGAGAATCCATGACCTTCGGTCTGCGCACCATCCTGTTGCTCGTTGCCGTCGTGTTGTTCGTCATCGCGATCTTCGCCGACGATCCCACCGAATCTCTGGTCGCTCGGCCTCGCCGCATTTGCCGGCGCCTTCCTGACCGACGCGCTCGGCTGCGCCGACCGCACGTTCGGCACATCCGACCGCAGCAACACGACCTAAGCGAGGAGGATCAGGGCCGCGAAGCGGCCCCCTTCAGGGATCTTGCGCGATGCCGGATCCGCTCCCGCGGATCCGGCATCTTGCGCGGAAAATTCAGTGACGAAAGTGCCGGCGCCCGGTGAAGACCATCGCGGCGCCGGCGCTCTCGACGGCCTCGATCACGTCGAGGTCGCGCTTCGAGCCGCCCGGCTGGATGAAGGCGTCGACGCCCGCGTCGAGCGCCAGCTGCGGGCCGTCGGGGAAGGGGAAGAACGCGTCCGACGCGAGTGAGGCGCCGGTGAGCGAGTGCCCGTGCTCGTGCGCCTTCTCGATCGCGATCCGCACCGCATCGACGCGGCTCATCTGGCCGGCGCCGATCCCGATCGTCTGCAGGTCCTTGGCGATCACGATCGCGTTCGAGGCGACGTGCTTGCAGACCCGCGCGGCGAAGAGCAGGTCGCCCCACTGGGCCTCGGTCGGCTCGCCGGTCGCGACCTCCATCCCCTCTCGGTCCTCGACGTCCCAGTCGCGGTCCTGCACGAGCAGGCCGCCGAGGACGCGCTTGTAGTCCCGCTCCCACGCCTCCGCCGTGCGCCGCTCGGTGTCGTTGAGGATCCGGATCGACTGCTTGCGGATCAGTGCCTCGAGCGCGACCTCGTCGTAGCCCGGCGCGAAGAGCACCTCGACGAACTGCTCCGCGAGCCGCTCGCCGAGCGCGGCGCTGACGGCGCGGTTGAGGACGACGACGCCGCCGTAGGCCGAGATCGGGTCGGCGGCGAGCGCGACCTCGTAGGCCTCCTCGATCGACGCGCCGACGGCGACGCCGCACGGGTTCGCGTGCTTGACGATCACGCAGGCGGGCAGCGCGAACTCGCGCACGAGCATCCGCGCCGCGTCGAGGTCGTTGAGGTTGTTGAACGAGAGCTCCCGGCCGTGCAGCTGCTCGACGCGGGCCAGCAGGTGCGTGCGGACGCCGCGCTCGGCGTAGTAGGCGGCGCTCTGGTGCGGGTTCTCGCCGTAGGCGAGGTCGAGGTGCTTCTCGAAGACGGGCGTGAACACCGGCGGGAACGACTCGCGCCCTGCGAACCAGGCTGCGATCGCCGACTCGTAGCTCGCCGAGGTCGCGAACGCGGTCGCCGCGAGACGCCGGCGCGTCTCGTGCGAGAGCTCGCCGGACTCGCGCAGCTCGGCGAGCACCGGCTCGTAGTCCTCCGGGCGGCAGACCGGCGCGACGTGCGCGAAGTTCTTCGCCGCACCGCGCAGCATCGAGGGGCCGCCGATGTCGATCATCTCGACGGCCTCCTCCTCGCGGACGCCGTGCTCGCGCGCGACCTGCTCGAACGGGTACAGGTTGACGCAGACGAGGTCGAACAGCTCGATCCCGTGCTCCGCGAGCGCGGCCAGGTCCGTCTCGACCTCGCGGCGGGCGAGGATGCCGGCGTGGATGCGCGGGTGGAGCGTCTTCACCCGGCCGCCGAGCATCTCCGGGAACTCGGTCAGATCCTCGACCTTCGTCACCTCGAGGCCGAGCTCGCGGATCGCGTCAGCAGTGCCGCCGCTCGCGACCAGCTCCCAGTCGAGCGACGCGAGCCCCTTCGCCAGCGTGTCCAGTCCCGTCTTGTCCCAGACGGAGATCAGCGCACGCATAGCTCTCTCACCACCTCCGGCAGCAGCCGGTGCTCGACCGCCCGGATCCGCTGGATCAGCGTCTCGCGCGGCTGCACGGGCACGGGCTCCTGGCGGATCACGGGGCCGGTGTCGAGCCCTTCGTCGACGAGGTGCACGGTGACGCCCGTCGTCTCCACGCCCGCGGCGAGCGCGTCGTCGATCGCGCGCGCGCCCGGGAACTCCGGCAGCAGCGAGGGATGGACGTTGACGATCCGCTCGGGGAAGCGCTCGAGGAAGTGGGGGGTGAGCAGGTGCATGTAGCCGGCGCAGACGACGAGTCGCACGCCCTGCTCCTGAAGCCAGTTCGCCATCGTCGCGTCGCGCTGGACGCGGTCCGAGTACTCCGTCAGCTCGAAGGCGGCGGCAGGGACACCCGCTGCGCCGGCTCGTTCGAGCGCGCGGACGCCCGCGCGGCTCGAGGCGACGGCGCACACGGGCAGTCCCGCATCGAGCAAGGCCTGCAAGTTCGAGCCCTCGCCGCTGACGAGCACGCCGATCACGCTGCGACGATCCGGCCGATCACGAGGTCGTCGCCCGGCTCGGCCAGGACGGCGCAGTAGCCGATGCCGAGATTGAAGACCCGGCGCGCCTCGTCCTCCTCGACGTGGCGGCCGAGCCACTCGAAGACGGGCGGCCGCTCCCACGCGTCCCAGTCGATCTCAGCGCGCAATCCGTCGCGGAGAACGCGGCTCAGGTTGCCCTCGATCCCACCGCCGGTCACGTGCGCGAACGCGTGCGCCCGGTCGCGCAGGCGCCGAACGTCGTCGAGGTAGAGCCGCGTCGGCGCGAGCAGGTCGGGGCCGTCGTAGTCCTCGATCTCGAGCACGGAGCGGACGAGCGTGAACCCGTTCGCGTGCACGCCCGCGGAGGCCAGCCCGACGACGTAGTCGCCCTCCTCGACGGCCGACCCGTCGATGACGCGATCGCGATCGACGACGCCGACGCACGTCGCGGCGAAATCGAGCTCGCCCTCGCGGTAGACCCCCGGCAGCTCGGCCGTCTCGCCGCCGATCAGCGCGACACCCGCGGCGCGGCACACCTCGGCGGCGCCCTCGACGAGATCCGCCACCTGCTCGAGGTCGATGTGGTTGGCGGCGACGTAGTCGAGCAGGATCAGTGGGTCGGCCCCGCACGTGATCACGTCGTTGATGCAGTGCGCCGCCATGTCGGCGCCGCATGCACGCAAGGCGCCGCGCCGGCGGGCGACGACGGGCTTCGTCCCGATCGAGTCGGTCGAGGCGGCGAGCAGGCGCCGGTCGTCGAGCGGGTGCAGGCCCGCGAAGGCGCCGAAGCCTAGATTTCCAATGCGCGCGCCGGTCGACTCGGCGGCGGCCCGAAGCCGCTCGACGATCCCCTCTGCCGTCGCGAGCGAGACCCCGGCGGCGGCGTACGTCCGGTCGTCGCTCACGGGTCGCACTCTACGACCTCGCCCGGTCGACCGCGGCTCATGGCCGTCTCATTCGCGCCGCCTACCGTGCTCCTCTCAGCGCACCACGATCCAGCGAATGGAGAGAAGAGCCATGTCCAGCAAGCGTCTCTTTCCGATCGTCACGGCCGTCCTGGCCGCCGGGAGCTTCGCCGGCGCCGCCCTGATCGCCGCGGCGGAGAGCGGCGGCGGTACGACGGCTCCGCGTCCCGTGCGGCCCGACCGCGAAGCGGAGCGTCGCCCAGCCGACGGCCGCGCAACTGCGCGCCGCCGGCCTCGCCAGGCTGCCGCTCGGATCGCGCGGTCGCCGCGTCGATCTCGTCGCGCCGCCCTTCTCGAACCCGACCCGTGTCACCAACCCGCTCTTCCCGATCGCCCGGCTCCACTCAGCGGTGCTGAACGGCCGCGTCGACGGCAAGAGCTTCCGGACGGAGACGACGCTGTTGCCGATCGACCCGGATCATGGAGTGGACGGACGGGCAGTGCGTGGAGGTGCTCGTCTCGCAATACCTCGCCTACAGCGGCGGCCGGATCGAGGAGGTCGCGCTCGACCTCTACGCGCAGGACGACGCGGGCTCGGTCTGGTACCTCGGCGAGGACGTCTTCAACTACGACGACGGCGTGATCGCACAGACCGCGGGCAGCTGGCTCGCCGGTCAGGACGGCCCGGCTGCGCTGATCATGCCGGCGCACCCGCAGGTCGGCGACGTCTACCGGCCGGAGAACATCGCCGGCCTCGTCTTCGAGGAGGTGACGGTGAAGGCCGTGGGCCAGACCGTCGCGGGTCCTCGTGGACCCGTCCGCGGCGCGATCCTCGTCGAGGAGCTCCACGACGACGGCTCGCGAGAGCGGAAGACTTTCGCACCCGGTTACGGCGAGTTCTTCACCGGCTCGGGCGGCGACATCGAGGCGCTGGCCCTGGCCGTGCCGACCGATGTGCGCGGCGGCCGCGAGCCGGCATCGCTGCGGACGGTCTCGGCCACCTCGCTCCGTGGCTACGAGCAGGCACTCGCCGGAAGCTGGCCCGCTGCCCGCGCGACGGTACGGTCGCTGAACGACGCCTGGCGCTCCCACCGACGGGCAGGCACCGTGCCGTCCAGGCTCGATGAGCCGGTGACGGTCGCGCTCGGCGCACTGGCGCGCGCCGTCGACGGCCGGAAGCGAATCGCGGCTGCCGGCGCTGCGCTTCGGCTCCGGGAGGCCGCGCTCGACCTCGAGCTCCAGTACCGGCCCGTCGCAGCGATCGACCTCGCCCGCTTCGACCTCTGGCTCCGCCAGGTCGTCGTCGACGCCCGTCGTGACGACGCCGGCGCGGTCAGCGGAGACATCGCGACACTGGAGTGGATCCGCGACCGGGTCGTGCGGGTGCTCGGCCCGGTCGGCGTGACGCGGGTCGACACGCTCCTGCGCGGGCTCCGGTCCAGCTCGGACGACGGAGAGCTGGAGGCCGCGTCGGCGCGGGCGACTGCGCTCCGGAAGGTCGTGGCCGGGCTCGGCCGGTGATCGATCAGGTGAGCAGCTCGCCGTGCAGCTGCGGCCGTCCCTGCGGGCCGCCGGGGATGAAGCTGACGACCGAGTCCCCGACCATCACGCTCGTACCGTCCTGCTCGGCGTCGAGCAGCTCGGCCAGCACCGCGGCCTTCGCCTCGGGGTCGTCGGCGAGGAGCTGGAGCTCGGTCAGCTGCAGTTCCTCGCTCGCGCTCAGCAGCTCGTCCAGCCACTCGCGCGGCGGGTGCACCTCGAGCCGGTACCCCGCGTTCGTGGCGATGAACGTCCTGCGCCCGCCGTGCGCCTGGACGCGCAGCTCCTGCTCGACGGCGCGGTCGACGACGTCGGCGAACTCGTCTTCGTCGAGCGCCAGCCCGAGATGGTCGACGCGCGGCAGGTCCCACTGCCCCGGCTGGACGACGACGTTGACGGAGCCGCGCTCGAGCTCCGTCAGCCGGAGCTTGAAGCCGATCCGATCGAGCTCCTCCCACGACAGCCCGGGCTCGAAGGACTGGTACTCCTCGCCGATCCGGCCGTGCCGTGCGACGAGGCCGAACGCAAGCTTGCCGAGGTAGCGCGCCTCCACCTCCCGGACCCGCGAGGTGACGAGGTGGTAGTGGAAGAGCTTCACGAGCGGCGATTCTAGAGTGGGGGCGTGCTGACCGACTGGACGCTCGATCCGCTGCAGCTGGCGCCGGTTGCGCTCGCCGCGCTCGCGTACGCGATGCGGGCGCGCACACTGCGGCGGCGCGGCACGCCGATGCCGCTCTGGCGCGTGCTCCTCTTCGCGACCGGCATCGTGCTGCT
This sequence comes from uncultured Gaiellaceae bacterium, assembly GCA_963820695.1. GTDB lineage: Bacteria > Actinomycetota > Thermoleophilia > Gaiellales > Gaiellaceae > Gaiellasilicea. The sequence goes on along the minus strand of CAWGAP010000003.1, from coordinate 212,306 downwards.
CCTGGTCGCCTTCGCCTCGCCGATCGCGGCGATCGGCGAGGACGAGCTCTTCAGCTTCCACATGCTCCAGCACGTCTTGATCGGCGATCTCGCCCCGCTGTGCCTGCTCGGCGGGCTCAACGGGCCGATGCTGCGCCCGCTCCTGGCGCTTCGGCCGGTCGAGCGCCTACGTGTGCTCGCGAACCCGTTCGTCGCGCTGCCGATCTGGGCGGCCAACCTCTACATCTGGCACGTGCCGTTCCTCTACGAGGCCGCGGTCGAGCACTCGGTCGTGCACGCGCTCGAACACATCTGCTTCTTCAGCGCCGGCATCATCGCCTGGCTCCCCGTGCTCGAGACGCTGCCGGCGCCGGAGTGGTTCGGCACCGGCCCGAAGCTCGCCTACATCGCGATCGTCCGGCTCGTCGAGACGCTGCTCGGCAACGTCTTCGTCTGGTCGGGGGCCGTCTTCTACGGCGTCTACGACCGTGGTGACGAGCTCTGGGGGATCTCGCCGCTGCAGGATCAGGGGCTGGCAGGGGCGGTGATGATGATCGAGGGCTCGCTCGTCACGATCACCGCGCTCTCCTGGCTCTTCCTGCGGCTGGCGCAGGAGGGCGAGCTGCGCCAGGAGCTGCTCGAGCGAGGGCTCGATCCGCGCGTCGTCCGGCGTGCCGTCCGCTACGGGCGCGCGCAGGAGCTGGCCGAACGCCGCTGAACATCGGAAGCTCGATGCGCACGAGCGGCGTCCACCACGTCGACCTGGTCGTCTCCTCGATCGAGCGGAGCCTGCCGTTCTACCGCGAGCTGCTCGGCCCGCTCGGCTACAACCGTGATCGGCGAGGTCGAGGGCGAGCGGGGCGAGACGATCTGGTACCTCGGCGGCGCCGGCTGCGCCGTCGGCCTCCGGCAGGCGCAGAGCGAGGGAGCGAGCGACCGCTATCGGATCGGCCTGCACCACGTCGCCTTCAACGCGTCCTCGCGCGAGCTCGTCGACGAGCGCCACGAGTGGCTCGTCGAGGTGGGCGCGACGATCGAGTCGACGCCGCGCGAGTACGGCTACATCCCCGGCTACTACGCGGTCTTCTTCTACGACCTGGACGGGATCAAGCTCGAGATCGTCCACGTGCCGCCGCCCGGGCCGGCTGCCGCCTAGAAAGGGGCCCGCGGATCGGTCTCGGCCGCGATCGCTCCGGCCTCGCCGCGCTTCCGGACGACGACCCAGCCGTCGCGCTCGGCTGACGACATCCTCGACCTCCGGTGCGCTCGTGGCCGGGCACGACCATGAACTGAGCCTCGTCGCTGCGCACAGCCTCGTAGTCGCGCGGGGTCAGCCGGATCGCCCGCGTGCAGTTCTCGTCGCCGCACTCGCAGACGAGCTCGAGCGCGCCCTCGCCCGGGCTCCAGGTGCCGCTGCCGTCCCGCAGCCGCTCGTTCAGGGCGCGAAAGCGAACCTCGTTCTCGGCCATCTGCCGCTCGCGGGCCTGCACGACGTCGACTCTACGCCGATAGAGAACGCGCGGCGATGGGTATGACGGCGCGCATGTCCGCCGGGGTCGACCGAGGGAGGCTGGAGCTCTACCTGCCGTCGGCGGAGACGCGCGATCGGCCAGGCGCGGGCAGCCGTCGACCGGCTGGAGGCGCTCGACGAGCATCCCGAGGCCCGCTTTGCGGTCAGGCTGCTCGTCAGCGAGCTGTTCACGAACGCCGTCAAGTACGGCGAACGGCGCGAGAACGGCCGTGTGCGCTTCGCCGTCGACGTCGGCGACTCGCGCGTCCGCGTCGAGGTGGGCGACCGCGGCCGCGGCTTCGTCGCCGACAAGGTCGTGATGCCGGGTCCGGAGGGCGAATCAGGCCGCGGGCTGGCGTTCCTGGACGCGCTCGCGAGCCGCTGGGGCGTGATCAGCAACGGCGAGACCTGCGTCTGGTTCGAATCTGGATCTCGATGCCGTCGCGCAGCCCGGAGCCGCTGACGAGCGACTGCGCGGGCGAGCTTGCTCTCGACGTTCGAGCGTGCGCGCTCGGCGAGCGGAGAGGCGAGCAGCCGTTCGAGCAGCTCGGGATCGGGCTCCCGGTCGTACCAGACGTCCATCAGGTCGACGACGGTCGGATTGCCGTCGCCGCCGTCGAGCCGCTCGACCGGGTCGCCGGCCGCGACCTCGCCCGGCTCGAGCACGCGAACGTAGAGGCCGGGCCTGCGCGCCTCGGCGAAGCGCTTGACCCAGTCCGGCTCGTCCATCCGGGTCGCGAAGACGGCGCAGGGGATGCGCGGCGCGGTCACCTCGACCAGGGCGGCGCCGACCCGGAAGCGGTCGCCGATCCGCACCGGCTCGGCGCCGAAGCTCGAGAGGGTCAGGTTCTCGCCGAACGTCCCCGGCTCCGGCATGTCGCCGAGCCGCTCGGACCACCACGCGTAGTCCTCGGAGCTGTAGAGGTAGAGCGCCTGGTCCAGCCCGCCGTGGTTCTCCTCGTCGGCGACGACGTCGCCCGCGAGCCCGAGCGCGCCGACATGGCCGCGCTCGACCGGCGCCTTCCGGATCCCGGTCTCGACCGTGCGCGCGCCGATCTGCATCAGCTCGGCGCGGCCCGCGTTGACGGAGACGAGCCTCAACGCGCGGCCGGCTCGAAGCGCAGCTTCGCGAGGTTGCGCCCCTCCGGCACCCGCGTCGGGTAGTCGCGCGTGAAGCAGGCGCGGCAGACCGACTGCTCCGGCAGCCGCGTCGCCGCCTGCATCCCCTCGAGCGAGAGGTAGTGGAGCGAGGTGGCGCCGATCAGCTCGCGCATCTGCTCGACCGAGCGGTGCGCCGCCGCGAGCTGCTCCTCGTCGGCCATGTCGATCCCGTAGAAGCACGGAGCCACGATCGGCGGCGACGAGATCCGGACGTGCACCTCCGCCGCGCCGGCCTCGAAGAGCATCCCGACGAGCTGCTGCATCGTGCTGCCCGCGGACGATCGAGTCGTCGACGATCACGAGCCGCTTGCCGGCCACCTCCGCCAGCGGGTTGAACTTCATCCTGATCCCCTGGCGGCGCAGGTCCGCGTCAGGCTGGATGAACGTGCGCCCGACGTAGCGGTTCTTGATCAGCCCCTCGCTGTACGGGATCCCGGACGCGCGCGTGAAGCCGACCGCGGCGGGCGTGCCCGAGTCTGGGATCGGCATCACGAGGTCGGCGTCGACAGGAGCCTCGACCGCGAGCCGCTCGCCCATGCGGACGCGCACGCCGTGCACCTCGGCGCCGGCGAGCGTCGAGTCGGGCCGCGCGAAGTAGACGTGCTCGAAGATGCAGAGCGCCTGCCTCCCCTCCGGGACGGCCTGGGTCGCGTGCACGCCCTCCTCGTCGATCACGACGAGCTCGCCGGGCCGGACGTCGCGCTCGTAGATCGCGCCGATCAGGTCGAAGGCGCACGTCTCGGAGGCGACGACCCAGTCGTCGCCGAGCCGGCCGAGCGCGAGCGGCCGGATTCCCTGCGGGTCGCGGAACGCGAGCAGCTTCCCTTCCGAGAGCGCGACGACCGAGTAGGCGCCCTCGAGCCGCGGCATCGCCCGGGCGACCGCTTCCGCGATCGGCGCCGGGTCGTTCGCGATCAGCGCCGCGATCACCTCGGTGTCGGACGTGGCGCCGAGCGCGATCCGGTCGGCGGCGAGCTCCGCCCGCAGCTCGGTCGTGTTCGTCAGGTTGCCGTTGTGCCCGATCGCGACCGTGCGGGCGCGGCCGTGGTGGACGAGCGGCTGCGCGTTCGCCCACGCGTTCGAGCCGGTCGTCGAGTAGCGCGTGTGCCCGATCGCGACGTCGCCCGGCAGCGCCTGCAGCTTCTCCTCGTCGAACACCTGCGCGACGAGCCCCATGTCGCGGAGCACGGTCAGCCGGCCGCGGTCGGAGACGGCGATCCCCGCCGCCTCCTGGCCGCGATGCTGGAGCGCGAAGAGGCCGAAGTAGGAGAGGCGCGCCACGTCGCGCTCGGCGGAGCGGATGCCGAAGACGCCGCACATCTAGGTGTGCGCCTCCCTGCAGCTCGTCGAGCTCCACGCCGAGCAGGCGGTGCCGCCGACGACGCCGAGCCTGCGGATCGGGACGCCGCCGAGCCTGTCGACCTCGTCGGGCGCGCAGGCGAGCACGGCCTGGCCGCCGCCCTCGCCGAACCACGCGCGCGGATCGTCCGGCAGCGTCACCTCGGCGCCGATCCCGGAGTGGAGCGCGGCCTTCGCGAGCGCGACCGCGAGCCCGCCGAGCGAGACGTCGTGCACGAGCGAGCAGCGTGGCGCCGCGCGCCAGAGGAATTCGACGAGCGCCGCCTCGGCCTCGAGGTCGAGGCGGGCCGGGCGGCCGCCGACCTCGCCGAAGCGAGCCTGGTACTCCGAGCCGGCGAGCGCGACCGGCGAGGCGCCGGCGAGCAGGACGACGTCGCCCTCGCGCCAGCCTCCGGGCACCTCGCGGACGTCCTCGAGCAGCCCGACGCAGCCGACGACCGGCGTCGGGTCGATCGCGCGCCCGTCGGTCTCGTTGTAGAGCGAGACGTTGCCCGAGACGATCGGGATCCCCAGTGCCTCGCACGCCTCCGCCATCCCCTCGATCGACTCGACCAGCTCCCAGGCGATCGCGCCCTTCTCGGGGTTGCCGAAGTTGAGGCAGTCGGTGAGGCCGAGCGGCTCGGCGCCGGTGCAGGCGACGTTCCGCGCCGCTTCGAGCACCGCCAGCCGGCCGCCGGTGCGCGGGTCGAGCCGCCCCATCCGGCCGGTGCCGTCGAGCGAGACGGCGAGGCCGCGGTACCCGGGCCGCAGCCGCAGCACGGCGGCGTCGAGCCCGGGCCGGCGAACGGTGCGCGAGCCGACGAGATGGTCGTAGCGGCGGTAGATCGAGCGCGCGGCTGCGGACGTTGTCGCCCCCGAGCAGCTCGACGAGCGCCTGCGAGTGGGCGGCGCGTCGATCTCGCCAAGTAACAGACTGTTACTTGGCTCGGCGCGCGCGGCCGGCTCGACGCGGTAGCGCGGGCACTCGTCGGTGAGCAGGCGTGCCGGGATCTCGCCGACGACCTCGTCGTCCCAGAGCGCGCGCAGGAGGCCGGTGTCGGTGACCTCGCCGATGACCGCGTTGTGCAGCTCCCAGCGCTCGCAGACGGCGAGCACGCTGTCGAGCATCTGCGGGCGGACGACCGCGACCATCCGCTCCTGGCTCTCGCTGATCATCACCTCCCAGGGCTCCATGCCCTCCTCGCGCAGCGGCACCTGGTCGAGCCGGAGGTCGATCCCGCACTCCCGCGCCATCTCGGAGAGGGAGGAGGCGAGGCCGGCGGCGCCGCAGTCCTGCAGCGACTCGACGAGGCCCGCCTCGACGAGCTCGACCGAGACCTCGATCAGCTTCTTGCCCAGGAACGGGTCGCCGACCTGGACCGTCGGCCGCTTGTCGGCGTCGTCCTCGCCGAGCTCCTGGCTCGCCAGCACCGAGGCGCCGCCGATCCCGTCCCGACCCGTCGTCGCGCCGTAGAGGACGACGAGGTTGCCCGGCCCGGTGGCGCCGGCGCGCGCGATCCGGTCGGCCGGTAGGAGCCCGACGCACATCGCGTTCACGAGCACGTTGTCGGCATAGGCCTCGTCGAAGACCGCCTCGCCGCCGACCGTCGGGACGCCGACCGAGTTCCCGTACGCGCCGATGCCGGCGACGGCGCGGTCGAAGCGGGGATCGCCGGGCGCGAAGCGCAGCCCGTCGAGCAGCGCGATCGGCCGCGCGCCCATCGCGATGATGTCGCGCAGGATCCCGCCGACGCCGGTCGCGGCTCCCTGAAACGGCTCCACCGCCGAGGGATGGTTGTGGCTCTCGACCTTGAAGCAGACGGCCTCGCCGTCGCCGAGGTCGATCACACCGGCGTTCTCACCGGGGCCCTGCAGCACGCGTTTACCCGTGGAGGGAAGCCGCTTCAGAAGGAGGGCCGAATGCTTGTACCCGCAGTGCTCCGACCAGAGCAGCGAGAAGACCGCCAGCTCGAAATGGTTCGGCTCACGCGCGAGCAAATCGACGATGCGCTGCAGCTCCGCGTCGGTCAGTCCGAGTGCGCGGTGGATGGGCTGTTCGGCGACCTGCGACAGGTGGTTCACTCTAGCCGGGAAGTTGGACGGCGGCAGGTGCGTTGGAAGCAAGCGTGAGCAGACGCCACCTCGTGATGCTGCTCGCACTGGCGGCGATCTGGGGATCGTCGTTCCTGTTCATCGAGATCGCGCTGCGCGATCTCGCCCCCTCGACGCTGATCCTGCTGCGCATGGCCTCGGGCGCGGTCGCGCTCGCCGTCTACATCAAGGCCACGCGGCACAGCTTCTCCGTCCTGCGGGGCTGGTTCTGGCCGCTGGCGCTGCTCGGCCTCGCGAACACGGCGGTGCCGTTCTTCCTGATCGCGTGGGGCCAGCAGTACATCGACTCCGGCCTCGCCTCGATCTTCAACGCGTCGGCGCCGCTCTTCACGGCGCTCTTCGCGATCGCCTACGACCACAGCCAGCGCGCGACCGGGCTGCGTCTCGTCGGAATCCTGGTCGGCTTCAGCGGCGTCGTCCTGCTCGTCGGCTTCGAGCTCTCGGGCGGCGAACGGGCGGTCGCCGGCGGCCTCGCCGTCGTCGCCGCGTCGGCCTGCTACGCGATCGGCGGGCTCTATGCGGGACGCCGCTTCGCGGGCATGCCCCCCTCGCTCGTCGCCTTCGGCGGACTGGTCTGGTCGACGGCGTTCGTGCTCCCGTTCGGGGTCGCGCAGGCGAGCTCGATCGGCTGGGAGGCGGCGCTCTCCGTGCTCTACCTCGGCGTCGCCGCGACGGGTGTCGGCTATCTCCTCTACTTCGGGCTGATCGCGGGTGCCGGAGCGTCCAAGGCCGTCCTCGTCACCTACCTCGTTCCCTCGCTGGCGCTCGTCTACGGCGCCGTCTTCCTCGACGAGGAAGTCACCGCCGTCGCGGTCGGCGGGCTCGTGCTCGTGCTCGCCGGAGTTGCCCTCGGCACGGGCTCTCTGGGCAAGGCTACGGTGCCAAAGTGAACCGCTACTGGCCGATGCTGCTGACGCTCGCCGCCATCTGGGGCGCTTCCTACCTCTTCATCAAGGTCGCCGTCGACGAGATCGAGCCCGCGCCGATGATGGCCTTCCGGACGCTGCTCGCAGCCGCCGTGCTGCTCGGCTACATCGTCTGGCGGCTCGGCCGCGAGGGCGCGTTCGCGGAACTGCGGGCCGCGTGGCGGCACTGTCTCGTGCTCGGCGTCCTCAACGCGGCGTTGCCGTTCTGGCTGATCGCCTGGGGCGAGCAGTACATCGACTCCGGTCTCGCGGCGGTCGTGCAGGCCTCGGTGCCGATCTTCAACGCCCTTCTGATCCTGCGCTTCCTGCCCCACGAGCGGCTGACGCGGACACGCGCGCTCGGGCTCGCGATCGGGATCGTCGGCGTCGCCGTCGTCACCGGGATCCACCCGGAGGGCGGCAACCTGGCGATCATCGGCGCGCTCGCGGTCGTCCTCTCCTCGCTCTCCTACGCCGGTGCCGGCATCTACGGTCAGCGCGCCGTCTCCGGCACGGCCGGACCCGTTCTCGCCGCGGGCTCGATGCTCGCCGGCGGGCTGATCCTGCTGCCGTTCGCACTCTTCCAGCTGCCCGGCTCGGTGCCGTCGCTCGAGGCGACCGCCTCCGTTCTGGCGCTCTCGCTGCTCGGCACCGCGCTCGCCCAGCTGATCCTCTTCCGCATGCTCGCCCTGCACGGCTCGGCGCGCCTCTCGCTCGTCACCTACCTGATGCCCGGCTTCGCGCTCGTCTACGGCGCGCTGATCCTCGACGAGGCGATCACGGCGGCCACGATCGGCGGCCTCGCTCTGATCCTCGGCGGGGTCGCGCTCGCCTCCGGCGCCGTGCGAATCCCGCGGCGCGAGGCCGTCACCGTGCGCCCGTGAGCGTCGCGATCCGGCCTGCCGCGACCGCCGACGTCGACTTCCTGGTCGAGCTCTACGGCGACGAGGACGTGCGCCCGTTCCTGGCCGCCGCCGGCTCCTACGATCGCGAGGGCGTTGCGGCGAAGGTCGCGCAGGATCCGGGGACGGGCGGCGTGATGGTCATCGAGCTCGAGGGAGAGCTCGCGGGTGCGATGGCCTGGGAGCTGACCAACCGGCGCAGCGGGATCGTGCACGTCAGCGGCCTCGCCATCCATCCCGACTTCCGCGGCCGCCGGCTTGCCGACGAGGCGGCCCGGCTCTTCCAGCGCCACCTGATCCACGAGCGCGGCTTCCACCGGATCGAGCTCGAGGTCTACGGCTTCAACGAGCGGGCGCAGCGGCACGCGGAGCGGTCGGGCTTCGTCCGAGAGGGCGTCAAGCGGCTGGCGTACCGCCGCGGCGACGGCTGGGTCGACGGCGTCCTCTACGCGCTCGTCGCCGAGGACCTAGATGATTGATGCCACGATTCCGCGCGCTCGGGGCGCGATCTGGCGTGTCTGGGCCGCTCCCGTCCCGGCTGATCGGCCTGGCGGCCGCTCAGCCGGGTCGTCCGCTTCGCGTGCTCAGTCCGTCACCGATGCCACCAGCATCGGCAACGGCCTGATCCCGCGCCCCAGAGCTGCCAGCTCACGCCCCGAGACGGACGTTCTCGTGGCATCAATCACCTCGAGCCGCCGAGGTAGGCGGTCAGCAGGTCGCCGGTCTGCGGCAGGTCGGTACGCAGGCTGTAGACGTTCTCGTCCTCGTCGCGGATCGTCACGAATCCGGCCTGCCGGAGGATCGCGAGATGGTGGTGCGCAGTCGATTTCGCGACGCCGAGCTCAGCAGCCGCCTCGCTCAGCTTCATCGCCCCGTCGTTCAGGCGCCGCAGCAGCTTCAGCCGGCCCTCGTCGCCGAGCGCCTTGTAGATCCGAGCGACCTCGGCCGGGGAGGTGCCCTCCTCGGCGGCGGGCGCGATCGGGTAGCAGAAGATCTTGGTGCTCTTGTGCTCCCAGAGGATCACCCACGGGCGCATGAACCAGCTCGGGAAGAAGACGAGCGTCCGGATCGCGGCGGGAGGCGTGTACTGGTAGCCGCGGGTGGCGAGCTCGACGAGCTGCTCCGGCGAGTGCCGCTTCGCCAGCGCGCGCTTTGCCTCCGCATCTCGTTCCGCCGCCTCGCGCCACTCCTGCTCGTGGGGCGCGAAGACATGCTCGTACCAGCGCGGGAGCAGATTCACGATCCGCGACTTCACCTCGGGGCCGTCCATGTGCAAGAGGTCCCGGTACAGCTCGTGCTTGTCCGACCACTCGGCCAGCACCTCGAGCACCTGCTCGATCGCCGCCGCGTCCCCTCGGGCCGCGCTCTCGACGATGTCGGGTGGGATGTGGCTCGACGACGTGTCGTAATGCCCGAAGAGGTGCAGCTTCAGCTCGACCGGGTCGATCGCGTCCAGCCGCTCCATGAAGGCGGCGAACGTCCTCGGTTTCGGCGTCTCGTAGACGATCCCGAGCAGGTGCGCGGCTACCTTCATGTCGCCGAGGTGGAGCGCGTCGACCTCGTCGCGGACGTCCTCGGGCAAGTCGTCGAGCCGCGCCTGCAGCCACTCCGCGCCGAGGTCGAACGTGTCGTGGTCGGCGCGGTCGCCGACGGCGCCGATGCTCATCAGCACCTCGGCCGCCTCCGCCACCTCGATCTCGACCGCGATCGCGCCGGGACGCGAGAGGTCGAGCACGGGTGCGCGTGTGTTTCGTTCGACAGCCATGGAACGAATGCAGCGTACTCGCAATTAAAGGGCTTGACAAGGCGCGGGCCGTTCGATAATTTTCGAACAGATCAAGCATGTCGAATGCGTTAGGAGCCGCGATGTACCCCGCGCCCGACTTTCTCGCCCAGGTCACCCAGGATCGGCAGCAGGACCGGCTGGCCGCCGCTGCCGAGCACCGGCTCGTCACTGAGTTGGTTGCGCAAGAGGAGCATCCGCTGAGGCGGATGCTCCTCGCGCGCAGATCCCTGAAGGGGGCCGCGAGCGGCTCCAAGCGCTCGGCGCCTAGCGCGTCTTGAGGAAGCCCTCGACGAGGCCTCTCGCCCGCGCGGAGCTCGCGACCAGGGCGACGCCGTGCGCCGTCCCCGGCAGCAGCTCGAGCCGCTTGTCCGCCGCCGCCGTCTTCGCGAACATCGCCTCGGCGTCCTTCGAGAAGTCGTACCCCGCGTTGTCGTCGCCGGTCGCCGCGACGTAGAGCACCGGCACGCGCAACCGGGGAGCGGTCGCAACCGTGTCCATGCCGATGAACCGCGCCGGCGAGGAGATGCTGACGACGCCGTCGACCGGCGGCTTCACGCTCGCGCCGGCGGTCAGCGACGCGATCCCGCCCATCGAGGCGCCGACGAGGAAGATCTTCTTCTTGCCGAGCTTGCGGAGCGCCTTGGTCGCGGCGGCGAGGTCTGACGCGAGCCGGTTCGCGGCAGGCCCGCTGCGGGCCTGCGAGAAGCCGTGGCCGCGGAAGTCGATCGGGAAGACGAAGTAGCCCTTGGCCGCGAGCCGCTTGGCGTACGGCAGCCACTCGCAGAGGTCGCCCTGCGACTGGTGGCCGAGGATGACGGCCGTCGTGCCCTTGCCGAAGCGATGGCCGACCAACTTCGTCCCGTCGGCGGCGTAGAACCAGAGCTCGCCGCCGCGCACGCACTCGTGCTCGGCCCGTTGCGGTGCCGCGCCGGCAGTTGAGGCGGCGACGGCGAGTAGCGCGGCAGCCAGGAAGAGGCGTCTCACTCCTTCAACGTCTACCAGGGCTGCTATGACATGTCAACTTTGACAGGTACGCAACATTGACAGGAACATTGGGTCACGCCTTGCTCGGTGTCCTCGCAGAAGGACCGCGGACGGGATACGCCCTCGTCCGGCATCTCGCCCAGTCGATCGGATACACGTGGCCGGCGAGCCACAGCCAGGTCTACCCCGAGCTGGCGAAGCTGCGCGAGGCGGGGCTGATCCGCGAGAGCGGCGCCGCCCCGCGCGGGGGCCGCGTCTACGAGCTGACCGACGACGGCCTCGACGAGGTACGCCTTTGGCTGCGCGAGACCGAGCCGTCGCGGACCGTCCGCGACGAGGCGGCGCTGCGGCTCTTCTTCCTCTGGCTGCTCGAGCCGGAGGAGGCGGAGGCGTACCTGCGCGGCGAGGCCGAGCGGGCGCGCGCGACGCTGGACGAGTTCGAGCGAATCGCCGCACAGCGAGGATCCGGACACGCCGAAGACGCGCGCCTACCGGACCGCGCTCGAGCTCGGCCTGCACACTGCGCGTGCGAAGCTCGCCTGGGCCGAGTCGGCGCTCACAGCAGCCGCCCGCCCCCGGGAGTGACTGCGATCACGTCCTCGACGCGGACGCCGAAGCGGCCGTCGAGGAGGATCGAGGGCTCGTCGGTGAACGTCATCCCGGCCTCGAGCGGCGTCTCGTCCTCGACCGAGAGGAACGGGCGCTCGTGCACGTCGAGCCCGATCCCGTGGCCCATCCGGTGCCGGAAGCCGTCACCGAGCCCGGCTGCCTCGATCGGGCCGCGGCAGGCGGCGTTCACGTCGCGCGCGAGCGCACCCGGCCTCGCGGCGGCGCGCCCGGCCTCCTGGGCCTCCAGCATCACGCGCCGCACCTCCTCGTACTCCGCCGGCGGCTCCCCGCAGGGAACGGTGCGGCCGAAGTCGGAGCAATAGCCCATCCAGACGGCGCCGAAGTCGAAGAGGACGACCTCGCCCTCCCGGATCGGGTCGAGCTTCCCCGCACCGCCTGAGTCGAGCCGCTGCTCGCCCCACGTGAAGATGTGCGTCGGGAAGGAGGGGCAGCGCGAGCCGCGCACCAGCAGCTCGTGCTCGACACGCTCGACGAGCGCCGTCACCGAGACGCCGGGGACGACGTGCGGTGTGACGGCGTCCATCGCCTGGCGCGCAATCAGGCACGCCCGCGCCATCAGCTCGAGCTCCGTCTCGGACTTGACGCGCCGCAGCTCGTTGACGAGCGACGACCCCTCTTCGAGCCGTGCGTCGGGGACGACGGCCAGCAGCTCGATCACCGTCTCCGCCCAGAGCCGCTGCCCGAGCGCGATCCGCTTCGGGGAGCCGAGCTCACCGACCGCCTCGGCGAACGACGCGCGTCCGTTTCCTTGCTCCCTGACGACGATCGAGCGCGGTGGCGTGACACCGTCGAGGTGGAAGTCGACGACCATCCGCGGCAGCACGTAGACGGGCTCCTGACCCGGCGCCAGGAATGCCCCGGCCACCCAGCCGTGGGCATAGGAGAGCTGGCCGAAGCTCGGCAGGTCGCGTTCGATCCCCGTCAGGTACTCGAGGTCCGAGCCCGGCGGGACGAAGAGCGCGTCGAGCCCGCGACGGGCGAGCAGCTCACCGAGCTGCTCACGCCGTCGCGTGTACTCGTTCGCGTCGATTATCCGGCGTCCACCCAGTACGCGGCGGAGCCGAGAGCCGGCCACTCCCGCTCGGGGTCGGCGCGGTAGAGCGGGTTGAACGCGAACGCGGTCAGCCGGGGAGCCCCGGCCGTCGTGCTCGTGCCGTGCGTGACCATCGGCGCGCCGGGCGCCGACGCCGACGCGGCGTCGATCAGCCAGAGCCCCGCGGCGAAGAAGCCAGCGATCGGCAGGTTGGCGTCGATCGACCAGCCGGACGGCACGCCCGTGAACCAGGTCGGCGGGTCGACGATGGCCGTGTCCCTGGACGGGTAGGCGCCCGTGATCGGGCTCGCGGCGCCGCCCGTGTTGTCCCAGAAGACGATGCCGCTGCGGCCGTTGCCGGACCGAGTGCCGGTGGTCAGCCCCGCCGCGAGGCCGCCGTTGACGATGAACTGTGAGCCGGCCGCACCGCCGCCGACGTAGCCGCCGCCGGCGGCGAAGAACGCCGCCAGCCGCGCCCGTGCGGTGACATTGGCGGGCGTGTTCGCCGGGTAGTTGGCGGTGCTGAAGACGACGTCGTAGTTCACGAGCGGGTCGGACGCGCCGTTCAGCGCCGTCGTGCCGACCGGGTCGGCGGTGAAGCCGAGATTCCGCAGCGACCAGACGCTCTGGTCGACGGCGTTCGTGAACACCGCGATCCGCGGCGAGCGGTCGACGTCCTCGAGCTGCGCCGGCGCCGTCGCGACCCGACGGAGCGTCAGGCCGGCGGCCTGTGCGGCCGGTCCGATCACTCCGGCCGTCGTGTCGTCGAAGAGCACCGTGCCTGACGAGAAGCTGGCGCCGCCTGACGTGAACGGGGCCGTCGCGAGCTTCGCGGTCAGACCGCCCTTCAGCAACGTGTTCAGCGTCCGCACCGCGGTCGCCGAGTCGATCTCGAGCGCGTAGTAGTCGGCCGCGCCGCTCTCGAGACCGCCGCCGAGGACGACGGGCTTCGCGATCGGCTGCGTCGTCTTGGCCGTGAACGGCACGCCGTTCGGCACCTGCAGCACGTCTGCGCCCCAGAGGTAGCCGTGGCTCCATGCCGCGGGCGGCGCGTAGAGGATGCCGATCCGGCTGGAGACGTCGACGCCGATCCCGAGCGCCGTCTCGGCGAGACCCCGGTGGGCCTGGTCCATGTCGACCACGTACGAGCCCTGCCGGACACGCTGGCCGATGATCGTCTCGTCGGAGCGGAGCTGCCGCACCTCGATCCCGTTGGCGAGCAGCCAGTCGACGAGGCGGTTCGCCTCGGGGTTGCTGCGCTGGCCTTCACCGACCGGGATCACGTACGCGGTCGGGAACTCGTGCATCCAGTTGTTCTCGACGTCGAACGGCGCCGGGCAGCACGGCGGCCGCGGCTCGCCTGCCACGCCGCGCCGGTAAATCTCGAGCAGGTCGTGCAGGAGCTCGTTCCGGTTCTCGGTGTCGTAGACGAGCGTCGACCACGTGGTCACGAGCTGCGCGAGCAACGCCGCGTTGCGCCCGATCGGGTTCTTTGCGGGATCCGGGTCGGCGTTCAGGTAGCAGCGGTTGAGCGGGTTCGACGACGTCGACGTGCTGCTGCACATCTCGACCGTGGACCCGTTCAGGCCGACGAGCTGCGAGTACATCGGTGTGTAGAACGGGCCCCAGTCGTCCCAGCTCTCGGCGACCGCCGGGCCGGCCGGCTGGCCATCTGGGCAAATCGCGCCCTGTACGGAGATGCTGCCGTCGGCGCACCAGTCGTTGATTGGGCGAGTGACGTTGAGGTTGACGGCGTTCAGCGCCGCCTCGTTCGCGTCGATGCGCGACTGGTTCCACTTCAGCCAGAGGTCGTAGTCGATCCCCGGGTTGTGCGGTTTCGTCGTCGCCTCGATCAGCGTCGGCGTCACGTAGCCGTGCAGGTCGAGGGTCTCCGGCGGGAGCCACTCCTGCATGATCCGGACCGACGCCTTCGTCTCGGACTGCGACTGGGTCAGGAAGTCGCGGTTCAGGTCGAACCCGTTGCTGTTCGCGCGGGTGCCGGCGACGCGGCCGTCCGGGTTCTGAATCACGTTGAAGATGACGATCGCACCGTCAAGGATCGCGTCGACGTCGGGATCGGTGCCGAACGGCGTCGTTGCGAGGCGCTCGATCGTGCGCATGTTCGCGTCCACGCCCTCGTACTCGTTGCCGTGGATCCCGCCCTGCACGTAGAGCGGCACCTTGACGCGGTCCCTCCAGCCGCGGAGCTGGCGCTGCGCGGCAGCGGGGTTCGAGGGCGCCTGCCGGCGCAGCGTCGTCCAGTGGTCGAACGACGTCTGCTGCGCGTCCGTCTGCAACTGGTTGATCACGACCTTGTACATGGGTCGGCCCGTGGCGGACGAGCCGGCCACCTCGACGCTCATGCGGCCGTCGAGGCTGCGCGACTGGATGTCCGCGAGCGTGCAGCCGATCGCGTAGACCGGGATGTGCGGGAAGCTCGTTCCGGTCGACGGCAGCGCCTCCGCGGCGTCCGGTTCGGGTGTTCCGCACCAGGGCGGTGCGATCTCGGCGGAGGCCGGACCGGCCGCGAGGAGCAGTGCGGCGACGAGCGTGAGGAGGACAAGGGACGAGAGGCTGGCGCGAGACGGCATGGGATCCTCCAGGCTGTTGGCGGTTCGGTTTTATAAAACGTCAGGGCACCGTTGTCAAAAAGGGAGGACGCCACGCATGGAACTCATCCACACCTGCTACCGGATCACGGACATCGACCGCTCGGTCGCCTTCTACTCGGCGCTCGGCTTCGAGGAGCGCGCGCGGATGCCGATCCGCGAGGAGGCGATCAACGTCTTCATGGGCCTGCCCGGGGACGGCGACAGGCTCGAGCTGACCTACAACTTCGGCGTCGACTCCTACGAGGTCGGCACCGGCTACGGGCACATCGCGATCACCGTTGACGACATGGACGCGACCCTCGACCGGCTCGCGGAGCAGGGGATCGAGCCCGAGCGGCCCAAGTACCAGGTGCGCGAGGGCGGCTCCTTCATCGCATTCGTCCGTGACCCGGACTCATACCGAGTCGAGCTGATCGAGCGCTCCGCCTAGTCCGCCAGCAGGCCTGGAGGTCGCAGCGGCTAGAGGCGCTCGACCACGACGATCGGGATCTCGCGGTCGGTCCGGGTCGCGTACTCGTCGTACTGCGGCCAGATCTCGGCCATCTGCCGCCAGAGCCGGTCACGCTCATCGCCGGCGGCGGTGCGGGCACGCCCGCGGAAGCGGTCGCCCTTTACCTGCAGCTCGACCTCCGGCTGCTTGGCGAGATTGCGGTACCAGCCGGGATGCTCCGGCGCGCCGCCCTTGGAGGCGACGATGACGAAGTCGTTGCCGTCGCGGCCGAAGATGAGCGGCGTCGTCGTCGGCTCGCCGGTCCGGCGGCCCGTCGTCGTGAGCAGCAGCGTCGGCGCGCCGTTCCAGATGTAGCCGACGTCGCCGTCCGTCTCCCGGTAGCGGCGGACGTGCTCGCGGCCGTAGAGCGAACGGTCGGTCACAAACGGAGCGTAGCGGGAGAGGTTTCACCGCCTGGACGGGCAGGAAAGGAGGACCCGATGCGGGCGTTCGCCCTCTCCGGCTTCGGCGAGCAGCCAGGCCTCCGCGACGACCTCCCGGAGCCCGAGCCGGCCGCGGACGAGCTCCTCGTCCGCGTTCGCGCCGCTTCCGTCAACCCGGTCGACGGCTTCATCGCCGCCGGCGCGCTGAAGGAGATGGCCGAGCATGTGTTCCCGGTCGTCCTCGGCCGCGACTTCGCGGGCACCGTCGAGGGCGCCGGCTCGGCCGCCGGCGGCCAGGAGGTCGGCGCCGACGTGTTCGGCTTCGTGCGCCATGCGAGCCCCGCTGTCGGCAATGGAAGCTGGGCGGAGCTGATCGCCGTCCCGGAGGACACCGTCTCCGCGAAGCCGAGCACGCTCGACTTCGAGCACGCCGGCGCGGCACCGGTCGCAGCTCTGACCGCACTCGCTGCCTTCGATGCGCTGGCGCCGGCGACCGGGGAGACGGTGTTCGTCGTCGGCGCCGCGGGCGGCGTCGGCAGCTTCTTCGTCCAGCTCGCGGCCGCCGCCGGTGCGAACGTGATCGCCCCCGCGCTCGACGAGGACGGCGACTACCTGCGCGGCCTCGGTGTCGCCGAGCTCGTCGACCGGAACGCGGACGTCGCGGCCGCCGTCCGCGCCGCGCATCCCACGGGTGTCGACGCGAGCTTCGACGTCGTCAACCGCGCGCCCGACACCTCTCTGCTCAGAGACGGCGGACGATTGGCCTCGCCGCTCGGTGCGGCCGGAGAAGGGCCGGGGCGGTTCAACGTGATGGCCGACTCCAACGCCGCGAGCCTGCAGCGCCTCGCCGACCTGTTCGACGGGGGCACGCTACGCGTCCCGATCCAGCGGAGCTACCCGCTCGATCAGGCCGGCGATGCACTTCGGGACCTGGCGGCGACTCACACGCAGGGCAAGCTCGGCGTGACGATCGCCTGATCAGCTCGAGGCTGGAGCATTCGGGCGTAAGCACGCTCGCCCAGGCGAATCGTCCTGCGCACGAACGTGTGCCCCCGGCCTAAGCTGATAGGCCACCATGGCGTACGGACGTGTGTGGCGCATCACCCGAGCTGCGGCGATCATCTGGGGAGTTGCGGTCGCTGCCGTCACCGTCGCCGTCCTCCTACAGCAGTTCGGCCCATGGCCTGATACGCGCCTTCCTGCCGATGAGACAGCCCGTCAGCTGCGGGCACGGCTGGGCGTCGACTGGACGTTTTCGTGCACGAGAGAGGAGGGCGACGACACGATCCCCGGCGACATCGACTACTACTGCCACCCCTCCCGCGAAGAAGAGATCGGCTACTTCGTGGACACCGACCGCACGAGCATCGAGATCGTCAGCCAAACCGGCTAAGTAAGACCGGGCTGTCAGGCGTCACTCCCGAACACTGGCCCAGGAAGGCGCCACGTCGCCTGAGCCTCTGAATCCTGCCGGCACCGCTCACGAGAGCACGCGCTCGAGCGCCGCGCGATCCGTCGGCTCGCCGTGTGCGGGCAGCACGAGTTCGACCGGCAGGTCGAGCAGCGGACGCAGCCGCTGGACGACATCGTCGCGCGTCACGTGCTTGCGATCGCCGATCCAGATGTCCAGTCCGTCGCCGAAGTCGGAGAGCGAGTCGCCGGTGGCGATCGCGCCGATCGACGGGAGCCAGAGGATGAGATCGTTGTCCTCGCGGCCCGCATAGGCGTTGATGCCGAATGGCCACGCTCCAGGACCGTGAAAGTGTCCTTCGCCTCCACCCGCGCGCAGCCAGGCAAGGTCCTCACTCTCCATGCCGCGCACGCGGTCGGGGTCGATGCCGAACTTCTCGACCCAGTCCTGCCAGGTGTCCGCCGGCGGCGTGTGCACCGGGAGGCCAAGTCGACGGGCATCGCGCTCGTGATACGGCGCCGTCAGGACGACGGCGGTCGCGCGCTCACGTAGCTCGTCGGGAACGGCGAGCGGATCGAACAACACGAAATCGTTGCCGAGCTCGATCCCATAAGACGAGACAGCCTCGGGCCACTCCTCCCCCTCGTTCCAGGCGGGATGCGACGATTGCCAATGCCAGACACCCGGCCGCAGCTCACGCATGGTCACAAGTCTGTCACGCTGGCTTCTGGTTCAAACAACGAGGGCCCTTCTGCCTTCGTGCTCAAGGGACATTCCCGAACGCTCGCCCAGGCGACGCCTCCGAGCAGGAGGGTGGTGGATGGCAAGATCTCCTGAGGAACGAAGTCCAACAGGGGCAGGGGAGCGGTGTGCTAGCGGTACGGCTGCACGATGACGGCTTGAAGGTTGAGGAGATCGAGACGCCGTCGCCGGATCCGGGCGAGGTGCTGGTGCGCGTGCATGCGGCAGCGATTACACGTGCCGAGCTGGAGTGGCCGGTCGATCGATTGCCGGCGATTCCGTCTTACGAGCTTTCGGGCGTTGTCGTCGGCAGCGGTGACGAGGTATATGCGCTCACGCCTTTCGATCGCGACGGCGTGGCTGCCGAGTACGCCGTCGTCCCAGCCGATGTGCTTGCACCGAAGCCCTTGCGGCTGAGCCACGTCGAGGCGGCAGCTCTGCCGATGGGCGGGCTGACCGCCTGGCAAGCACTGTTTGTGCACGGGCGGCTCGCCCGAGGCGAGCGGGTGCTGGTCACGGGTGCCTCGGGCGGGGTTGGGCACATCGCCGTCCAGCTTGCGCGACACGCCGGCGCAGCGGTCGTGGAGGCCGGTCCAGTCGATCTCGTCTTCGACACTCGTGGCGGCGAGGTCCCCGCTGGCGAGCGCGTGGTCACGATCGCAGAGGAGATGCCGGGCGCGATCTACTTCATCGTCGAACCCGACCACGAGCAACTGCTGGAGTTGAGAACGCTCGTGGACGCAGGCGAGCTTCGCGCGGAGGTCGACTCGGTTTTTCCGCTCACGGAGGCCCGGGCGGCGTTCGAGCGAGTCGCGGGCCGCGGGAAGCGTGGCAAGGTCGTGCTCGAGGTTGGCACTGACTAGCCGGCGGGCGCGGCCGTGCGTCCCCCGTGACGCCGCAAGGGGCACAGCTCCATTTATCGAACGCCCACGACCACCCCGCACCATGAACAAGAAGAGTGAGACTAGCTCGGGGG
Source organism: uncultured Gaiellaceae bacterium (assembly GCA_963820695.1). Classification (GTDB taxonomy): domain Bacteria; phylum Actinomycetota; class Thermoleophilia; order Gaiellales; family Gaiellaceae; genus Gaiellasilicea. The sequence continues at coordinate 193,353 of CAWGAP010000003.1, read as the reverse complement.
TCATTCCGCATCACTGGCCGGCGAAGGGCTTACGGAGCGGTCTACTCGCCAGCCCACCAGTCGCGCCGGCCATCGACGTCTTCGCGCGGAGCCTCGCCGAGATTGGGCGCGCCGATGACGAGGATCTCGAGGCCCTCCGGCCCGGCCTCGTAGCCCCGCCACGTACCGGGCGGGACGCGCACCGCGTCCCATTCTTTGAGCTCGACGATCTCGTCGTCGACCTTCATCCGCCCGCTCCCGCGCAGGACGACGTACACCTCCTCTTGCTTCTTGTGTGTGTGGCCGTACGGAAAGCGATAGTCGGGCGGGACGCGCTGGTAGCTCAGGCCGGATTTCTCAAGCTCGAGCGCCTTGGTCGCCAAGCGGAACTCCAGGTCCGGCGCGCCGTCGAACCTCGAGCCAACGTCCTCCAGATCCTCCTTGATGTTCCTGAGCGTGAATGGCACGGCGCAATCCTACGGTGGGAGCCCAACGATCAGGCGTCATTCCGGAACACTGGCCCAGCCGACGGGATACGTGGGCGGATCGCCGTGTCGGAATCGCGGCGCCGGATGTGGCAGACGCAGTCTCTGCTGGTTCGTGCGATCACGGCCTCGTTGAAAAGGCCATGCGTAGTCGCTTCGTAACGTCGAGAGCGAGTCCCGTGTGGCACTCGCAGAGGTGGTTGATGTAGACGATTCGGATGATTCCGACCGCCCGGAACAGCTTGACGAAGGCGACGGTCTCGGTCCAGGTATGGGTCTTGATTCCTGGTGCTTCGACTTTGCTGATCGTTCGGTAGGCAGTCGCTTTCTCGGCTGAGGTCGAGCCGATCGGAATCTGCTTCGCCATCCGCGAAGTCGTTGTTGCGCTCGCGATCATGATGCTCTTGACGTACCGCGAGAGGCACTGGGCGTATTTGGCGCGGACAGTCGCGTTCCAGTAGCGGTCGGCATCCTGCGGAGTCTTGAACAGGAGAACGGTCGAGGCGATGCTGTTGTTGTTTTGAAGGAACGATGACGTCGCCGAGCCAGTGACGGTGACGTTCGAGCGGTCGCCGGGGTAGCCGGCGCAGTACGGGATCAGCGGTGCCCGATCTTTCTTCTTGTCGACGCGAAAGCCGGCGACGAGATCGCGGAACCGGGTCACGGACGCTGCGGCTCTCTTGTTGTCAGCCGCGTTCGGGCGGTCGAGTGGCTGACCTGCCTCGGATGAACGGGCTACACCAGTTTGCGCGGCGGCGAGAGAGACGAGAAGGATGCCGCCGGTGGCGACCCTGCGGATGACACGTGATGACCCCATGATGCAACCCCCTCCGCCGCAGTCCGTAGGTGACTCCAGACCTCGGCCACATGCACTGCTGGTCGAATCCCTCCTTCGAGTGACCGCGTCGATGCACAGACGACGGACATCGATCCGCCGCCCCGTCGCAGCACGGCTACTGCGTCGTCGTTCCCGACACCGTGGCTGGTGCCTTTGCGTGCTCGACCGCCCAGTCGAGGGCGTAGTCGGCGATCTCCTCCCAGCCGGTCTGGGAGGGCATGAGGTGCGCGCGGCCCTCGTACTCGACGATCTCGGTGATCGTGCCCTCCGCCTTGTAGTGCTTCGCGTTCGAGCGCTGGATCGACGGGGGCATGAGGTGATCCTCGCTGCCAGAGATGAAGAGCAGCGGCGCCCGGTTGGGGTTCTTGTAGTCCACGTGCGTGTCGTCGGGCCCCGGATGGATGTTCGCGAGCGCGCTGCCCCAGAACACGCGGCCCGACGCGGGGATGTGGTAGCGCTCGTAGAGCCTTCGCGCCTCCTCCTCGCTGAACGTGTTCGTGAACACGTAGCGCCATTGCTCGAAGGTGAACCCGACGGCCTTGTGCCGGTTGGCGGGGTTCTTGAGGACGGGGAAGCTCGACCTGATCTGTGACAGCGGCACGCGCTTGACGCCCTCGGTCGGCGCCGAGTTGATCGCGACGCCGGCGGCGCCGTAGCCCCGATCCATCAGCAGCTGCATGAAGACGCCACCGGCCGAGTGACCCATCAGGATCGGCGCCGGCTCGATCTGCGAGACGACAGACTCCAGATGCTCCATGACCGCCGGCACCGTGAGGTCCTCGATGGGCGTCGGGTCCGCATTCAGCGCCTCGACCTCCACCTCGAAGCCGGGGTATGCAGGAGTCAGGACGCGGTAGCCGCGGCTCTCGTAGCGAGCCTTCCAGTCCTCCCAGCTTCGCGGCGTCACCCAGAAGCCGTGGATGAGCACGATCGTGTCGGGTGCGGTGGCCATGAACCGCTCCTTCCCGTGGGGGTCAGCAGCCACGTTACACCCGCACGGACGCGGGCAGGTGCGTTCTCGACGCTAGGTTGTCTCGGGAGTCACGTAGTTTCAATTCCCGTACGCGCCGGCAGCGGTGAAAAGGAGGTCCACGATGGAGAAGCGGCTGGTCACTCGCTACGCAACGCGGTCGGCTGAGGCGGCGGATGAGAACCAGCGACGAGTCGAAGGCGTCTTTGAGGAGCTGGTCGCGAACCAGCCTGACACGGTGAGCTACATCGTCCTTCGGCTCGCGGATGATTCGTTCGTGCACGTGTCGTTCCACAACCATGGCGATGACGTGAACCCGATCGCTTCGACGGCTGCCTTTGCGCATTTTCAGCAGGACCATGCCGATCGCCGGGAAGGCGGCGTTGACCAGCAGACAGCCACGCTGGTCGGTGCCTATATCACGACCATCGACTGACGCCCGTGTCCGAGCTCTGCGCTCGCGACCGACGGCGCACTCGGAGATCCGCCAGCCTCGTGGTCCAGTGCCCGCCGTGCTCGCATACGCCTGTTCCTTGATCCGGTCCTGATAGAAACGAGGCATGGCCACCGACGTCGCCCGGCACCTGACGACTGAAGAGCTCGAGGCCGGGCTCGGCGAGATCGAGCGCGCACCGCGCGACGCCGGCGCCATCGAGCTGATCGTGCGCCGGCCCGCCGAAGGGGAGCGGGAGGTGCTCCAGGAGGGCGTACTCGACCTGGGCGAAGGGCTCGTCGGGGACAGGTGGAGCGCGCATCGCAGCTCGCGGACTCCGGACGGGTCGCCGAACCTGGACACACAGCTGACCCTGATGAGCGCGCGGGTCGTCGACCTCGTCGCTGCGGGCGACCGAGAGCGCTGGGCGCTCGCCGGCGATCAGATCTACGTCGACCTCGACATCTCGGAGGCGAACCTGCCGGCCGGGACGAGGCTCGCGCTCGGCTCGGCCGTGATCGAGGTGACGCCGGAGCCGCACACCGGCTGCGTCAAGTTCTCCTCTCGCTTCGGGAACGACGCGCATCGGTTCGTCAACACGAAGACGCATCGGCACCTCCGCCTGCGCGGCTTGAACGCGAAGGTGATCGAGCCGGGCCTGGTCGCGCGCGGCGACACGATCCGCAAGCTCTGAGGCGAAAGGCGTCTGCAATCATGAGCCGATGAGGCGTCGGCTCGCCTGGCTGATCACAGTCCCGCTCGCGGTGATCGGGTCGCTCGCCGGGCATTCGGCCGGCTACCGGGCCGCTGTGCCGGACGTGCAGGAGCGGACGCAGGTCCTTGCGGCGAGCGGGCATGGCTACCTCGACTACGCGCCGCTCGCGATCGCGCTCTGTGTCGCGCTCGCCGGACTCGGCTTCATCGCGGCCGTCTTCGACGCCTTCGGACGCCGTGACCGGGGTAGCGGCGCGCGCCACTTCGCCCTCGTCGCCGCGGTCGCCCCCGTCGCGTTCGTGCTGCAGGAGCTCGGCGAGCGCTTCGCCTTCGACGGCCGGTTCCACTGGGAGCTGCTCGTCTCGGCGCCGTTCCTGCTCGGGCTCGTGTTGCAGCTTCCGTTCGCGCTGCTCGCCGCCGCGATCGCCTACGCGCTCGCGAGCGCGGCGCGACTCGTCGCCCGCGCGCTCGCGCCCGTACGCCTGCGCCGGGTCGGCGCTGCGGTCGTGCGTCCCTCGCTCTCGCCCGCGCTGCCGCGGGCACGTGCCCTCGCCGGCGGCTTCTCGGTTCGCGGCCCGCCGCAGCTCGCCTAGCCCGAGTAGGCGCGGCCGTTCGCGGCCGCCGATCGAGCGAGGAGAGATGGACAACCACCCGGGCCGTCGTGCGTGCCGGCCGGTGCTGGTCGCGTTCGCCGCCGTCCTGGCGGCGCTCGCGACGGCAGCGGCGGCGGGCGCGCACGCGCGGCTGATCACAACCGAGCCGGCCAACGACGCGGTACTCGAGCGGAGCCCGGACGCGGTGCTGCTCCGGTTCGACGAACCGGTGGAGACGGCGTTCGGCGCCATCCGCGTCTACGACTCCGGCGCGCGCCGGGTCGACGTGGGTGACGTCGAGCGGCCGAGCGAGCGGGAGGCACGGGTCGCGCTCGACCGGCGGCTGGCGCGAGGCACGTACACGGCGACGTGGCGGACGGTGTCCGCCGACGGTCACCCGGTCTCGGGCGCGTTCGTCTTTCACGTCGGCGCTCCCGGCGCGAACCCGGCCGGGATCGCGGCGCAGGTGCTCGACGACGGAACGCCTGCGTTCGTGTCCGTGCTGTTCTCACTCGTGCGGGCGCTCGACTTCCTCCTACTGCTCCTGATCGGCGGTGGCACGCTGATGCTCGTCGTCGGGCTCGGCCGCGCATCGGCGCAGACCCGGTGGCGCGTGCTGCGTCTGCTCGCCGCGCTGTCCCTCCTGCTCGCGCTCGTCGCGCTGGCGGGGATCGTGCTCCAGGGTGCGGCGGCAGGCGGGTTCGGGCTTCGCGACGCGCTTTACTGGGACGTCGTCGAGTCGGTGCTCGGCACGAGGTTCGGAACCGTCTGGCTCGCCCAGGCGGCGCTCGCCTGCGCGTGCGCCGGCCTGCTCCTCGGCAGCAGGCGCGTCCCGGAGCTGGCGCTCTCTGCCGTCACAACCGCTGCGCTGATGCTCGTGACGCCTTCGCTCTCCGGGCACGCGAGCGTCTCCGGCGGAGTCGCCCTCGTCGCCGACATGGCACATCTCCTCGCCGCGGCGGTCTGGGTCGGCGGGCTCGCCGCGCTCGTCCTCTCGCTGGTCTGGGCGGGGAGGGAGCGGTGGGAGCTCGCCGCCGACGCCGTGCCGAGGTTCTCGCTGCTGGCCGTCGGCTCCGTCTCGGTGCTCATCGTCAGCGGCACCGTCAGCGGCTACCTCCAGGTGCGGGCGCTCAGGGGGCTCTGGGAGACGACCTACGGGCAGCTGCTGCTGCTCAAGCTCGGCCTCGTCCTGCCGCTGCTCGCGCTCGGGCTCTACCACAACCGCCGCGCGGTGCCGCGGCTTCGTTCCCGGGTCGCCTCTCCGACCGAGCGGACGCGCTTCCTTCGCACCACGGGGACGTCTCTGGCGTTGATGGTCGCGATCGTCGGGGTCACGGCCGTACTCGTCTCGGAGCCTCCCGCGCGTGCGCAGGCGGCGCCGTCCGGGCCGTTCGCAGTCACCGCTCCGCTGGGCGAGCTCGAGCTCAACCTCGTCGTCGACCCGGCGAAGGCCGGCCGCAATCAGATCCACCTCTATCTGACCAATCAAACGGGACAGCCGGAAGACGTCGACGAGGCCACGGTCTCGGCGACGCTCGCCAGCCGTCAGGTCGGTCCGCTGCGCCTCCGGGCGCATCGGGCCGGCCCCGGCCACTTCGTCGTCCACGGTGCCCAGCTGGCGCTCGCTGGCGACTGGCAGCTTCGCATCGACACTCGCCGCGGCGAGTTCGACGCGGCGACGGCGACCGTCTCCGTCCCGATCGGAAAGGACCCTCACTGATGCGTAGAACACCGATCCTGCTCGTGCTGGCGGCCGCACTCGTGGTCGTCCCGGCTGCGGGCGCACATATCACCGTCAATCCGAACGAGGTACCCGCGGACAGCTTCTCCCGCTTTGCGATCCGCGTGCCGAACGAGCGTCCGACTGCCGGCACGACGAAGGTCGCGATGCAGCTGCCGAAGGGATTGTTCTTCGTCAGCTTCCAGCCGAAGCCGGGGTGGAAGCGCACGGTCACGACGCGAGAAGCTCGACCCGCCGGTCGAGCTCTTCGGCGAGACGCAGACGGAGCGTGTCGCCTCTGTGACCTGGGAGGGCGGCACGATCGCGCCCGGCGAGTTCGACGAGTTCGGGCTGAGCGCCAAGGTGCCAGCCGAGCCAGGAACGCTCACCTTTCCGGCAACGCAGACGTACTCGAACGGCGAGGTCGTCCACTGGATCGGCGCGCCGGATGCCGACGAGCCCGCGCCCCAGGTCAAGCTGACCGCGGCGGCAGCGGAGGAGGAGACGGCGGCGCCGGCTCCGACCGAGACCACCGCCGCGGCCGAGACGGAGGACGACGAATCCGACACGGACACGCTTGCGCTCGTCTTCGGCATCGCCGGCCTCGTCGCGGGGGTGGCGGCGCTCGTGCTGACGCTGGTGCGGAGGCCGCGACGCGCATGAGAAGGATGGCGGCCGTGCTTGCCGCCGCTCTCGTCGCCTGCCCCGCTGCCGCGGGGCACGGCGACGGGGCGGCGCGCGGCTTCACCTCGACCGTGACCGCGATCGCGCCCGCGCTCGCGGGGCTCGACGTGCAGGTGCTGCAGGGCGACGACGAGCTCCGGGTGCGGAACGACAGCGGCCGCGAGTTGCTGATCGAGGGCTACGACGGCGAGCCCTATCTCCGCTTCGACCCGGACGGCGGCGTCTTCCGCAATGCGCGCTCGCCGGCGACCTACCTGAACCAGGAGCGGTACGGCGGCGTCGACGTGCCCGCGTCGGCGTCGGCCAAGGCGGCGCCCCGGTGGGAGCGCGTCTCCCGCGGGCGCTCGTACGACTGGCACGATCACAGAATCCACTGGATGAGCCCGATCGACCCGCCGAAGGTGCGGCAGGCGTCTGACCGGCCGCATCACGTTTTCGACTGGACCGTTCCCGGCACGGCCGCTGGGGCGGCGCTCGCGATCCGCGGCAGCCTCGACTACGAGCCGCCGCCCGCCAGCAGCTTCGATCCCCTGCTGATCGCGCCGGTCGTCGCGCTCGCGCTCGCCGGCGTCGTCGTCTGGTGGGCTCGCCGCCGCCGAGGGGCCGCGTGATGCCGCGTCAGCTCGCCCTCCTCCGCGGCATCAACCTCGCGAAGCGCCGCCGCGTCGCGATGGCGGAGCTGCGAGGACTGCTGGAGCGGGCGGGCCACGAGGATGTGCGCACGCATCTGCAGAGCGGCAACGTGCTCCTCTCGAGCCCGCTGGCGCCGCGCAGGCTCGAGGCGCAGCTCGAGCGGCAGCTCGCGGACGGTATCGGGATCGACGTGCGGGTGCTCGTGCGGACGCGCGCCGAGCTGGCGAAGGTCGTCGCGGCCGATCCGCTCGGGGACGTCGCGGCCAACCCGTCCCGCTACCTCGTCAGCTTCCTCTCGAAGCGGCTGCCGGCGACGGTCGCGCGCGAGCTCCAGGCGGCCGAGATCGAGCCGGAGCAGGTCGCAATCGTCGGCCGCGAGCTCTACGCCTGGTACCCGGACGGCCTCCAGCGCTCGCCGCTCGCGAAGCTGATCGCGGACGAGCGGCTCGGCGTCGTCTCGACCGCGCGGAACTGGAACACGGTCACCAAGCTGCTCGAGCTGCTCGACGACGACTAGCGCGCGATTAGGGTCGCCTCATGCGCTCGCGGCGAATGATCACGGTCGTCGGCTGCCACGCCGGCGGCGAGATCGGCAACGTCGTCGTCGGCGGCGTCCTCCCGCCCGCGGGCGCGACCGTGTTCGAGCAGATGCAGACGCTCCAGCGCGAGGGCGACGGCCTGCGCAAGCTGCTGCTGCGAGAGCCTCGCGGCAGCGTCGCCTGTCACGCGAACCTCGTCGTCCCGGCTACGCGCCCCGACTGCGACGCCGGCTTCATCATCATGGAGCCGACCGAGTACCCGGCCATGTCCGGCTCGAACACGATCTGCACCACCACCGTCCTGCTCGAGACCGGCATGCTTGCGATGACCGAGCCGGAGACGGTCGTGCGGCTGGAGGCGCCGGGCGGCGTCGTCGAGGCTCGGGCGGCGTGCCGCGGCGGCCGCGTCGAGAGCGTCGAGTTCACGAACGTCCCCTGCTTCGCCGACCGGCTCGACGCGCCGCTCGAGGTGGAGGGGCTCGGCACGATCGCCGTCGACGTCGCCTACGGCGGCATGTGGTACGCGATCGCCGACGCGAAGGCGCTCGGCTTCGCGATCGAGCCGCACGAGGCGCGCGAGCTCTCACTCGCGGGCGAGCGGATCCGGGCCGCCGCGCGCGAGCAGCTGCCGTGCGTCACATCCGGAGAACCCGGCGATCGCCGGCGTCAGCATCGTCCAGATCGCGGAGCCGTGGCAGGGCGTCGGAAGTGTGACCCGGAACGCCGTCGTCGTCGCGCCAGGACGGCTCGACCGCTCGGCGACCGGCACCGGGCTCTCGGCGCGGCTCGCCGTCCTGCACGCCCGCGGCCTGATGGGCGTCGGCGATGCGATGACGCACGCGTCCGCGATCGGCTCCACCTTCGACGGCCGGATCGTCGCCGAGACCCGCGTCGGCGACCGCACTGCCATCGTGCCCGCGATCCGCGGCAGCGCCTGGATCACGGGCGTGACGCAGCTCTACGTCGATCCCGACGACCCCTTTCCGGAGGGCTACCTGCTCTCGGACACGTGGGGGGTCAGCGGGCTCGACAGCCAGGTCGAGCCCGCCGACTCGGAGGACTAGCGGCCGCGGATCTCGATGTCCCCGGCGTCGGTGCTCGCCTTGACGGTGTGCGGCGAGAGGTCATAGCGGACGATCCCTTCGACTGAGCTTCCGCCCGCGTCGGTGTCGAGGTCGAGCGCGTACTCGCTGCGGGGCAGGTCGATGTCGACGTTGCCGGCGTCCGTCTCGGCGTCGACCGACGACGGAGCCGTGGTGAAGCCGAGCCTGACGTTGCCCGCGTCGGTGGACGCCTTGACGCGGTCGGAGCCGAGCTCCGTGCCTTCGACGGTGCCGGCGTCGGACTCGATTGTGAGGTTGCCGGTGATCCCGGCCACCTTGACGGTGCCGGCATCGGCCTTGACCGTGACAGCGAGGTCGCGCGGCACCTGGATCACGTAGTCGGTCTCGCAGCGGAAGACGGTCCAGCCGCCGCGGCACTCGTCCGCGTCTGCAAGCCGGAGGACGCCGTCGGCGACGGTCCGCTTCGGTGCCGGCTCGTCCGTGATCCAGTGCGTGGTCTGGCGCACGGTGACGCGGTCGGCGTCGGTGGCCACGATCCGAATGCTGCCGGCGTCCGAATCGACGACGAGCTCGTGGACCTGCTCGGCGACCGTGTACTGCTCGGTCTTCTTGCTGTCGAGCAACGTGTTGACGGCGATCACGGTGCCGACGACGGCGGCCATGCACGCGATCGTGCCGCCCGCGATCGCGGCGATCTTGGCTTTCTTGCTCATGGGGGACTGCTCCTGTTCGGGGATATGGACTCACGGTAGGAGCGGCGTTCGGCCACCGCCGTGGGGCTGACCCGCGGCGGTTGGTGCGGGTTGCACCCGAGGCTGTGGGGCGCGGTCGCCCGCGCCCCACAGCGCCCCCCACCTCAGGAGATCGGCACCGTCGTCAGCGAGAAGGCCGCGTGCAGCGGCACTTCGAAGCGCGCCACGCCGGCCGCGTTCGTCGTCACCGTGCGCGCAAGTGAGTTCTCGCCGTTCCCGCTTGCGTTCCAGAGCGCGAGGCCGAACTGCGCGTTCGCGGGCAGACCGCCGATGCTGTACTCCGGGGGCGACTCGAGCGAGACGGCGTTCAGGTCGCGGCCGTGCGAGTCGAGCCCCATCAGGGTGAGCTGCCCGGCCCCGTCCGAGTACGCGGCCAGCTCCTTCTCTGCGCCGTCGAGCACGCCGACCTTCCAGTCGTCATCCTCCCACGGCCCCACCTGGAGCACCTGCCAACCGCGCGCGGTGGTCTGCAGGAGGAGGTTGGTCGCGTGGTACCCCGGGAAGAGCGGCCACCCCTCGGAGGCAGGCCCGATGAGGGCGTAGAGCGAGTTGTAGTTCGCGTGGTACCTGCCCCAGTAGGCGTCCCACTTGACCGAGCCCGTGAAGCCGAGCTGCGCCGCCGCGAGGTCGAACCAGAGCTGCTGGAAGGCGGCGATGTTCGTGCGCGCGATATCGGTTCCGTCGTCCCAGTAGCCAGACTCGACGTTGGGCTTGCCGGGGAAGCTCTTGCCGCGGACGCCGAACTCCATCACGTACGTCGGTTTGCGGGCTGCCGCCGGCAGCTCCTCGGTCACGATCTTGCGGATGTCCTTGAGCCGGCTCTCCTTGAAGAACGGCGTGTTCCAGTAGTCCCAGTAGACGTGGACCGAATACGCGTCGAAGACGTCGTTCATGTTCGCCGCGATGTACGCGAACCAGGCCCGCTGGTTGGTGCTGACAAGATCGCCGCCCATCATGCGGATGTGCTCCCGCAGGCCCCGCTCCACGAGCTGGGCGGCGAGCGCGCGGTTGAGCGTCTCGTACTCGGCCATCGTCAGCGCCGTCGTGTTCGGCTCGTTCGCGACCGTCACCCAGCGGACATTCGTGTACCCCTCGACCTCGACGAGCCGCTCGAGGACGCCCGCGAACGTCGTCATCGCCTCGACCGGCTTCGTCTTGGCGACGTTCACCGCCTGGTAGGTGACGTTGATCGTCGCGCCCGCCTCGTGCGCGAGCTGGACCGTGTCGACGAAGGACGCGAGGTTGCGGACGCGGTTCGGCTGCCGCTCCTCGAAGTCGTCGTTGTAGAAGATCCTCACGAGCTGGGGCTCGAGCGCCTTGACCTTCGCCTCCATGGTCGGGAGCGTCGCGACCGGCGCGCCCGTCACCGGGGCGTAGACGTGCTGGTTGAACTGCGCCCCGTAGCCTCCGAGGGCGTCGACGAGCACGTTGGCGCGGACGAGCTCGTGCTCGGTCACCTCGATCGTGCGCGAGCGGGCGTTGTTCGTCGCGTCGGTCTCGAACGGAGCAGCGTCGTCGACCCGGACGGTGAGCTCGGCCGTCGTCGCCGTCTCGAGCTTCACGCCCTCGAACGTCACCGCCCTGGTCCCGCCGGCGCCGATCGTGATCGTCTTCGGCTCGGCGAGTGGCGTCGGACCGAGCATCAGCGCCAGCGTCGCCTTCGCTCCGGTATCGGTGTTGAGCTCGTCGATGTCCGCCACGACGTCGATCGCGCGCGTCGAGAGCGTCTGCTCCGGCGCGTGCACGGCCGTGACGACCAGGTCGGGCCGGAGCTTCGCGATCCCCTCACCCCGGAGGATCCGCGTCTTCGGCGGCTTCAGCTCACGGACGTGCAGCTGCACCTCGACCGTCGTGCCCCGCTCGAGCGGGCCGAGGTCGACGGTGGCGCTGCCGTTGCGCGCGCCGACGGCCTTCAGGTTCAGGATCCGATCTTGCCTTCTCCTCCGAGCTCGCCGGGGCGCTCAGCTCGATGTGGACGTGCTCGAACGTGTCGACGTTCGCGCCGCCCGCGGTAGCCGGCATCGTGATCGTCAGGTCGCCGCCGGCGGGACCGGTCAGCGCAGTCAGCTGCAGGGCATCCTCGCCCTCGGCTGCGGCAGCCCTGCCGCCGAGGCCGAGCGTGACGAGGACGCAGGTGCCGAGGCAGCCGAGCGTGGCCGCCGTCCTCCATGTCGCGTGCATCACCTGCTCCTCTCGTGGGATGAGGAGACGATGCGCCTGCCGGCTCATGCGGCGCTCACGCGCGACTAATGCCGTGGCGCTCGGATGTCGATCGAAGGGACGTGGCCGTCAAGCGCAAGTCCTGCACCAAGACCTGTTACGAGAACATCCGCGCCGCCGAGCAGGCGATCGCCGCGATGGCGAGGAAGTTCGGCGCCTTCACGTTCAAGCGGCCGTACCGCTGCGGCCGCTGCCGGGCCTTCCACATCACGAGCACGCCGCCGCTGAAGGGCCGGCGCAGGCAGTGGTGATCCGGCGCATCTAGCCTGACCGCGTGCGCAAGGCCGAGTTCGGGTTCCCGGGAACGCCGCTGCGCGAGCAGCTGGTGTCCGCCGTGCTCCGCGGTGAGAAGACGGCGACCGCCGGGCTGCTCGTCGACTACGAGCGCGACGGCGAGTCGCTGCCCGAAGTGGGCGAGCGCCAGGCGGTGGTCGACAACGACGGGCGCGATGTCGCGGTGATCGAGCTCACCGAGGTGCGGGTTCTCCGCATCGGCGACGCGGATCTCTCCTTTGCGCGCGACGAGGGCGAGGGCTTCGAGTCCGTCGCCGAGTGGCGTGCCGCGCACGATCGCTACTGGCGCGGCTACGGGGACGAGATCCGGGAGTTCCTCGACGACCCGGGCTGGGACGTGGGCGACGACACGCTCTTCGTCGCCGAGCGCTTCCGGCTCGTCGAGCTGCTCTAGCGCTTGGCCGTCTTCCTCCGCGCGGCCGGTTTCCGGCCGGCCGGCTTCCGCTTCGGGCGCGCGGAGCTCTTGCTCCGCTTCGCCGCATCGACCGACGCCTTCAGCGCTGCGAGCAGGTCGGCCGGCTCCTCGTCCTCTGCGGCCGGGACGGCCGTGATCGTCTCGCCCTTCTGCTTCGCCTTGATCAGCTTCATCAGCGCGTCGCGGTAGGTGTCCTCGTAGCGCTCGGGCTCGAAGCTGCTCTCGAACTGACCGATCAGCGCCGTCGCCAGCTTCAGCTCCGCTTCGGGCACCTTGGCCGGCTTGGGCGCGATCTCCTTGGCCGGCCTGATCTCGTCGTGGAAGAAGAGCCTCTCGAGCGCGATCACACGCTCCCTGATCCGAAGGCAGCAAAGGTGCTGCTTGTCGCGCATGACGTACTTGCCGACGGCTGCCAGCCCTGTCTTTTCCATCGCCTGCCGCAACAGCGAGTAGACCTTCTCGCCGCCGTCCTGCGGCCCGAGGTAGTACGTGCGCTCGAAGTAGATCGGATCGATCTCCTCGTACGGGACGAAGTCGGAGATCTCGATCGTCTTGACGCCCTCGACCTTCACAGCGGCGAAGTCCTCGTCGGTGAGCACGACGAGCTCGTCCTTCTCGACCTCGAACGCCTTCACGATCTCGTCGTCCGGCACGGGCTCGTTCTCGGCCTTGCAGATCTTCTGGTAGCCGATCCGGCCGCCGTCGGGCTCGTGGACGAGGTGAAAGTGGAGGTCGGCCTCCTCGATCGCGCTGTACATCCGCACCGGGACGTTGACGAGCCCGAACGAGATCGTGCCGGTCCAGATCGCTCTCGGCATGTGGAGTCAACGGTGGAGCGATCGATCCGGTTTCGGTGCAAAGTCGTCGATCTCTCGTTGCACGTGGCCGCGTAGCGTTGCCGGCATGAGCGGGACGACTCGAGCAGCGACTCCGTGGGGCCCGGCGACGCTGGTCGAGGAGCTGCGGCTGCCCCAGCAGTCGGGTGGCAAGCGCTTCGCCTCGCTCGTCCAGCTGCTCGAGGACGGGAAGGGGGAGCGGCTCGTCCGCTTCGCGTACACCACCGACGGTGTCGCGCGGCGCGGGCCGGTCACGCTGCGGCTACGGGATCTCGAGCGCCTACACGCGGCGCTGGCGAAGCACCCCGGGCTCGAGGAGGCGCTGCGGCTCTGACTCCGGGCGCCTCAGACGGTCGCGGGCGCGCGCTCACGAGCGGCGTCGACAAGCGCAGCGAGCAGCAGGGCGCCGTCGCCCGAGCCGAGCAGCGGATCGACCGCGTGCTCGGGGTGGGGCATCAGGCCGAAGACGTTCCGCGCCTCGTTGCAGACCCCGGCGACGTCGCCGACCGAGCCGTTGCAGTCCTCCGCATAGCGCAGCACCAGCTGTCCCGCCGCCTCCAGCTCGCCGTACAGCTCCTCGTCCGCGTACCAGCAGCCCTCGCCGTGCTTCACCGGGATCGTCAGCTCCTGCCCCGGCTCGCAGCGCGCGGTGAACGGTGTGTCGGCTCGGTCGACGCGGAGGCGCACGTCACGGCAGACGAACTCGAGGTCGCGGTTGCGCCGCAACACGCCCGGCAGGATGCCGGCCTCGCAGAGGATCTGGAAGCCGTTGCAGATCCCGAGCACGGGGCCGCCGGCGGCCGCGAACTCGCGCACCGCGTCGAGCACGGGTGCGAAGCGCGCGATCGCCCCGCAGCGCAGGTAGTCGCCGTACGAAAAGCCGCCGGGGAGGACGACCGCGCCGGTCCCCCGGGGGAGCTCCGCTTGGGCGTGCCAGACGAGCTCGGCGTCGGCGCCGAGTGCGCCCAGCGCCCAGGCGGCGTCCCGGTCGTCGTTCGAGCCAGGGAAGACGAGCACCGCGACCTTCGGCCTGTCGCTCAAGCGCCGTCCACCTCGATCTCGAAGCTCTCGATCAGCGGGTTCGCGAGCAGCTCCCGGCACATGCGTTCCACTTGGGCTCTCGCCTCCTTGGGGCTCGGTGCGTCGACCTCGAGGTCGACGAGCCGGCCGACGCGCGCGCCGCCGACGGCAAAGCCGAGCTTGCGCAGCGACCCCTGCACCGCCTCGCCCTGCGGATCGAGGATGCCCTGCTTCGGCCGGACGAGCACGGTCACCTTCATCTCGCAGCACCACCTGCGGGTCGGCGAGGTAGGCGTCGAACGCGAGCCCAGTCAGCAACTCGAACGCCTCGACGTAACGGGCGCGCGTGCCTGCGACGACGTCGGCAGGCACCTCGGGGCCGGGGTACGTCTTGTCCCAGCCGAGGCGCTCGCAGTAGTCGCGGACGTACTGCTTGTCGTAGGACGGCTGCGGGCCGCCGGGCGCGTACTCGTCGGCGGGCCAGAAGCGCGAGGAGTCGGGCGTCAGCGCCTCGTCCCCGAGGACGAGCGTCCCCGCCCCGTCGAGGCCGAGCTCGAACTTCGTGTCGGCGAGGATGATCCCGCGCGCCTCCGCGTGCGTCGAGGCGAAGGCGTAGAGCGCGAGCGCCACCGCTTCGACCTCGGCCCACCGCTCGGCACCGACGAGGCCGGCCGCGGTCTCCGCGTCGATGTTCTGGTCGTGGCCGGAGGCGGCCTTCGTCGCGGGGGTGACGATCGGCTTCGGCAGCCGATCCGACTCGACGAGCCCGTCAGGCAGCTCGTGCCCGCAGACCGACCCGGTCGCGCGATAGTCCTTCCAGCCAGAGCCGGAGAGGTAGCCGCGCACGACCACCTCGACCGGCAGCATCTGCAGCCGCCGGCACTCCAGCGAACGGCCGTCGTCGCGGAGCGCCAGCAGGTGGTTCGGGACGAGCTCGCGCGTCAGTCTGAACCAGAACGCCGACAGGCCGGTGAGGACACGGCCCTTGTCCGGGATCTCGGTCGGCAGGATCACGTCGAACGTCGAGATCCGGTCGGAGGCGACGAGCAGCAGGCGCTCGTCGTCGAGCGCATACAGCTCGCGCACCTTCCCGCTCGCAAGATGGACGGCGGTGTCAGGCATGGACGTGCTCCTCGCGCAGCGCGCGCAGGCGCTCGAACACGACGCCCGCGTTACGCGTGTACGCACCGAGGTCGAAGACGGCGTCGAGATCGACCGCGCCGGCGATCTCCGCATCGGCCCGCGCGAGCTCGGGGAAGTCGAGCCCCTCGTCCCACGCCCGCATCGCGTGCCGCTGCACGAGCCGGTAGGCGTCGTCGCGCGAACGCCCCGACTCGACCAGCGCCAGCAGCAGGCGCTGGCTGAAGTAGAGCCGGTGGCTCGCGTCCAGGTTCTCGCGCATCCGCTCGGTGCGGACGACGAGCCCTTCGATCAGCCACGCGAAGCGGTCGAGCATGTAGTCGACGGCGAGAAACGCGTCCGGCAGGACGACCCGCTCGGCCGAGGAGTGCGAGATGTCCCGCTCGTGCCAGAGCGCCACGTTCTCGAGCCCGACGACCGCGCCGCCGCGGACGACGCGGGCGAGCCCGCAGATCCGCTCCGAGACGATCGGGTTGCGCTTGTGTGGCATCGAGGACGAGCCCTTCTGGCCGCTGCCGAACGGCTCCTCGATCTCGCGCACCTCGGTGCGGGCGAGATGCCTGAGCTCGAGGGCGAACCGCTCCAGCGAGGCCGCGAGCAGCGCGAGCGCGTTCAGCACCTCCGCGTGCCGGTCGCGCTGGAGGATCTGCGTCGAGCTCGGCGCCGGCTCCAGCCCGAGCCGCTCGCACGCGATCCGCTCGACCTCCGGGTCGGCGGCCGAGTAGGTGCCGACGGCGCCGGAGAGCTTGCCCACGCGCATCCCCTCGAGCGCCCGCGCCACTCGCCCGCGGTCGCGGTCGAGCGCGAAGGCCCAGCCGGCGAGCTTGAGCCCGAACGTCGTCGGCTCGGCGTGGACGCCGTGCGTGCGTCCGATCGTGATCGTCTCGCGGTGCTCCTCCGCCCGGGCGACGACCGCGGCGAACGCGCGCTCGATGCCCTCGAGCACGAGCGTTCCGGCGTCGCGGATCTGCAGCGACAGCGCCGTGTCGAGCACGTCCGACGAGGTCAGGCCGTAGTGGAACCAGCGGCCCTCCTCGCCGAGCTGCTCGGCCACTGCGTCGACGAACGCGGCGACGTCGTGGTGCGTGCTCGCCTCGATCTCCGCCACCCGTTCGGGGCTCGGCGGCACCGCCCGCGCCCGGATTGCGTCGACCGCCTCGTGCGGCACGACTCCCGTCTCGGCCCACCCGTCGAGGGCTGCCAGCTCGACGTCGAGCCAGCGGCGCAGCTTCGCCTCGTCCGACCAGATCGCCGACATGGCCGGGCGGGAGTAGCGCGAAATCACTCGAGCGAGTCTAGCGCCCGTCTCGGCCGATCGGCCGCTTCGATCAGCCGGGCGCGGCGGTTGCGTCCAGCGCGATGTCGCGCCGGTACTGCATCCCGTCGAACCGGATCCGGTCGCAGCCCGCGTACGCGCGGTCGCGGGCGTCCGCCACGGTCGCTCCCGTCCCGGTGACGCCGAGGATGCGGCCGCCGTTCGTGACCAGCAGGTCGCCGCGCAGAGCGGTTCCGGCGTGGAAGACGATCGCGCCGGCTGCCTCCGCGTCCCCGACGCCGTCGATCGGCGTCCCCGCGTCCGCCCGCTCCGGATAGCCGGCGGCGGCAAGCACGACCGTCACTGCCGCCTGCTCGGAGACGGCGAGCTCGACACCGCCCAGGTCGCCGCCCGCCGCCGCTGCGAGCGCGCCGAGCAGGTCGCCGTCGAGGCGCGGCAGAATCGACTGCGTTTCCGGATCGCCGAAGCGGGCGTTGAACTCGAGCACTTTCGGCCCGGACTCCGTCAGCATCAGCCCGGCGAAGAGGACGCCGACGAACGGCGCCCCGCGGCGGGCCAGCTCCTCGACCACAGGCCGGTGGATCTGCTCGACCAGCTCCGCGACCTCGGTCGGCCCGAAGCCGGGCACGGGCGAGAACGAGCCCATCCCACCGGTGTTCGGCCCCGTGTCGCCGTCGCCGATCCGCTTGAAATCCTGTGCCGGCGCGAGCGGGACGACCCGGTGCCCGTCGGAGAGCCCGAAGACGGAGATCTCGTCGCCGGCGAGCAGCTCCTCGATCACGATCGGGCCGTCGTACGCCGACGCCGCGCGCAGACCCTGGTCGAGCTGCTCGGCGGTCTCGCAGATGAAGACACCCTTGCCGGCAGCCAGGCCGTCCACCTTGACGACGCAGGGCGGCCGCGCGACGGCCAGCGCCTCGGCGGTCGGCACTCCCGCAGAGGCCATCACGTCCTTCGCGAAGCTCTTCGACCCTTCGATCCGCGCTGCTGCCCGTCCTGGGCCGAAGACCGGGATCCCGTTTCGGCGCAGCGCGTCGCCGACACCCGCGACCAGCGGTGCCTCCGGCCCGATCACGGCGAGGTCGACGTCGAGGCTGCGGGCGAGGCCGAGCAGGGCCTCGGCGTCGTCTGCGCGCACCGGATGGCAATCGCCGAGCGCCGCAATCCCGGGATTTCCGGGCGCAGCGTGCAGCCCGGTCAGACCGGGCGCTCCCGCCAGCTTCCATGCGAGCGCATGCTCGCGACCGCCCGACCCCACCAGGAGCACCTTCACGGCGGCCGAGTCTACTCCCCGAGGGTTTCGCGCCGGTCGCGGCGGCGCATGACGCTTCCATGAACACGGACGAGCCCGGCCTCGACCTGCACGAATGGGAGACCCGCTGGGCCGAGCTCGAGGAGTCGTTCGCGGAGGATCCCGCGAACACGCTGCCGCTCGCCTGCGACGAGATCGAGGAACTGCTGGGCGTGCACGAGGGCGACCTGGAGCTGCGCGCCCAGTACACCGAGCTCGAGGCGGCGTACGAGGCGGCGCGCGAGGTCGCGGATCGCTACGAGCAGGGGATCGACGTCGATCCGGGAGACATCGGCGCGGCGATCGAGAACCTGCGCCTCGTCCGTGCCGCGATCCTCCCGGCCGGCCTGGCGTAGCCAGACGGCTAGCCGCGCGCGAGCACCTGCTCCCGCGCGGCACCGGTTCCGACGAGCTCGACCGTGACGCCGAGCTCCCGTTCGACCAGCTCGACGTAGGAGCGCGCGGGGTCAGGGAGGTCGTCCAGAGTCGCGCACTCGTCGAGCGGCTCGGCCCACCCGGGAACGGTCTCGAAGACCGGGGCAGCGTGGTGGAAGTCGCTCTGGTGGGCCGGGAAGTCTCGTGTCTCGGAGCCGTCCGGCAGGCGGTAGGCGACGCAGACCTCGAGCTCGTCGAAGGCCGAGAGGACGTCGAGCTTCGTCAACGCCAGCGACGTGATCCCGTTCAGCCGCACCGCATAGCGGAGCGCGACGAGATCGAGCCAGCCGGGCCGGCGGTCGCGGCCGGTGACGGTGCCGTACTCCTGGCCGAGCTCTCGCACCTGCGCGGCCAGCTCGGGCTCCATCTCGCTCGGGAACGGTCCGGCGCCGACCCGCGTCACGTACGCCTTCGAGACGCCGATGACGCGGTCGATCCGCGTCGGCCCGATTCCGATCCCGGTCGCCGCCGCGCCGGCGATCGGGTTCGACGAGGTGACGAAGGGATACGTGCCGTGGTCGAGGTCGAGCAGGGTTCCCTGCGCACCCTCGAGCAGGACGTCCTTGCCGTCGCGGATCGCCTCGTCGACGAGCAGCGACGTGTCTGCGACGAACGGCCGCAGCCGCTGGGCGAAGCCCTCGTAGCGGGAGGCCACGTGCTCGAGCTCGAACGGCTCCAGCTCGTAGACCCGCTCGAGCCAGATGTTCTTCTCCTGGAGTGCGGTCTCGATCTTCTGGCGCAGGATCTTCGCGTCGAGCAGGTCCTGGACGCGGATCCCGAGGCGTGCGGCCTTGTCGGCGTAGGCGGGGCCGATGCCGCGGCGGGTCGTTCCGATCTGGAGCTTGCCGAGCCGCTTCTCGCCGGCGCCGTCGATCGCGATGTGCCAGGGCATGATCAGGTGCGCGTTGCCGGAGATCCGCAACGGCTCGGACGAGATCCCGCGCTGCTCGAGCCCGTCGATCTCCTCCAGCAGCACCTCCGGGTCGACGACGCAGCCGGCGCCGAGCACGCTGACCTTGCCCGAGAGGATCCCGGACGGCAGGTGGCGGAACTTGAACGTCTCGCCGTCCACGATCACCGTGTGGCCGGCGTTCGGTCCGCCCTGGTAGCGGCAGACGACATCGCAGTCCTGCGCGAGCAGGTCGACGATCTTTCCTTTGCCTTCGTCGCCCCACTGGGCGCCGACGATTACGGTCGCTGGCACCCTCGGATCATGCCCTGTTCAGTGGAGTCGTACGCCGACCATGTCGTCGTACGCCCGGACGACGCTGATCGGATGCCCGCGCGTGCAGCAGGTCGCCGTGTGCTCGCGCTCGAGCTCGAGCCGTCCCTCCACGCGGGCGCCGAGATACCCGTGCTCGGCGGCGCATTCCTCGCAGACGACGGTGTACGACGTCGCCCGCGCTGCCAGCCACACCTTCTGATCGATCATGCCATTGCTCCTTTCGGAACCCGTTTGTCTCAGGCGGCACCGAGTGCCCGGTAGTCGTTGGTCGGAGTCAGCCTCACCTCCTGGCAGAGCCGCCGCAGTCGGCTTGCGATCGGCTTGCCGACGCGGTCGTCGAGCTCGCCGAGGGTCAGATTCGTGGTCACGATCGTCAGCGAGCGGGACGACTCGCGCTCGTTGACGAGGCTGTAGAGACGCCCGCGCGACCAGTCGTCGGGCTTCTCGTTGCCGAGATCGTCGAGGACGACGATCTTGAACCCGCGCGGGAAGCTCCAGTGCAGCTCCTCGCCGTCGAGCTGCTGGCTGCGCAGGTCGCGCAGGCGTTGCAGCCATGTCGGCACGTTGATGAAGAGGCTTGCCGACTCCTGCATGTACGCGGCCTCGCGCAGGATCGCGATCGCGAGGTGCGTCTTGCCGGCGCCGGGCGGCCCGTGCAGGAGCAGGCCGCGGCTCGGCCGCCGTCCCTGCCGCACCTCTTTCGAGAGGTTCATCGCCTGCGCCAGCGCGTCGCCGGTGCCGGGAACGCGCCTGAACGTGGCGAACGAGCAGTCGCGGTACGCGAGCGGCACACCGGTGCGGGTGAACCTGGCGGCTGCCTGGCTCTCGGCCTGCTCGACCTCCTCTGCCTGGCGGCAGAGCTCGCAGTAGCGGCTGCCCGGGAAGGTGAAGTGCATCACCTTCACTTCGATCGTCTCGAAGGCGCAGCCGCATTTGAGGCAGTTCGCGTTCACGCGGCGCGGTGGTCGGAGAACTTGGCGTAGCGCTTGACGAAGTTGAGCTTGATCGTCTCGGTCGGCCCGTTGCGGTGCTTGGCCACGTGCACCTCCGCGAGCCCCTGCTGCTCCGACTCCTCGCCGTTGTAGTACTCGTCGCGGTAGATGAACATGACGAGGTCGGCGTCCTGCTCGATGCTGCCGCTCTCGCGCAGGTCGGAGAGGACAGGCCGCTTGTCGGTGCGCTGCTCGACGGCACGGGAGAGCTGGGAGAGCGCGATGATCGGCACGTCGAGGTCCTTGGCGAGTGCCTTCAGGCCGCGGGAGAGCGACGACACCTCCTGCAGCCGGCTCTCGACGTTGCCGCCCATCGCCATCAGCTGCAGGTAGTCGACGATGATCATGCCGAGGTCCGGCTCGCGGCGTTTCAGCGTCTGCGCGCGCGAACGCAGCTCGAAGAGGGTGAGGCCGGGCGTGTCGTCGAGGAACATCGGCACCTGCTCGAGCGTTGCGCACGCCTTCGAGAGCCGCGACCAGTCCTCCTCGGCGAGCTTCCCGGTCCGGATCTTGTGCGAGTCGATCTTCCCCTCGAGGCAGATCAGCCGCTGCGTCACCTCCTGCTTCGACATCTCGAGCGTGAAGAACGCGCACGGTGTGCCCGAACGGACGACGTTGGCGGCGATGCTGATGCCAAGGGCGCTCTTTCCCATCGAGGGGCGGGCGGCGAGGATGATCAGGTTGCCGGGCTGGAAGCCGGCGGTGACCGCGTCGAGCTCCGAGAAGCCGCTCGAGATGCCCGTCACCGACGCGCCCTGCTCGTACAGGTGGCTGACCCGCTCGAACGTCTCGACGAGCGCCTCCTTGAGCGAGCGCAGCTCGCCCGGGCTGCCCGCCTGGCTGACCTCGAACAGGGCCTGCTCCGCCTGGGAGATCAGGTGGTTCGTCTCGTCTCCCCGGTCGGTCGCGAGTCTCGTGATCTCCCGGCCGGCGTCGGCGAGCCGGCGGATCAGCGCGTGGTCGCGGACGATCAGCGCGTAGTGGGCCGCGTTCCCGGACGCGGACGCCCAGGCCGCGATCTCGTGGATCTTGCCGCGCCCGCCGACGAGCTCGAGCTGGCCCTCCTCCTCGAGCTTCGCCGTGACGGTGATCGCGTCGACCGGCTCGCCGCGCTCGAAGAGGCCGCGGGCGACGTCGAAGATGACCCCGTGCGTGCGCCGGTAGAAGTCGGACGCCTTCAGGTGCTCGCTGACGGCGGCGATCGCGGTCGGCGCGAGCAGCATCGCGCTCAGCACCGACATCTCGGCGTCCAGGTCGTGCGAGGGCACGTGGGGAGATTGGGCGCCCGCCGGGGGCAGCGGCGTGGCGTGAACAGGCGCGACCTGAGCCATGGATTCACCATTAGAGCGGCAGCGGCGGACAGCCTCAACAGCTGGGGATCCACAGGCGGCTGTGGGAAGCGAAAGAGTGCGAGCTGCAGGTCAAAGAGAACCTGTGTTCGAGCGGTTCTCCACCGGAATCGTGGCCGGATTCGACCACTGTCCACAACAGCCGTGGCCGCTTAGAGCGGAAAGTTCACAGCGCGCTCCACAGGCCTGTGGAGCGCGCTGTGGACGGGCTACTGCTGCTCGTCCTCCGCGGCGGGCTCGGCGTCGTCGCCGGCGGCCTCGGCAGCCGGCTCGGCCTCCGCAGTCGGCTCGGCCTCTGCAGCCGGCTCCGCCTCCGCAGTCGGCTCGGCCTCTGCCTCAACGCCTGCCGCTTCGGCGTCGCTCGTCGCGGCGGCCTCCTCCTCGGCGAGCTCCGCCTCGAGGATCTGCTCCGCCTCCGCGCGGTGCGCCTCGGCCTCGGCTTCCTTGGCCGCCTCGGCCTCGGCCTCCGCCGCCTCCATCGCGGCCAGCTCCTCCTCGGGCGGCAGCTCGCCGCCCTCGGGGACGACCAGCGTCTTCACGTCGACGGTGACGTCCTCGAAGATCTGGATCGGAATCGCATAGCGGCCGATCCGGCGGATCGAGTCGGTGCCGATCTTCTTCCGGTCGACGCGGATCTTCCGCGTGCGCCAGAGCTCGTCGGCGATGTCGGTCGTCGTCACCGAGCCGAAGAGCGCGCCCGTCGGCCCCGACTTGACGTCGAAGCTGAGCACGGTCTTGCGGAGCACGTCGGCGATCTCGTTCGCCTGGTCGACCGAGCGGGCCTCGTGCCGGGCACGCTGGTCGTCGAGCCGCTTCAGCTCGGCGACGCGACCGGGCGTGGCCGGCTCCGCCAACCGGCGCGGGAGCAGGAAGTTGCGCGCGTAGCCGCGGGCGACGTTCACGACCTCGCCGCGCAGGCCCACCTTGTCGACGTCGCTGAGCAGGATGACCTCCATCAGCGCGGCTCCACGTAGGGCAGGAGCGCCATCTCACGCGCCCGCTTGACCGCGACCGCGACCTGCCGCTGGTGGCGCCGGCAGGCGCCGGTGATGCGGCGGTTGCGGATCTTCCCCTTCTCCGAGATGTAGCGCCGGAGCTGGTTCAGGTTCTTGTAGTCGACCTCTTCGACCTTGTCCTTGCAGAAGAGGCAGCTCTTGCGCCGCCCGGGGGCGAGCGACGAGCCGGGACGCTTGCGCGTCTGCTGGGTTTTCGGTTGTGCCATCTCTGTCTCCTAGAACGGAATGTCGTCGTCGGCCGCTGCCGCGGGGAAGTCGGCGGAGGAGCTCTGCGCCGCGCCCTGGGGCACGAACTGCTGGCCGCCGCCCTCGCCGCCGCCGTCACGGCTGCCGAGGAACTGGACGTTGTCGGCGACGACCTCGACGGCCTGCCGCTTGGTCCCGTCCTGAGCGTCCCATTCGCGCCACTCGAGGCGACCCTGGACGCCCACCGGCCGGCCCTTCGCGAGGTACTGCGCGCAGTTCTCGCCCTGGGCGCCCCAGACGGTGATGTCGAAGTAGTTCGGCTTGTCGGCCCAGTTGCCGGACTCGTCCTTGCGGCGCGAGTTGACGGCCAGCCGCAGCGAGCAGACGGCCATTCCGGACGGGGTGTGGCGCAGCTCCGGGTCGCGCGTCAGGTTGCCGACAAGGACGACGCTGTTGATGTTCGCGGGCATTACTCCTCCTCCGACGAGCTGTCGATCGGGAATGTGTCGTTCGAACCCGTGACATCCTCGCGTGCCGGCCCGCCCACCGCTACTGGCTGAGTCGAACCAGGCTTGTAGCGACGGGTGGCCAGGTGGCGCATCACGTCGTCGTCGATCTTGAGCACGCGCGAGATCTCGTCGAGCGTGTCGCCTTCGGCGCTGAACGAGAGCAGGTGGTAGACGCCGTCCGTCTTCTTGTCGATCTCGTACGCGAGCTTGCGCCGGCCCCAGGCGTCCTGGCCGTCCCACGTCCCCCCGCCCTTCTCGACGAGGTCGCGTGTGCGCTTCACGATCTCCTCCTGCCGCTCCTCGGGCAGGTCGGGGTCCAGCATGAGCAGAATCTCGTAGTCGGTCACGTTCCCGGTCTCCTTCCGTCGGGCTTCCCCTGGTCTTAGGCGGCCTCGCCGGCAAGCGTGAGCGGGAACGGCGCACGCGAGACGAGGCAGGAAGCGGCCGACAGAGTAGCATCGAAGGCATGGGAAGGCTCCTCACCGGGCTCGGCGGCGCCCTCGGGCTTGCATGGCTCTGGCGCTTCCTCACGCGCGAGCATGCGCAGCAGCAGCCACCCCGGCACGACCCCGCGGAGGAGCTGCGCGCGAAGCTTGCGCAGGCGCGCGAGGCCGCCGACGACCGCGACGAGTTCGACGCGGCGGAGGGCCAGCCGGTCGACGAGGTCGAGCGCCCGCCGCCGGCCGTCGCCGAGGCGGAGGCCGAGGAGGAGGCACCGCTCTCGCTCGACGAGCGCCGCCGCGCCATCCACGAGAAGGCGCAGCAAGCGCTCGGCGAGATGAACCGCCCCGCTCGCGACGACTAGCTCCTTCCGGGCGGGAGTCGGCGGCAAAAACCGCCTGAGCAGGCTTCTTCGCTTCGGCGGCATACTTCAGGGAGATGAGCAAGCTGCCGCGGACCGACGATCTGCCCAGCACCGGCGAGGGGTACGACGCGGCCCGCGTCGAGGAGGCGTTCAGCGCCTTCGCCGATCGTGTGCGCGAGCTGGAGACGGTCGCCGGGGAGCTGCGGGCGGAGCTGCAGTCGTTGCGGGCCGAGCGGCCGGCGCCGGCTCGCTTCGACGACGAGCACTGGCCGGTCGAGCCAGGCGCTCACGCCTCGCCCGACTGGGTCGCCGCGGTCCCGCCGCCGCTGGCGCGCGGCTTCAGAGTGCCGCGGCTCGCGCTCGAGGGCGCCTTCCTGCTCCTCGTCGCTCTCTTCGCCGGCCTCGCCGATCTCTCCGTCGAGTGGATCGTGCTGGTGATGGTCGTCGCGTGGGCGCTCGTCGTTCTCTCCGAGTGGGCTGCGGCCGCCAAGCGCGAGCGCTGGCACCTCGACGAGGTCGCGCCGCCGCTCGCGCCCGCGGCGGCCGACACGACCGGACCGTGGGACATGCCCGTCGTCGAGGCGACGGTGGTCGAGTCCGGCCCCGACCCCGAGTCGAAGACGATCGTGACGAAGCTGCCCGCCGATCTCGCCGCCGACGAGCCGGACGAGGCTGCAGAGCGGGCGCCCGCTCCAAAACGGCGCCGCGGCCTGCGCCGCCGCCGGCAGCCCGCCGAGGCTGGGGCCGCCGATCCCTGGGAGGCGTGAGCTTCTCGCGGCTGCCCTCGCGGCCGTCGCGCTCGTCGCCGTTCCCGGTGCTGCTGCAGTGCCGGAGGCCTCCGCGTTGCGGCCGGCACCGGCGCTCGAGGCCTGCTGCGGCTTCGTTGCCGAGCTCTACGCGACGGGCCTGAAGCGACCGACCGCGCTTGCGTTCGGCCCCGACGGCCTCCTCTACGCGACGCAGGAGACGGGCGAGGTGGTCGCGGTCGGCCGCGGCTCCTCGAAGCCGCGCGTGCTCGCCCGCGGCTTCGAGTCGCCGCTCGGGCTCGCCTGGGTCGGCTCCAACCTGTTCGTGTCGGCGCAGGGCTACGTCAGCAGGCTCGGCGTGCGCGGGCGGGAGGTCGTGTCGCGGCGGAGGATCGTGACGCGGCTCCCGTTCGGCCGGCACCAGCAGGACGCGATCGTGCTCGGCCCGGACGGACGGCTCTATCTCGGCAGCGGCTCGACCTGCGACGCCTGCAAGGAGAAGGACCGCCGCAGCGGCGCGATCCTCTCCTTCCGCCAGGACGGCAGCGACGTGCGCATCGTCGCGCGCGGCCTCCGCAACCCGTTCGGCCTCGTCTACGACGGCGAGGCGCTCTACGTCTCGGTCAATGCGCGCGACGATCTTGGCGACAGCGAGCCGGCGGAGACGATCGTGCGGATCAAGCCCGGCGCCGACTACGGCTGGCCGCGGTGCTGGGCGAGCTGGCGGCTGCGCAAGCTGCAGGGCTCGTGCCGCGGCGTCACGCCGCCCGTCGCCTACCTCGAGCCGCACTCGTCGGCGGACACGGTTGCGCTCTGGGCGGGAACGCTGATCGTCGCCGAGTGGGGCCAGTACCTGAGCGAGCGCTGGGGCCGCAAGCTCGTGCAGGTCGACGTCCGCACCGGCCGCTCCTCGACGCTCGTCGACGGCTTCGACCACCCGCTCGGTCTCGCGGTCGAGCCGCGCGCGGGAGGACTGCTCGCCGGCGACTGGGGCCGCGGCGTGATCTACCGGATCAGAAAGCGCTGAGCGCCGCGGGCGAGCGCGCCCGCCAGCTTCTGCTGATACGCCGAGCTCCGCAGAAGCCCGGCCTCGCGCCCGTTCGACATGAACCCCGTCTCGACGAGCACGACGGGCACGTCGGCCCAGTTGAAGCCGGTCAGGTCGGCGCGCTCGACGACGCCGAGGTTCCGTGCCGCGGTTGCCGCGACGAGCTCGTCCTGAAGCAGGCGGCCCGCCCGGCCGCTGGCGTCGTAGACGTCGCTCGTCCAGCCGCGGCGGAGGGCAGGCACGAGCGTCGAGATGCCGTGCACGCCCGGGTCGCTCGAGCCGTCGGCGTGGATGCGGATCATCAGTGCCGCTCGGCGCGAGTTGCAGAAGCGCGCCCGCTCGCGGTTGCCGCCGCGATAGCCGGTCCCGTCGCGGGTCATCGCAACGCGGTAGCCGCGCGTCTGCAGGAGCGCACGCGTCCGCCGCGCGATCGCGAGTGCGACGGGCGCCTCGCCGGCCGCGCCGCCGGGATCCTTGATCTTCAGCTGTGGTGAGCCCGGGCCGATCGGCTCGACCTGCCGCCCGATCTCAGGCGCCGTGCCGTGACCGGGATCGAGGCAGACGAGCGCGGCGGCTGCGGCGACCTCAGCGAGCACGGCTAGATGGCGCGCAGCTCCGCGAGCTCCTCCGGCGTCGGCTCCCAGGCGCCGGCCGCGGCGTTCGCGCGCACCTGCTCCGGCTTCGTCGCGCCCGCGATCACGGAGGCCACGCCGGGAACCGCGGCGAGTCCGCCGATCGCAACCTCGAGCAGGGAGACGCCGTGCCGCTCGCCAAAGGCCCGCAGCCGCTCGACCGCCTCGAGATCCTCGTCCGCGAGCTCGCGGCCGTACAGCCGCGTCCCGGGCGGCGGCGGCTCGCCCTTCGCGTACTTGCCCGTGAGCAGGCCGCTCGCGAGCGGGAAGTAGGGGATGAAGCCGATGCCGAGCCGTTCGCACGCCGGCAGCAGCTCGTCCTCGGCTCCGCGCCGGAGCCACGAGTACTGGCTCTGCTCGGAGACGAAGGGCGTCAGTTCGCGCTCGGCGGCGATCGCGGCCGCCTCCTCGACCATCGCCGCGGTGAAGTTGGAGGATCCGATCGCGCGCACAGTCCCTTCCTGGACGAGCTCGTGGAGCGCCTCGAGCGTCTCCGCGAGCGGCGTGACGCCGTCGGGGCGGTGGTACTGGTAGAGGTCGATCCGGTCGGTCTGCAGGCGGCGGAGCGACGCCTCGACCGCCTGGCGGATGTAGGGCCGCGCGCCGCGGGCGGTCTCGCCGTCGCCGAGGTCGTGGCCGAACTTCGTCGCCAGCACGACCTGGTCGCGCCGGCCGCCGAGCGCGCGGCCGATGATCTCCTCGCTGCCGCCGCCGTTGCCGTAGACGTCTGCGGTGTCGAAGAAGGTGACGCCGGCGTCGAGCGCCGCATCGATCACCGCGCGCGCCGCGGGCTCGTCGATGCGGCCGCCGAAGTTGTTGCAGCCGAGCCCGACGACGGTTACCTCGAGGTCGGAGCTGCCCAGGCGGCGCGTGCGCATCCGGGCACACTAGTCAGTGGATGAGGAGCGGAGACGGAAAGAAGTCGCTACAGGATGTCCTGCGGGCGCGCCGGGAGGCGCCGTCGCTGCTCAGCCCTGCCGAGGCGGCGAAGCGGGAGGCCGCGCGCCGCCGCGAGGAGATCGAGGCCGAGGCCGCGGCGGCGCTGGAGCGCTGGCGCGACGGCCGCTCGCCCGACGCGCGCGCCAAGCTCACGCCCGAGACCTACCGTGCGCTGTTCGGGCTCAGTCCGGCCGCCTACGAGGCGACCGGCCACTGGTCGCGGCGGGCGAAGGCGCAGCTGGCCTTGGCGCCCGCGTGCGAGGTCGAGCGCTGCCGCTCGGGGGCGGGCACCGGTGCCCGGCACTTGACGCACGCGACGATCGGCGAGGAGGAGCCCGGCCGCGACCTGATCACGCTCTGCGACGGCTGCCACCGTCGGGCGGAGAAGCTCGGCCGCGAGCTCGGCCGCGTGCCGCGGCGCGAGGAGATCGTCCGTCTCGACCCGAGCCGTCCGCTCTACGAGCCGGCGGACATCGCGGCGCTGAAGGCGAAGTACGCGCGCGAGGGCTGAGAAAAGAGAAGCGTTGGGGGCGCTTTGGCGGCCACCCCCAACTGCTTCGGAAGGAGCTCTACATGGACAGCTGCGGCACGGCCCACGGAACTCGCTAGTTCTCACCTCATCGGCACGTAGGACCCATCGCTTGAGCGTCTAGGACCCGACAGACGTCCCTCGATCGAGTGATTCGTCGGCCGAACGGCCCGTTTCGTCGCGGCGAGAGCGTCCGGCGCGAGCCGGACGCGCCCGAGGCGGAACGGAGCGGCCCCGGAGTCGAACCGAGCAAGCCGTGGGTTGCACGACCGGGCCGATTTTGAAGACCGGCTGGGCCACCGGGCCCGTGCCGCTCCGGGAAACACCCTAGTTGCATGGCCACTGCAAGCGGCACGTCAGGGTGCTGTTCGGATTCGGTAAAACCGCTCCCGAACCCGCTTGAGAGCCTCAGTTGCGGGGATGGAGGGGCCATGCGACGCTTACTCCTCATCCTCGGCTCGCTCGTCGCCGCTCTGGTGCTGGTCGCACCGGCAGCCGCCGCGACGAAGCTCGTCTCGATCAAGCGGACGGCGTTTTCGCCCGCGACCGTCAGCATCGTCGCCGGCGACTCGATCCGCTGGCGCAACGACGACACGCGGGACCACCAGATCGTCTCGACGACCGGCGCGTTCGCCTCGCCCGTGCTCCGCCCCGGCAGGACGTACACCTTCAGGTTCGACGTCGCCGGCACCTACCGCTACCGCGACGCCCTCAACCCGTCCGTCACCGGCACCGTCAGGGTCGCCGGTGCGCCGCCCGCGGTCACGCTCGGGACCTCGCAGCCGCAGATCGCGTACGGCGAGAAGGTGACGCTCTCGGGCCAGATCAACAGCAAGAAGGCCGGCGAGAACGTCCAGCTCAGCTACCAGCCCTACGGCCAGGCGTCCGAGATCGTCCTCGCGACCGTGATCACCGGCACCGACGGCACGTTCTCGTACGCCGTCGCGCCGAAGATCCTCACCAACTACCGCGCGAAGTGGAAGACCGCGTCGAGCCTCGTGATCAGCACGGCCGTCGCGCCTTCGATCTCGTTCGGACGCCTGAACGGGTTCCTCGCGCGGGTCTACGCCGGCCGCAGCATGGCCCGCAAGCAGATTCAGCTCCAGCGGCTCTCCGCCTTCGGGCAGTGGGTCACGATCAAGCGCGTCTCGCTCGACCTGAACTCGCGCGCCCGCTTCCAGGCGACGCTCCCCTGTGGGCCGAACCGGCTGCGGATCGCGATGTCGGTCAACCAGGCGGGCGCGGGGTACCTCGGCGCGTTCAGCCGCGAGGTCACGTGGCGGCGCGCTTGCTAGCTAGACAAACGATGCAGGAGGGGGTCCGAAGATGAAACGACGCACCATTCTCTCGTCGGCGCTCGCGAGCGTGCTGGTCGTGCTCGCGGCCGTCGCCGGCCTCGCCGAGGTCGCCGACTCGGCGCCTCAGGTGGCGCCGAGGAACCAGTCGCCGCCGGCGGTCTCCGGCACGCCCGAAGAGGGCAAGACGCTGACCACGAGCGACGGCACGTGGACCGGAACCGCTCCGATCACCTTCGCCTACTCGTGGCGACGGTGCGACGAGGACGGCGGCAGCTGCTCCCAGATCGGCGGCGCAACGGCCAAGACCTACGTGCTCAAGAAGGTCGACGTCGGCAACACGATCCGCTCCCGCGTGACCGCGCGGAACAGCGACGGCTCCACGCCGGCGACGTCGGTGCCGACGGCCGTGATCCGCGTTGCCACCGCTCCGGCTCCGACCGGCTGCAACGGCAACGCGCCGATCCCGATCGCGAGCGTCTCGCTCCCGGATCGGCTGAACATCGACGGGCAGTCGATCAGTCCGTCGGTGGTCGTCCGCTCGACGCAGTCGATCTCGCTCCGCTTCCGCGTCACGTGCAAGGGCAAGGCCGTCCAGGGCGCGCTTCTCTACGCGGACGCGGTTCCGTTCAACCAGTTCACCAGGCCGGCGGAGCAGCCGACCGGTGCGGACGGATTCGCGACGTTGACGATGAACCGCGCCGGCGGCTACCCGGCCACGAACAGCCAGCAGCTGCTGGTGATCTTCGCCCGCGCCCGCAAGGCGGGCGAGGACGTGCTCGGCGGCGTCTCCACCCGCCGGCTCGTCTCGTTCCCGGTCGACCTGCGCCGGTAAAGGGGAGAGGAGGGCCCGGGGAGCTCGGACGAGCTTCCCGGGCCCTGTTCGTTCTGCGAGGATCGCGGCGTGGCTCACCTGCGCCTGACCGACGTCGACGACGCGACCGGCCCGCTGAAGGAGGAGTACGACGCGGCGATCGGCCGGGCCGGCAAGGTCTTCAACATTGTCAAGGCGATGAGCCTGCGCCCGGGCGTGCTGCACCGGTCGATGGAGCTCTACAAGGGGATCATGTTCGGCCCTTCCGGGCTCTCGCGCCAGGAGCGAGAGCTGCTCGCCACCGTCGTCTCACGCGAGAACGACTGCCATTACTGAACGCGTTCGCATGCAGACGACCTCCGTGCCGAGGGCGCAGACGACGAGCTGGTGGAGCTGTGCGCCCACGACTACCGCACTGCCGACCTGCCGGCTCCCGTGCGGGCGCTCTGCGACTACGCCGTCAAGCTCACCCGGACGCCGGCGGCGATGAGCGCGGCGGACGTGGACGAGCTGCGCCGGCACGGCTGGGATGACCAGGCGATCCACGACGCGATTCAGGTGATCGCCTACTTCAACTACATCAACCGCATCGCCGAAGGCGTCGGGATCGGTCCCGAGCCGGACTGGGAAACATAGAGCGGGAGGAGTGATGAGCGGTTTCACGTTGGTGCACATGGACGACTTCGAGCGCCCGTTCCCGAAATGGGCGCTCGCGCGCAAGTCGCTCGGGCTGCACTCGTTCGGCATGAACGTCGTCGAGCTGCCGCCGGGGGAGACGATCCCCGAGCACGACGAGACGGACAGTGACCAGGAGGAGGTCTTCATCATCCTCTCCGGCAACGCGACGATGGTGATCGACGGTGAGGACCATCCCGCGCCGGCCGGCACGTTCACGCGGCTCGACCCGGAGCCGAGACGGACGGTCGCGAACCGCAGCGATGCCGACGCGACGATCCTGATCGTCTCGGCTCCGCGCACGAGCGGCTACACCCCGATGGACTGGGCATGAGGGAGCGCATCACCGCCGCCTGCGTGCAGGTCGAGCCGGCGATCTTCGACCGCTCCGGCACGATCGACCGCGTCGCCGAGCGGACCGCGGAGGCCGCCGCGGCGGGTGCACAGCTCGTCGTCTTCCCTGAGACCTTCGTCCCCGTCTACCCGTCCTCGGCGTGGGCGAAGGCGCTCGCCGGCTGGGCCGAACCGGGTGCGAAGGAGGCGTTCGCGCTCCTGCACCGCGAGTCGCTCGAGTTGCCGAGCGCAGACGCCGACCGGCTCGGTGCGATCGCGCGCGAGCACGGCGTCTGGCTCGTGGTCGGCGTCAACGAGGCGGACCCCGAGCGATCCGGAACGCTCTACAACTCGCTCCTCTACTACTCGCCGGCAGGCGAGCTCGCGCTCCACCATCGCAAGCTCGTGCCGACCAACCACGAGCGGCTCGTCTGGGGCCCGGGCGACGGGCGCGGCCTCCGCGCGATCGAGACGCCGCTGGGCCGGCTCGGCGGCCTGATCTGCTGGGAGAACTACATGCCGCTTGCCCGCTTCGCGCTCTACGAGTCGGGGATCGAGATCTATGTCGCCTCGACCGCGGACGACGGCGACTCGTGGCAGGCGACGCTCACTCACATCGCGCTCGAGTCGCGCTCGTTCGTGATCGCGCCCTCTCATTTCCAGCGCGCGAGCTCCTACCCCGACGACTTCCCGCTGCGCGCGCTGCTGGAGGGCCGCGACCTGCTCGGCCGCGGCGGCTCGGCGATCCTCGCCCCGGACGGGAGCTATCTCGCCGGACCGCTCTACGACGAGGAGGGGATCCTCTACGCGGAGCTCGACCCGGACCTGCTGCTGCAGGCGCGGCAGCGGTTCGACCCGGCCGGCCACTACCACCGGCCCGACGTGCTCAGGCTGACGGTCAGCCCGAACGAGTGACGCGAACGGCGACGCGGTCGCCGGCCCGGACGCCCCAGCGCCGGAACGAGCCCGCGTTCACCTCGAGCGCGGCGCGGTAGGCGACCTTCGGGTCGTAGACCCGGCACGGATCGCGGCGGCAGGGTTGCATCGTCAGGATCCGCAGGATCTTGCCGCGCGCGTCGTAGAAGGCGATGTCGAGCGGGATCAGGGTGTTCTTCATCCAGTAGCCGCCGCGGTGGTCAGAGGGATAGAGGAAGACCATCCCCGCCTTCGCGGCCAGCGAGCGACGGTTCATCAGACCCCGCCCCCGCTCGGCGTCCGTGCGGGCGATCTCGACCTTGAGCACGACCCGGGGCGTCCCCGCGGGGGCCGTGATCGTCGCGGTGCCGTGCCCGATCGCGGTTGCGGCGACCGCCGCGGTCGGCAGCGCAAGGGCGAGGGCGGCGACGAGACCGAATCGCACGGCGACAGTGTTGCAGCCCTCCTGCGACGGCCTTGTGGCGTTCGGCGCGATCCCCTACGCTGGGGACGAAGCGAACGGGAGTCGTGCGGCCGGCTCGGGAGGGGTTCCGGATGGCCGAGATCGCACACCCGTACGAGAGCACTGCGGAGGACGCCGCGACCCGTGGGCGTGCGCATCGTGTGTCTTTCTCCGAGCTCGTCGAAGCCTGGGCGTTTCGGGAGTCCGGCACAGTGTCGGAGGACCGCTTTCAGGAGCTCCGCGCAGCGTTCGTGCGTGACCATGGCGAGATCGCCGACGCGTACATCTGCGAAAGCGGGCCGATGGCGGTCGCGGTGACTGCGATGCGGCCGAAGGCGTTCGAGCGGAAGCTGCTGCGGTCGAAGGACAGGATCGAGATGTTCACCGAGACCGAGCGGCTGGTCCGGATGCACCCCGAGGTTGCGCCCGTCCTCCACCGGGCCGAGGTCCAGTACGTGTCGGTGCGGAATGCCCTTCGCGGCCTCAGCCAGCGGCTGCTCGTGAACTGGCTCTTCGTCTGGATGCGCGACCTGATGCTCTCGGCGATCCCCGAGACGGACGGGACGGTCAAACCCCTGACGGAGAAGCAAATCGCGGAGCAGGGAGAGGAGCTCGACCGGATCGCCGACCACTACGAGCAGGCGGCATCGCGGGAGGCGCAGATCGTCTACCTCGGCGGGATGCTGGGCGGGGTGCTCGCGCTCTGCGCGATCACCGTCCCCGTCGGGATCCTGCTCGCGGCCAGTAGTGCGCCGGTGAACCTGACGACGTTCTTCGGCTGCCTGATCGCGGGCGCGCTCGGCGCGCTCGTCAGCGTCGTCACCCGGATGAGCGCGGACAAGTTCCACGTCCGCCACGAGGTCGGCCGCTCGTACGTCCAGCGCGTGGCCGCGTTCCGGCCGTTCATCGGCGGCGTCTTCGGCCTGCTCGTCTACTTCGCGCTCCAGGGCGGGCTGATCAGGCAGCTCGACGTGCCAACGGACGAGCGCGATCGGTTCGCGTTCTTCCTCGTCCTCGCCTTCGCCGCCGGGTTCAGCGAGCGGCTGGTGAAGGAGGTGCTCCGAACGACGGACAGCGAGGAGGCTGCCGCTACGAAGCCGGGGCCGAAGAACGACGCCGCAGCACCCGCGCCTCCCCCACCCGGCGGGTGACGCCGTCGGCGTCGAGGCGCTCGAGCAGGAGCTGCGCGTCGCGCCGCCCACAGCCGGCGAGGTCGCGGAAACGCCCGAGCGTGATCTGCCCGGCCGTCGCGCACTCCTCGAGCACGAGTGACCGCGCCCGCTCGTAGGCGGACGCCGACACCGCCCAGCCGTCGCCGAGCCGGACGAGCCGTCCCGCCCGCTCGAGGAAGCGCGCGAGCTCGGCGTCGTCGGCCTTCGCCGCGCCCGGCTCCGCCGCTGCGAGCGCGGCCGCGAGCTCTTCGGCCTCGGCGGCGCGCGGACCGAGCGTGCCGGTCGCACCGGGCCGGTAGAGCATCGAGCCGCGCCGCTCGAACGGGAGCCTGGCGAGCACGTCCTTCGCCCACGGCTCGGTGGGTGCGGGCGTGCCCGGGTCGAGTGGGTCGGCCCGCTCGAGCTCCCGCTCCAGCTGCGCCTCGAGCTCGGCCAGCCACTCGTCGGCGAAGTGCCATTCGCCCTCGACCAGCACCGGTGCGTGGACGCGCGCCTCGCCGCGCCGCGCCTGCTCGAAACGGGCCGGCTCGGCATGCCTCCCCGGCGCCGGGTCGAGCACGGTGCCGCCGCCGACGGTCGTCGCGCCGCGGAGGACGACCCGGTCGCCGCGTGCGGCCACGACCGGAGCCGCGAGCCGCAGTTGCGCGAAGCGACCTGCCTTGACAACGCGCGCCGGGACGGCCGCCGTGCCGTGGTGGACATGGAGGCGTGCACCGTCCGCGATCGGCTCGAGCTCCTCCAGCGCCACGTCGAGCCGGTAGCTCGGCCGCAGGCTTCCCGGAGCGACGAGCGCGTCGCCGCGGCGCACCTCGCTCCGCTCGACGCCGGGGAGCGCGAGTGCGACCCGCTGTCCCGGTTCGGCACGCTCGACCTCGCGGTCGTGCACCTGGACGCTCCGCACCCGCACGTCCCGACCGGACGGTTCGGCGCGGAGCACGTCTCCCTCGCCGACCGTGCCCGACCAGAGCGTGCCGGTCGCGACGGTCCCGATTCCGCGCAGCGAGAAGACCCGGTCGACGTAGAGACGGGCGGCCTCGGAGAGATAGTTGCTGTCAGCAACTAAGTCTGCGGCGCGCGCGAGCGCAGCGCGCAGCTCGTCGAGGCCGGCGCCGGTCTTCGCGCTCACGGGGATCGCCTCGGCCTCGGGAACCAGCTCGCGCGCCTCCTCGAGCGCCAGCTCCAGCGTCTCCTCGTCGACCGCGTCGGCCTTCGTCACCGCGACGACGCCGTGCCCGATCCCGAGCAGGCGGATGATCGCGAGGTGCTCGTGCGTCTGTGGCCGCGCGCCCTCACCCGCGTCGATCACGAGCAGGAAGAGGTCGATCCCGGTCGCGCCCGCGACCATGTTGCGAACGAAGCGCTCGTGCCCGGGCACGTCGATCAGCGAGAGCCGGCGGCCGTCCGGCAGGTCGAGCGGCGCGTAGCCGAGGTCGATCGAGATCCCGCGCCGCTGCTCCTCCGGCAGCCGGTCCGTGTCCTTTCCGGTCAAGGCCCGGACGAGCCACGTCTTGCCGTGGTCGATGTGCCCGGCGGTGCCGACGGTCAGCGGCATGCCTGCACTGCCGCCGCGACCTCGTCCGCCTCGGCGTCGGTGAGCGTCCGGCAGTCGAGCAGCGTCTGCCCATCGCGGACGACCGCGATCACGGGCGGCTCGTGCACACGCAGGGCGGCGGCGAGCTCCTCCTCGACAGCGCAGGCGAAGCTCGGTAGCTCGGCCAGCGGGAGCGCGCCGCCGCCGACGCGCGCGACCGTCTCCTCGACGGCGCCGCCGGTCGCGCGGGCGAGCCGCTCGGCACGGCTGCGCACGGTCTCCGCGGGCTCGCGCAGCATCCGCTGCACCGGGATCTCATCCGGCCGGTCGAGGTAGAGCGCGAGCGTCCCCTCCAGCGCCGCGAGCGTCAGCTTGTCCGAGCGCAGGGCGCGGTGGAGTGGATGGCGGCGCAGCCTCTCGATCAGGTCGGCCCGGCCGGCGACGATCCCGGCCTGCGGGCCGCCGAGCAGCTTGTCGCCCGAGAAGCAGACGAGATCGGCGCCCGCAGCGAGGCTGCCGCGCACCGACGGCTCGTCGCCAAGTAACAGACTGTTACTTGGCTCGAGGTGGCCGGAGCCGAGGTCGTCGAGGAGGGGGACCTCGTGGCGGCGTGCGACGGCCGCGAGCTCGTCGAGCCGCGGCTGCTCGGTGAAGCCGACGACGCGGAAGTTCGACTGGTGGACGCGGAGGAGCAGCGCCGTGTCCGGCCCGACCGCCCGCTCGTAGTCGGCCGTGCGCGTCCGGTTCGTCGTCCCGACCTCGACGAGCCGCGCGCCCGAGCGGGCGAGGACGTCCGGGATCCGGAAGCCGTCGCCGATCTCGATCAGCTCGCCGCGTGAGACGACGACCTCGCGGCCTTCCGCGAGCGCGGCGAGCGCGAGCAGCATCGCCGCCGCGTTGTTGTTGACGACGATCGCGGCCTCCGCGCCGGTCAGGCGCCGCAGCAGCGGCGCCAGGTGGTCCTGCCGCGACCCGCGCGAGCCGGAGGAGAGGTCGTACTCGAGGTTGGAGTAGCCGCTCACGTCCGCGATCCGGTCGAGCGCGGCGCGCGGCAGCGGCGCGCGCCCGAGGTTCGTGTGCACGAGCACGCCGGTCGCGTTGAGGACGCGCCGGAGCGCCGGCCGCCGCGCCGCGGCGAGCGCCTCGTCGAGCCGTGCCCGCAGGTCACCCGGCTCGGCGCCGGCGCGGATCTCCTCTCGCGCGCGCTCGAGCACGTCCCGCGCGGCCGCGACCGCGAGCGGGTCGTCCACGCCGCGGGCGAGCTCGTCCACGGACGGAAGGTCGCTCAGCCTCACGGAAAGGAGTGTAATCCGGCCGCAGCGGCTACCTTGCCAATCGTGAGACGACTCACGGTGATCACGGCGTCGGTGCTCGCCGTCCTGGCCGTTGCGACGGTGGCCGCGGTGGGCGCGCGCGACGCCTACTACTGGGACCGGCCGCTGCCGGGCGTGGAGCTCCGCGAGGCCCAGCTGCAGACGCCGGTGCGCGTCGTCGTCGGCGGCAAGGGCTACGACGTCAGGCCGGGTCAGGTGCTCCGGATCGACGGCGCGGCGACCGAGCGGGCCCTCTGGGAGGCGGGGCGCACGACCTTCGCCGGCCGGATTCGCCAGCTCGTCGACCCGAGCCCGCCGGCGCGCGTCGTCGACCCGGTCCTCGTCGCGCGACCCGAGCTGGAAGAGATCGCCGTGCGCGTCTCCGCAGCGCTGCCGAAGCCTCGGCGCGCTCAGGTCGTCGCACACAGCGCTCTGCGTGTCATCCCCTCCCGCCCGGGCGACGCCGTCGACCCGACGCAGTTGTCGGCATCGCTCGCGAAGGCGTCCCTGACCGGTGCGCGAACGCTCTCGCCGGCCCTGACCCACGTCGAGCCGGAGCTGACGACGGCCGCGGCGGAAGCTGCGATCGACGAGGCGCAGACGCTGATCGACGAGCCGGTGACGCTCGCGTTCAAGGGCGAGGACGTCGGCTCGCTCGCTCCCGCGCGGCTCGCGAGGCTGCTCCGCTTCCGTCCCGACGGCGAGCGCTTCCGTGTCTCCTTCCACCCGCAGCGCCTGGCCAAGGCCGTCGAGCCGATGCTCGCGCCCTGGCGCGCCCGCGCCGTCAACGCCCGCTTCGTCGTCGAGGGGAAGCTCGTTCGAGTGCGGCCCTCGCGCCCCGGTCTCGCAGTCGACGGCCCCTGGGTCGCCGACTCGGTCGCCGCCGCCGCTGCCGCGCCGGTCCACCGCGCTTCGCTGCGCCTGAAGCAGATCCGCGCCGACCTGACGACCCGCGAGGCGGAGCAACTCGGCATCCGCGGGCAGATCTCCACCTTCACGACCGACATGGGCACGTCGTCCTCGAACCGGATCCACAACGTGCAGCTGATGGCGCAGTACATCGACGGCACCGTGATCAAGCCCGGCGACACGTTCTCCTTCAACGACAGGGTCGGCCCGCGCACGGTCGAGCGCGGCTTCCGCGAGGGCCAGATGATCATCGGCTCGCTGCTGCTGCCATCGATCGGCGGCGGTGTCTGCCAGACCGCGACCACGCTCTTCAACAACGCCTTCGAGCTCGGGCTCCCGATCGTCGAGCGCCACAACCACAGCTTCTACATCTCTCACTACCCGATGGGCCGCGACGCCACCGTCTCCTGGGGCGGGCCCGACTTCGTCTTCAAGAACGATCTCGAGACCGGGATCCTGATCAAGACGCGGTACACGACCTCGACGCTCACCTTCAGCTTCTACGGCACCGACCCGAAGCGCCGCGTCGTCGCCTCGACGAGCGAGCGGACGAACTGGCGCACGCCGACGACGACCTACGCGCTCGATCCCTACGCGCCGCGCGGCTCCGTGCGGACGGTCGCCGGATCGAATCAGGCCGGGTTCGACGTCACCGTCACCCGCAAGGTCTACGAGCGCGGGAAGCTGCTGCGCCGGGACGCGACGGCGAGCCGCTACATCGCCGTCGGCCCGACCGCGATCTACGGCCCCGGCCGCTCGATCCCCGGGCCGTACTTCGTGTTGCCCCGCGTGTGATCGCTACTGCGCGTCTGCTTTTTCAGGCTCCGCCGGAGACTCGACGGCATTGCGCTCGTCGTAGCTCGCGACCACCACTCGCACCGCTTCCGCCGGATCGTCGGTGACGTGGAGGAGCTCCACGTCGTCGGGCGAGATCATCCCGTCCGCGAGCAGCCTGCCGTTGATCCAGTCGAGCAGCTCCCGCCAGTAGTCGTGGTCGAAGAGCACGACGGGGAAGTCGAGCACCTTGCCGGTCTGGATCAGGGTCAGCGCCTCGAAGGCCTCGTCGAGCGTGCCGAAGCCGCCGGGGAAGATGACGAAGCCCTCGGCCGCCTTCACGAACATGGTCTTGCGGGCGTAGAAGTGCTTGAACGTCATCTTGACGTCGCAGTAGCGATTGACCCCCTGCTCGTGCGGGAGCGCGATGTTGAAGCCGACCGAGAGGCCGCCGCCCTCCTTGCAGCCGCGGTTCGCCGCTTCCATCACTCCCGGGCCGCCGCCGGTGACGACGGCGAAGTGGTGCTCGGCGAAGAGCTTCGCCGTCGCACGCGCCTGCTCGTAGGGGCGGCTGCCCTCGCCGACGCGGGCCGAGCCGAAGATCGAGACGGCGGGCCGGTCGATCTCGAGCACCTTCTGGAAGCCGCCGAGGAACTCGGACGCGATGATCGCGACGTCGCTCGCGAGATCCTCGTGGGTGCGCTCGAGCATCCGCCGCTCGTCGGTGGCCATTAGATGTCGCGTTCGACGAACGTGCCGCTCATCCCCAGGGTGAGGAGGGCGGCGAGAGCGATGTACGAGATCCCGGTGATCCAGCGTTGCCTCGGCGTCACCCGGTAGTACGCCTCGCCCTCCGGGGCATGCGCGGTGCTGCCAGCGCCGCCACGACTCGAGCCCGCCGAGGACGAGGATCAGGATCAGGATCGGGTTCGGCGCCAGGATCGTGAGCCCGACCAGGAGGACCAGCCCGACCACCCAGAGCGCGGGGTGGATCGCCGCGACGATCCGGCCGCCGTCGAGCGGTGAGATCGGTGCCAGGTTGAAGAGGTTGAGGAAGAAGCCGGTGAAGGCGAGTGCGACGAGGAGGTCCGAGTCGAGGGCGACGCCGAGGCCCCAGACCGCGGCCGTGCCGAGCCCGCCGACGATCGGCCCGGCGATCGCCACCTTCGCCTCGTTCCAGGCGTTGTCGGGCAGCTGCTTGAGCGTGATCAGCGCGCCCAGGAAGGGGATGAACATCGGCGCCGACACCGGCAGCCCCTGGCGTTTCGCCTCGGCGACATGCCCGAGCTCGTGGACGAGCAGCAGCAGGACGAAGCCGACCGCGAACTGCCAGCCCCAGAGGAGCGCGTAGGCGCCGATCGAGATCAGCATCGAGCCGGCGACCGTGAAGAGCTTGAACTTGAAGATCGCGACGAAGACGAACTTGAGCTTCCAGATCAGGAAGACGACCGCGGCGATCGGCGCCCAGAGCTTGCGCAGGATGTCGCGGAGCGTGGTCGGCCGCTTGATCGGCGAGTAGCTGTGCTCCGGCTCTTCGGCCTCGCGCGGCGCGTATGGGTCGTAACTCACGCGCTCAGAGTAGTTGCCAAAGCCCTTCTGGCTATGACCCTTGTCCGATCCATTCCTCGCCGCCCTCGTAGACCTCCTTCTTCCAGAGCGGCACCGTCCCCTTCAGCGTGTCGATCGCCTCCTTGCAGGCGGCGAGCGCGGCGGCGCGGTGTGGGGAGGAGACGGCGATCGCGACGCTCGGCTCGCCGATCTCGACCCGGCCGACGCGATGGTGGATCGCAACCGCGAGCAGCTCGTGCCGCTCGGCGAGCTCGCGCGCCAGCTCGGCCATCGTCTCCTGCGCCATCCCCTCGTACGCCTCGTACTCGAGGTAGAGGACGCTCCGGCCGCGAGAGCGGTTGCGGACGGTGCCGAGGAAGGTCGCGACCGCACCCGCGTCGTCGCGGTGCACCTCGCGGACGACCGCGTCGAGCGAGAGCGGCTGCTCGGTGAGGCGGAAGTCGCCGCCGGAGACGGGCGGGATCACCGCGACCTCGTCGCCGTCCGCCAGAGCGGCGTCCCCGTCCGCGTAGCGCTTGTTGACCGCATAGAGCAGTCCGGCGGGCTCGTCGCCGAGCCCGAGCGCCGGCCAGACGTCGCCGAGCGTGGCGCCGTCGGCGAGGTCGAGCGTCCTGGCGCCGGTACCGGCACGCTCGCGCAGGCCGGCGAAGAGGCGGATGCGCACCTGCATCGCGTGAGCCTAGCCGGGCGTCACCGGAGTGCCACTCGGGTTGCCACAGCGCACGTGTCATGTTACGTATCGCGCATGTCGGTCTCCGCTCCGGCCCGGACGAACCTGAACGACCGCGTCTACGAGACGCTGAAA
Organism: uncultured Gaiellaceae bacterium; assembly: GCA_963820695.1. Lineage (GTDB taxonomy): Bacteria > Actinomycetota > Thermoleophilia > Gaiellales > Gaiellaceae > Gaiellasilicea. The sequence continues at coordinate 152,478 of CAWGAP010000003.1, read as the reverse complement.
AGCCAGCTCGTGCGCCGGGAGCTCGGCCCGGGCGAGAAGGTGAGCCTGCACGAGCTGGCGGCGACACTCGGCGTGTCGCGCAGCCCGGTCCATCACGCGCTGACCCGGCTCGTCGCCGAGGGCCTGCTGACGGTGAAGTCGCGCCGGGGCTACTACGTGACGGCGCTGACCGAGGCCGCGATCGCCGAGGGGTACGACGTGCGGCTGGCGCTCGAGCTGCAGGCGGCGGAGACAGCCGTCGGACGTGTCGGTCGCGACGACCTAAGGCGCTTCCGCGAGCTGTACGAGGCGACCGCCGAGGCCGTCTCGCACGCGGAGTGGGACTCGGCGAACGCCGCCTTCCACGAGCACCAGGTCGACCTCGCCGGCAACGCGCTCCTCTCACGCTTCTACCGTGAGCTCTCGGTCAACCTGATGATGCAGGTGATCCGCGGCGGCAAGCTCGAGGGCGGCTCGTACCTGCCGACCGAGCACGGCGCGATCGTCGATGCGTACGAGGCCGGCGACCTCGACGCGGCGCGGGCGGCGATCAGGGCGCACATCGCCACCGGCCGGCGGATCGCGCTCGAGGCGATCGAGGGCTCGGGCGGCATCCTCTAGCTGTCCGTAGCATCCGCTCCGTGGAGCGGGAGACCGAGTCGGGAATCGAGATCGAGCCGGTCTACGGCGACGGCGAGCGGCCCGGCGAGTTCCCCTACACGCGCGGCCCCTACCCGGACATGTACCGCGGGCGGCCGTGGACGATCCGCCAGTACGCGGGCTTCGGCTCGGCGGAGGAGACGAACGCCCGCTTCCGCTACCTGCTCGATCGGGGCCAGACCGGCCTCTCCGTCGCGTTCGACCTGCCGACCCAGCTCGGCTACGACTCCGACGACCCACACGCGCTCGGCGAGGTCGGCCGCACCGGGGTCGCGATCGACTCGCTCGAGGACATGCGCCTCCTCTTCGACCGGATCCCGCTCGGCGAGGTCTCGACCTCGATGACGATCAACGCGCCGGCCGCGCTGCTGCTCCTGCTCTACGAGCTGGTCGCCGAGGAGCAGGGCGTCCCCGGCAGCGCGCTGCGCGGCACGGTCCAGAACGACATCCTCAAGGAGTACATCGCCCGCGGGAACTACATCTACCCGCCCCGGCCGTCGATGCGGCTGACGACCGACCTCTTCGCCTATGCGGCCGACCGGATCCCGAGCTGGAACACGATCTCGATCAGCGGCTACCACATCCGCGAGGCCGGCTCGACCGCCGTCCAGGAGCTGGCGTTCACGCTCGCGAACGGGATCGCCTACGCCGAGGCGGCGGTCGCGGCCGGGCTCTCGCCCGACGACTTCGGCGCCCGGCTCTCCTTCTTCTTCAACGCGCACAACCACTTCTTCCAGGAGGTGGCGAAGTTCCGCGCGGCGCGGCGGCTCTGGGCGACGATCATGCGCGACCGCTTCGGCGCCACGAACCCGAAGGCGCTCGCGCTTCGCTTCCACGCGCAAACGGGCGGCTCGACCCTGACGGCGCAGCAGCCCGAGAACAACATCGTTCGCGTCGCGATCCAGGCGCTCTCGGCCGTCGCCGGCGGCGCCCAGAGCCTGCACACGAACGGCTTCGACGAGGCGCTCGCGCTCCCGACCGAGCGCTCGGCGCGGATCGCGCTGCGGACGCAGCAGATCCTCGCGGCCGAGGCCGGCGCCACCGACACGGCCGACCCGCTCGGCGGCTCCTACTTCATCGAGGCGCTGACCGACGAGCTCGAGCAGCGGGCGCGCGAGCTGATCGAGCGGATCGACGAGCTCGGCGGCGCAGTCGCAGCGGTCGAGCAGGGCTTCGTCCAGCGCGAGATCGAGGACGCAGCCTTCCGCTGGAACGAGCAGGTCGAATCGGGCGAGCGGGTGATCGTCGGCGTCAACGCCTTCACCGAGGCCGAGGAGGAGCATGTCGAGCTGCACCGCCTCGACCCCGCGATCGAGCGTCGCCAGCTCGAGCGAACCGCCCGCGTCCGCGCGGAGCGGAATGCGGAGGAGGCCGAGCGGACGCTTGCAGACGTTCGCCGCGCCGCGCAGGGCACGGAGAACCTGCTCGTCCCCATGCGAGAGGCTCTCCGTGCCCTGGTCACGATCGGTGAGATCTCGAACGTGCTCCGTGACGAGTGGGGCACGTTCGACGCGTCTCGTGCCTAGCGGCTAGTCGTCGTCGCCGTCCTCGTCGTCGTTCTCGTCGTTGTCGTCAGGACCGACGAGCAGCAGCAGTTGGCCGTCCTCGACGGTGTTCGGCTTCGGCGCCGTCGTCGGCGGATGCGCCTGCACGTCGAAGAGCCACGTGTCCTTGCCGAACATGCTCGACGCGTCGATGATCCCGCTCGTCTCCCAGACGCCGGGCCCGACGGGGACACGGTCGCGGCCGGGCTGGTTGAGCTCGACGATCCGCAGCCGCGACGAGACGTCGACGCCGTTGCGGTCGAGGTCGAAGCGCCAGATCGAGCCGTCCCGCTGCTTGCGGGCCATCTCCGCGCGGCTCGTCGCCGTGCCGTCCTCGTTGATCATCAGGTAGTCGCGGCTGACGTCGATGTTGTCCGGGCTGATCGCGATGTCCCCGCCGGCCGCGATCACCTGGTCCGCGTTGTACGCCACCGTCAGCTTCGCCGGGCCGGCCGAGTCCTGACCGGTCAGGTCGAGCTCGTAGAGGCGGCCGAGCGCGTTGCCCGTCCCCTCTCCCGTCGTGACGAAGAAGTACTGGCTTCTGTTCCTCAGGTTGAAGGCACCGTCCTCCGGACGCGCGAAGACCATCGCGTTGACCGCGTCGCTCGCGGCCTCGAGCTGGACGTCGCTGAGGTCGGTCACGTCGCCGAGCGAGACCCACTCGCCGTCGATCGAGCCGCTGAGGAAGGTCGACTCGCTGTTCCGAGCCGGATCCTTCGAGCGGAACACGTACAGCGTTCCGTTGACGAGACCGTTGCGCTCTAGCACCGTCGCGCCATTGCTCCGATCCTTCACACCGACGTACATGTAGAGCTGGCTGTTGACCTGCGCGCGGTCCTGGCTCGCCGGCCCGTCCTCCATGCTCATGATCACCGTGTACTTGCCGGTGCCACGCTGGACGAGCGCGTTCTCCCAGGCGAAGTGGCCGAGAGCCGGGACGCCATGCGCCTCGTTGTCGAAGATCGCGACGGTGACCCCGCCCTTGCCGTCGAACGTGGCGGGCCGCCGGACTCCTCGTTCGCGAGGTAGATCGCACCGGTCGAAGCCCTCGTCCCTGCCCGCGAGCGACGCCGAGCAGAAGCGGCTGAAGCTCGGGGTCGTGTTCCCCACCGCCGGCGCCGGGCCGACGAGCGTGTCCTCGAGGTAGACGGTGTCGTAGGCGCGCTCGCCGGAGAGCACCTTTCCGTTCCGGTCGAGAACGAGCTTGGAGACGATCGGGCCGCGGTTGAGCGGCTCGCCGAGCACGGGCTCCGAAAGCGTGTTGTGCACGAGCTCGTGATTCATGTAGACGATCCGCTTGTCGCCGGACTTGTGGGCGCCGAGCCCGTCCGGGATGCCGATCATCTGGAACTGCTTCGACGGGTTGCTCGTCTCCGGCACCGTGTCCCCGACCGAGAGCAGGCGCTTCGTGTAGTAGTCGCCGTCGATGCCGACCGCGTACGGCTTGACAATCGCGATTCCGGCTACCGCGGCGCCGGCGGCGAAGAGCGTCGCGAGCGCGGCGGCGAGGATCGCCTTGTTCCCCTTCAGCATGTTCTCCCCTTCGGTCTGATTTGACCTGCGGCGGCATCGTTCCGCGGCGCGGCGGCCGCGTGGTCATCCGAGTGGTGAAGGCTTCGTCTCGGTCCGGTGAGCTAGGCGCTGGCGCCCGAGTAGCGGCGCAGGCCGAAGCCCCACCACCAGCGGGTGAAGGCGAAGAGCGCGGCGCAGAACCCGACCGCGAGCGCGACCGTTTCCCAGTCGAGCCGCGACGTCACGGCTTCCGCCGGCACCGTGATCGCAAACGCGATCGGGACGAGGAAGGTGACGCCGATCCGCAGCCAGCCAGGGTAGATCGAGACCGGGAAGCGGCCCGTCTGGTAGACGCCTTCGAAGAGCTCGAGGATGCTCCAGGTGTTCACGATCCAGAACGCGCCGGTGGTGATGAAGAGCCAGAAGCAATAGATCGTGAGCGCTCCGACCAGGAGCAGGGCGGCGAACAGCGCGGCGTCGCCGGCGCCGACGCTCTGGTCGAGCCCGTTGATGCCGTACGCGAGCACGAGCGCGCCTGCGAAGATGTCGACCGCGCGCCAGATCCGTACCTCGCGCACGCTGACGAAGAGCTGCGAGTCCTCCGGCTTCGTCAGCGCGAAGTCGAGCTTCCCGTCGCGCACCTCCTGCATCAGACGCTCCATGTTCGGCTGGATGCTCATCTTGATCACGCCGCCGAGCAGGATCTGGATCCCCATCACGACCTGCAGCTCGGCTTCGCTCCAGCCGTTCAGCTGGTCGGTCTGCGAGTAGACGAGCTTGAGCACCACGAGCGCCGTCCCGACCGCGACCACCGTCTGGAGCAGCTGGATCATGAAGTTGGCGCGGTACTGGAGCTCGGTCAGCGACCCGAGCTTGAAGTACAGCCAGGCGAGGCGGAACGGTCTCAGCACCTAGTTTCCGACCGCCGAGTAGCGCCGGATCGCAAAGCGCCAAACGAAGAGCGTGAGGCCGGTCAGCACGACGATCCAGAAGACCTGCATCGCGAGCCCGCCGAGCAGCTCGCCGGTGGAGTAATCGCCCACGAGCGACTGGATCGGGAAGTAGAAGGACCACTGGAAGGGCAGGAACCCGGCGACGTCCTGGACCCAATCCGGCATCAGCGTCATCGGCACGAGCCGCCCCGAGAGCAGCAGCTCCGCTGCGATGAAGATCTCGAAGATCGCGCTGACCCGCGTCGTCCAGAAAGTGATCATCCCCAACGTCGACATGAACATCGTCCGGATCAGATAGGCGCCCCAGATCGCGAAGAAGAAGACGCAGCACTCGAGCAGCGTCGGGTCGAGGACGGGGTCGAACGCGATCCACAGCACTGCGGCGACAGGCAGCCACATCACGATCACGACGGGTTTCCAACCCGCGAACCCCGCGACGTCGTCGTGGAGCGGGTGCAGGGGCCGCAGCAGCGCCGCCGAGAGCTCGCCCTCGCGGATCCGCCACTCCCAGCCGAACGGCGTGAAGACGATGTTCATGTTCCGGACGAGCGTCCAGACGATGTAGTACGCGGCGAACTGGCCCGCCGAGATCCCGTCCACGGAGCCGCCCTGCTGGTCGGCGATCGTCGTCCAGACGACGAGGTAGACGATCGGCTCGGCGAGCATCCCGATCATCCAGAAGTAGGTTGCCGCGCGGTACTGGAACTCGCTCTGGATCTGCGTCCGCCCACGGGTGACGTAGAAGTCGAGCAGCGAGCGGGCGGCGCCTGCCTCGCCGTTCACTGTTCGCCCGCTCCGGCGCCGGCGGAGCCGACACCTCCGCTCTCCGCCGACTCCGTCGAGCCTACGCCGGGCCGCTCCTGCGCGAAGACGAGCTCGATCACGTCCTCGATCGGCGGATCCTCGACGGTCAGGTCGGCGACGTCCCGCTCGGCGAGCAGCCGCGCCGTCACGCGTGCGACCTCCGCCCGCGGCACGCGCAGCTTCACGCGGCCGGCCTCGCTGTCGACGACGTCGCCGTAACCCGACAGGTCGGCCGCACCGTCCTCGAGCTCGACGTCGATCGTCTTCCACGCCGCGAGGTCGTCGCCGAGCCGGGCGAGCGGCCCGTCGAACAGGATCGAGCCGTGGTGGATCACGACGACGCGCTTGCAGAGCGCCTCGACGTCCGCCATGTAGTGACTCGTCAACAGGATCGTCGCCTCGTAGCGGCGGTTGTACTCGGCCAGGAAGGAGCGGATCCGCTTCTGCATCGTCACGTCGAGCCCGATCGTCGGCTCGTCGAGGAAGAGCACCTGCGGCCGGTGCAGCAGCGAGCCGACGACCTCCACCTTCATCCGTTCGCCGAGCGACAGGTTCCGCACCGGCTTGCGGACGAGGTCGCCGACGTCGAGCAGCTCGATCAGCTCGTCGCGCAGGCTCGTGAAGTCGCCGCGCGGGATCCGGTAGATCGCGCGGTTCAGCTCGTAGGAGTCGAGCGCGGGCAGGTCCCACTGGAGCTGGTTGCGGTTGCCCATCACGAGCGTGATCCGGCGCAGGAACTCCCGCTCCCGCTTCGACGGCACGTGGCCGAGCACCCGCGCCTCGCCGGAGGTCGGATAGAGCAGCCCGGAGAGCATCTTCAGCGTCGTCGTCTTGCCGGCGCCGTTCGGTCCGAGGAAGCCGACGACCTCTCCCTGGCTCACTTCGAAGTCGATCTCGTCGACCGCCCGCACCTCGCGATGCTTGCGGCGGACCAGGCTCTTGACGGACGCGCGGAGCCCCGCCTCGCGCTCCGGGACGAGGAAGGTCTTGTTCAGCTCGGCGACTCTGACTGCGGGCTCGGCCACGGGCAGAACCTAGATGATGCGCCGGTGCGCATCCTGCTGGTCTCGCAGATGTATCCCTCCGCCGCGGCGCCCGACTTCGGCGTCTTCGTTCAGGGCCTGGAGCGCGAGCTCGCGGCGCGCGGGCATGTGATCGAACGGGTCGTGCTCGACCGGCGGGGCGGCGGCAAGTTGCGCCACGCGAAGCTGGCGGCCCGGGCGGTGCGGGCGGCTCGGCGCTTCCGTCCCGACGTCGTCTACGCGCACTTTCTCTTCCCGGCCGGCCTCTCGGGGCTGCTCGCAGCGCGGGCTTCACGGGCGCCGCTCGTGGTCACCGTCCACGGCCAGGACGTCGCCAATCTGACCGAGTATCCCTTCGTCCGGCCACCCGCCCGCCGGGTCGTGAAGGGCGCGGCCGCGGTGATCGCGGTCTCCGAGTGGCTCCGGGGGCGGCTCGTGAACTCGATCGCCGGCGCCGCAGGGAAGACCGAGGTCGTCAACTGCGGCGTCGACCTGGAACGGTTCCGCCCGCTCGCGCGGGCGCCGGGCCCGTCACCCGCGTTCCTCTGCGTCGGCTCGCTGATCGAGCGGAAGAACGTCGTCCGGCTCGCGAACGCCTTCGGCCGGCTCGGCGAGGGGACGCTGACGTTCGTCGGCGACGGCCCGCTGCGTCCGGCGCTGGAGGGTCGCGCCGGCGTCAAGGTCACCGGCTACGTCCCTCACGACGCCGTTCCGGACTACCTCGCGGCCGCGGACGTCCTCTGCCAGCCGAGCCTGGTCGAGCCGTTCGGCCAGGCCGCGCTCGAAGCGCTCGCATCCGGCCGCAACGTCGTCGCGACGCGGGTCGGCGGGCCACCCGAATTCGTCCCGCCCGGAGCGGGCGTGCTCGTCGACCCGCTCGACGAGCATGGACTCGTGGCGGCGCTGCGCGAGGCCGCCGCGCTTCCGGTTCCGAGCCCGGCTGCCCGCGAGGCGGCCGAGCGGCACGACCTCAGGCGGCAGGCGGCTCGGGTGGAGGCGATTCTCGACCGAGCCGTTCGAGATCGGCGAGCCTGATCTCGACGAGCGGCCGCACCGCCTCCTCGATCCCCGCCTCGCGCGCCAGCTCGAGCGCCTGCTCGTAGCTCTGGCGCGCCTTCTCGGGCGCAACTCCCTGCTTCAGCCGGTTGTCGCCCGTGACGAGCAATCGCTGGATCTTCGCGCGGGTCTCGTCGCCCGGAGGGGTCATTGCCGTAGCCTAACCAGGCATCATTTCGTTGGTCTCTTGATGCCGCCGCCAGTTCGACTGCTGATCGCCGACGACCATCGACTCTTCGCCGAGGCGCTCGAAGCCGTGCTCGCGACCGAGGAACGGATCGAGGTCGTCGGCCGCGCTGCCGACGGGGAGGAGGCCGTTGCGCTCGCGCGGCGGTTGCGGCCGGACGTGGTCGCGCTCGACATCAGCATGCCCGTGATGGACGGCTTCGAGGCCGCGGCCGAGCTCGAGCGGTTCGACGATCCGCCCGCCGTGCTGATGCTGACCGGCTCGAATGCGCCCGCAGACATCGATCGCGCCCGGCGCGTCGGCGCGAAGGGCTACATCACGAAGGATGCGATCGCGGCGAGCCTCGTCGAGGCCATCCTCGCAGCCGCGCGTTAGCTACCCTGCTGAGCGTGGTTCCCGTCGCAGCCGTCTTCCAGGTGCTCGTCTCCGTCGCGCTCCTCGCGCTGATCCTGATGCACTCCGGCCGCGACGCCGGCCTCGGCGGCATGGGCTTCACGCCCGCTTCCCAGGGCGGCACGCACATCGTCGAGCGGAACCTGACGCGGCTCACGGTGGTCGTCGCGACGGTGTTCTTCCTCAACAGCGTGATCCTGTACAGGCTCCTCGCCTAGCTACACTGCACGTCCCCGCGCTGGTGGCGGAATTGGTAGACGCGCAAGGTTGAGGGCCTTGTGGCCTTAGGGCCGTGGAGGTTCAAGTCCTCTCCAGCGCATGCGGGACGAACGGCCCCGACCGGGGCCGTTTCTCTATCCGTAGAGCGTCGCGAGCTGGGCCGGGCTGATGTTCCCGCCGCTCGCGATCAGCGCAATCCGCTTTCCTCGCAGGCGGTCGGACAGCTTCAGCGCCGCGGCAAGCGGCGCCGCCCCCGCGGGCTCGATGAGATTGCGCGTGTGCTCGATCATCAGCCGGGTCGCCTGCCGGATCTCGTCTTCGCCGACGAGCACGAAGTCGTCGAGGTGCTCCCAGAGGATCTGCTGCGGCAGCTCGAAGGGAACGCGGGTGGCGAGCCCCTCCGCGAACGTCGCTGTCTCGTCCTCCACGAACGAACGGCTCTGCCAGGAGCGGAAGGCCGCAGGCGCAGCTTCCGACTGGACGCCGATCACCTCGATCTTCGGCCGAACTGCCTTGGCGACGATGCAGGCGCCGGCAGCACCGCTGCCGCCGCCGATCGGGACGACGATGACGTCCACGTCAGGCCGCTCCTCCAGGATCTCGAGCGTCTCCGTTCCGACACCGGCGATCAGCAGCGGCTCGTTGCCCGAGTGGACGTAGCGGTAGCCGTGCTCCTCGGCGAGCGCCGCGCAGTGCTCGCGGGCGGCGTCGAAGTCCTTGCCGTGCTCGATCAGCTCCGCGCCCTGAGCCCGCATCGCGGCCAGCTTCACCGGGTTGGCGGCCTCCGGGACGCACACCCGGGCCGTGACGCCGAACAGTCGCGCTGCATAGGCCACCGACTGGCCGTGGTTTCCCGTCGAGGCAGCGATCAATCCGCGCCGGCGCTCCTCCTCGCCGAGCTGCGAGACGAGGTTGACGCCCCCGCGAACCTTGAAGGCGCCGACCGGCTGGTGGTTCTCGTGCTTGACCCAGACCTCGGCTCCGATTAGCTCGTCCAGCCCCGCGTAGGGGTAGAGCGGCGTCGGCCGGAGGTGGGTGCCGATCCGCCGCTTCGCCTCGAGCACGTCCGCGAGCGTGATCGCCGGCCAGTCCACGACGCCCAGTGTCTCACCTTCCTTGACGCCGTCCGGAAGGATCTCTACGCTTCGGAGCGAACACACGTTCGACAACCATTCCCGGAGGCACAATGTCTGCCGCACCCCAGCTCACCGCACGGCAACAGGAGATCTGGCAGTTCCTCGTCGACTACGTCGACCGGCACGGCTATCCCCCGACCGTGCGCGAGATCGGGGAGGCGGTCGGCCTCGCCTCGCCCTCGACCGTGCACGCCCACCTCGCGAATCTCGAGCGCGCCGGCCTGCTCCGGCGCGACCCGACGAAGCCGCGGGCGCTCGACCTGATCGGACACCGGCGCGACTCGCGGGCGGAGGAGCCTGTGGCGCCTGAGCTGCAGAAGCTGCCGCTGCTCGGGCAGATCGCCGCCGGCGGGCCGCTGCTCGCCGAGGAGAACATCGAGGACGAGCTCGCCGTCCCCGAGCCGCTCGGCCGCCGAGCCGACTTCCTGCTCCGGGTCAAGGGCGAGTCGATGATCGACGCGGGCATCCTCGACGGCGACATCCTCGTCGTCCAGCGCGCACAGGACGCACGGAACGGCGAGATCGTGGTCGCCCTCGCAGGCGATGACGAATCGGCCGACGAGGCGACGGTGAAGACGTTCTACCGCGAGGACGGTCGCGTCCGCCTGCAGCCGGAGAACGAGCTGCTCGAGCCGATCTACGCCGACCACGTCCAGATCCTCGGCAAGGTCACGGGGGTCTTCCGGAGCATCTGATGGCCGTCGCGTCCTTCAACCGCACGCTCGACCAGGAGCTGGCCGCGATTGCACGGGGCGCCAGCTACGAGTGCCTCGTCTGCGGCGAGTTCCTGCTCCGCCGCCCCGTCGCGCACGCGTGTCTCGAGTGCGGGACGCTCCTGTGCGACGGCCTCGAAGTGCCGCAGTCCGAGCTCGAGGCCGTCGCGCGGATAGGCTGAGCGTCGATGGACTGGAAGCTCGAGCTCGTCGCCGTCCCTGTCTCCGATGTGGATCGCGCGAAGGCTTTCTACACCGAGCGCGTCGGGTTCAACGCCGACCACGATCATCGCGTGAGCGACTCGGTCCGGTTCGTGCAGCTCACGCCGTCGGGCTCCGCGTGCTCGATCGCGATCGGCGACGGTCTCGTCAAGACGCCGCCCGGTTCCGCGCAGGGCCTGCAGCTCGTCGTGGACGATGTGCGGGCGGCGCGGGCCGAGCTGCTCGAACGCGGCGTCGAGGTCAGCGACGTCCAGGACTTCCCGTGGGGATCGTTCGTCTTCTTCAGCGACCCGGACGGCAACAGCTGGTCGGTGCAGCAGCTCCCGCCACGTGGCTAGATCGACCGAACGCGGCTAGAATTCTCCCTGCAGGCCGGGTGACCGCGTCGCCTCTTCGGAGGCGCCGAGGAAAGTCCGGACACCGCAGGGCAGGGCGCTGGGGAAATCCCAGGCGGCGAAAGCCGACGGAAAGTGGAACAGAAAGGAAACCGCCGCCGAGGCGTTCTCCGGAGGTCTCGGCGGTAAGGGTGAAACGGTGGGGTAAGAGCCCACCAGCGCCGTGGCGACACGGCGGCTGCCAAACCCCGTCCGGTGCAAGGTGAAGCAGATCCCGTTGACGCGGCCCGCCGAGGGATCGGGTACACCGCTCGAGCCGTGAGGCAACTCCCGGCCTAGAGGGATGGTCACCCTCGACAGAATCCGGCTTACAGGCCTGCTACGGAAAAGCCCCGCATTTGCGGGGCTTTTCTATTGAAGGACGTTCTGCCTGTCAAGCGGTGGTGCCCGCAGCGCCGGTGCCCGAAATGCAAAGGAGCCCGGGTGGGCTCCTCCGCACATCCCGTGTGTCGTCGAACTATCCGTGCATCAGCGGATCGAGATAGACGTCGTCAACGAGCCAGGCGCCGCTTGCGTCGGGCACGAAGCGGAACTGCACAGACTGCGTGAGCAGCGGCAGCGTTCCGCTGAGCATCCCGATCGACGACGACGGCTGCCACGCGGACCCTGCCGTGACGTAACCGAAGTCCGAGAGCCCGAGCGTCTTGGTGACGAGTGAGAGCAACCCGCCGACACCGCCGCCGTAGATCACCTGCACCTTCAGCCTCGACGAAGGCAAGCCCTTGTTGGCCGCGAAGAAGCGCATCTTGCTCGAGAAGAGGCTGATGCACATCGGCGGCGAGGTCGCGCTGCTTCCCTTCGGCAGCGAGAGCGAGTAGCGCTCGCCCGCGCCGTGGACGAAGAACGACGAGTTGCCGGCGACGACCTTCGCGCCGCCGGTGAGCGTCCAACCGCCGGAGCCGCTCTCGAACCCTCCGTTCGGCGCATACGCGTAGTTGGCAAAGTCGTTCCAGGGAGCAAACGCCTTCGAGGTCGGGCTCGGGCAGGCGAGTCCGAGCGCCGCCTTCGCCGGAGTTGTGGTCGCACTGAGCGCTGCAAGCGCTGCCGTCAGCACGAGAAGCCCAAGCGCCTTACCGCGCGAGGGGAGTGGCCGCATTTTCACGCTCGTCCTCCTTGAAGGTTTCCGCAGAGGCTCGAGACGAACCTCGTAGCTCAGTCTCACGATCCGGGTGAGGCTTGCCTCCCCCTTCAGGGTGATAGAGCCTCAGTCCCTCGTTCAAGGAATGGGCGCGCCCTGCCGATATGCCCGGTTGTGTCCGCCGCTACGGTCGAGAAGCACGCCGAGCCCACCAAGCACGCCTCGGCGGGCGCCGACGACGAAGGCCTCGTCGAGCAGTCCCGCGCTCGCGTCGCCCGGGCTCTCGGCTCCCGTGAGATCCTCCCCACCGTCGCAACGGCGGCGGCGTTCGTCGCGACCAGCGTCGCGCTGCTCATCTGGCTTCCCTCCGATCGACCGAATCCCGGCCTCGGCGTCATCATCGCGCTCGTTGGCTGCTACGCCCTCGCGGCGCGGGTCCAGTTCGAGGTCGGCTTCGGGTGGGCGGTCCCAACGCAACTCGTCTTCGTTCCGATGCTCTTCCTCGCGCCGCTGCCGCTGGTGCCGCTGCTCGTTGCCGTCGGCTTCTTCCTGAGCAAGCTTCCCGAGCACCTCAGCGGCGAATGGCACCTCGGCCGTGCCGGTTTCCACCTCCTGAGCGCGTGGCACGCTGTGGGCCCAGTGCTCGTCCTCGCAGCTCTGGGCTCCCCGACGCCGACGCTGAGACACTTGCCGCTGATGGCCCTCGCGCTGGCTGCGCAGTTCGCGTTCGACTTCGCGAGCTCGGCCGCGCGTGGCTTCGCCGCCCTGGGAATCGGCCCGAGAGAGCTCGCCCGGGCGCTCGGCCCGGCCTGGCTCGTCGACGTCGCCTTGACCCCGATCGGGTTCGCTCTGGCCTACGCGTCGTTGACGCAGTCGTACGCCTTCCTGCTCGGCCTGCCGCTGATGGGTCTCCTTGCGTACTTCGCGCGGGAACGGAGAGCGCGCATCAATCACGCGCTCGAGCTGTCACATGCCTACCGTGGCACCGCGCTTCTGCTCGGGGACGTCGTCGAAGCCGATGACGCCTACACGGGCCTCCACAGCCAGGACGTCGTCTCACTCGTCCTGAACGTCGCGGACGAGCTTGGCCTCGACTCGCGTGCGCGGCGGGAGGCGGAGTTCACCGCACTTCTCCACGACATCGGCAAGGTGAAGATCCCGAAGGAGATCATCAACAAGCCGGGTGCGCTGACGCCGGAGGAGCGGGCGATCATCAACACTCACACGATCGAGGGCGAGCAGATGCTGGAGAAGATCGGAGGTCTGCTCGGGGATGTCGGCCATCTCGTCCGCTCGTGCCACGAGCGTTGGGACGGCGGCGGATATCCGGACGGACTCGTCGGCGAGGAGACACCGCTCATCGCCCGCATCGTGTGCGCCTGCGATGCCTACAGCGCCATGACCACGAACCGCTCATACCGAAAGGCGATGTCACCCGCGGAAGCGCTCGACGAGCTACGCGGCTGTGCCGGCACACAGTTCGACCCGAGGGTCGTCGACGCGCTCGCCGATATTGCGGACCGGGCGCAACCCCAGCCACAGCCGCTGGTCCCCGCCGCCTAGAACCGGACCTACTCAGCGCGATTGCGCTCAGTCTCGGTCGAGCGGCAGCGTCGCGGTGATCACGGTGCCGCGGCCGGGTGGGCTGACGACGACGAGCGTGCCGCCTTCTGCCTCGGCCCGGTCGCGGAGGCCCAGCAGCCCGGTGCCCTTCGACGTGTCTGCGCCGCCGCTGCCGTCGTCGCTGATCTCGATCCGCAGACGACCCTCCCGCAGCTCCACATTGGCGCTCGCCCGGGCGGCGCGCGCGTGCTTGACCACGTTCGTCAGCCCCTCGGAGACGATGAAGTACGTGGTCGCCTCCAGGTGCTGATCGAGCCGCTCGTCGGTGACGGTGATCTCGACGGGAAGCGGCAGCCGCTCCTCGAGCGTGGCCAGGGCCCCGCGCAACCCGTGCTCGGTGAGCGCGCCCGGATGCAGCCCGCGGGCCAGCTCGCGCAGCTCCTCCAGCCCGGCGTCGAGCTCGCCGGCGGCGTCCTGCAGCAGCTTCGCCGCCTTCGCCGTGTCCTTGTCGAGCTGGGCCTGGGCGACGCGAAGCAGGAGCGTCGCCGCGACGAGCCGCTGCTGGGCGCCGTCGTGCAGGTTGCGCTCGAGCTTCCGGCGCTGCTCGTCGCCGGCTCGGACGATGCGGGCGCGCGACGTCTGCAGGTCCTCCCGGGCCTGCGCGCTCGCGACCGCGAGCGAGACCAGGTCGCAGAACGCAGCGAGCCGGAACTCGGTGTTCGCGGGCAGCGGATCGGCGCTCCCGATCGTGACCGACCCCCAGAGCGTGCCGGCGACGATGATCGGCGCGGACACGGTCGAGCGGTAGCCGAGGCGCAGCATCAGCTCGGCGAACTCTCCCTCCGAGCTGCCCCAGTCCTCGACCCTCGCCGGCGCAGCCGTCTCGCGGGCGCGTCCCATCGAGGTCGATTCGTCCACGTGCAGGCGCGAACCGAGGGGGAACGTGTCGATCCCGTCGCGGTTGTGGCGCCCGACCACGGTCGCCGTATCGTCTCCCTCATACCGCCAGACCGAGGACGCGGTCACTCCGAGCACGCGCGCGCACTCCTCCGAGACCGCCATGAAGACGCGCTCAGGGCTCGCCTCCGACGCCACGAGCGTCGCCACACGGCGCAGCGCTCTCTGCTCGTGCGCGAGCTGGCCGACCTCCACGAGCTTCGCCTCGGCGTCACCTGCGAGCGCCGGCTCGTCTGGGGTCTCCATGCGGTCGGTCAGGTCGAGACCGGCAGTGACGAGATACGCAGGCGCGTCCGCGGTCGTGGGAACGAGCTTGTTCGACCAGGCGATCAGGCGCTGGCCGCCGTCCTTCGTCCGCCAGTGGCCGACCTGCGGGCTCGAGTGCCCCGACTTCCAGATGAACGCGAGCACCTCGCGGAACGCCTCCGACTCCTCGGGTGGGATCAGGACGTCGGCGAGCACGCGCCCGACCACCTCGTCGCTCGAGAACCCGGTCGCCCGTTCGCACGCGTCGTTGAAGAGCAGCACGACTCCCGACTCGTCCAGGACGCAGACCAGCGACTGCGTCGTCTCTGCGAGCGCCTGCGCGAACTCGTTGCCGAGCTGGAGCTGATTGGTCTGCCGCCGTGTGTTCATCGCCGAAGGTGAGCCTATCGGCAGGATTTAGCAACTTCCTGACATTGCCGTTGTAGCGTTCGCCTCGTGCGCGCGCTGCTGACCGCTCTCTCGCTCGTCCTCGCCGCACCTGCGCTCGCCGCCGACGACCCGTCGGCGTACGGGATGGCGCAGCGTGGCAGCTTCAAGGTCGTCAGCAACGTCCTGCTCAGCCCGACCGGAGGCGAGATGAAGGGAGTCTGGCTCGACGGCAAGCGGGGGTGCCTCGACACGCGCACACTGCGGGTCTCGATCCAGATCGACCTCGTCTCGCCCGCCGGCAGGACCACGCGAATCAAGCGGTCGCGACGGGGCGCTGTCGACAATTGCGCCGAGGGTGGACCCAACTTCGGCTTCGACCTGGCGCCGAAGGCCTACAAGATGGCCTGCGCGAACGGCCGCTGGAAGCCGGGCCGCTACGCGCTGACGACACGCACGCTCGACGTCCGCTCGGGCATCCTCGCCCAGGCGAGCCTCTACCACCAAGTCACGCGCCGCTGCTAGGCGCGCAAGACGACTTCGAGCGCGGTTCCGCGCCCGGGTCGTGAGCGCAGGTTGAAGCCGCCGTCGATCGTCTTGGCGCGCAGGCGCATGTTCTTCAGCCCCTGCCCGGCAGCCGCCTCCGCACCGTCGAAGCCGACCCCGTCGTCGCTGACGCTGACGGTCCGCCGTCCCAGCCGCTGCCCGATCCAGACCTCGGCGCGCGTCGCGCCCGCATGCTTGCGGACGTTGGCGAGCCCTTCCTGGACAATGCGGAACACCTCGATCTGCTCGTCGGGGGCGAGCAGGATCTGCGGATCGATCTCGACGTCGACCGCGAGCGCGCCGTCGGCGGTGAGGAACTCGACGTAGCGCCGCAGCGCTGCGTCGAATGGGGCGGTTCCGCTGGCGGACGAGAGCGCGAGCACGGCGAAGCGCGCCTCTTGCTGCGCCGCGGCGGCCGCCTCCTTCAGCTTCGGCAGCGTCTGCTCCAGCGGCGCTCCCGACTCGAGCATGCTCGCATGCGTCGAGACGGCGAAGAGGTACTGCGCCAACCCGTCGTGGATCTCGCGCGCCACCCGGGCACGCTCCTCCGCCACCGCGCGACCGAACTCGGCGAAGCTGATCGCACGCCAGACGCCGACGAGCAGCAGCCCGTACGCGAGCAGGCGGAGAAAGTCTCCCTGGGAGATGAAGTCGCTCGAGACTCGGGGCGTCAAGACGTAGTGGAGCTCGGCGAAGAGCGTCAGTGTCGCTCCGAGTGCGAGCCAGCTGTCGAGGTCCTCGCCGCGTGCCCGGTAGCGGATCGCAAAGCCAAGGACCGCGAAGAGTGCGAGCAGGGCCAGGAAGGAGGTCGCGACGGTCAGCTCGACGGCGCGCGCGCCGTCGCCCGACGCGTCGAGCAGGCTCAGGCGTGCGCCGAATCCGCGCAGCGGGAGCCACACGGCGAGGAGGGCGCCGACCAGGACGACGATCCCGATGAGCAGCACGCGCGTTCGCGCGATGATCCGCGGGGCGGGGACGAGCGGGGCGAGTGCGATCAACGTCGCCGCGAGCACGCGTGCCGCGATCGCCGCCCACGCCTCCGGCGCGTCCTGGTTCGAGCCTCCCAGCACCGGCACGACCGAGAAGGCGAGCGTGCCGGCGCCGGCGACGAAGAAGCCGGCGGCGAGGAGCAGGTCGAGCACCCGCCCCTCGACCGAGAAGCGGACGCCGGCGAGGATGGCGACGATCGTGGCCGCGAGCACGACGGCGGTGTCGAGCACCAGCCGGCCTTCCGGCAGCTCGTAGGTGTTCCGGAGCGCCGGATTCGTCAGGAAGAGCGCCGTCGCCGATCCCAGCAGGGCGACCAGCAGCAGCTCGCCGACGAGCCAGCTCTCGAATGTGTCCTTGGCGTTTCGCTGCACGTCCCCCTAATCGGCAGCGAGCGACCTGCCGATGAGTGGCACATGGCGGAGCGAATCCTCGTCGTCGACGACCATCCCCTCACGCGCGACGCGCTTGCGTCGCTGCTGGCGCAGGGCGGCTTCGACGTCGTCGGCGAGGCGGCGGACGGTGTCGAGGCGCTCAGGCTCGCGACTCAGCTCCAGCCCGATCTCGTCATGCTCGATCTCTCCATGCCCGGCCTCGACGGGTTGGCGGCGCTGCCCCGGCTACGCGCGGCCGCGCCCGGCTGCGAGGTCGTCGTGCTGACCGCGTCCGGTACGGAGGAGAACCTGCTCGGCGCGATCCGTGCAGGCGCCGCCGGCTACCTGCTGAAAAGCGAGCCGCCGGAGCGGATCGTGGCCTTCCTGCGCGGCGTCGCGAACGGCGAGGCGGCCCTCTCAGGCGAGGTCGCGAGGCGCCTGCTCGACCAGTTGCGCAGCGGCGGCCGGATCGGCGGCGGCGTCCCCGACGAGATCGCGGGAACCCTCTCGGCGCGCGAGGTCGAGGTGCTGCTCCTGCTCGATGAGCATCTCTCCACCGACGACATCGCCAAGCGGCTCTTCATCTCCGAGCACACCGTTCGCTCGCACGTCAAGAGCATGCTTCGCAAGCTCGGCGTCTCGTCGCGCCGGGACGCGCTCGAGCAGCTCGCGCTCGCCCGACGCTGACTCCTGGAAGCTCCCCCGCGGTTGGGGATGCGATTCCCGAACTGCGGGTGATGAACGATCGTCCGTCAGCGTCGATGCTTCGAGGACGCGTTTCCTTCCAGAACGCTGCGGCGGCAAATGGCAGAACGGTCGGCGAGAGCCGGCCGTTCGCGTTCTCAGGAGCCCGTGAAGCCGCGGTGGGCGGCGGCGACGAGCCCCGGCAGCGTCTCGAGGTTGTAGCCCCCCTCGAGGACTGCGGCGACGCGCGGGCCGAGTGCAGCGCAGCGTTCGGCGAGGTCCCGGAACCCCTCCTCCGTCATCCTCATCTGCGCCAACGGGTCGTCTACGTGAGCGTCGAATCCGGCGGAGACGAGTACGAGGTCGGGTCCGAATGCCCGCACAGCCGGTTCGACCGCGCTCTCGAACGCCGCGCGGTAGTCGTCGTCTCCAGAGCCCGCGGGCAGCGGTAGGTTCAGCGTCGACTCGTCGCTCGTGCCGGGCCCGCCCGACCCCGGCCAGAATGGCCACTGGTGGAGCGACACGAAGAGGATCGTGTCGTCGCTCCGGAAGAGCGCCTCGGTGCCGTTGCCGTGATGCACGTCGAAGTCGACGATCGCGATCCGCTCCAGGCCGAGCTCGGTCTGCGCGTACCGTGCCGCGACGGCGACGCTGTTCAGGAGGCAGAAGCCCATCGCGCGGCCGGCGAGAGCGTGATGGCCGGGCGGCCGGACGAGCGCGAATCCGCTTCGGTCGACCGCCTCGAGCGCGACCCCGGCTGCGAGCGTCGCCGCCTGCCAGGACGTCTTCGAGCAGACAGTGTCCGCGTCGAGCTGGACGGGACGGTCGACAGCCTGCAGCAGCTCGAGGTAGGCGGGCTCGTGGACGCGGACGAGCTGCTCGTGCGTCGCCTCCCGCTCGACGGTCTCTCCATCGAGCACGAGCAGCCGCTCCTGCCGCTCGGGATGGTCGCCCGTCGGGTGCAGCTGCGCGAGCGCCGGATTGGTCAGGAGGTCGACAGCGCCTCCAGCCGGCGCGCGAGACGCCCGAGACCCCACTCGCCGGCGAGTGCGGCGCCCCGCTCCCACGTCGGCTGCTGGTCGTCGAGGGGCGGGAGGGGTGCGTCGCGATCCATCGTCGCGATGTGCCGGTAGAGCCGCAGTGCGTCTGCCTCGGCCGCGAAGCGGCCCTGCTCGAGCGCCGCTTCGAGGCTGCCGTACTGGGCGAGCACCGAGGCCGCCGTCTTCGCGCCGACTCCGCGCGCGCCCGGGATCCGGTCAGACGGATCGCCGCGGAGCGCGATGAAGTCGGGCACCTGAGCCGCCTCGACGCCGTAGCGCTCGCGCACCTCCGCCGGCCCGATCCGCGCCAGCGGCCCGCCGCCCTTCTGCGGCTGCAGCACGATCGTGCGCTCGCTGACGAGCTGGAACGTGTCACGGTCGCCGCTCGCGACGATCGCCGAGCCTCCGCGGGCCTCCTCGAACCCGACCGCGGCGGCGAGGAAGTCATCCGCCTCGTAGCCGTCCGCCTTCGCGGGGACGAAGCCCATCGCCGCGACCAGTTGCGGCGCCAGGTCGAGCTGGTCGAGCAGCTCGCGGTCGAACTCGCGTCCGGACTGGTACGCCGGAAGGGCCGTGTGCCGGTACGTCGGCACGGTGAGCGTGTCCCAGGCGACGAGCACCGCACGCGGCGACTCCTCCTCCCAGAGTCGGACGAGCAGGCCGCCGACGCCGTCGAGCAGGTTCCCGCCGCCGCCGTCGGCGCGCCGGATCGACTTCGGCAGCGCGTGGTAGTAGCGGTGCGCGAACGAGTCGCCGTCGACGATCAGGAGCGGCTTGTGTCTATCAGTCACAAGCTCTCTCCGCCGCGAAAGGGCTTGCCGAAGCCGTTCCTGGGCGCGAACCGCTTGTGTCTATCAGACACAAGCTCGTCACGCCGACCGTTCGAGGTCGCCGATCGCCGCCATCAACCGCTCGGTCGCGACCTGCGGCGCATCCTCGCGGCCGGCGAGATCGTCCAGCTGGATCGGCGGTCCGTAGGCGACGCGCAACCTCGGCAGCCGGCCGAGCTTGTCCGTGCCGACGATCCCGGCCGGTACGAGCGGGACCTCCGCCTCGAGCGCGATCCGGGCCGCGCCCGTGTGGGCCCGCGCCTCGTACTTCTTCCGCATCCCCTTCTTGCGGCGCGTGCCTTCCGGGAACATGACCACGATGTGCCCTTCGCGGCAGAGTTGCGCCGCCGTCTCGAGTGCCTGCGTGTCCCGCTCTCCGCGGCGGACGGGGAAGGCGCCGGCTGCGGTCGCGAACTGCTTGAACGGCGTCCAGAAGAGCTCCGACTTGCCCATGAAGCGGAGGTAGCGGCGCGGAAAGAGAGGCAGTCCGAGCGGCCAGGGGTCGAAGTTCGAGTTGTGGTTCGCGGCGAGCACGTAGCCGCCGTCGGGCAGGTGCTCGCGGCCGCGGGCGCGGAGCCGGAAGAGGCCGTAGAGCAGCGGCCAGCTCAGCGCGGCGATCGCGATGTACATCGGACTGGGCCGGGGCGGCACAACGAGGAGTATCCCAACAGGCAGCTAACGTGTCCCGCGCCATGTCGAAGAAGCTTGTGATCGTCGAGAGCCCCGCGAAGGCGAAGACCATCGCGGGCTATCTCGGCCCGGATTACGACGTCGAGTCGAGCATCGGTCACATCCGCGACCTGCCGAATCGTGCCAGCGACGTGCCCAAGGAGCAGCGCGCCAAGTACGGGACGATGGGCGTCGCGATCGAGGAGGACTTCGAGCCGCTCTACATCGTCGACGCCGACAAGAAGGCGAAGGTCAGCGAGCTGAAGAAGAAGCTCAAGGACGCCGACGAGCTCCTGCTCGCGACGGACGAGGACCGCGAGGGCGAGGCGATCGCCTGGCACCTGCTCCAGGAGCTGAAGCCGAAGGTGCCCGTGAGACGGATGGTCTTCCACGAGATCACCCGCGACGCGATCCAGCGCGCGCTCGGCGAGACGCGCGACGTCGACCAGCGCCTCGTCGACGCGCAGGAGACGCGGCGCATCCTCGACCGGCTGTACGGCTACGAGGTCTCACCGGTGCTCTGGAAGAAGGTCATGCAAGGCCTTTCCGCCGGGCGTGTCCAGTCGGTCGCCGTGCGGCTCGTGGTCGAGCGTGAGCGTGAGCGCCGTGCCTTCGTCAGCGCCGGCTACTGGGACATCAACGGTGTCTTCGACCCCGGCTCGTTCGAGGCTCGCCTCGCCGCCGTCGACGGCAAGCGCGTCGCGCAGGGCCGCGACTTCACCCAGCAGGGCGAGCTGAAGTCGGATGACCTCGCCAGGCTCGACGAGGCCGAGGCGCGCAGCCTCGCGGCCGAGCTCGAGGGTCTCACCTTCGCCGTCCGCTCCGCCGACGAGAAGCCCTACACCCGCCGGCCGGCCGCGCCGTTCATGACCTCGACCCTGCAGCAGGAGGCGAGCCGCAAGCTCCGCTACAGCTCGCAGACCACGATGCGCGTTGCCCAGAGGCTGTACGAGAACGGCTACATCACCTACATGCGCACCGACTCGACGACGCTGTCGGAGTCGGCGCTGACCGCCGCGCGGCGCCAGGCCGTCGAGCTGTACGGAGTTGACTCGATCCCGGAGGCGCCGCGCCAGTACACGCGCAAGGTCAAGAACGCGCAAGAGGCGCACGAGGCGATTCGGCCTGCCGGTGACTCCTTCCGGACGCCGAAACAGCTCGAGCGCGAGCTGAACCGCGACGAGCTCGCCCTCTACGACCTGATCTGGAAGCGCACGCTCGCCTCGCAGATGGCCGACGCGCGCGGGCTGACGGTCTCGCTCCGGCTCGGGACGACGACACCGACCGGACGCGACGCCGAGTTCTCGGCGTCGGGCACCGTGATCACGTTCCGGGGTTTCCTCGCTGCGTACGAGGAGAGCCGCGACGACGACGTGGAGAAAGAGGAGGAGCGCCCGCTGCCGCACCTCAAGCCCGGCGACGAGTTGAAGGCGCTCCAGCTCGAGCCCGAAGGACACGCGACGACGCCGCCCTCGCGCTACACGGAGGCGAGCCTCGTCCAGGCGCTCGAGGAGCGCGGGATCGGCCGCCCGTCCACCTACGCCTCGATCATCGGCACGATCCTCGACCGCGGCTACGTCTTCAAGCGCGGGACCGCGCTCGTCCCGTCATTCCTTGCCTTCGCCGTCACCGGCCTGCTCGAGCAGCACTTCGGCCGGCTCGTCGACTACTCCTTCACTGCGCAGATGGAGGACGACCTCGACCGGATCGCGGCGGGTGAGCAGGAGCGGGTCGACTGGCTCCGTCACTTCTACTTCGGCGGCGGCGACGGCGACGAGGGCCTCCATGCGCTCGTCTCCGACCTTTCCGAGATCGACGCGCGCGCCGTCAACTCGCTGCCGCTCGGCGACGGGATCGTCCTTCGGGTCGGGCGCTACGGGCCCTACGTCGAGCGCGGCGAGGAACGCGCGAGCGTGCCGGAGGACATGGCCCCCGACGAGCTCACGATCGAGAAGGCGGAGGAGCTGCTTTCGGCGCCGTCGGGCGACCGCGTGCTCGGGGCACATCCGGAGTGGGGCACCGAGATCGCGGCGAAGGCGGGGCGCTACGGCCCGTACGTGACCGAGGTGCTGCCCGAGGGCGCGACCGAGAAGCCGCGCACGGCCTCGCTCTTCCAGTCGATGTCTCCCGAGACGGTGACGCTGGAGGAGGCGACACGGCTGCTGTCGCTGCCGCGCGTGCTCGGCGTCGATCCCGCCGACGGGGTCGAGGTGACGGCGCAGAACGGCCGCTACGGGCCATACGTCAAGAAGGACACCGAGTCGCGGTCGCTCGAGAGCGAGGAGCAGCTGTTCACGATCTCGCTCGAGGAGGCTCTGGAACGGCTCGCGAAGCCGAAGGAGCGGCGCGGCCGCGGCCAGGCGAAGCCGCCGCTGCGCGAGCTCGGCGCCGACCCCGCCAGCGGCAAGCCGGTGGTCCTGAAGGAGGGCCGTTTCGGGCCCTACGTGACCGACGGCGAGACGAACGCGAGCCTTCGCCGCGGCGACGATCCCGAGACGGTGACGATCGAACGTGCGGCGGAGTTGCTCGCCGACAGGCGCTCGAAGGGCCCGGCGCCGAAGCGCAAGCGCGGCGGCGGCAAGCGCTCTGCCGCGTAGTCCGAACGAACCTGCAAACTTTCCGTGTCAACCGTCGTCTGTCTCTAGGAGGGCGCGATCAGACGCGCTAGCGTGCTACGCGCGGAAACCGATTTCCGCCCCTCACCGGAATAGACAGAGAGGGCTCGCCGTTTTGAGCTTGTAACAGGTCCGCGGGTCCCGTACCCCTGGCAAAAGCAGGATTGACCGCGTATGGTGCGTAAGTTTGTAGCCGCTATCGAAGCTTCGCCGGAAAGGGTTGACTTTCGAACTTGACGCAGAACCAGCTGATCGAACTGATTGAGTCGGAGCAGGTCAAGGCGCTCGTCGAGCGCTCGGAGGAACGCGGGGTGATCGAGCCCGCGGAGTTCGAGGCGTTCGTGCTCGAGCACGACCTGACCGAGGATGAGACGGAGCAGCTCACCCGCGAGCTCGAGACCCTGGGTCTCGAGGTCGGGCAGTCGCGCGCGGCGAAGGACAAGGCCGAGAAGGAAGCCGAGAAGGAGAAGGAGGAGGTCGAGCCGGCTCCCGTCGCCGTCGCCACCGGCGCCGCCGACAGCCTGCAGCTCTTCCTCGCCGACGTCGGCCGGCACAAGCTGCTGAACGCCGCGCAGGAGGTGCAGCTCGCGAAGCTGATCGAGCGGGGGGACCCGGTCGCGAAGCGGACGATGATCGAGTCGAACCTACGGCTCGTGGTCTCGATCGCCAAGGGCTATCGCGGCCTGGGCGTGCCGTTTCTCGACCTGATCCAGGAGGGCACCCTGGGGCTCAACCGCGCCGTCGAGAAGTTCGACTGGCGCCGCGGCTTCAAGTTCTCCACCTACGCGACCTGGTGGATCCGCCAGTCGGTGCAGCGCGCCGTCGCGAATCACGCGCGGACGATCCGCGTTCCCGTCCACGTCGTCGAGCGGCAGCAGAAGCTGTCGCGCGCCGCGCGCCGGCTCGAGGTCGAGCTCGGCCGCGAGGCGACGAAGGAGGAGCTCGCGGAGGCGACCGGCCTGCCGATCCAGCACGTCGACGAAGCGCTCGGCGCCGCACACGCGTCCGTCTCGCTGAACCAGACGGTCGGCGCGGACGACGAGGGTGAGCTCGGCGATCTCTTCGCCGACCGCGAGGCCGCCGATCCGTTCGACGAGGCGGAGGAGTCGCTGCGCAAGCAGGGCGTCCGCCGTGCGCTCGACGCGCTCCCGGAGCGTGAGCGGCGCATCCTCGAGCTTCGGTTCGGCTTCGAAGGCGAGCCGTGGACGCTCGAGGCGATCGGGCACGAGCTCGACCTCACGCGCGAGCGCGTCCGTCAGCTCGAGGGCCAGGCGCTCTCGCGGCTCGCGGCGCTCCGGGACCTGGCCAGCCTCGCGGCCTAAGGATCGCTGGGGCGGCGAAGCCGCCCCTGCAGGGGTCTTAGCGCGAAAAGGGATCCGCTCGGCGGATTCCTTTTCCTGCGCCGAAAAAGTGATTTACTCCCGCTGAACCCGGGGCTGCCGGATCGAAAGGAGACACTTTGAGAATCAAGTGGCACAGGCTCTTAATGCTGCTCGTGGTAGGAATGCTCGCCTTCGCGGCTGGCTGCGGGGGCGACGACGACGAGGCGAGTGGCGACGGAACCACCACGGAAGCGTCGGGTGGTGCGGAGGGCGGGACGCTCGTCTTTGCCGGCGCCTCCGACCCCGTCGCGCTCGATGGCGCGCTCGTCTCGGACGGTGAGTCGCTCCGCGTGATCACCCAGATCTTCGAGACGCTGGTCGCGCTCAAGCCAGGGACGACCGAGCCCGAGCCCGGCCTCGCAGAGAGCTGGTCGGCCAACGACGACGGCACCGTGTGGACGTTCAAGATTCGCGAGGGCGTCACGTTCCATGACGGCGAGACGCTCGACGCGGAGGCGGTCTGCTTCAACTTCGACCGCTGGTACAACTTCAAGGGGCCGCTCCAGAACCCAGGCGCGACCTACTACTGGCAGGTCGTTTTCGGCGGCTTCTCCACGTACAACAAGGACAGTGGAGCGCCCGAGGACAGCCTCTACAAGAGCTGCTCCGCGACCGACGCAACGACCGCGGTCCTGACGCTGACGAAACCGTCGGCCACGTTCATCCCGGCCCTCTCGCAGCAGGCGTTCTCGATCGCCAGCCCGAAGGCGCTGACGGAGTTCAAGGCCGACGAGGGCACCACCGACGCCGACGGTGTCTTCAGCCCGACCGGCACCTTCGCCACCGAGCACCCGATCGGGACGGGCCCGTTCAAGTTCGACTCGTGGGTTCGGAATGACCGGATCACGCTCTCGAAGAACGACGACTACTGGGGCGACAAGTCGAAGATCGACACGCTGATCATCCGGCCGATCGCCGACAACGCCGCACGCCTGCAGGCGTTGCAGACCGGCGAGATCCAGGGTTACGACCTGGTCGAGCCACAGGACATCGCCACGATCGAAGGCGACTCGACCCTGCAGATCATCGACCGGCCCGCGTTCAACGTGGCCTACGTCGGCTTCAACATCGCGAAGAAGCCGACCGACGACGTGCAGGTGCGCCGGGCAATCGCGTTCGGCCTCGACCGCCAGGCGGTTGTGGACAACTTCTACTCCGGCCGGGCCGTGGTGGCGAAGGAGTTCATGCCGCCCGAGGTCGTCGGCTACGCAGAGGACGTTCCGACGTACACGTACGACCCGGACAAGGCGAAGCAGATCCTGACCGACGCCGGCTACACGCTCCCGGTCGCACTCGAGTTCTGGTATCCGACGGATGTCTCGCGTCCGTACATGCCGGACCCGAAGCGGAACTTCGAGGCGTTCGCCGCGAGCCTGAACAAGTCGGGCTTCAAGGTGACGCCGAAGAGCGCTCCGTGGAACCCGGACTACCTGGGCCGTGCCGACGAAGGCAACGCAGGCAACCTGCGCATGCTCGGCTGGACCGGCGACTACGGCGACGCGGACAACTTCAT
The DNA here is from genome assembly GCA_963820695.1 of uncultured Gaiellaceae bacterium. Taxonomy (GTDB): domain Bacteria; phylum Actinomycetota; class Thermoleophilia; order Gaiellales; family Gaiellaceae; genus Gaiellasilicea. The sequence continues at coordinate 126,812 of CAWGAP010000003.1, read as the reverse complement.
CGGCACGTTCTTCCAGAGCCCGCAGAAGGCCTGGGGGACGACGACGAAGCCGCTCACCGCGATCGAGAAGCTCCTGAACGACGCCGAGATCGAGACGGAGCAGTCCAAGCGCGAGACGCTCTACCAGGAGGCGAACCGGGCGATCATGACCCAGTTGCCGGGCGTCCCGTACGCACACTCGAAGCCGGCCCTCGCGTTCCGCGCGAACATCAAGGGCTACATCGCGAGCCCGACGACGAACGAGCTGTTCTCGACGGTCACCATCGAGGAATAAGTAGGAGGAAGCTAGAGTCCGGCGGACGACATGCTGCGCTTCGTCGTCCGCCGGCTCCTGCTCCTCGTCCCGATCCTGATCGGGCTCTCGATCCTCGTCTTCCTCTGGATCAGGGCCCTGCCGGGCAGTCCGGCGACGGCGCTGCTCGGCGAGCGCGCGACCGCGGAGCAGATCGAGGCGATCAACGAGCAGTACGGCCTCAACGATCCGATCTACGAGCAGTACTGGGCGTATCTGAAGAACCTCCTGGCGTTCGACTTCGGCGACTCGGTCACGTCGCGGCGGCCGGTCACCGACGAGTTCCTGGAGCGCTTCCCGGCCACGATCGAGTTGGCGATCGGCGCCATGCTCTTCTCGATCTTCGTCGGGATACCGCTCGGCTTCCTGGCGGCGAAACGCTACGGCAGCTCCCTCGACCACTTCAGCCTGTTCGCGTCGCTGCTCGGGATCTCGATCCCGATCTTCGTGCTCGCGATCATCCTCAAGTACATCTTCGCGGTGCGGCTCGGCTGGCTGCCGACGGTCGGCCGGATCAGCGTCCTGATCGACCTCGAGCACCCGACGAACTTCTACATCCTCGACGCGATCATCGCGGGCGACTGGGCGGCGCTCTGGGACGTGATCAAGCACCTGATCCTGCCCGCGATCGCGCTCGGCACGATCCCGCTCGCGATCATCACGCGGATCACGCGCGCCGCCGTCCTCGACGTCCAGAACGAGGACTACGTCCGCACCGCCCGCGCGAAGGGTGTCGCGCCCCGCACCGTCGACGGGCGGCACATCCTCCGGAATGCGATGCTGCCGATTGCGACGATCATCGGCCTCCAGGCGGGCCTGCTGCTCTCCGGCGCCGTGCTGACCGAGACCGTCTTCGCCTGGCCCGGGATCGGCACCTGGCTCGTCGCGGCGATCGAGGCGCGCGACTACGCGGTCCTCCAGGGCGGCATCCTCTTCATCGCGGTCGTCTTCGTCTTCGTCAACCTGATCGTCGACGTCTCGTACGGCTTCCTCAACCCGCGGATCCGGCTGTCATGAGCGTCGCTGAGATCGAGGCTCGTGAGGTTGTTTCGCTGGAGCCAGGTGGAGGCGGCCTCTGGCGCGACGCCTCGGCGCGGCTGCGCCGCGACAAAGGCGCGCTCGTCGGCTTCGCGCTCGTGGGGCTGTTCGTCCTCGTCGCCATCTTCGCGCCGCTGCTCGCGCCGGAGGATCCGCGCTTCCAGGATCTCTCGCGGCTCGGCGGCACCTGCTGCCCGGGCCCGTCGCTCGACCACTGGTTCGGCATCGACGCGCTCGGGCGAGACGAGCTGTCGCGCATCATCTACGGGGCTCGTTACTCGCTGCTGATCGGCGTCGTCTCGGTCGCAGTCGGCCTCTCGGTCGGGATGATCTTCGGCTCGATCGCGGGCTACGTCGGCGGCGCCGTCGACAGCGTGATCATGCGCCTGACGGACATCATGCTCGCGATCCCCGGCCTCCTGCTCGCGGTCGGGATCGTCGCGATGCTCGGGCCCGGCATCTTCCAGATCATGGTCGCGGTCGGCGTCACGCAGATCCCGATCTTCACGCGGCTGATGCGCGGCTCGATCCTCGCCCAGCGCGACAACGACTTCGTCCTCGCCGCACGCTCGATCGGAGTACCGCGGCGCGCGATCCTGTCCTCCCACATCCTCCCGAATGCGATCTCGCCCGTGATCGTGCAGGGGACGCTCGCGCTCGCGACGGCGATCATCGACGTCGCCGCACTCGGCTGGCTCGGCCTCGGCCCGCAGGACCCCTCGACGCCCGAGTGGGGGACGATGCTGACCGACACGACGCGCTACCTGCAGACGGCGCCGCACCTGGCGATCATCCCGGGCGTCGCGATCATCATCTCGGTGCTCGGCTTCAACCTGATCGGCGACGGGCTGCGCGAGGCCCTCGATCCGAAGATGCGTGGACGTGGCTGACGCTCCTGATCGGCGCCGCCCGCGGGCGGCGGAGCCGCCCTCCGACGGCGCCTCGCGCCTCTCGCGGCGCTCCGCCCGGCGGCCCGTACCTTCGTGCTGTTCCACCGGCCTGCGCACCGCGAGAGAAGCGTCATGAACGCCAGCTCCGCTAGAGAGCCCCTCCTCACCGTCGACGACCTGCACGTCCGCTTCGGCACCGAACGGGGGCTCGTCTATGCCGTCAACGGAATCTCCTTCGACATCGCTCCGGGCGAGACGCTCGGGATCGTCGGCGAATCGGGCTGCGGGAAGAGCGTCACCTCGCTGGCGCTCCTCGGGATCCTCGCCCGCAACGGGCGCGTCACGCAGGGCACGGCGATGTTCGGCGGCCGCGACCTCTTGTCGCTGACGGACGAGCAGCTGCGCTCCGTCCGCGGCCGGGAGATCGCGATGATCTTCCAGGACCCGATGACCTCGCTCAACCCGGTGCTGACGGTCGGCCGGCAGATCCGCGAGTCCCTCGAGACCCACTTTGCGATGAGCCGCGACCAGGCCGACCGGCGCGCGGCCGAGCTGCTCGACCAAGTTGGGATCCCGAGCGCGAAGATGCGCCTGAAGGATTATCCGCACCAGTTCTCCGGTGGGATGCGGCAACGGGCGATGATCGCGATCGCGCTCGCCGGCGAGCCGAAGCTCCTGATCGCCGACGAGCCGACGACTGCGCTCGACGTCACGATCCAGGCGCAGATCCTCGCGCTCCTGAAGTCGCTCGTCGCCGAGCGTGATACGGCGCTGATCATGATCACGCACGACCTCGGCGTCGTCGCCGGAATGTGTGAGCGCGTCAACGTGATGTACGCCGGAATGTTCATGGAGACCGGCCGCGCCGACCGGATCTTCGCGCGGCCGCGTCACCCCTACACGCTCGGCCTCCTCCAGAGCGTGCCGCGGATCGACGCCGGCCGCCGCCAGAAGCTGACGCCAATCCCGGGCTCGCCTCGCAACATGCTCAGCGCGCCCGCCGAGTGCCCGTTCGCGCCGCGCTGCCGCTACGAGGTCGAGCAGTCGCGTCTGGAGGTGCCGCCGCTGACGGAGCTCGAGCAGGGCCAGCACGTGCGCTGCTTCAACCCGGTCCCGGCGGACGAGTGGCAGCGCTCGCGACTTGGGGGTGCCGCATGAGCGCCAACGGGACGCCTCTCGTCGACGTGGACGACCTCAAGGTCTGGTTCCCGATCCGGAGCGGGATCGTCATGGACCGGCACGTCGGTGATGTGAAGGCCGTCGACGGCGTCTCGCTCCAGATCCAGCGCGGCGAGACGCTCGGGCTCGTCGGCGAGTCGGGCTGTGGCAAGTCGACCGTCGGTCGCACACTGCTTCGCCTCTACGAGCCGACTGCCGGGAAGATCACGTTCGACGGCATCGACATCACCCACCTCGGCGACGCGCAGATGCGCCCGCTGCGGCGGCGGATGCAGATGATCTTCCAGGATCCGTACTCGTCGCTGAACCCGCGCCACTCGGTTGCCCGCATGGTCGGTGAGCCGTTGCGCGTGCACGGCCGCGGCGGCAAGGAGCTCGGCAAGACGGTGCGCGAGCTGCTGCAGACCGTCGGCCTTCCTGCCGACGCCGGGTCGCGCTATCCACACGAGTTCTCCGGCGGACAGCGGCAGCGGATCGGCCTCGCCCGCGCGCTCGCGCTCAACCCGGACTTCCTCGTCTGCGACGAGCCCGTCTCGGCGCTCGACGTCTCGATCCAGGCGCAGATCGTCAACCTGATGGAGCAGCTGCAGCAGGACTTCGAGCTCACCTACCTCTTCATCGCGCACGATCTCGCGGTCGTCAGGCACATCTCCGACCGGATCGCCGTCATGTACCTGGGCCAGATCATGGAGCTCTCGCCTGCGGACGACCTCTACGACAACCCGCTGCACCCGTACACGATCTCCCTGCTCTCGGCGATCCCGATCCCGGACCCGGAGGTCGAGCGAAAGCGGACGTCGATCCTGCTCCAGGGCGACCTCCCCAGCCCCGCGAACCCGCCCCGCGCATGCCGTTTCCACACCCGGTGCCCGTACGTTCAGCCGACTCGCTGCGAGGAGGACGAGCCCGAGCTGCGTCCGCTCGAAGGCCACCTCGTCAAGTGCCACTACGCAGAAGAGATCAAGGCCGGAACGCTGCAGCCGAAGCAGCGCGACGTCGTCTTCGAGGTCGGGGCCGTCCCGAAGGCCTGGGAGCCCCCGCCCGTCTGATGCTGCTGCGCGTCCGGGCAGGCGAGCTCGAGGGCGAGCCCTGGGTCTACGCGTGGCTCGCAGAGCACGGGGTCGTCTACGTCGGCGCGACCGCGCTGCACCCGGCCACGCGGACGTGGCTGCATCTCCACGACGAGGATCCGGACGTCGGCCGGATGCGAGAGAGGTATAGCGAGCTGGCCGACGAAGAGATCGACGTGCTCGCGCTGCGGCTGCCGCCCGATGTCGACCGGCAGCGGGTGCGTCACGGCGCCGTCGCCTTGCTCGCGGAACGCGGGCTGCTCTCCGAGCGCCACGTCTGCGATCCCCCTCATCCGGCCGAGCCGACGCCGGAGGCGCAGGAGCTCGTCACGGCCGTCGAGGCGCGGCTGCGCAGCTGATGCGGCGAACTGCCTACCTGGGGGCGGTGCTGCTCCTTGCCGCCGGCTGTGGCGGTACGAAGACGGTGACGCGAACGGTCACGGTGGACAGCTCTGCGAAGCAGGGCGTCGGTGCGCCGCTCGAGCACGTCGAGTTCGGCTACATCAAGTCGCTCGAGCGCAAGAGCGCCGGCTACGAGGTCACGTTCGATCCGGCCTGGTTCCTCAGCGGCGAGACGGCGAACAAGGCCGCTGCGGAGGACGGTGCCGTCGCGCCCGGTGAGCCGGTGCCCAACGACCACTACGTCGTCGACGAGGGCCACCGCCTGCTCACCTATCGCGTGTCGCCGGACGCCGAGGTGACCGTGCTCGCCGACAGTCCGAAGGGCGAGCCGATCACGGTCGCGGAGCTGGCGCGGATCGTGGGCGGGAAGCACAAGCCCCTCTGGGAGCCGATCGAGACGGGCTTCTGGATCCGCTACCGCATCGACACGGTGACCTCTCTCGACCAGCAGTACCGGCCTTAGGCGGCAGCCGCTGTGCGGGGTGCGACGATCTCGTCCACGAGCCCGTAGCCGACCGCCTCGTCGGGGGTCATGAAGCGGTCGCGGTCGATGTCCTGCATCACCTGCTCGAACGGTTGCCCGGTGTGCTTCGCGAGGATCTCGGCCATGCGGCGCGTCATCGCGAGCACCTCCTGGGCGTGGATCTCGATGTCGGCCGGTGTGCCGCGGAAGCCGGCGGAGCCCTGGTGGATCATCATCTTCGAGTTCGGAAGCGCCATCCGCTTCCCGGCCGCTCCGCCCGCGAGGATCATCGCCGCCGCGGACATGCCCATCCCGACGCAGATCGTGGCCACGTCCGGCTTGACGTACTGCATCGCGTCGTAGATCGCCATCCCCGCGTAGGCGGAACCGCCCGGAGAGTTGACGTACAGCGAGATGTCCTTGTCCGGATCCTCCGCCTCGAGGAAGAGCAGCTGCGCCACGATCACGTTCGCGATCTCGTCGTCCACCTCCCGCCCGAGGAAGACGATCCGCTCGCGCAGCAGCCGGGAGTAGATGTCGAACGAGCGCTCGTAGCGTCCATCCGCCTCGACGACCATCGGGATCAGTGGGCTCATGCCGCTCCTTCCGATAAAGTGCAACTGTCTGGTTGCACACTATATGCAACCGTAGGGTTGCGCGACAAGGAGGCGGTCGTGGAGGTGACGCGGGAGGTCGTGTTGGAGGCGCCGCTCGAGGAGGTCTGGGACGCGCTGACCGATCCGGAGCAGCTCGAGGAGTGGTTCTCCGAGGACGGCGAGGAGCGAGAGCTCGTGGTCGAGGAGGTCGAGACTCGTAGGCGGGTCACCTACACGTGGGACGAGGGTCACGTCGCGATCGAGGTCGAGGAGGTCGAGACGGGGACGCGCGTCGTCGTCACGGAGACCGGCGAGCCCGGGTGGAATGCCGTCTTCTCGCTCCGCGCGCTCACCCACGCCTACGCTTGAGCGACGTCTTCGACGCCCTCGGGGATCCGACTCGGCGTCACATCGTCGAGTCGCTGGCGCGCCAGGAGGCGTCGGCGACCCAGCTCGCGTCGGAGCTGCCGGTGACCCGGCAGGCGGTCGCGAAGCATCTGACCGCCCTGCGGCAGGCCGGGATCGTCGACTCGCGCAAGCAGGGGCGCGAGACGCTCTACCGGGTCAACACCGAGCCGCTCGACGCCGCCGCGGCCTGGATCGTGCGCGTCGGCGGGGAGTGGGACGCCCGGCTCGCGCGGCTGCGCGGTCTCGTGGCATCGCGCCGTGGCTGAGAGGTGCTTCTGTGCCGTGGAGGTCGCGCCTCTGCACGCGGAAGCGGATGCGTCGTCGGAGCAGGTGACGCAGGCGCTCCGCGGTGAGCCGCTGGCCGTCGCCGAGCGGCGCGACGGCTGGGCTCAGGTGACGACCGCGTACGACTATCCCGGGTGGATCGCCGCCGACGCGCTCGCGGCCGAGCCGCTCGGCGAGTGGCTGCCTGCGATCCGTGCCGGGGATCCGGTCGAGGAGGCGCGCGCCTATCTCGGCGTCCCGTACCTCTGGGGCGGGATGAGCGAGCACGGGATCGACTGCTCCGGTCTCGTCCACATGGCCTGGCGGCGGCTCGGCCGGCTGGCGCCGCGCGACGCGGATCAGCAGGCGGCGGCGGGCACTCCGGTGGCCGAGCCGGCCTACGGCGATCTCGCCGTGTACGGGGCCGAGACGGTGACGCACATCGCCTTCTGGCTCGGCGGCGGGCGCATCCTGCACGCCGCCGGCGGCCGCGGGGTCGTCGAGGAGGAAGAACCGGCGTCGTTGCAGGAGATTCGCCGCGGGTTCGTCCGACTTCGCCCCTGAAGCGGTTTACCTCATTCGAGCTAAAGGGCGTACCGCTCCAAGCCGATGTACGGCACGTGGACGCTGCTGAGCGCGAAGAGATCATGAGCCGCTACCTGGACCACAGCCGCCGTTTCGAGGCGGCCGCGGCCCGGCGGCAGAACGGCAATGCCGAGGTGATCCCGTTCGCCCCGCCGATGCGCGAGCTCGAGCAGGAGCCGACGATGCGTGAGATCGAGGTCCTCCAGCTCGTCGCCGACGGTCTCGTCAACCGCGAGATCGGCCAGCGCCTCTTTCTCTCCGAGGAGACGGTCAAGTCGCACGTCCGTCACCTGCTCGCGAAGCTGCAGGCCCGCAGCCGGGCCCACGCCGTCGCCGTCGGCTATCGCCGCGGCCTCATCGGCTAGAGCAGCTCTCCCCAAGCCTTTGGACCAAAGACGAGCCGCGCCTCTCGGCGCGGCTCGGTCGATCTAAAGAGCTGGGGTCTTTTCCTCAGTTCCCACACCCTGTGGAGAACCACCCAAACGAGGGATGTCTCCTAGGGCAGAGAAAGGGAGGATTCGTCGGCTTTTACCAAGCCTTGCCGCTGCCAGCGAGAATCGCGAGCAGCGACATGGCGCTGGTGACGCCAATCAACCGGATCTTTAGGCGAGTCATGGGGGACCTCCCATCGAGGAACTAACGGCAGCGGCATCGTATAACCCTTTTGGGGGAGCGCGCAAGCGATTCTCGTCCGTTTCGCGCGTGGACTTGCGCGTGGGAGCCTGGGCCGCAGCACTGGGAGCTGTTACGACGTGTGTGGCCGTATGGCTTCTGGCCAGCGGCTACGGCCTGCCGAGCATCTGGTACCTCCTCGTGCTGGCACTCGTAGCCGGAGTCGCGGAACGCCAGAGCGTCCACCTGATGGGAAACCGCGAGCGTGGCATCGAGCTTGCCGTTTCAGTTGTTCCGTTTGTCTTCACCGCCGTCGCTTTCGGGCCGCTCGCTGCTCTCGTAGTCTGCGTCCTCGCGAACTTGGCGGACCTACGGCGCCCGTACTTGAAGTGGGCGATGTACACGCCGGCGAGGGGGCTCACGGGGGCAGCTGCTGGTCTAGCCGCTGCAGCGGTTCTGGCGCACACTCACACAGAACCGACGTTTTTCACCATGCTTGCTGCTGCGCTGGCAGCATCGGTGGCGCACCTGGTCGTTGATGTAGCCATCGCGATGGGAACGTTGGCAATTCGCGGTTCGGGTTCGCCGCTGTCCTACCCCCGGACGATTCTGCCGCCGTTCATCCTGTCGACGGCGCTCTACGTTCCCGTCGTTGGCTTCCTCGCGTACGGCTACTCCCGCTACTCGTTCGCAGTGGTAGCCACGTTCTTGCTTCCCGTCCTTGCTCGCAACGGGTAACCCAGCTGTATCAGCAGCAGCGCCAAGCCACCGACGGAACTTCACGAGGCGAACACCCGACTTGAGCACGCAAACATGTCGTTTGCTGCAGCGCTCGTGGCGACGCTCGACGCCCGAGACCGCTACACCGCGGGCCACTCGACCGCGGTGGCGATCTATTCGCGCGACATCGCGCACCGTATGGGCCTGCGTGGATCGACCAGCAGAAGCGCGCATCTCGCTGGCCTCGTACACGACATCGGCAAGATTGGCCTTCCTCCGGGACTGCTCGAGAAGGCAGGCCCGCTCACCCTCGAAGAGCGCAGGATCATGCAGCAGCACTCTGAGATTGGCGAGCGCATTCTGGTCGAATGTCGACACGTACAGCGAAATCGCGCACATCGTGCGCCACCACCATGAGCGTGTGGACGGCAACGGCTACCCGGACGGTCTTACCGAGCCCCAGATCCCGCTCCTGTCGCGAATAATCGCAGTCGCCGATGCATACAACGCGATGACGTCTGATCGGCCTTACCGCGAGGCGATGGCGAGCCGTGTCGCTCGCATGCGCCTCGCACAGGCGGTTGGAACGCAGTTCGACACCTCTGTCGTAGCAGCATTCGAAGCAATCCTCGCGACTGCGGCCGAGCAGTACCGCCTCGGCCTGAGTGCCGACTTCTACTCCGACGTGCCGCGCGGGACCAGCCGATTACGGAGACGGTCCGGACTGCTGTCGTCGCCTAGTCGCGCTTGAGCTGAGCAGCTCGAAGTGCGGCCTCCGCCCGAGATCGCACGCCGAGCTTGTCGAAGATGTGCCGCACGTGAACCTTGACGGTGACCGGGCTGATGAACAGCGTCTTGCCTATGGCCGCGTTCGACAGTCCCTGCGCGACGAGCGCTAGCACCTCCTTCTCACGCGGAGACAATGACGAGACAGAGTTTTCCCCCGGCTGAAGGCCGGCTGACGCAGCTAGTTGAGCATCCTCAGCGCGATGGAGCACCAGCATGAGCGGATCGTGTAGGTCGCGCCGCTCAAGCAAACAAACAATCAGCTGGGGACACCCGCGGTAGGCGCAGACGAATGACTCAATCATCCCGGTCTCTACGGCGCATCCAAGTGCCACCGAGGCGTGTTCGAGAGCAGCGTCGTGTTGACGATGTGTCAGCGCGGCCACCGCCAGTGCGCATCGTGCGTTAATCGCTGTTTCGACTCCGAGGGACGCCTCAAGACTTTCATTGGCGAGCGCGATGGCGCGCTGCACATGTCCAGACCCGGCAAGAGCGAGCGCCTTGACTCCGAACAGCTCTCCGCGAAGCGAACGCGTGACGCTAGACATGTCCACATCGGATTGAGCAACCGCGTCCTCGAAGAGGCCTTGAGCGATCAGCGCGCGTCCACGAAGAGCAGTGACCATCTGAAGCGCAGCAAGGTCGCCGGTCCTTCGAGCGTGAGACTCGGCTGCTGCGAGTCGGGACGAGCAGCCGTCATAGTCTCGGCGCCCAGTTGCCACCATCCCGTGCAGCAGCAGCGCGTATGGCACGACAAAGTCAAGGCGGCAACGCTCGACATCGCGAAGTTGCTCGTCGGTGAGGACCGTCGCCTCGTCCCAATACGCAGTCGACGCCAACGCGTAGCCGAAGATGTTCCTGAACGAAGTGCGCGCGACCGGGTCACGCACGAATCTCAGTAGCTGAGAGGCCGCGCGGCCCCGATGGAGGTCGACCGGTTTGCAGAAACGAGTCTCATAAGCCAGGTGGCGATCCGCGATCGCAACTTCCGCGGCGGGGTCTAGCGGACGTGCCGGCGCAAGGGAGGTGAGCAGTTCATCAGTCAAGGGGTCCTCGAGTTCAATCGCCGCCACGAGGGCACCAAGGGTCGCCCGCCAACGCAGCGTTTCGTCGGCCGTGAGTGATTGAGCGGCTTCGAAGTAGACACGAGCCTGGGATTCCCGTGACGCAATATGGGCTGCCCGCCCCGCAACAAATGAGGCTCGGGCTGAAAGGTCCGAGCTTGAATCGACATCGGCCGCGGCGTGTGCTGCGAGTGCCTCAGCTTCGTAGAATCGACCCTCACGAAACGCGAGCTCCGCCGAGGCAAGCAGGAGGGCTGGGTGCGTCGCTATCGAGTCGCCGAGCCAGCTCCTCAGTGTCGCGCTCCGGCCGGTCGCAAGAAGGTCGTCCATAGCCGAGTCGACAAGATGTGGCAGATCCTCGGCTCGATCGAACTCGGCGATCAGGCTATGCGCCCCGTCCCAAAGACGGTGATCAATCAGTCTTGCGACGGCATCGCGGACAACCGCGCCTAGACCCTGAGCCTGTTCTTCTCGAAGTTTCAGCTGGAGAAACTGCCTCGCTAGGGGATGCACCTCGATGTCGCCATCGGCCTGCTGTGCGAGAAAGCCGCTGGCAAGTCCCAATGTCGTTGCTCGGTGCGCTTCCTCTGTCCCTAGCTCGGCCAGCGCGACGTGACGGCCGGCCTGGTCGTACAACGCAAGTTCGCATAGCGTCTTTCGCGTGCGCCGGTCCAAACGTCCGTAGATCTCGTCGGCGAAGAAGCCATAGAGCTGCGGCTCAGCTACTAAGCCTTGTGGCCGCGTCTCTGAGACTGCGGCGAGCGCGAGGACGGCAGGCCATCCACCAGTTGCGCGGATGAGATCAGGTGCTGAGGCTCGGGCATCGCCGAGCATTTCGGCCGCCTCTTCGTCGCTCATCGCGAGCGCCGCGCGATCAACCTCGAATATTTCGCCATAGAGCAACCGTCGTGATGACGCCCACCGCGGACGCCGTCTCGACAGGATCAATGCGTTGAGTGGCGCGTCCAGGAGGAGGTGTTCGATGAGCGTCTCTGCCGCGACTGATCGTGATGACTCGTGATAGTCGTCGATCACGAGCCAGTGGTCCCGCGGCCATGCCGACAGATCCCGGGCGAGTATTGCCTCTAACGTTCGTACCTCTTCTTCGGGCCGGCTGGTCACCGAGAGTCGCTCCATCAACGCGTCCCCCGCGCCCGGTACAACCTGCGACACCGCATCCCTGAGACCCGCCGCTAGCGCGGCGACGTCTACCGACGCGGGCGTGGCCGTGTACCAGACCGCGCGCTTTCCTTCGAGCCACTGGCGCGCGAGCGTCGTCTTGCCGTAGCCGGCCGGGGCGACCAGCATCTTGATCCGGCCCTGGCTCGCGTCGAGCAGCCGCGTCAGCCGGGGACGCTCGATGATTCTGCGGCGCCTCGTCTTCGGCTCGGTTGCGATGCCCTCGCCCATGGGTCTCGTTACGGGTGCCACAAAGGTCGCTCGAAGCGTACCTCGCGCCGAATGCCGTGAATAGGCGCGCCCGCGACCCCACAGGAGTCGCGGACGCGCTGCCGTCAGCTCCCCGACCCGCTGGGGTCGAGGCCCTGTGCGAGAGGGTCGTCGCCGGTGAGGCTTCGATACGCGATCGGCAGCTGGCGCCGGCGGCGTACGCCGAGCTTCTGCCGAAGGACGTCGCAGTGCGCCTTCACCGTCCTGGGGGAGATGCCGAGCCGCTCCGAGATCTCGTCGTTGGAGCAGCCGGCAGCGATGAGGACGATCACGTCGCGCTGACGAGGCGTGATCAGCGGCACCCTCTCGACCGTTGAATTCGCCATGGATCGAGGCTACGGCCCACGCCTTGAACGCACCATCGCCCGCCGGGTGTAACCCGAGGCGTACTTGCTAACGGCCGATCGCGTAGGCGACGAAGCCCCGCAGCGCCGGGATGATCTGGGGGTCGATCGTGTGGCCGAGCGGCGACTCGTGGTAGGCGACATCCGCCCCCGCGGATGCAAGGACGTCGCGGGCGGCGCGGCTGTAGTCGACCGGGATCACCGGGTCGAGCGTGCCGTGGGCGATCGAAACCGGGAAGCCCTCCAGGCCGGTGAGGTCGAGCTCGAGCCCGTCGACCGACGGCATGAATCCGGACAGCGGCAGCAGCGCCGCGGGCCGCTTCTCGGGGGATCGGCCGAGGGCGAGCGCGTAGCTCATCACCGCTCCCTGCGAGAAACCGCCGAGCACGAGCGGCTTCTGGAGGCCGTCGAGCAGCTCGGCGAGCTCCGTGAAGCTGGGCCAGAACGTCTCGGGCTCGGGCGTCGGGATGCCGCCGAGCCGGTACCAGTGCCGGCCGCCGGGCGGCAGCGCCAGCGGGCCTCGCGGGGTGAGCCCCCGCAGGCGGCGCCCGGGGTCGAGCGCATCGAGCAGCGGGTAGAGGTCGTGCTCGTCCGCGCCCCGCCCATGCAGGAGGACGAGCGTGCCCGCCGGCTCGCCCTCGGCAGGGCGCTCCAGGGCTTCGAGTGTCATCCGCGCGGGTTCGGAAGCGGCGTCAGCCGGGGCTCGATCTGCTCGCGCAGATGCTCGAAATCGGGGGGCAGGGAGAGCCGCTCGCCGAGATGCTCGGCGTCCTCGTCCGTTGCGAAGCCGGGCCCGAGAGTGGCCAGCTCGAACAGGATGCCGTTCGGCTCGCGGAAGTAGATCGACCTGAAGTAGAAGCGGTCGATCACGGGCGTCGGCTGCTGGCCGGCCTCGGCGAGGCGCTGCTGCCACGCGTCGTGCTCGTCCATGGTCGTCGCCCAGGCGACGTGGTGCACCGTGCCGGCGCCGGGGATTCCCCGTCCCTCCGGTGCCGCGTCGTAGGCGTACCACCCGCCGCGCTTGTCGCCGCGCGCCTCCCAGGTGTGGTCGCCGCGCGACGCGAAGCCGAGCGTGTCCTCGAGCAGGGCCGTGCTTCGCTCGGGATCGATCGCGTAAGCGCGGACGCCGTCGAAGCCCTGCAGCGCGTACTCCTCCGGAATCTCCGGATGCTTCGCGACGAGCGGATCATCCGGTGTCTCGACGACGCGGAGCTCGTGCCGGACCCCCTCGGGATCCTCGAAGGTGAGGCTTTCGCTCGAGCGGACGACGTTGTCCGCCTCGGCGTTCAGCCGCTGTTCCCAGAAGTCGAGTGCCTCCTCCGACCCCACCCGCCACGCGATCGTGTGCACCATCCCCGCACCGGCTTTGCCGCGGGTGGCACCCGGATACTCGAAGAAGGTGATATCCGACCCGGCGCTGCCTTTCTCGTCCGCGTAAAAGAGGTGGTAGACGGTCGGGTCGTCCTGGTTGACCGTCTTCTTCACCAGCCGCAGCCCGAGCACGCGGGTGTAGAAGTCGACGTTGCGCGGGGCGTCGCCGGTGATCAGCGTGACGTGGTGGACACCCTCGAGCTGCATCGGTGCATTGTGCAGCCGCGCGTAGACTCGTGCGGAGATGAAAGTGGGCATCGTCGTCCCGTTCTCGTGGTCCTTCTGGGGCGCGGTCGTGGAGCATGCGGAGCTGCAGGCGGCAGCGCTGCGCGAGCTCGGCCACGACGTGCGCCTGTTGATGGGGAACGATCCGCCGGGCCAGTTCACGCGCGCACTGCATCCGCGCGTGGGCCGGCACGGGGAGCCGCCGCCGGAGGTGATCCCGATCGGCCGGTCGGTGATCGTGCCGGCGAACGGGTCGCTGCCGAACATCATCCTCAGCCCGCGGTCGATCCTGCGGATGAAACGCGTGCTCGCGAACGAGGGGTTCGACATCCTGCATCTGCATGAGCCGATGACGCCGACGCCGTGCATTTCCGCGCTCGCGTTCTTCGACGGGCCGATGGTGGGTACGCACCACGCGAGCGGCGACCTTGGCTGGATGCGCTTCGCCAAGCCTGTCTGGGGCTTTCTGGAAGAACGCCTCGACCGGCGGATCGCCGTCTCCGAGCAGGCGCGGGCGTCGGCGCAGCGCTGGCTCCCCGGCGAGTACGAGATCGTCCCGAACGGCGTCCTGATCCCCGAGGGCGTCGAGCCGGAAGACCGCGAGCACCGCATCGTCTTCGCCGGGCGTCAGGAGCCCCGCAAGGGTCTCCAGATCCTGCTGCGCGCGTGGCCGGAGATCCGGCGGCGAACCGGCGCGCGGCTTCGGATTGCCGGCGCCGACCCGCTCGCCGTGCGACTGCTGCTGACGCGCCTGCGCGTCGCCGACGACGGCATCGACGTGCTCGGCTTCCTGACGCAGGACGAGCTGACCGCGGAGCTGGCCTCGGCCAAGGCGCTGATCGCCCCGTCCCTCGGAGGCGAGAGCTTCGGGATGGTGCTGACCCGCGCGTTCGCCTGCGCGACTCCGGTGATCGCGTCGGACATTCCGGGCTACCGCGACGTGATGACGCCGGAGACGTCCATCGCCGTCGCGCCCGACGATCCCGCGGCACTCGTGGACGCGGTGGAGGCGCTGCTCGGCGACGAAGCAAGGCGCGTCGCGCTCGGCGCGGCGGCCAGGCAGCTCGCGATCGAGCACTACTCGTGGCAGGACATCGCCCGCCGGCTCGAGCGGATCTACGACTCCGCACGCGGTGTCGCACCCGAGACGGTGGCGGCATGAAGTATCTGCCGCGGAGCCTCTGGCTTCGCGCGCTGCTCGGGATCCCTCTGTTCGCACTCGTCGCAGCACTGCTCTGGTGGCGCGGGCCCGACTGGACCGTCGTCTATCACGCGTTCGACCTTGTCAACTGGGCCTGGGTCGCGTTCGCGCTCGGGCTGAACCTCGTCTCTGTGCTCCTGCGTTCGTTCGCCTGGAAGCTGACGATCGACCAGGCGCTCGAGCCGCCGCGGCCCCGCTACGACCAGGTCTTCTCGGCATTCTCGGTCGGGCTGCTCGCGAACGCCGTCCTCCCGGGACGGATCGGGGAGCTCGCGCGCGTGGCCGTGCTCCGGCGGCATGTCCCGCGCGGGCGCGGGTCGAGTGGAACGCTCGTCGGGACGGTCTTCGCGCACCGGCTCTTCGATCTCTTCCCGGCGCTGCTGCTGATCGCGTTCGTGTTCACGACCGCGAAGGTTCCGCACTGGGCCGTCACGAGCCTCGTGATCGTCGCGATCATCGGCGGTGTGCTCTTCACCGTCGCGTTCGTGACCGCACGGCGGCAGCACCGGCAGCTCGACGGGGCCCGCTCGCTCCGCCGGCTGCTCGCGATGGCCCGGCAGGGCCTCGCGGTGCTGCGCTCGCCGTTGCCGGCCCTCGGCGCGATCGTGCTCCAGTGCGCAGGCTGGCTCCTGCAGCTGTTCGCGGTGTACGTCTCGATGCGTGCCTTCGACATCCATGCCTCCTTGGCGGCCGCCGGCCTCGTGCTCCTGCTGATGAACGTCGCGACGATCTTCCCGCTCTGGCCGGGCAACATCGGGCTGCTCCAGGCGGCGGTTGCGCTGCCGCTCGTCCAGTACGGAGTCCCGTATTCGACCGGGTTCGCGTACGCACTCGTCCTGCAGGTGATCGAGATGTCCGTCGGTGTCGGCGTCGGCCTGATCTTCCTGGCGCGCGAAGGCCTCTCGTTCGCAAGCCTGCGTGACATTCCCGACGCGAGCGAGGCGCAGGTGGACGAGCAGGACGAGACTCATCCTCCCGAGAGGCGCCGTGCGCGCGCTCGCGTGCCCGGCTAGCCTCAAGGGCGTCCTCACGGCCGCCGAGGCGGCGGCGGCGTTGGCGGAGGGGCTGCGCTCGGCGGGCGCCGATGCGATCGAGCTGCCGGTTGCCGACGGCGGCGAGGGCACGGCCGAGGCGCTCTGGCTGGCGCGCGGCGGCGAGTGGCGTGAGGCAGACGTGCACGACGCGTTCGGCGCGCCGCGGCGGGCCCGCTGGCTCCTCCTTCCCGACGGGACGGCGGTTGTCGAGTCGGCAGCGGCTGTGCCGCTCGACCCGTCCCGGCTCGAGCCGCTGACAGCCTCGAGCCGAGGCTTCGGCGAGCTCGTCCAAGCAGCGCTCGCCGACGGCGCGAAGGGGCTCGTCCTCGGCCTCGGTGGGACGGCCACGATGGACGCGGGCTCGGGCTTCCTCGACGTCGTCGCCCGGCTGCCGGTACCGGCTCTCGCTGCCTGCGACGTGACCGTGACGCTGGCCGAGGCGCCGCGTCTCTTCGGGCCTCAGAAGGGTGCCGATTCGACTGCGATCGTCGAGTTGGAGCGGCGGTTCGCGGCGCTCGGAGCGCTTGTGTCTATCAGACACAAGCCCGGTTCCGGCGCTGCGGGCGGGCTCGGGGCGGCGCTCGCATCGCTCGGCGCCGAGCTCGTTCCCGGTGCGGCCTACGTGCTCGACGCGGTCGGGTTCGACGCCTCTGCGTTCGACGTCGTCGTCACGGGCGAAGGTCGCGTCGACGCCACGACGGCGCTTGGAAAGGCGCCCGGCGAGGTCGTGCGCCGCGCCGGGACGACGCGGTGCATCGTCTTCGGCGGCGTCGTCGAGCAGGACGTGCCGGGCGCCGAGACGGTGGCGTTGTCGGGCGACCCGGCCAGGGCGCGGGACGATCTCGTCGCGCTGGGGAGAAACTTAGTGTCTGATAGACACTAAGTTCGGCCGCGCAGGCGGCCTTCAGGGGTCTTCGCGCGCAGCTAGGGCCGCGCGTCGGCCTCGCGCAGCCGGTGCGCGAGCGCCTGCACGAGCTTCCACGCGATTCGCGCGTCCGTCTCGACGATCGGGCGGAACTCCCAGAACGTCATCGCGTAGGTCGTCATGTCCGTCTCGGCCGTGACCGTGGCCGTGCGGGCGCCCTCGTCCAGCAGGGCGATCTCGCCGAAGTAGTCGCCGGGCCCGAGCGTCGCGCGGTCGTCGCCGTGAACCGTCACCTTGGCGGTGCCGTCGCCGATGACGAAGAACCCGGCTCCCCCGGAGCCCTCGCTTGCGATCGTGTCGCCGGCCGAGTAGTCGCGCTGCTTGAACGAGTCGGCGATCCGCTCGAGATCGCGGCGCTCGAGGCCGGAGAACAGCGGTACACGGGACAGAGTCTCGGTCGACGGGCGGGCCACGGATGCGATCCTAACCAGAGTCGCCGTTGGGAGGAAGCGGTGCGGTGGCGGCCGCCCGCTGCGCGAGCTCCTCGATTCTTCCCTCGGCCGTCTCGAGCCGCGTCAGGCAGAAGCGCAGCAGCTCCTCGCCGCGCTCCCAGAGCGCGATCGCCTCGTCGAGCTCCGCCTCGCCGCGCTCGAGCCGCTCGACGATCGCTTCGAGCTCCTTCTGCGCCGTCTCGAAGGTCAGCTCACTCACGGACGTCCTCCACCCGCGCGCCGAAGGCGCCCTCGGCCAGCTCGACCTCGACTCCGGCTCCCGTCGCGAGGCCGGCGGTGCTGCGGAGGACGGTGTCGCCCGAGCGGACGATCGCGTAGCCGCGGCCGAGCGTCGCGCGCGGAGAGAGCGCGGTCAGGCGGCCTTCGGCTCGCTCGATCGCGCTCCGGCGCCGCTCGAGCAGGAGCGCCGGGCCGCGCCGGAGCCGGTCGCCCAGCGTCGTCACCCGCCGGTGGTCGCGGTCGAGCGTCTTGCGGGCGCCGCGCTCGAGCGCCACGCGCGTGCGGGTGAGACGCTCGCGCTCCCGCTCGGTCGCCCGCCGAACGCAGCGCTCGAGCGAGCTCCGCGCCCGCGTCAGCTCGACCCGCAGCGCCTCGAAGTCGGGAACGACGAGCTTCCCGGCCGCCGTCGGGGTCGACGCGCGCACGTCCGCCGCGAGATCGCACAGCGGCGTGTCCTGCTCGTGGCCGACCGCCGAGACAACCGGCACGGGGCAGGAGGCAACCGCGCGGACGACCTGCTCGTCGCTGAACGGAAGCAGGTCGTCGAAGCTGCCGCCGCCGCGCGTGAGCACGATCACGTCGATCCCCGGCTCGCGGGCGAGCGCGTTGAGCGCCTCGACGATCCCGGCGGCCGCACGGGGCCCCTGCACGAGCGTCTCCGCGACGAGCACGCGCGCCGGTGGGAAGCGGATCTGGATCGTTGTGATCACGTCGCGGCGGGCGGCGGCGTCGCTGCCCGTGACCAGCCCGATCCGGCGCGGGAAGCGGGGGAGCGCGCGCTTGCGAGAGGCGTCGAAGAGACCCTCCGCCGCCAGCGTCTGCTTCAGCCGCTCGATCGCGGCCAGGTGCTCGCCGAGGCCGAAGCGCTCGAGCGAGAGTGCGCGCAGGCGGAACTCGCCCTTCGCCGAGAAGAGCTCGGGGCGTCCGAGCACATGGATCCGCTCGCCCTCGGCGAGGTCGAGCTTGAGCGCGTCGAACGTCCGCCGCGGGATCGAGGCCGGCAGGCAGGCGCCGTCGTCCGGATCCTTGAGCGTGAAGAAGACGCTGCCCCAGTTCGCGTTCCGGCGCAGCTCCGTCACCTCGCCCTCGATCCAGAGCGTCGGCAGCCGCGCGAGCCAGTCGGCGACGCCGCGGTTGAAGCCCGCGACGGTGAAGACCTTCTTGTCGCCGTAGAGCAGTGGCTCGACCTTCATCACGTTCGAGCGTAGATGATCGATCTCGTGACGGAAGCCGTCCCGCCGCTCGGCCTGGCGCGCTACG
Organism: uncultured Gaiellaceae bacterium; assembly: GCA_963820695.1. Lineage (GTDB taxonomy): Bacteria > Actinomycetota > Thermoleophilia > Gaiellales > Gaiellaceae > Gaiellasilicea. The sequence goes on along the minus strand of CAWGAP010000003.1, from coordinate 107,963 downwards.
GCGCCCTCTTCCGCGTTCCCTACATGCGCCGGCTCGTGCTCAGCGGGATGCTCGCGCGCCTGCCGATGGGCATGATCGGGCTGGCGCTGCTGCTGCTCGTCCGTGAGAACGGCGGCAGCTATGCGGCAGCCGGTGCCGTCTCCGGGGCGTACTTCGTCGCAACCGCGATCGGCGCTCCGATCTCAGGCCGCCTCGTCGACCGTCGTGGGCAGGCACGGATTCTCCTCTCGCGCGCCGTGATCTTTCCGGCACTGCTCGCCGGCGTGTGCGCGCTCGCGCTCCTCGATGCGCCGCTGGCGCTCGTCGGCGCGGCCGCAGCCGCTGCCGGCGGCATGATGCCGCCGGTCGGAGCCTCGCTGCGCTCGCTCTGGCCGCGCATGTTCGGCGATGCCGAGCTGCGCGCGGCCGCATATGCGCTCGAGGCGTCGCTGCAGGAGATCACCTTCATCGTCGGGCCGCTGCTCGTTGCCCTGCTGACCGCGGCCGCCTCGCCGGTGCTCGCGCTCGGCGTTGCGGCCGTCGCGGGCGGCGTCGGCACGATGTTGATCGCGCTCGCCGAGCCCGTGCGCGCCTGGCGGCCCGAGGACGAGAGGCACACCGCATCGATCCTGGGGGCGCTCGAGTCGCGCGGCGTGCTGACGCTCATCGGCCTCTCCGCCTGCCTCGGCCTCGGCTTCGGCGCCACCGAGGTCGGCTTCCCCGCCTTCGCCGAGCTGCATGGAGGCGCGGAGCTCGGCAGCATCCCACTGTCGCTCTTCGCCGGCGGCAGCCTCGTCGGCGGGCTCGTGGTCGGCGCGCGGGTGACGATGCCACCTCTACGGCTCTTGCGCGTCTCCGCGGTCCTGCTCGCCTTCGGCCTCGCGCTGCCGCTGCTCGGGTGGTCGCTGCCGAGCATGGCCGTGCTCGCCTTCCTCGCCGGGCTGGCGATCGCCCCGGTCGTGATGTCCGCCTACGGGCTGGTCGACGCGGTTGCCGCCCGCGGGACCGCCGCCGAGGCGTTCTCCTGGATCACGACGGCGGTCTTCGCCGGATTCTCGGTCGGGATGGCGCTCGGCGGGACGTTGATCGACGCCTACGGCGCCAAGTCGTCGTTCGTCCTCGGGACCGCGTCGGCCGCCCTCGGCGCTGTGCTCGTGGCGGTCGGCCCCGGCCTGGACGCCGACTAGCTAGAGAAGGATCTCGGCGGCGACGCGCGGGTCGCAGCCCTGGTGCACCAGCTCGACCGCCTCGTGCAGATCGGCGTCGAGCGCGGCCGCGATCTTCTCGGCCAGAGGGAGCGGATAGCCGGCCTCGATCAGGACGTGCAGGCGCCAGGACTCGACCTTTGCCCGCTCGCTGCCGCGATCGATCAGCTCCGTGGTGTCAGCCATGCTGCGCATGTTCGTGGTGCAAGAGACGTTCCCTGCGGCTGCTTGTTAGCCGGAAACCTTCCTAGGCGCGGCGGAGCGCCGAGGCCTCGTCGACCCGGCGGTGGAGGTCGGCGAGCCGCTCCGCAATCGCCGAGCGCTCGGCCTCGGCCTCGGCCGCGAACGCGCCGAGCGTGCGTCGGAGATCGGCGTCGGCGGCGGCCACACGTTCCTGGAACGCAGCGACCAGCTCCTCGCGCTGGCGCTCGAACGCCGCCTGGGCCTGGCGCTGGCGCTGCTCGAGCCGCTGCTGGCCGGCGTCGCCCGTCTGGGCGAGCCGCTCGGCGAAGACGGAGTCGGCCTGGCGCACGAAGGTCTCGACGGCGCGGTCGAGCTCGCGCGACAGCCGTCCCGCCGCCTCCTCGCGCGCCGCGCGCATCGTCGTGTCGAACTGAACTCCGGCGGCCTCGGCATGCCGTTCCGCCTCGCGTCCGATCGCCCGCTGGAGCTGCTCCAGCTGGCGCCGCTCGATGTCGGCGAACGAGGCCTCGATCCTCCGCGCCGCCTCCGTCTCGGCCCGCTCGACCTGCTCGGTCAGGGCCTGCTCGCGCCGCCGCAGCCGCTCGGCGATCTCCTCGATCACCCGCCGCCGCTCGCTCGTGTGCGCCTCGAGCTCTTCGAGCGCCTCCGCGACCGCCTGCTGCGCCGCCCGCTCGAGCTCCTCGCGGAGCCTGAGCACGGACGCGCGCTGCTCGTCGGAGGTGGTCACGAGCTCCGTGGCCTCGGCGTCGATCCGTGCCTCCGCCTCGGCGATCAGCTGCTTCTGGCGCTGCTCGAGCCGCCGCAGCTCGGTCTCGAGAGTCTGCTGCGCCCGGTCGAGGTCGTCGCGCCAGCCGCGCAGACGCTCGTCGACGCGGCGCGTCGTTTCGGCGAGCGCGTCGGCAAGCTCGACGCCGGCCGCGCGCTCGCGCTCCGCCAGCTCCTGGCGCCGCTCGTCGGCGATCCGCCGCTCGTCCTCGGCGAGGACGGAGAGCGAGTCCGCCCGCATCCGCGCCAGCCGGGCCTTCAGCTCCTCCGCGCTCGCGGACGTCTGCTCGTCGACGAGCGTCTCGAGCTCACGTCGGGCATCCGCCGTCGGGTCAGCCCGCCGCTTTCGCGCGACGATGACCGCTACGACCGAGAGCGCGAAGGCCAGGATCGCAAGCGTGAGTGCCGCCTCCTCGAGCACGATTCCATCGTATGTTGCGGCGATGACGCTGGCCGAGGAGCTCGGGCGAATCGCGGAGAAGGCGGGCGCCGATGCCGTGCTCGCCGCGGAGCCGCACGCAGGGGATCGGATCTACGTCTGCGCGTTCGAGGAGGCCGACGGGGGACACACCTGGATCGCGCTCGACGGCGACGGGGAGCCGGTCGCGGAGCGGCAGCGTGTTCGCGACGCGGTCTCGATCCTCGCGCTCTGCGAGCTGGCGGAGGAGACGGCCGCGGGCGGCGATCTCGACGAGCTCCGCTCACAGCTCGCCGCGCTGCGCGTGACCGAGAACCCTGCCGGGATCGAGGAAGCCGAGGAGGCGGTGCTCGAGCTGCAGCGTGTGCTGGGGGCGCCGCCGATGCTCGCCACCCCCGCCCGCCTCGACCAGATCGGCGCCGCGACGCGGACGCTCGAGGTGGCGCTCGGCGGCGTCGCGCAGGGATCGCCGTTCGCAGCCGCGATGAGAGGCGCGAGCGAGGTCGTCGACGCGCTCTTCTCGGATGTCGCGGGCTCCTACCGGATCCCACTTCGGTAACCTCGGAGTATGGAAGGTGGTGGTTTCGGCGGCTTCCCGTTCGGGGGCGATCCGGAGGATCTCCTGCGCGGCCTGCGCGAGTTCGCGGAGCAGCAGGCCGAGTCGGTGCAGGAGGCCCAGCGGGAGCAGTTCGCCACGCTGACTCTGAACACCGCGGTCGAGCTGACCGCAGCCGCGCTGAAGCAGGTGCAGCCGAGCGGCGCCATCGACGAGCAGGCGGTCGCGCTCCGCGACGCCATGCGCGTGCTCTTCCCCGAGGCGGTCGCGCTCGTCTAGCGCAGCCCGCCAGGGCTTCATGCAAGAACGATGACGCGCGCAGATTGGCCAGCGCCCCCTTGACGGAGCGAACCTGGGAGCGAAGCGACCCTTCAGGGGTCTTCGCGCGATGAGCATCCGCTTCCGCGGATGCTCATCTTGCGCCGACTGAACCGTGTCCTTGCTCGACCGTGCCGTCGTCACGCTGCTCCCGGTCGTCCCGAAGCCGGTCGTGCGGAAGCTCTCGTCGCGCTACATCGCGGGGGCGGGGCTCGAGGACGCGCGGCGGGTCGTGGCCGGCTTGAACGCCCAGGGGAAGCTCGCGACCGTCGACGTGCTCGGCGAGGAGGTCGAGCATGCGGATGAGGCGGCGGCGATCGCGGCCGAGTACGTCGCGGCGCTCGATGCGTTCGAGCAGGACGGCCTCGACGCAAACGTGAGCGTCAAGCCGACGGGGCTCGGGCTCAAGCTCGACTACGACCTGTGCAAGCGCAACGTCGAGACGGTGATCGCGGCCGCCGAGCCGACGAACCGCTTCGTCCGGATCGACATGGAGGACTCGTCGACCACCGACGACACGCTCCGGCTCTTCCGCGAGCTGCGCGACGAGGGTCACGCGCGTGTCGGTCCCGTCCTCCAGGCCTCGCTCAGACGGACGGTGGCCGATGCGGCGACACTCGCGGGGGCGAGCGTCAGGATCTGCAAGGGGATCTACCTCGAGCCGGAGTCGATCCAGTTCCGCGACGACCGCGAGGTGAGAGCGAGCTTCGTCGAGGCGCTCGAGACGCTCCTCGACGGCGGCTCGTACGCGGCGATCGCGACCCACGACGAGTGGCTCGTCGACCAGTCCCGCCGGCTCGTGCGGGAACGGAGCCTCCCGCCCGACCGCTACGAGTTCCAGATGCTGCTCGGCGTACGCCCGGAGCTCGGCGACCGCATCGTCGCCGAGGGGCACCGGCTGCGCATCTATGTCCCCTTCGGGCGCCAGTGGTACGAGTACTCGCTGCGGCGGCTGCAGGAGAACCCGAAGGTCGCCGGCTATGTCGCCGGCGACCTGGGACGATCCTTGTTCCGCCGGCGCTAGCGATGTTGCTCATGTTCGGGCTGTCGGTTCTACGCGCCCGGCTTCTCCGCCGCCAGCACGAGGTGTCCGGGGACGTTCGCGTCCTTGCCCGGCCATTCCTCGAGCCCGCGCAGCAAGAGCCCGGCGCCGACAATCGCGGTGACGAGCTCGCCGAGGCCGACCGAGGCGAAGTAGTCGCCGCGCCAGCGGCCGAAGGCGTCGAGTACGGTCGCCGCCGGATGCTCGTCGTGGAGGAGGAGCACGCCGCCCGGGCGGAGCGCCGCCGCGACGCCGCCGGCGAAGGGCTCGGCGGAACGCAGCCGTCGGAGTGAGCCGTAGCCGAGGTAGACGAGATCCCAGCGGCCGAGCAGGAGCTCCGGAGGCAGCGAGTGGACGTCGGCGTGCACCCACGGCAGCTCGGGCGCGCGGCGGCGGGCCGACTCGATCGCCGCTTCGTCGTCGTCGACGCCGGTGACGAGGGCGCCGAGGTCGGCCAGGTCGACCGACTCGCGGCCGGTGCCGCTGAGGAGGTGGAGGACGCGATGGCCGCTCGCCCCCTGCAGCCGCTCGCGGATCCGTTCCGGCATGCCCGGAACCTGGAGCACGTTCTCGGAGGTGCGGTGCGCGTCGTCGAAGGCGCGCCGGTTGTGGTCGGTCGGTTCCATCTACGCCCTCAGGGAGAAGCCGCCGTCGACGATCAGGGTCTGGCCGCGAATCATCTCGGCCGCCGGCGAGCAGAGGAACGCGACCGCATCCGCGATGTCCTCGGGTCGCACCAGCCTGCCGGCCGGATTGTCGCGGCCGAAGCGGAGCATCTCGTCCTTGTTCGGGAAGTGCTCGAGCGCGCCCGTGTCGACGACGCCGCCCGAAACGGCGTTCGCGCGAATCCCAAGCGGGGCGAGCTCGACTGCGAGGTAGCGGATCAGTGCCTCGAGCGCGGCTTTCGAGGTGCCGACGAGCGAGTAGTTCTCGAGCACGCGCTGCGAGCCGAGGCTCGAGAGCCCGATGATCGACGCGCCGGGCAGCATCTGCGGCGCGCTCACGCGGGCCAGCGCCAGCAAGGCGCGCGTGTTCGCGGTCATTGTCCAGTCCCAGTGCTTGTCCTCGGTCTCGAGCGCCGGCCGGATCACGCCGGTGGCGGCGTTGTGGACCAGCACGTCGAGCGCACCGAGCAGCGCGACCTCTTCGAGCACGCGGTCGGAGGAGATGTTGCCGCGGACCAGGATCGGCTCGGCGCCCAGCGCCGCCAGCTCCTCGGCCGTTTCCTCTGCGGCGTTGTCCGAGCGGAGGTAGCCGATCGCGACGCGGGTGGCGCCGAGGGCCGCGAAGTTGAGCGCGATCGCCTTGCCGATTCCCCGCGAGCCCCCGGTCACGAAGACCGACGCGCCCTGGAAGGGCGTCATGACCGCTTCGGCAGCGGCTCGTACGCCGGCGCGGAGCTCGGCAGCTCCTCCCAGCCGATCCGCGTGCGCGGCTCCTTGCCGCCCTGCTCGGCTTTCGAGGACGCGTATCCGAGCGCCTCGAGCAGCCGGATCTTCTCCTCGCCGTACCGCCGCACCGGATGGTCCGGAGGCAGGTCGCTGATCAGGTCGCGGACACGTGCCCGGATCTGGAACGCGAAATGCGGCGTCGCGGGCCCGACGAGGGCGTCGATGTCGCGGATCGAGGGCTCGGCCATGACGGCGCAAGCGTAACGTCTACTTGCACAGCTTGAGGGTGCGTTCGAGCGCCTTCAGCTGCGCGTTCTGCTTGCGCACGAACGCGGCGCGGAGCTTCGGGCTGCGCGTCCGCTTGAAGTACGCCTTTCGCTGCGCGGCCATCTGCTTCCTGTAGCGCTGAACGGCAGCCTTGCGTGCCTTCTTCACGGCCGCCGGGCAGTACTGCTTCGATGCGGCGCTGGGGTGCACCGGCGCTGCGAGACCGACGGAAGCCGGCGAGGCGACACCGGCGAGCGCCCACGCGGCAGCGCCGGCGCACGCGGTCGCGAGGAGGATGCGGAGGCCGTTCACGGCGCACAGGGTCGCAGCGATCCGACCGGGCGGCAACCCCCGTTCGGTTGAACGTCTCGTCAGTAGTCTCGCCGCATGCGGCGACCGCTGAGCATCGAGCTGATGCTGCTGACGACGGTCGTCCTCTGGGCGCTCAACCTCACCGTCACGCGCTACATCCTCACGCACGGGTTCGAGCCGCTCGCGTACGCGACCATCCGCTACGGCGCGGCGACCCTGATCTTCCTCGGGATCGCAATCGTCGCCGAGCGGACGCTGCGGATTCGCCGCTCCGACCTGCTGCTCGTCGTCCTTGCGGCGCTCTGCCTCTGGCTGAACCAGCTCTCGTTCGTCTACGCACTCGAGAAGACGAGCGCCTCGACGATCGCCCTGATCCTGGGCGCGACCCCGATCTTCGCGGCGTTGATCGGGCTTGCGTTCGGGCTCGAGCGGCTGTCACGGCGGTTCTGGCTCGCGGCCACCGTCTCCTTCGCGGGCGTCGGCCTCGTGGCGCTCGGCGCGTCCGGCGGCCTCTCGGGAGACCTTCGCGGAGACCTGCTCGGGATCGCGACGGCCGCGACCTGGGCGGCCTACTCGGTGGCGATCGCGCCGCTGATGGAGCGCTACTCCGCCTCGCGGATCAGCGCCGTCGTGCTCTCGCTCGGCTGGGTCCTGATCGCGATCGTGGGCGCGCCGCAGACGCTCGAGCAGGACTACGAGCTCGGCTGGACGGTCTGGTTGCTGCTCGCGTTCGCGACGCTCGGGCCGCTCGTGACCACGAACGTGCTCTGGTTTCGCTCGCTGCACCGGATCGGCGCCCTCCCGCGCCACCCTGGTCGCGAACCTGCAGCCGTTCGTCGCCGCGGTCTTCGCGCTCGTGCTCCTCGACGAGCAGATGACGGTCGTGCAGGTGCTGGGCGGGATCCTGATCGCGGGTGGAATTCTCGCTGCGCGGCGACGACCGCCTGCGCCCGCCTCCGAGTAAGATCCGGCCCGTGGCAGACACGGACTTCATGCCGCTCGACGGGTGGGATCACGTCGAGCTCTGGGTCGGGAACGCCAAGCAGGCGGCGTTCTGGTACGAGCACGCGCTCGGGTTCGACCGCGTCGCCTACGCAGGCCCCGAGACCGGCGTCCGCGACCGTGCCTCCTACGTGCTCGAGCAGGGCGAGATCAAGCTCGTGCTCACGAGCGGGCTCCGCAGCGACAGCGAGATCGTCCGGTTTGCCGCCCGCCACGGCGACGCGGCGAAGGACGTCGCGCTGCAGGTTCCGGATGTGAGCGCCGCCTACCGGGCGGCCGTCGAGCGCGGCGCGACGAGCATCGCCGAGCCGCGCTGGGCCGAGGACGAGCACGGCCGCGTCGAGCTGGCCACGATCGCGACGTACGGCGAGAACGTGCACACCTTCGTCAACCGCGCCGACTACTCCGGCCCGTATCTCCCCGGCTACATCTCGCTCTCGCCGAACGGGCGCGCCGGGCGGGGGGTCGGCCTGATCGCGATCGACCACGTCGTCGGCAACGTCGAGCTCGGGAAGATGAACGAGTGGGTCGAGTTCTACGAGCGCGTCTTCGGGATGACCAACATCGTCCACTTCGGCGACGACCAGATCCAGACCGAGTACTCGGCGCTGATGAGCAAGGTGATGGCGGACGGCGCCGGCAAGATCAAGTTCCCGATCAACGAGCCGGCCGAGGGGAAGCGCAAGAGCCAGATCGACGAGTACCTCGAGTTCAGCGAGGGCCCCGGCGTCCAGCACATCGCGCTGCAGACGTCGAGCATCGTGCAGACGATCGAGACGCTCAGGGATCGCGGCGTCATCTTCCTCGACACCCCCGAGGCCTACTACGACGAGGTCGAGGGACGGGTGGGCGAGATCGCCGAGGACTACGGCGACCTGAAGCGGCTGCGAATCCTCGCCGACCGGGACGAGGACGGCTACCTGCTGCAGATCTTCACGAAGACGGCGCAGGACCGGCCGACGCTCTTCTTCGAGGTGATCGAGCGGCACGGCGCGACGACGTTCGGCGAGGGCAACTTCAAGGCGCTGTTCGAGTCGATCGAGCGCGAGCAGGCGCTGCGCGGAAATCTGTAGCGGTTTGCCGTCCGGCGGCGCGTGAGATAGTCGCGCCGATGGGAGTCGGCGCAATCCTCGTCATCATCGGCATCGTCCTCGCGGTGACCGATCGCCTCATCCTCGGGCTGATCCTGATCATCCTCGGGCTGGTGTTCGGCGGTTTCCGCCGCGGCAGCTGGTACTGATCTAGCCTTCGCGGCATGACGCCGCAGCGCCGTACCGCGCTCGTCTCGATCGGCGCGGCAGCGGCTCTCCTGACGCTCAAGCTGGGCACCGGGCTGGCGAGCGGCAGCCTCGGTCTCGTCTCCGAGGCGCTCCACTCTGGCACCGACCTCGTCGCGGCGCTGCTCACCTTCTTCGCGCTCGGCGTCGCCGGCCGCCCGGCCGACCGTGGTCACCAGTACGGGCACGGCAAGGCCGAGCACCTGGCCGCGCTGGGCGAGGCGACGATCCTCGCCCTCGTCAGCGTCGCGGTGGCCGCGCTCGCGATAACGCGCCTCACCGGGGCAGCCGAGAGCATGGTCGACACGAGCTGGTGGGTCTTCGCGGTCGTCGGGATCGTGCTCGCGATCGACCTCGGCCGCACGGTCGTCTCGTACCGTACGGCGAAGCGCTATCGCAGCGAGGCTCTGTTCTCGAACGCGCTCCACTTCGGCAGTGACTTCGTCGGCACGCTCGCCGTGCTCGCCGGGCTCGTCGCCGCGTCGGCGGGGTACCCCGGGGGCGACTCGATCGCGGCGCTCTTCGTCGCCGCGCTGGTGCTCGTGGCGGCGGCGCGGCTGATCCGTCGCAACGTCGACGTGCTGATGGACCGCGCGCCGGCCGACGCCGAGGAGGCTGCGCGTGCGGCGATCGCCCGGATCGAGCCGCCGGTCCAGCTCGAACGGCTGCGCCTGCGCCAGGCGGCGGGGAGCACGTTCGCGGACGCTGTCATCTCGGTGCCGCCCGGCGCCGCCGTCGGCCAGGGCCATGCGACGGCCGACCGGGTCGAAGAGGAGCTCGAGCGCGCTCTGCCCGGGATCGACGTCGTCGTCCACGTCGAGCCGCGACAGGCGGAGGCGGCGCTGCGCGAGCGTGCCCACGCCGCGGCGCTCTCGGTGCCGCGCGTGCGCGAGATCCACAATCTCAGCGTCGTCTCGCTCGACGGGCACACCGAGCTCTCGCTTCACCTGAAACTGCCGGGCGAGCTCGCGCTCGAGGAGGCGCACGAGATCGCGGAGCAGGTCGAGCGCGAGATCGTTCGCGCCGTTCCCGAGATCGGCTCGGTGCAGACGCATCTCGAGCCGCTCGCCGAGGTCGACTCGGGCGAGGAGGTCGAAGCGGCCGAGATCGAGGATGCCGTCGCGCGCGCGGCCGGGGGCCCGCCCCGGGAGTTGCGGCTGCTGCGGACCGAGAAGGGTGTCGTCGTCTTCGTCACGCTCGGGCTCGACCCGGGCTCGACGCTCGCCGAGGCGCACGCCCGCGCGAGCGAGGTCGAGGAGCGGCTGCGCCGCGCGCGCCCGGACGTCGCCGACGTGATCGTCCACACCGAGCCATGAGGTTGTGCATGTTCACGCCGGCCGACGCCGATCTCGAGCGCGGCTGGCCGGGCCGGATCGACGGCGACGTCGTCGTCCAGCTCGCCGCCCAGACGCTGCAGTCCTACTTCGCGAGCGGCTCGTCCGCGCGTGAGCACGCGAGGTATCCGCTCGCCGCAGTTCAGCTGCGCGCGCCGGTGCTCGAGCCGCCGGCGATCCGGATCTTCGACGATCGAGCACACGTTCGCGTTCGTGAATCCAACCGCGGTGCGCTCGCCGGGCAGCGAGATCCCGCGGCCCGGCGGTCGGCTCGACGCGGCGCAGCGGCTCGTTGCGGTGATCGGCGCCGACGGTGCGATCGGCGGCTGGACCGGGCTCGTCGAGTGGCGCGCTCCCGAGCTCGCAGCGCCGAAGGATCGCGACTTCGCGCTGGTGCTCGGGCCGACGGTGGAGACCGGGCTTCCGGAGGGCGGCTTCGACTGGGAGGCGGCCCGCGCGCTCGCCGCTGCGAACACGCGCCTGCGGCCGGGCGACCTCCTCGCCGGGCCCGTGCTCGAGCTGCACGAGGGGATCGAGAGCGGCGGCTTCGTCGTCTCGTTCGACGGCATCGGCGAGCTCGCCGCGTTCGTCTCCTAGCCCGGCAGATCGGGTTCGTCGGTCGGGGTATCCTGCGGCCATGCCCTTCTACCAGCGCCTCGGCGACGTTCCGCGCAAGCGGCACATCCAGTTCCGCGACAACGGCACGCTGCTGACCGAGGAGGTGATGGGCCTCGAGGGCTTCACCGGCAACGAGTCGATCCTCTACCACCTCCAGTCGCCCTGCCGCGTGCAGGAGATCGGCGCGTTCGAGCCGATCGTGCGCGACGAGTGGGTGCCCGAGACGCACCAGCACCGGATGATGCACACGAAGGAGATCGACCCCGGCGGCGACGAGGTCACCGGCCGGCGGCTGCTGATGTGGAACGCCGACGTCGAGATCTCGCTCTGCCGCCCGACCGAGCAGATGGACTACTTCTTCCGCAACGGTGAGGGCGACGAGGTGATCTTCGTCCACGAAGGGTCGGGCGTTCTCGAGACGATCTTCGGCGAGCTGCCCTACAAGGAGGGCGACTACGTCGTCGTCCCGCGGGGAACGACCTACCGCTTCCGCCCGGAGGGCGAGCAGCGCTACCTGATCTTCGAGACCCCCGGGCTGATCGAGATCCCGCGCCGGTACCGGAACCAGTACGGGCAGATCCTCGAGGGGGCGCCGTACTACCACCGCGACATCCACCCGCCGACGGAGCTGAACACCCACCGTGAGCGCGGCGAGTTCCCGGTCAAGGTGCGTGTCCGCGACGGCTACCAGACCTACCTGCTCGACTACCACCCGTTCGACGTCGTCGGCTGGGACGGCTACCTGTATCCGTGGACGTTCTCGATCCACGACTTCGAGCCGATCACCGGCCGGATCCACCAGCCGCCGCCCTCGCACCAGACCTTCGCCGGGCGCAACTTCGTCATCTGCTCGTTCTGCCCGCGCAAGCTCGACTTCGACCCGCTGGCGATCCCGATCCCGTACCACCACTCGAACCTGCAGAGCGAGGAGATGATCTATTACGTCTCCGGCAACTTCGGGTCGCGGAAGGGCGTCGACGTCGGCTCGGTCACGCTGCACCCGTCCGGGCTGCCGCACGGGCCGCAGCCGGGTCTCGCGGAGAAGTCGATCGGGCTGCACGAGACGGGCGAGCTCGCGGTCATGTGCGACACGTTCAACCCGCTCCGGCTGACGACGCTCGCGCGCGACCTCGACGACGGCAAGTACGCGCTCTCGTGGTACGAGGCCGACGAGGACGCCGGTCTCGACGCCGGCCTCACCTCACACCTGTAGTCCTTGCGGCTCTTCGTCGACTGGGACGGGACGGTCACCGTCGAGGACTCGCTCGTGCAGGTGATCCACGCCTTCGGCGATCCGGCGCTGCTGGCGGCGCTCGAGCCGCGTGTGGGCGTCGACCTGACGCTGCACGAGGAGATCGCGCTCGAGTTCGAGGCGATCGACGGCGCCGCTCGAGCGACGTCGTCGACTGGGTGCTCGAGAACGTCGAGGTGCGTCCGGGACTGGCCGAGCTCGCCGAGCTCCGCCCCGTCATCGTCTCGGCGGGTTTCCACGAGCTGATCGAGCCCGTGCTGCGGCGCGAGGGGATCGAGCTGGAGGTGCTCGCGAACCGGGTCGAGGCGCGGGCGGACGGATGGCGGGTCAGCTTCCGCGACGAGGCCGCGTGCGCCAGCTGCGGCGAGCCGTGCAAGCGTGGCGGCGTCGCAGGGGGGCCGTACGCCTACGTCGGCGACGGCTACTCGGATCGCTGCGCGGCCCTCGCGGCCGACCGGATCTTCGCGCGCGACTCGCTCGCTCGTCACCTCGGCGAGCTCGGCGTCGACTACGAGCCGTTCGAGAGCCTCGACGAGGTCGCGACCCTCCTTCGAGGTACCCCGCCCACACTCTGATTACAGGGCGCTGACCGAACCCGTACGCGCTCCCGGCTCCGCCCTTACCGGCGCTGCCGATGGTGGTCTCGAGGCAAGCAACCCACCAAGGAGGAAGCACCATGCAGGTCAGCATTCGCACCATTGCGGTGACTGCTCTGGTCGCGCTCCTCGTTCCCGTTGCCGCGGTTGCGAAGGATGCGAGAGTCAAGGGCCCGTCGGCGCTCGTCGGCGCCGGCTACTTCGGCGGCGAGCTCGAGCTCGCGATGGAGGACGGCCAGCGGCCCGTCAAGATCGCGGCGCGTGCCGGCTACATCGGCGTCCTCGACCTCGGCGGCGATCTCAAGATCCGCTGTCTCGGCACGGGCCGGGTGCAGAAGCAGGAGACCGCGAACGGGATGGTCTACCGCTGCGCCGGCCGTCAGGGCGGCCAGGTGATCCTGCTCGGCAGCCACTTCACGTTCCGCGGCTTCGCGAAGCACTATCGCGCGCTGCTGCCGGCAGGGGCGAGCGGCAGCTTCCACGGACGCTTCGTGTCCTGTAATCCGGCCGCGGAGGCGTCGAGCTGCCGCGCGCCGAAGCCGGACGTGCGGCCGGCCGAGCCGAAGGAGCGGGGTCAGCAGGAGCGCGGACAGCAGGAGCGCCCGAAGCCGGCGGACGACGAGGAGATCCCCTCGCTCGACGAGCTGGCGGGAATGCTCGCGGACGCGTAACCCGGCTAGGCGATCCCCGCTTCGCGCAGGGGTCGCCGAGCCCACGCGAACCGGTCGCGGTACCACCCTTCGAGCGGATGGAGGGTGGTGCCGTGTCCTGACGAGTGGGCGAACCAGCCGCCGCCCAGGTAAATCGCCGCATGGTCGATCTGGGCCGGCTTCGACTTCGAGCCCCTGGCTCCCTGGAAGATCAGATCGCCGGGCTGCAGGTTCTCGATCTTCCTGATCCGCTGCGCCGGCGGCACCTCGCCTGACATCTCGTAGGTTGTGCGGCCGCGGAGCACCGTCGCGAGCGCCGACGCGCCGGGAAACGGCTCGAGCTTGAAGACGCGCCAGACGAAGCCGGAGCAGTCGAAGCCTCCCGGGAGCCGCTTCCCATCCCAGAGCTGCTGTGACGCCTCGGAGGTCCCGCCCCAGACGTAGGGCGTGCCGACGAACGAGACGGCGCGGCGGAGCAGCCGCTGCTGTGTGCCGGTCATTTCCGGCAGGACGAGCTGCTCGGTCGCCGCTCGGATCTGCTCCTGCTCCCAGCCCGAGAGATCGAGCAAGCGGGCGAGGGAGTACGCGCCCTCTGCGCGCGTGGCCGGGTCGTTCAGGCCGAGCTCCAGCCTGTCCTCGGCGGCAGGGTGGTTGAAGCGGAGCCCGAGCAGGCGCCCGACCGTCTCGGTGCCCACACCTGCCTTGGGCGCGAGGCCGGCGTCGCGGAGCGCGACGGTGACGAGGCGTGCGGCGTCGCCGAGGCCGAGGAAGCCGACGAGCGCCGCGTCGAGCTCGCGGATCGTGACGGCCCGGCCGGGCGCGACGACCGGGTAGCGGTAGTCGACGGGTTCCTCCGCAGCGAGCGAGAGCGTCTCGAGCGCGGCGGCGAGCGCGCGCTGGGTCAGGGGCTGTTGCGGCTTGAAGGTCGCGGCGGAGTCGGCGAGCAAGCCGGCCTCGACGACGGCCTCGATCTGAGGCTGCGCCCAGGAGCGGTCGGCCGCGGCGTGGGCGTTCGGGACGAGTCCGAGGACGAGCAGGCTGACGAGGACGAGCGGCCGCATGGGCATTGCTATCGGCAGCAGCGCTTTCCTCCTTGAAACCTCGGTTCGGTGCCAGGCACGGTGCCAGGCACGCACCGTCCATCTCAGGCAGGGTTGCCGCGTGCTCGTTCCGCTCCCGCAGCCGTACGACTTCGAGGTCTCGACCGCCCGCTTCGACGTCTACGGGCTCGACCGGGCGACCGTCTGGCGCGACGGCGGGATCCACCGCGTCTTCGCCGAACGCGAGCTGCGGATCGAGCCGGCGCCCGGCGGCGTCGACGTCTCGCCCCACGACGCCTCGCTCGAGCCACAGCTCCTGCATTTCCTCGGCCTCCCGTTCGACCTCGACGGCTTCGCCTCCTGGGCGCTCGGCGAGCCGCCCCTCAGCCGTCTCGCCTCCTCGCTCGCCGGCTTCCGCCCGCCGCTGCAGACGAACCCTTTCGAGGCCCTCGTCACCTCGATCACCGCGCAACAGGTCTCGCTCCAGTCGGCGGCCGCGATCCGGAGCCGTTTCATCGAGCGCTACGGAGTCGCCTACGAGCACGCGCACTCCTTTCCGCTCCGCGAGCGCGTCGCGCAGGCGACCGAGGACGAGCTCTTCGCGCTCGGCTTCTCGAGCCGAAAGGCCGAGTACGTGATCGGGCTCGCGCGAAGCGAGCTCGACCTCGACGAGCTCGCAATGCTGCCGGACGAGGAGGTGACGGCGCGCCTCGTCGCGCTCCGAGGGCTCGGTGAATGGACGGCCGACTGGTTCCTCGCGCGCCATCTCGCGCGGCCGCATGCGTGGCCCGCGGGCGACCTGGGACTGCGGAAGGCAGTCGCGGCGTTCTATGGTGACGTGCCCGACGTGAGAGCCTTCGGCGAGCGTTTCCATCCCTACGAGAACCTCACCGCCCACTACCTCCTGACCGGACTCCGTCTCTTCCCGCCCGCATGACCGTCCGCCATGCCACCGCCGACGACTTCGACGCGCTCCGGGCGCTCTGGGAGCAATGGCAGTCGGAGAGCCCCGAGCCGCCGCCCTGGGCGGACGTGAGCTGGGACGCGAACCGGGCCGAGTTCGAGCAGGCACTCGATGCGAACGCGCTCTTCCTGGCGGAGGCGGACGGTCGTCCGGTCGGGTTCGTCACAGCCTGGCTCGAGGATCACTTCGCGAGGATCGGCGACATCTATGTGCTCGAGTCGGGACGTCGCCGGGGAACCGGCCACGCACTCGTCGAGACGGTGATCGAGAATCTGCGCGCACGCGGCGCGACGCACCTCTTCGTGAACGCCGACCCGGCTGCGCTCGATTTCTACGAGCGGCTTGGCTTCCGCGAGGAGTCGCGCAACCTCGTCCTGCCACTCGAGGTGCGCGAGGTCGGCAGTGGGCGCTCGTTCGGCTCGATCCACGTGCAGACCGACGATCTCACCGTGGTCGAGCGCGCGGTGCAGCAATTCGTGCCGAGGCTGCCCGGAGGATCGCGTGGCAGCGAGGTGACGCCGCCGCGCCACGGCTGGATCACGGTCTACGACGAGGCGTGCGACCGCGACCCGGCCGCGCTCCGGCGGCTGGCGAAGGAGCTCTCCGAGCGGACGGGCGCGGTGGTGATCGCGATCGGCGTCGAGCACGAGCAGGTCGTCCGCTTCGTCCTCCACGAGGCCGGGCGGATCGTCGATGAGTACCTCTCCGTCCCCGAGCACTACGGACCGCTGCCGCCGGGCGACGCGATCGCGCTCGCGGCGAACCCTCGCGTCGTCGCGAGGCTCACGGGCGCCGAACCGGCTGCAATTCGCGCCGCCGCGCGCACCGCTGCCTCACCGGCCGAGCTGCCGCCCGCCCAGGAACTGCTCGAGACGATCGCAGCCGCGATCGGGCTCGAGGGCGCGGAACGGGGGTGGCAAGGATGATTACCCTCTACGACGCCGCTCGGTGCCCCTACTGCGCCCGGATCCGGATCGTCCTGGCCGAGAAGCAGATTCCGTACGAGACGGTCGAGATCGATCTCGCCGACCGCCCAGCTTGGCTCTACGAGATGAATCCGGTCGGCAAGGTGCCGGTACTCGACGAGGACGGTTGGATCCTGCCCGAGTCGGCCGTGATCGCCGAGTTCCTGAACGAGCGCTACCCCGAGCCGCCGCTGTGGCCTGACGATCCGGGCGAGCGTGCGGCGGGACGGCTGCTCGTCTTTCGCTTCGACGACTTCTCGAAGCCGTACTACGCGCTCCGGCGCGGCGAGGAGGGTGCGCGCGGGCGCTTCGAGGAGGAGCTCGGCTTCCTGGACGCGATGCTCGCCGGCACGCCCTGGTTGAGCGGCCGCGCCTTCGGCCTCGCCGACATCGCATTCCTGCCCTGGCTGCTGCGGGCGCGCGACCTGCTCGGCCTCCCGCTCGACCGATGGCCGGCGCTCGCCGATTGGGTCGACCGCGCCTGCATGCGGCCGTCCGTCGCGGCCGAGCAGCTGCTGGTCGCAGCACTGTGACCGTCGTCTTCCTGCACGCCTTCCCGCTCGACGAGCGCATGTGGCACATGGGTACACATGCACCGCGGCTGTACGGGCTCGGCAGCTCGATGGACGACTGGGCCGACGCCGTGCTCGAGTCGTATCCGGGCCGCCTGATCCTCATCGGCGCCTCGATGGGCGGCTACGCCGCGCTGGCGGCGGCGCGGCGCGCGCCCGAGCGCCTCGCCGGTCTGCTGCTGGCGGGCTCCCGCCCCGAGGCCGACACGCCCGAGCGCTACGCGAAGCGCGCGGAGACGATCGCGATCGCGCGCGAGCGCGGGGCCGAAGGAGTGTGGGACGCGATGCGCGCCGGCCTCTTCGGCGACGACAGCGATCCCGATGTGGTCGCCCGTGCGCGCGGGCTCGCGCTCGATCGCTCCGAGGACGAGCTCGTGACCGCGCTCGGGGCGATCCGCGACCGCCCGGACTCGACCGAGGCATACCGCGCGCTCGGCGACCGCGCGGTCACGGTCGTCGGCGACCGCGATCCGTACGTGCCGGTCGACGATGCACGGCGGTTCGAACCGGACGCGGTCGTGCTCCCCGACTGCGGCCACCTGGTGAGTCTCGAGCGTCCCGCCGAGTTCGGCCTCGTCCTGGACGACGCGGTGGCCCGGTGGACGTAGAGCGCGACGAGGTCGTCCGCCGCCTCGGCGAGGAGGGCTTCGTCGTCCTCGACGTCCGCAGCGACGGCGAGTACCGAGGCGAGACGACGGCGCCGTGTGACCCGCGCCCCGGCCGGATCGCCGGTGCGCAGCACTTCGACCTGCAGATCCTGCTGGCACTGACGCCGGACGAGATCCGCGAGCGCCTCGGGCCGCCCGAAGACGTCGAGCTCGTCGCCTACTGCCACTCCGGCTCGCGCTCCGAGCTGGCGACACAGATCCTCGCCTCGCTCGGCTACCGCGCCTCGAACTACCGCGGCTCCTGGCACGAGTGGTCGCGCGACGACTCGCTGCCCGCAGAGACCGGCTAGGAGGATTTGGCGGAATGGCGCTCAGCCGCTACTTCGCCAAATCCTCCTAGACCGCCGTCAGGAACGCGGCGCAGAGCCGCCGGCCGAGCTCGTTCCAGTCCTCGATTCGCTCGCGGGTCACCGCCCGCAACGCCGACGGGTCGGCGACGTCGTCGGGATCCTCTGCGAGCCACGACTCGACCTGTTCGGCCCGCACCTCCGGATGGAACTGAACACCCCACGCACGGCCGAGCCGGAATGCCTGCGTGCAGACCGGGCTGCGTGCCAGCTCGACGGCGCCGTCCGGGAGGTCGTGCGTGTAGTGGTGCCACTGGAAGGCGTCGAACCGCGGCGGGAGCGCCGACGCGACCGAGTCGGCGGCGCCGGCCTCCGTCACCTCGACGGGGAGCCAGCCGACCTCCGGCTCGACGGCTCGGAAGACGCGGGCGCCGGCGGCGCGGGCGATCAGCTGCGAGCCGAGGCAGACGCCGAGCATGGGCGTCCCGCGCTCGAGCTGCTGCTCCAGGTAGCGGAGCTCGGGGCCGAGCCAACCGTGGCGCTCTTCCTCGTCGGGATGCATCGCGCCACCGAGGACGACGATCGCGTCGGCGTCGACGGCCGGCACGCCTTCGACGGGGAGCTGGCGTTCGACGAGCTCGTGCCCGGCGGCCCGGACGGCGTCCTCGAAGACGCCGGGACCGACGTTCGGGCCGTGCGTGATCGCGAGCACACGCACGGCCCGAGCCGTCCCTCTACTTCTTCCGTGCCGGGATCACGAAGCGGACGGTGCCGCTGCGCACGGCCACCGCGGCGCGCGTGGCGCCGAGGCAGGTGACACCGAACGTCGGCGTGCACGTCTCCGTACCCGGCGCGACGGTCGCCCTCGCCTGCAGGAAGACGATCTGCTGCTTGGCCGTCTGCCTGATCCGCAGCGTGCCGCGGAAGCCGGCGCCTGTCTTCGTGAGCGGCACCGACGGGCTCAGCGCCGCGGCGGACTTGCCGCGGTAGAGCCGGATCGTCGACGCGACTCCGGCCGGAAGCTGCGCGGTCCCGCCGAGCGTCAGCGTCGCGACGCCGTTCGACGTCTTCAGCGTCGGCTTGCGGAGCGAGAGCGTGCGCGGGAACGCGATCACGGACTGCGCCTCGACCGAGCCCGCTGCATTGGGCCGGCCGGTGTTGGGCGTGTACGGGGTCGCGAGCACGCGCCAGCGGGGCTGGCCGGTGCCGGGGCTCGTGAAGACGCCGTTCACCTTGAAGTCGACCTGCGTCAGCTTGAAGCCGAAGGTCGCGCGGCCGGGCGTACCCGTGGGCACGTCAGGCGGCGGGAGGCACGCCTGGATCGAGCTCGACGCGAAGGCGCTCGCCGAGGCTCCAGGAGCCGGCGGCGCGGCGGGCGCGTCGACGAAGACCGGCAGCTCGAGCGTCTGCCCGGCGGCCTGCAGGATCAGGACCCAGAACGCGGTGTGCGTCGCCGTTCCCGTGCACTGCGTCGCCGCGGCGGCGATCGGGACCTGTGTCGTGCCGGAGAGGTACGTGCCGTTCGCGGCGCGCACCTGGACGGTTCCGGTCAGCGGGAGAACGGCGTTGCCGAGGTCGGCTGCCGTTCCCTGCGCGGTGACCGTGCCGAGCGTCGTGCCGGCCGGCTGGCCCAGCGACGCCGAGTACGCGGTCGGTGCGTAGAAGGTGAGCTTCGCGGTCGGGTCGTCGGTCGAGCTGACCGTGTAGCGGATCGTGGTCGACGTGCGGTCGTCCGTCACCCGGAGCGAGGGTGACGTGTAGGCCGCGAGCGCTGTGCCGGCGCTCGAGAGCGCGAATGCGCCCACGAGGCCGAGCAGAAGCATGCGGATGGTCTTGCTCATTTAAGTTCCTCTCCCAAGTTCGTTGGTGGCGGTGCGCGAACAAGCTACCCGCGGGCGTCGAGAAGCGAACTCGCCTTCACCCACTGCCGGTTGTCGTACCGGTAGAGATAGACCCGATCGAGCGGGAAATAGCGTGTTCTCGTGGTTTTCAGCGCGATCCCGGGCAGCAGGAAGGGGTTGCCCGCGAGGTTAAGATTCTGTGCGGCCCGGAGCAGGCTCGCCCGCGTCGGCGTCTTCCCGGCCCGCTTCAGCGTCTCGACCATCGTCCACGCGACGGTCATCCCGTACCAGTTGTAGACGTCGCTCGGCTTCCCGCGCGGGTCGTGCCGCTTCATGATCTTCCGGTAGAGGGCGACCGCAGCGATCTTCGGCCCAGATCGGGTCGTTCGGGTTCTTCACGAACGCGACCGAGAGCGCGCCCTTCGTCAGCTCCGGTGCGTTCAGCCTGGCGATCGCCATGATGTTCGGCTCGATCGAGACCGACGCGACGTAGACCTGCGGCTTCCAGCCGAGCCGGTTCGCGGCGGCGAAGCCCTGGATCGCAAACTTCGGCGTCGCGAAGAGCATCAGCGTGTCGGCGCCGGAGCTCTTCAGCTGCGCGACCTGCGACGGAGACGTCCGTGTCGGTGAACTCGTAGCTCTGCTTGGCGACGACCTGCGGGCCCTTGCCGCGGATCCAGCGCTCGAGCCCCTTCGTCATGTCGGTGCCGAGCGGCGTCTTCTCGTAGAGGACGGCGATCTTCGCGGCCTTGCGGTTCGCGGCGAGGTGCCGGCCGTAGACCGCGCCCTCGCCGACGTAGCTCTGGAGGAAGCCCATCGTCCACGGGTAGCGCGCCGGCTGCGACGAGGCCTGGGAGCCGTCGCCGACGAAGAGCTGCGGCACCTTGCGCTGGTTCAGGTACGGCTGGATCGCGGCGTTGTTGGCGGTGCCGACCGAGTTGAAGATCGCGAAGACCTTGTCCTGCTCGACGAGCTTCCGCGTCAGCTGGACGGTCTGGACCGGGTCGTAGCCGTCGTCGTAGTAGCGGTACTCGATCTTCCGCCCGTTGACGCCGCCCTGGGCGTTGACGTAGTCGAAGTACGCCTTCGCGCCCGGGCCCGACCGAGCCGAAGGCAGCCGCCTCGCCGGAGAGCGGCACGGTGCCGCCGAGCAGGATCCGCTTCGCGTTGATCCCCGGGTCGGCGGTCGAGGCCGCGCCCGCCGTGGACGCGAGCACGAGCGCGACGAGCAGTGCGACGCGCTTCATCCCGAGATCGGCTTGGCGAGCGTGGAGAGCGTGAGCGTGACCGGGCCGATCGTCGCCGAGCCGGCGCCGCCGAAGCCGAGGTAGGCGAACTGGCCCGCCGGCGACGACGGCCCGACGGTGACGCGCAGCCGCGTTCCCTTCGGGACGTAGACGCAGTAGTTCGCGAGCTTGACGACGTTGACGCCGACGCGCGGCTGCAGGCCGCCGTGGGCGACGACGCGGTTGCCGGCGAGGACCGTGACGACGAGTCGCGGATAGCTCGCGAGCTTCGGCACGGTCACTCGAGCGGTGCCGGCGCTGCCCCACGTCTCGAGCGCCGCCTTCAGCGGCGCCGTGCGCCGCGAGACGACGCGCGCTGCCGCGGGCGGTGGCGCGTGCCGCGGAGCGCGAACGACTGCGTCCGCGTCGCGGGCAGCGCGTCCAGCTCGACGCGCGCCGTCGCGGAGGCGCGCTTCGCGATCACGACCTTCTTCGCGTCGACGCCGTTCCGCGTCCCCTTCAGGAAACGGTCGAACCAGGCGACGCCCTGCGAGAGGACGTAGCTGCTGTCGATGCCCGGGAAGGTCGAGGGCGGATGGCCGAAGTTGCCCGCGTAGAGCTTCTTCGGGCCGCCGAGGCGCGAGAACGCCGACGTCGCCTGCGTCAGGTCGAAGGCGAAGTCGATCTTGCCCTGGAAGAGATAGACGGGCGTCCTGATCGAGCCGAGCCGGCTCGCGGCGGAGCGCTCGGCGGTGAGCGCGCGGACGGCGCCGAGGTTCCGGCTCTGAACGGCGTCGTCGCGGATCCCGGCGACGAGCGGCGAGCGGGCGGCGATGCCGGCTGCGAAGCCGGCGACGATCCCGGAGCGGGCGAGGTTCTGCGGCCAGAGCGCGTCGTAGAGCGACGTCCAGGTCTCGACGACCTCGGCCGCCGCGAGCGGCACGCCGGCGGCGAGCGCGTTCCAGATCTGGCCGCCGCCGTAGGAGATTCCCCAGGCGCCGATCGTGTCGCTCACCTCGGGCCGGCGCGGCGAACGCGTTGCGGAGCGCGCGCAGGTCGGCGACCTCGCGCGGGCCGGCGAGCGTGATCTCGCCGCCGGACGTGCCGTGGCCGCGCGCGTCGTAGGCGAGCACCGAGTAGCCGGCGCTCGCGAACGCCGAAGCGACCGCGTCGACCGAGCCGCGGTTGCCGGCGAGCCCGTGCAGGACGAGGACACCGGGGCGTCCGGCTGCGGGTGCCGCGCCGTCGGGCGTGTAGCGGGTGAAGGCGATCGGGACGCCGTCGTCCATCGTCTGCATCCCGTCCTCCTTCGAGAAGGCGGAGGCGGGCCCGGCGAACGCGAGCGCGACGAGCGAGACGAGCGAGGAGGCGGCGGAGCACGGAGGGACGGTAGCCGACACCCACGCCTCCCTACAATCCCGCAGATGGACGAGCGGCCGATCGGCGTGTTCGACTCGGGCGTCGGCGGCCTGACGGTGCTGCACGAGTGCCTGGTGACGCTGCCGCACGAGGACTTCCTCTATCTCGGCGACGGCGCGCGCCTGCCCTACGGGCCGCGTCCGCTCGACGAGCTGCGCCGCTTCGCGCGCGAGATCGGCTCGTTCCTGGAGGCGCGCGGCGTCAAGCTCGTCGTCGTCGCGTGCAACTCCGCGACCGCGGCGGCGCTGCCGGAGCTGCAGACCGAGCTGCGCGTGCCGGTCGTCGGCGTGATCGCGCCCGAGGCGCACGCGGCCGTGCAGGCGACGCGGAACCGGCGGATCGGGCTGCTCGCGACGCAGGCGACCGTCTCGAGCGGCCGCTACGAGGAGCTCGTGCGCGCGCTCGACGCCGGCGCGAGCGTCCTCTCGGTCGCCTGCCCGCGGCTCGTGCCGCTGATCGAGGGCGACGACCCGTTCGCCGAGGAGACCGCTGCCGCCGTGCGCGAGTACGCGGTCGCCGCTGAAGGAGGCGGGGGTCGACACGGTGATCCTCGGCTGCACGCACTACCCGCTGATCCGGCCGATCCTGCAGCGCGTCTTCGGCCGCGACGTCACGCTCGTCTTCTCCGCGGACGAGACCGCGCGCGAGGTCGCCGAGACGCTGGCGCGCAAGCGGATCGAGAACGACCCGGCGCGCGAGGGCGCCTACAGCTTCCTGACCACCGGCGACACGGCCGCGTTCCGCGAGATGGGCCGGCGCTTCCTGCAACTCCCGATCGAGGAGGTCGAGCACGTGGAGATCGCGACTCTCGAGGCGGCGGCCGCATGAGCCGCGCCGACGGACGTAGGGACGACGAGCTCCGCCCGCTCGACCTGATCCCCGACTTCGTCGAGCTCGCGCACGGCTCCGTCCTCTACTCGCAGGGGAAGACCCGCGTGCTCTGCACCGCGATGGTCGAGGAGAGCGTGCCGCGCTGGCTCTCCCGTTCCGGCCGCGGCTGGATGACCGCCGAGTACTCGCTGCTGCCCGCGTCCACCGGCGAGCGGGTCGCACGCGAGGCCGCGAAGGGGAAGACAGGGCGGTCGCACGATCGAGATCCAGCGGCTGATCGGCCGCGCGCTCCGTTCCGTCTGCGACTTCCAGGCGCTCGGCGAGCGGACGCTCTGGCTCGACTGCGACGTGATCCAGGCCGACGGCGGCACGCGCTGCGCCGCGATCTCGGGCGCCTACGTCGCCGCCTCGCGAGCGCTCGACCGGTTCGGGCTCTCGAAGGCGCTCAACGGCCAGATCGCGGCCGTCTCCGTCGGCGTCGTCGACGGGCGGCCGCTGCTCGACCTCGACTACTCCGAGGACTCGACCGCCGAGACGGACATGAACGTCGTCATGACCGCGGACGGTCGTCTCGTCGAGGTGCAGGCGACCGCCGAGCGGGAGCCGTTCACGCGCGAGGAGCTCGACGTGATGATCGACCTCGGCGCCGCCGGAATCGAAGAGATCATGGCCGCCCAGAACGACGCGGTCGCGGCGGAGCGCGTTGCCTGAGCTCTCGACCGCCGAGGCGCTGCTGCGGCTGCTCATCGCCGCGGGGCTCGGCGGCGCGATCGGGCTCGAGCGCGAGCTGCGCGACCACGAGGCCGGCTTCCGCACGCACCTGCTCGTCTCGCTCGGGGCGTGCGTCTTCACGCTCGTCTCCGCCTACGCCTGGACGGACTGGACGTTCTCGACCCCGTCCGGCGTCGTCTTCGACCCGACGCGGATCGCGGCGCAGATCGTGACCGGGATCGGCTTCCTCGGCGCCGGCGCGATCATCGTCCGCGGCATCTCCGTCCGCGGCCTGACGACGGCGGCGACGCTCTGGGTCGTGGCCGCGATCGGAATGGCGGCGGGCACCGGCTACTACGAGGTCGGCCGTCGGTGCGGCGCTGCTCGTGCTGATCTCGCTCGGCCCGCTGAAGCTGATCTCGACCCGCTTCGTCGCCCGCGTCCGGCCGGAGGAGGCAGAGCTCGCGATTCAGCTCGCCCCGAACGGCGAGGCGTCGCGGGTGTTGACGGCGATCGAGCAGTACGGCGGCCAGGTCAGCCACGTCGAGTTCGGCGACGAGCGCACGGTCGACGTGACGCTGCGCGCCTCGCGCCGAGCGGAGTCCGCGCGGGTGGCGGAGGAGGTCAACAAGCTCGACGACGTCGAGCGCGTGCAATGGCGGCCGTGAAGGCCCGGCTCGCGTCGGGCAATCGGCACAAGCTGGAGGAGCTGCGGGCGGCGCTGCCGGACTGGGAGCTCGAGCTGCTCGAGACCGACCGCGAGTACCCGCCCGAGGACGGGGCGACCTACGACGACAACGCCCGCGCGAAGGCTGACTTCGGACGGGAGCTGGCTGCTCCGGAGGTCTGGGTGCTCGGCGAGGACTCCGGGATCGAGGTCGCCGCCCTCGGCGGCCGGCCGGGGATCGCGTCGGCACGCTGGGCGGCGGACGGCGTCGCGCAGCTGCTCGCGGAGCTCGACGGAGTCGTCGATCGCCGTGCCCGCTACGTCTGCGAGCTCGTCGCGCTCGGCCCCGGCGGGGAGGAGCGGCGCGGCACCGGGATCCTGGAGGGAACGATCGCGACGGAGCCGCGGGGCGACGAGGGCTTCGGCTACGACCCGATCTTCGTCCCGACCGGCGAGGAGCGGACGGTCGCAGAGCTCGGTAACGACTGGAAGCGGCGCAACTCCCACCGCGCCCGCGCGGCAGCCCTCCTAGTAACAGACTGTTACTAGGAGGGTTCGGCGAAAGCGCGGCTGGGCCGAGCGCCATTCCGCCAAACGCTCCTAGGCCAGGCCCGCGACCTCCTCCTCGTTGCGATTCCCGTACCACCAGTTCACCTCGGCGCCGAAGACGATCACGTTCGCCATCACGTAGATCCAGACGAGCAGGAGCGCGGAGGTGCCGAGCGCCTGCACCGCCACGACCTCGCGGGAGAGGCGGACGAAGAGCGGCAGGATCTGGAAGGTCAGCTGGAGCAGCACCGCGGCGAGCGCCGCCCCCGGCCAGACCTCGCGCAGCGACAGCGCGACGTTCGTCAGCCGCTCGTAGGCGAGCACGAGGAAGACGAAGACGGAGAGCGTCGAGACGAACACGGAGAGGCTAAAGGCGACGAAGCCGTTGGCGATCACGCCGGTCGCGAAGCGCTGGAGCAGGTCGTAGCCGAAGCCGCCGATCACGAGGCCCGTCGCGAGCACGATGATCGAGCCGGCCATGAACAGCGTTGCGAGGATCTTGCCGCGCAGGAACGAGCGGTTCGGCCGCCCGTAGACGATGTTGAACGCCGACTCGAGCACGCTGAAGAGCGAGAGCGACGTCCAGAGCAGGAACGCGCCGCCGATGACGCCGAGCGTGGTGGCGTTCTCCCGGATCTCCTGGACGACCTTGACGATGTTCTCGATCGACTGCGAGGGAAACAGGTGGTCGAGAGCCTCGACGAAGTAGCTCGACTCCTCGGCGCGGCCCGTCCAGCCGAGGACGGCGAGCGCGAGGAAGATCAGCGAGACCGAGGAGAGCAGCCCGAAGTAGGCGATCATCGCCGCGAGGTGCGGGCCGCGATCGGCGAAGAACTTGGCGATGGGTTGCGCGAACGGGCGACGCACGTCGGCAGTATCGTCTGGCTCGTGGATGTCGCGTCCGCTCTCGCCGACCTGACCGAGATCTCCTCGCAGATCGAGGCCGCTGCCGTCGTCGACGGCGATGACGCCGTGCTCGGCTCGACGCTCGCCGGCGAGCCCGAGACCGAGCGGCTCGTCCGGGCCGGTGCCGGCCTGCTCGACGCGGCAACGTCTCGCTTCGGCTCGAGCGGCCGCTCGGTGACGCACCTCGAGGCGGCGCTGCGCGACGGCAGCATCTTCGTCGTCCGCGAGGACGGTTTCGGCATCGTCGCGCGGACCAGCGCCGGCCCGTCGTCCGGGCTCGTCCTCTACGACCTCCGCAGCTGCCTCCGGGCGGTCGCGGAAGCGAAGCAGAAGAAGCCGAAGCCGAGGAGCCGGAGCGGCGAAGAAGACGGAGACGGCCGATGCGTAAGCTGCTCGGTCTCGCCGTGCTCGTCGGAGGCCCGCTCTACCTGTGGCGCCGCCGCGAAGCCGGCCGGGAGCGCGTCCACCTGTACTTCGACGACGGCTCGTCGGTCACGCTCGCCGACGACGATCCCCATGCGCAGCCGCTGCTCGCGCTCGCGCGCCAGGCCCTCTGATGGACGAGCTCGGCGTCAAGCTGCGCGAGCACGCGCTGCTCGAGGGCGACTTCCTCCTCCGCTCGGGCCGCCGCTCGAGCTACTACCTCGACAAGTACCGCTTCGAGACGCGGCCGGAGCTGCTCGGCCCGCTCGGCGAGCGGCTCGCCGCCGCCGCGCACGAGCACGAGCCCGACGCCGTGCGCCTCGCCGGCCCCGCGCTCGGCGCGGTCGCGCTCGCCGCCTCTGCCTCGCTCGCGTCCGGGCTCCCGTTCGTGATCGTGCGCGACACGGCGAAGGAGTACGGCACTGCGAACCGGCTCGAGGGCCCGTTCGAGGAGGGGGAGATCGTCTGCCTGATCGAGGACGTCGTCACCTCCGGCGGCGCGCTCGCGGAGGCCGTGGTCGCGCTGCGCGAGGCCGGTCTCGTCGTCCGAAACGCGATCTGCGTCGTCGACCGCGAGGAGGGCGGTGCCGACGAGTTGGCCCGTCTCGGCGTCCGTCTGCGCTCCCTCTACCGGGCGGCGGACCTGCTCCCGGCCGCAAGCATCGCTGAAAATCCGCATGGTTGAGCCACGTACTCGTTGAGGCAGTCCGATTGTGCTGTTAGGGTGGCCGCGGGTTTCCGTACGTCCCACGAACCAAAGGAGTCGCAAGTGACAAAGCAGGAGTTCGTTGACGCGGTCGCGTCCAGGGCGAATCTCTCCCGCCGCGATGCCGGTGCCGCGGTGGACGCGGTTCTCGACACGGTGACCGACGCGCTCAAGAAGCGCGACACGATCACCTTCACCGGCTTCGGCAAGTTCTCGACGAGCGATCGCGCTGCGCGCGAGGGCGTCAATCCCCGCAATCCGAGCCAGAAGGTGCAGATCCCGGCGGCGACCGTGCCGAAGTTCTCGGCGGGCAGCCAGCTGAAGGCAGCGGTCAAGGGCGGCTAGCACCGCGTCCTCCTTCGAAGGATCGAGAGGGCCGCGCGGCGTCGCGGCCTTCTCTTTGCCGTTGCAGGCGAACATATGTTCGCCTAGGCTGGTGGCATGCAGCTCTCCTTCGACGCCGCCGACCGGCTCGTGGAGCTCGTCGAGGCCAGGCACGGACCGGTGCCGGCCGAGGACGCGGCGCGGGCGCTCTACGCGCTCCGGCACGTCCCCGCGGGGCTGGCGCGCTCGCTCCTCGCCGACGTCGTCGACGGCGACGCCCGCCTCGCCTGGCGCGGCGCGAGCGTCGGACTGGCCGCGCCGCCCGGCGTCGCCGCTCGCCCTCGAGGACGCCACCTACGTCGTCTTCGACCTCGAGACGACCGGCCTCTCGCCCGGCTCGTCCGCGATCTGCGAGATCGGCGCCGTCCGCGTGCGAGGGCTCGAGCTGGAGGAGCGGTTCGAGACGCTCGTCAACCCACGCAGGCCGCTCCCGGCGCCGATCGCGGCGCTGACCGGGATCGACCCGGGCGCGCTGCGCGGTGCGCCGCCGGTCGAGCTCGCCGTACGCCGCTTTCTCGAGTTCGCCGGCGACGCCGTGCTCGTCGCCCACAACGCCCGCTTCGACATGGGCTTCCTCGACCGTGAGGTCGAGCGGCTGACGGGCCGTCGGGTGGCCTCACCGGTCGTCGACACCGTCTGGCTCGCCCGGCGGCTGCTCGAGGGGCGCCAGAAGCGTGTCGGCCTGGCCTCGCTCGCCTACTTCTTCGGCACCGCGACCCGGCCGTGCCACCGGGCGCTCGCCGACTCGGAGGCGACGGCCGAGATCCTGCTCGCGCTGATCGGCCTCGCGCAGGAGCGCGGCGCCGAGACGGTGGCGCAGCTCGTCGACCTCTCCGCGCCGCGTGCGCGCCGGCTCGCCGGGAAGCGCTCGCTCGTCGCCGGGGCGCCGACGCGCCCGGGCGTCTATCTCTTCCGCGACCGGAACGAGCAGGTGCTCTATGTCGGCCGCGCCCGCGACCTGCGCGCACGGCTGCGGTCGTACTTCCGCACCGAGCGCCAGCGGCCCGCGGTCGAGGCGGCGCTCGGCGCGCTCGAGCGGGTCGAGTGGCGCGTGCTCGGCTCGGAGCTCGAAGCGGGGCTCGAGGAGCTGCGGCTCCTCCGCGAGCTGCGGCCGCCGGCGAACGCGCGCAGCGCCCGTCCCGATCGCTACGTCTATCTGCGCCGCCGTGGCGCCGGCTGGTGCGTCACCGACGCGCCCGGGTCGTACGGCCCGCTCAAGAGCCGCCGGCGCGCCCAGGCTGCAGCCCGCGCGCTCGGCGACTGGGACGGTGAGCCCGCGGCCGCGCTGCCCGCGCTGCGTGCGCGGCTGCGGCGTCTCTCGGCCGACCTCCGCTTCGAGGACGCCGGCCCGGCTGCGCGACCGGATCGCCGCGCTCGAGGAGGTGGTGGCGTCGCTCGCGGAGCTCGACCGCTTGCGCTCGCTCGAGCTTTGTCTGCTCGTGCCGGCGGCCGAGGAGGGCTTCCAGCGGATGTATCTCGTCTCCGGCGGCCGCGTCGCGGCGGCGCGAACGCTGCTGCCGGGCGACGCCGGCCGGACCGAGGCCGAGGCCGGGCTCGCCGCGGCCGCCCGCGCCGAGTCGTCCGTCGGACGCCGGCGATGCAGACGAGCTGCTTCTGATCGGTTCGTTCCTGCGCCGGCCGCCGCCGGAGCTGCGCGTACTGCCGCTGGCGGAGGTCCGGTTGGCTGCCTAGTCTTGGCCCATGGCCTCCGTCGCCACCGCGACCTTCGCCGACCGGCTCGCGGACGCGGTCGAGCGCAAGCGCAGCCAGCTCGTGGTCGGCCTCGATCCTCGCCTCGACCTGTTGCCGGTCGAGCTGCGCGGCGAAGCCGTGCTCGGCCGCGCGGAGGCCGCGAACGCGTACGCCCGCTTCTGCTGCGGGATCATCGACGCGGTCGCGCCGTACGTCGTCGCCGTCAAGCCGCAGGTCGCTTTCTTCGAGGCGCTCGGCGGCGACGGCTTCTCGGCGCTCGAGCGGGTCTGCGACTACGGGCGCTCCGCCGGCCTGCTCGTGATCGCCGACGGCAAGCGCGGCGACATCGGCTCGACCGCGCGCGCCTACGCGAGCGCCTACCTCGAGCCCCGCGACGAGCGGGAGCCGCTCGCAGATGCTCTCACCGTGAACACCTACCTCGGCGGCGACTCCGTCGAGCCGTTCCTGCAGGCATGCCGCCTGCACGGAGCGGGCATCTTCTGCCTCGTGCGAACTTCAAATGCAGGCGCGGGCGATGTGCAGGAGCTGACGCTGTCGGACGGACGGCGCGTCTGGCAGCACGTGGCTGCGCTCGTCGGCGAGTGGGGCGCGGACCTGACCGGCGAGCGCGGGCTGTCGAGTGTCGGCGCGGTCGTCGGAGCCACCGTTCCTCGCGCGGTTGCCGAGGCGCGCAAGCTGTTGCCCCGCGCAGTGCTGCTGCTGCCGGGCGTGGGAGCACAGGGCGCCACTGCCAGCCGACGTCGCGCGCGCCTTCACGAGCGGCCCTGCGAGCGCGCTCGTCACCGCCTCGCGGTCGGTCATCTTCGCCTACCGCGGCAGCAGCCAGGACTGGCGCAGCGCGGCCGGCGTCGAGGCGGCACGGCTCCGCGCCGAGGTCTGGTCGGTCTCGGGCTGGTGATGCGGCGGCAACGCCCGGCTCGCGCGGTACGCAGCCCCGGCCGCGTTTCTGGCCGCGGCAACCGTCGCGATCCTGCTCGTCCGCTCCGGCCTCGAGAACGGCGACGCGACGACGCCGCCCGCCACCACCGCCGCGACGACGACGGCCGCGACGACGACGGAGCCCGATACGACGGGTGGGACGACGACGACCCCGGCGGGCGCGGAGTTCTACGAGATCCAGGCGGGCGACACGCTCGCCGTCATCGCCGACGAGCACGACACGACGGTCGAGCAGCTGCTCGTGCTCAACCCGGACGTCGATCCGGTCGCGCTGACCGTCGGTCAGCGAATCCGCGTCAAGTAGAGTCCGCGCCGCGTGAAGCGGGTTGCCTTCCTCTCGGCTTTCGCCGCGACGCTTGCTTCTCGCAGTCGTCGCGGCCGCCGCACCACCGCCCGTCGACGCGGAGGCGTACCTGGTTCAGAACTCCGGCACAGGCGAGGTCCTGGCCTCAGCGGACGAGCACGAGCGCCTGCCGATGGCGTCGATCACCAAGCTGATGACGGCGATCGTCGCGCTCGAGCACGCCTCGCTCGACGACGTCGCGACGATCTCGCGCCGGACGGCGGCGATCGGCGAGTCGACGATCAACCTCGTCCCGGGCGAGCAGGTGACGCTCCGCGATCTGATCCGGGCGGCACTGATCCAGAGCGCGAACGACGCCGCCAACGCGATCGCCGCCTTCGTCGGCCGCGGCTCGGTCGACCGCTTCGTCGGCTTGATGAACGCTCGCGCGCGCCAGCTCGGGCTGGTCGACACGCACTTCGTGAACCCCGACGGCCTCGATGCGCCCGGCCACTACTCGAGCGCAGCCGACGTGACCAAGCTCGCGCGCGTTGCGATGAACAAGCCGTTCATCCGCGAGACCGTCCGCCTCGTCACGGCCACCGCCGCGGGGCGGCAGCTGCACACGTGGAACGACCTCCTCGCGAGCTTCCCGAACCTGATCGGCGTCAAGACCGGGCACACCGACGGCGCCGGCTGGTCGCAGGTCGCCGCCGCCCGGGGCGGCGGCGTCACGATCTACGCGACGATCCTCGGCGGCGAGACACGCGACGGGCGCAACGCCGACCTGTCGAAGCTGCTCGTGTGGGGGCTCTCGCGCTACCGGACCGTCTGGGCGATCGACGGCGAGCGCGTCTACGGCACCGCTCGCACCGCCTACGGAAAGGACCCCGTCCGCCTCGTCGCCGCGAAGCCCGCGCTGCGCGTGATCCACGTCGAGCGGCCGTTGCTCGAGCGCGTGGTCGTCCCCGTCGAGGTCGAGCTCCCCGTCCGCCAGGGACAGCGGCTCGGCGAGGTCCAGGTCCTCGCCCGCGGCACCGTGATCGCACGCTCGCCGCTCGTCGCGGCGAACTCGGTCGAGAAGCCCGGCGCCGTCGGACGCGTAGGGTTCTATGCGGGCCGAACGCTCGACCACCTAGGGGGACTGCTCGGATGATCGTCACCGTCACGCTGAACGCCGCACTCGACCGCACGCTGACCGTCCCGAACTTCCAGCGCGGGCAGCGCCACCGGGCGAGCCAGGTGCTCACGCTCGCGGGCGGCAAGGGGATCAACATCGCGCGCGCGCTGAAGCGGCTCGACGTGCCCGTCGTCGCGACCGGCCTCGCCGGCGGTCGCACCGGCACCCGGATCGTCGAGGAGCTGACGGCGGAAGCGATCCTGAACGACTTCGTCCGGATCGGTGAGGAGTCGCGGACCTCGACCGCCGTCGTCGACCCGACCGAGAGCTCCTACTCGGAGATCAACGAGTGGGGCCCGAAGGTGACGACCGACGAGCTCGAGACGCTGCTCGAGAAGCTCCACTACCTCTCGCGGGGCGCCGACTTCGTCGTCATCGCGGGCTCACTGCCGCGCGGCGTCGAGGAGAGCTTCTACGCGGAGGCCGTCCGCGAGCTCAACCGCCGCGGTGTCCAGGTGATCCTCGACACGGAGGGTCAGCCGCTGCGGTTCGGCACCGAGGCAGAGCCGTGGCTCGTCTCGCCGAACCAGCGCGAGGCCGAGCACGTCGTCGGGCAGGAGCTCGAGGACGAGGAGGACTTCCTGATGGCGCTCGACGCAATCGCCGAGCTCGGCGCGCGGAACGTGCACATCACGCTCGAGTCGGGCTGCTACGCGCTCTTCCGGGAGGACCGGCAGGTTCGCCGCTACCGCGCGAACGCGCCGACGAACGTCGAGGCGGTCTCGGTCGTGGGCGCGGGCGACGTCCTGCTCGCGCAGTTCATCGCCGCCCACCTGGCGGGCAAGTCGGCCGAGGACGCGCTCCGGCTCGCCGTCGCAGCGGGAGCCGCCTCCACGCTCGAGGTCGGCGCCGGCCTCTTCGACCCACGCGACGCCGGCCGGATGGTCGGCGGCGTCGAGGTCGTCGAGCTCGCTGCCGTCGTCTAGGGGCTCGTCCAGAGACGCTGTTACGCTGTCCTCCTTGGAGGGGCAGGAGCTTTCGTACGAGGACAAGTTCGGCCGTGAAGGCCTCACCTTCGACGACGTCCTGCTCGTGCCCGCCGAGTCGTCCGTGCTGCCGAACGACGTGCGCACCGCGACCCGGCTGACGCGCACGATCGCGCTCGAGATCCCGATCGTCTCGGCGGCGATGGACACCGTCACCGAGGCCCGGCTCGCGATCGCGCTGGCGCGCGAGGGCGGGATCGGGATCCTGCACCGCAACCTCTCGATCGCCGACCAGGTCGCCGAGGTCGACAAGGTCAAGCGCTCCGAGTCGGGGATGATCGTCGAGCCGGTCACGCTCCGGCCCGAGGACTCCGTCGCGGATGCGCTCGAGCTGATGGCCCGCTACCGCATCTCCGGCGTCCCGATCACCGACGACGCCGGCGTGCTCGTCGGGATCCTGACCAACCGCGACCTCCGCTTCGAGTCGAACGTCCGCCAGCCCGTCTCGGCGTTGATGACCTCCCGCAACCTCGTCACCGCACCGGTCGGGACGACGCTCGACGAGGCGAACGAGATCCTGCACCGCCACAAGATCGAGAAGCTCCCGGTCGTCGACGCGGACGGTCAGCTCAAGGGCCTGATCACGGTCAAGGACATCCAGAAGCGGATCGAGTTCCCGCTCTCGACCAAGGACGAGCAGGGCCGGCTGCGCGTCGGCGCCGCCGTCGGCGTCGGCCCCGACGCCTTCGAGCGCGCCGGGGCGCTGATCGACGGCCGAGGTCGACGTCGTCGTCGTCGACACCGCGCACGGGCACTCGGCGTCGGTGGTCGAGATGGTGCGACGGATCAAGGCCGAGTGGGACGTGCAGGTGATCGCCGGCAACATCGCGACCGCCGAGGCGGCCGAGGCGCTGATCGACGCGGGCGCCGACGCGATCAAGGTCGGGATCGGGCCCGGCTCGATCTGCACGACCCGCGTGGTCGCCGGCGTCGGCGTCCCCCAGATCACCGCCGTGTTCGAGTGCGCCGAGTACGCGATCCGGCAGGGCGTCCCGGTCGTCGCCGACGGCGGCATGACCTCGTCGGGCGACATCGCCAAGGCGCTCGCCGCCGGCGCGGACACGGTCATGCTCGGCTCGATGCTCGCCGGCACGGACGAGAGCCCCGGCGACGTGATCCTCGTCCAGGGCGAGCGTTTCAAGGAGTACCGCGGCATGGGCTCGCTCGGCGCGATGAAGGCGCGCTCGTTCTCGAAGGACCGCTACTTCCAGGGCGACGTCGAGGACGTCGACAAGCTCGTGCCGGAGGGGATCGAGGGCCGCGTCCCCTACAAGGGCCCGGTGCAGCAGATCCTCTACCAGCTCGTCGGCGGCCTTCGGCAGGCGATGGGCTACACCGGCGCGGCGACCGTGGAGGCACTCAAGCTCGACGCCCGCTTCGTCCGGATCACGGGCGCCGGCCTGCGCGAGAGCCACCCGCACGACGTCACGATCACCAAGGAATCGCCGAACTACCGGCGGCCCTGAGGTTGAGCTAGCACAGTGGCCTCGGTGCATCCGCTTCCGATCCCGGAGCCGACGGCCGAGGAGCGGCCGGTGCTCGTGCTCGACCTCGGCGGCCAGTACGCGCAGCTGATCGCGCGCCGCGTCCGCGACGCCCGCGTCTACTCCGAGCTCGTCCCGCACACGCTCAGCGTCGAGGAGGTGCGCCGGCGAAACCCGGCCGCGCTGATCCTCTCCGGCGGCCCCGCCTCGGTCTACGCCGACGGCGCGCCGCGGATCGACGAGGCGCTGTTCGAGCTCGGGATTCCGACGCTCGGCATCTGTTACGGCGCGCAGCTCCTCGCGCTCGAGCTCGGCGGCGAGGTCGCGCGCACGGGTGCGTCGGAGTTCGGCAAGACCGAGCTCGAGGGCGGCAGCGGCGCCCTCTTCGCGGGGCTGCCCGAGCAGCAGGTCGTCTGGATGAGCCATCGCGACACGGTCGTCGCGCCGCCCGAGGGTGCCGTCGTGACCGGCACGTCCGCGTCCACTCCGGTCGCCGCCTTCGAGGACGTGGGCCGCGGGCTCTACGGCGTCCAGTTCCATCCGGAGGTCGTCCACACACCGCACGGCCAGGACCTGCTGAAGAACTTCCTCTACGAGGTCGCGGGCGCACCGCCGGCCTGGACCCCGGCGGCCGTGATCGAGGAGCAGGTCGAGCGGATCCGCGCGCAGGTTGGGAGCAACCGCGTCATCTGCGGGCTCTCGGGCGGCGTCGACTCCGCCGTCGCGGCGCTGCTCGTCTACAAGGCCGTCGGCGACCAGCTCACATGCGTGTTCGTCGACCACGGCTTCATGCGCTCGAACGAAGCCGAGCAGGTGGCCGAGACGTTCGGCGGCCACTTCAACGTGCCGCTCGTCCACGTCCAGGCGGAGGACCGTTTCCTGGCGCGGCTCGAGGGCGTCGACGAGCCCGAGGAGAAGCGGCGCCGGATCGGCGAGGAGTTCATCCGCGTCTTCGAGGACGAGGCGGGGAAGCTCGGCGATATCAGGTTCCTTGTCCAGGGAACGCTGTACTCCGACGTGATCGAGTCGGGCGGTACCGAGGGCGTGGCGGCGAAGATCAAGTCGCATCACAACGTCGGCGGGCTGCCTGAGGACATGCAGATGGAGCTCGTCGAGCCACTGCGGCTGCTCTTCAAGGACGAGGTGCGCCGCGTCGGCGAGGAGCTCGGGATGCCGGAGCGGATGGTCTGGCGGCAGCCGTTCCCGGGGCCGGGGCTCGCGATCCGGATCATCGGCGAGGTCACGCGCGAGCGGCTCGAGATCCTGCGCGAGGCGGACGCGATCCTCCAGGAGGAGGTGCGGCGCGCCGGTCTCTACCGCGACCTCTGGCAGAGCTTCGCCGTGCTGCCCGCGATCAAGTCCGTCGGTGTCCAGGGAGACGAGCGCACCTACGCCTACCCGATCGTGATCCGCGCCGTCACCTCCGACGACGCGATGACGGCCGACTGGGCGCGGCTGCCCTACGACCTGCTCGAGACGATCTCGAGCCGGATCATCAACGAGATCCCCGGCGTCAACCGCGTCGCGCTCGACATCAGCTCGAAGCCGCCGGCCACGATCGAGTGGGAGTGAAGCACTAACGGACGTCGAAGCCGGAGAGCCCTTCCGGCTCCTCGGTCACGACGTCGACCCAGTCCACGCGCGCGCCTCGCGGGCCGTCACGCACGAACCCGACGAGCCGGTCGACCGCCTCCCGCTCTCCCTCGAAGACGGCCTCGACGCTGCCGTCGGGGACGTTCCTCACCCAGCCCGCGACGCCGTCCGCGAGCGCGCGGCGGCGGGTCGTCTCGCGGAAGAAGACGCCCTGGACGTGACCCTGGACGGCGACGCGCCGGCGTTGCACGGGTGCACAGGCTAGACCGCTCGCTCGGGTAGGGTCGAGCCGTGGAGCGCTTCCCGGTTCGCCGCAACACGATCCTGCTCGCGGCGACGCTGACGTCGCTCTCCGGGATGGTTCAGCTTGCGGTGGCGGTCGGCACGGTGACGCTCGTCCTCGTCACCGACATCGAGGGGATCCTCGGCCTCGGCCCCGCCATCTTCCTCACCGCGGGAGCGCTCGCCGCGCTTCCCGCCGGGCGGCTGATGGACCGGTACGGCCGCATCCCGGTGCTGGCGGGCGGCTGTCTCGCAGGGATCGGCGGCTGCCTGACGACGGCGCTCGGCTGCGAGGTCGACTCGGCAGTGCTCGTGATCGCCGGCTTCGCACTCGTCGGAGTGGCGCAAGGCACGATCCTGCTCGCCCGGGCGGCCGCGGCCGACATGTACCCGCCCGAGCGCCGGGCCAGAGGGATCTCGTACGTCCTCTTCGGCGCCCTCTTCGGCGCCGCGCTCGGCCCGCTCGTCTTCCGGCCGCTCTTCGCCGGAAAGGAGCTCGACCCGGAGTCGCTCGTCCTGCCGTGGATCGCGGCGGCGGGGATCATGGTCGTCGGGCTCGCGCTCGTCCTCTGCGTTCGACCCGACCCGCGGACGATCGCCCAGCAGCTCCACTTCGACGCCGGCGGCTCCGCGTTCGACGAGGCTGAACCGCTCCGCGAGATCATCCGCCGACCCGGCGTGCTGACCGCGCTCGTCGCCGCGGTCGCGAGCTTCGCGGGGATGGTCTCGGTGATGAACCTGACCGGCTACCTCGTGATCGACCACGGGCATCACCAGTCCGACGTGTTCACGGTGATCAGCCTGCACATCGTCGGCATGTACGCGCTCGTGCTCGTGATCGGCCAGCTCGTCGACACGGTCGGCCGGCGGCCGTGCCAGGTCGCGGGCCTGCTGCTGATGGCGTGCTCGACGCTCGGCCTCGCCTGGTTCGAGAGCGTCTTCTGGATGTCGGCGTCGCTCTTCCTGCTCGGCCTGGGCTGGAACATCTCCTACGTCGCCGCCGTCACGGAGCTCGCCGACCGGGCGCTTCCGGCCGAGCGGGGGAAGCTGATCGGGCTCACGGATCAGCTCTCGAGCTTCACCGGCGCGGCGCTCGTGCTGCTCGGCGGCGTCGCCTACAGCGAGCTCGGCATCGAGGCGCTGGCGGCAATCGCGACCGCCCTCGCTGGGTCTGCCGGCGGCCTGGATTCTGGTACGATCCGCCGCCGGCGCACCCGATGTGCGCCCTCTTTCTGTGAAATGAAGACATACAGCGCAAAGCCGGGCGAGATCACACGCGAGTGGTACGTCGTCGACGCCGACGGCAAGACCCTCGGCCGCCTCGCGACCCAGATCGCCGACACGCTGCGGGGCAAGAACAAGCCGGTGTACACGCCGCACATCGACACGGGCGACTTCGTGATCGTCGTCAACGCGGAGAAGATCGCGGTGACCGGCCAGAAGCTCGACCAGAAGCTGTACCACCGCCATTCCGGCTATCCGGGCGGGCTGCGCACGCGGACGCTTCGCGAACAGCTCGAGCGGCGGCCGACCGAAGTGCTGCGCAAGGCGGTCAAGGGGATGCTCCCGCGCAACCGGCTCGCGCGCCAGCAGATCACGAAGCTGAAGATCTACGCCGGCCCAGTGCATCCGCACGAGGCTCAGGCGCCAAAGACGTTGGAGGTCTCGTAGTGGCAGAGCAGGCGCAGTACCTCGGCACCGGCAAGCGCAAGACCTCGGTCGCGCGCGTGATCCTCCGCCCCGGCGACGGGAAGACGTGGTTCAACGGACGGACGCTCGAGGACTACTTCCCGCGTGCGACGCACCGCACGCTGGCGCTCGCGCCGCTGAAGACGGCCGGCGTCGAGGGGACGTTCGACATCCGCGTCCGCGTCCACGGCGGTGGCCCGTCCGGCCAGGCCGGGGCCGTGCGCCACGGGATCGCCCGCGCGCTCGTCGAGGCCGACCCGGAGCTGCGGGTGCCGCTCAAGCGCGAGGGCTTCCTCACACGCGACGCCCGCGTCGTCGAGCGCAAGAAGGCCGGCCTCCACAAGGCCCGCAAGGCGCCGCAGTTCTCGAAGCGATAATTCCGGCTTGCGCCGGTATTTCGGGACTGATGGCGTCCGTGGGGTCGTCGGGGAGGATCTGACCGCCGAGCTGGTCGAGCAGCTCGGCAAGGCATCGACGCTCTGGTCCGGCCGCGGCCGCGTCTTCGTCGGCCGCGACACGCGCGGCTCGGGCCCGGAGCTCGAGGAGGCGTTCGCCCGCGGCGTCGTCGCGGCCGGCGGCAACGCGGTGCTCGCGGGCGTGCTGCCGACGCCGGCGGTGGCGCTGCTCGCGCTCGACCTCGGCGTCGTCATCTCCGCCTCGCACAACCCGCCCGAGTACAACGGCGTCAAGTTCTTCGACCAGCACGGCAGCAAGCTGAGCGATGCCTCCGAGGAGGAGATCGAGGCGCTGCTCGACGCTCCAGCGTCTCAGCAGATTCAGGGCGGGGGCGGCTCGATCGACCGCGTGAGCGTCTACACCGAGAGCTACCTCGACCACGTGCTCGAGCGCTTCGGCACCGACCTCACCGGCCTCCGGATCGCCGTCGACTGCGCGAACGGCGCCTACGCGGGGATCGCGCCGAAGGCCTTCGAGCGGCTCGGCGCCGACGTGACCGCGATCGGCGACGAGCCGAACGGCGAGAACATCAACGAGGGCTGCGGCGCCACCGATCTCGCATTGCTCCAGCAGACCGTCCGCGAGGGCGGCCACGACCTCGGCATCGCCTTCGACGGCGACGGCGACCGGATGCTGGCGGTCGACGGCGGCGGCAACGCGATCGACGGCGACCAGATCCTGGCGATCCTCGCGCTGCACCTGGAGGTCGACGTCGTCGCCGTCACGGTGATGACGAACCTCGGCTTCCACCGGCTGATGGAGGAGCGCGGCGTGCGGGTCGTGACGACGCCCGTCGGCGACCGCTACGTGCTCGAGGCGCTCCGGCGCGAGAACGGGATCCTCGGCGGCGAGCAGTCCGGCCACGTGATCTGCCTCCGCGACCACGTCACCGGCGACGGCCTGGCGGCGGCGCTGCTGCTCTGCGACGCGGTGCGGGGCCGCACGCTCGGCGAGGCAGCGGCCGTGATGCCGCGCTACGCCCAGGCGAAGGAGAACGTCCGCGTCTCCCGCCGCGAGGTGCCGCAGGAGGCGCTTGCGGAGGCCGAGCGGCTCAACGACGAGCTGAACGGCTCGGGCCGCGTGCTCGTGCGCGCGTCGGGCACCGAGCCCCTGATTCGCGTGCTCGGGGAGGCCGAAACGGAGGAGAAAGCCCTGCAATACTGTGCTAGGATCGCAGCCCTCGTGAAGAGGGAGCTCGGCTAGCCCGCGACGACGCGGGAGGTGCGCCGGGCTCTTCCGCGTTCTCGGACGCGTTTTCGGATCACAGTTGGGGAAGGGGGCTTGCATGTGCGGGATCATCGGATACGTCGGGCCGAGAGAGTGCAAGCAGCTTCTGCTCCAGGGCCTCGAGCGACTCGAGTACCGCGGCTACGACTCCGCCGGGATCGCGCTCCGCGAGGCTGACGGGCTCGAGTACGTGCGCGCGGTCGGCAACCTCCAGAACCTGAAGGAGGCGGCCGGCCCGAACGGCTCCAAGTCCAACCATGGGCTCGGCCACACGCGCTGGGCGACGCACGGCGGCGTCACCGAGGCGAACGCGCACCCGCTGACCGGCTGCGACGACACGAAGATGTCGATCGTGCTGAACGGGATCGTCGAGAACTACCGCGAGCTTCGCGAGGGCCTGATCGCGGAGGGACACACGTTCACCTCCGAGACCGACGCGGAAACCGTCTCGCACCTGATCGAGCGCCACTACGAGGGCGATCTCACCGAGGCGGTCCGGCGCACGTTCGCAGAGCTCGAGGGCCACTTCACCTTCGTCGTCATCCATCACGACCACCCCGACGTGCTCGTCGCCGCGCGGCACCAGACGCCGCTCGTGGTCGGGATCGGCAGCGGCGAGATGTTCCTCGCCTCGAACGCGGCCGCCTTCCTGAAGGAGACGCGCCAGGTGCAGTTCCCCGACGACGGCGACATCGTCACGATCACGCCCGACGGCTCGGTCTTCACGCGCGTCGACGGCTCCCGGGTCGAGCACGATCCGGTCGAGCTCGACTGGGACGACGAGGGCGCCGAGAAGGGCGGCTACGAGACGTTCATGCTCAAGGAGATCTACGAGCAGTCCGAGGCCGTCGCGGAGACGATCGGCGACCGCGTCCGCCACGGCACGCTCGTGCTCGA
Source organism: uncultured Gaiellaceae bacterium (assembly GCA_963820695.1). Lineage (GTDB taxonomy): Bacteria > Actinomycetota > Thermoleophilia > Gaiellales > Gaiellaceae > Gaiellasilicea. The sequence continues at coordinate 67,889 of CAWGAP010000003.1, read as the reverse complement.
AGGGCTCGGTCACTCCGAGGAGGAGCTCAAGGAGCTGCGCCGGATCGTCATCCTCGCCTGCGGCACCGCCTACCACGCGGGCGTCGTCGGCCGGTACGTGATCGAGGAGTGGGCGCGGATCCCGGTCGAGCCGGACATCGCGTCCGAGTGGATCTACCGCAACCCGGTGATCGACGAGGACACGCTCGTGATCGGGATCTCGCAGTCCGGCGAGACGCGCGACACGATCGAGGCGATGAAGCTCGCCCGCGAGAAGGGCGCGCGCACCGTCGCGATCACGAACATGATGGGCTCGCAGATCACGCGCGAGGTCGACTCGGTTCTCTACACCCGCTGCGGGCTCGAGGTCGGCGTCGCCGCCTCGAAGACCTTCACCGCGCAGGTCTCGCTGCTGTACCTCGTCGCGCTGAAGCTGGCGCAGATCCGCGGGACGATGGAGCCGGGCGAGCTCTCGTTCATCCTCGACAAGGTCTACGACCTGCCGAAGAAGATCGACAAGTTCCTCGACGGCGACCATCCGATCGAGGAGATCGCGCAGCGCTTCGCCGACAAGCCGTTCTTCCTCTATCTCGGCCGCCACATCGGCCTGCCGGTCGCGCTCGAGGGCGCGCTGAAGCTGAAGGAGATCAGCTACATCCCGACCGAGGCGTACTCGGCCGGCGAGATGAAGCACGGGCCGATCGCCCTGCTCGACGAGGACACGCCCGTCGTCGTCGTCGCGACCGACATCCACGTCTACGACAAGCTCGTCTCGAACATCCAGGAGGTCCGCGCGCGCGGCGCGCACGTGATCGCGATCGCGACCGACGGGAACGAGGACATCCAGCACCACGCCGACGACGTCATCTACGTGCCGAAGACGCCGAACTTCCTCCAGGCCGTGCTCGCGATCATCCCGCTGCAGCTGCTCGCCTACCGGATCGCGCGCCTGCGTGGCCTCAACGTCGACCAGCCGCGCAACCTCGCAAAGACGGTCACCGTCGAGTAGTCGCGCGGGCTAGTAGAAGTCGGGATCGTCGACCGGGTCGTGCCGCTCGACGATCCCGAACTCCATCGCCTTCCAGATCGCGAACATGATCATCAGCGGGACGACGAGCAACAACGGGTTGAGCAAGGCGAGGGCGAGCCAGACGAACGGCGTCGCGGCGTAGACGCTCCAGCGCTGCAGGCGGTCTCCCCGGATCCGCTCGATGCGCTCGAGCATCGTGACCTCAGGCCACGCTCTTCCGCCGCCGCAGGCGTGCGAGCTCGTCGTCAGTGGGTGAGGGGCCGCCGCCGAGCACTTCGTCGTAGAGCGCCTGCGCCGCGGCGAGCAGCGCGCCGGCGCGGCCGGCGAGGCTGGCCTCGCGCTGCGCGAGTGCGCGCTCGCGTTCGAGCAGCTCCGTTTCGAGCGCCTCGAGCGTCTCGAGTGCCTCGAGCGCGTCCCGGTCGGGCGCGGCGGCAGCGATCTTCGCCGGCGTCGTCGACCGCGATCTCCTCCGGCAGGGCTTCCGGCGCTGCGACGAGCTCGAGCTCTGCCTGCTCGAGGCCCAGATGGGCGCGAAGCCCCGTTCCGAAATCTGCGGCTGACTCCATCATTTCCTAACAATTGAGATGCCAGGTGCAGGAAAAACATGCGCTGTACTGTTTCGCACGTGGAAACGCCTGCACACAGCACCGCGCGCGTGCAGGTGACGCGCGTTCCGGGCGGGGAGGCGGGGGACGTCGTCGCGGTCGAGGAGCCGCTGGAAATCAGGATCGGCGGCGCTCCTGTCGCCGTCACGATGCGAACTCCCGGGCACGACGAGGAGCTCGCGCTGGGCTTCTGCCTCTCGGAGGGACTGCGGCCGCTCGCCGCTCGCGTCCCCGACGATCTGGCCGCGAACACCGTCGACGTCGATGCCCCAGGGGCCGACCTCGGCCGCCTGCAGCGCAGCTTCTACACGTCATCCTCGTGCGGCGTCTGCGGCAAGGGTGCGCTCGAGGCCGTGGCCGTCGAGGCGCCGCGGGTCGAGAGCGACTTGCGGGTGGAGACGGCGCTGGTCGCGCAGCTCCCCGACCGGCTGCGCGAGGCGCAGGCTGCGTTCGAGGCGACCGGGGGGCTGCACGCGACAGGGCTCTTCTCGGCCGACGGCACGCTGCTGTGCGTCCGCGAGGACGTCGGCCGCCACAACGCGCTCGACAAGGTCGTCGGCCGCGCATTCCTCGACGGCCTGCTGCCACTCTCCCGCTCGATCCTCTGCGTCAGCGGCCGGCTCTCGTTCGAGCTCGTCCAGAAGGCCGCGGTCGCCGGCTGCCCGCTGCTCGCCGCCGTCGGCGCGCCGTCCTCGCTCGCGATCGAGCTTGCGGCCGACCGCGGGATCACGCTCTGCGGCTTCGTCCGCGGCGGCTCGCTGAACGTCTACACCGAGCCGTGGCGGCTCGATGGCTGAGGATCACTTCGGCGAGAGCGTGGCCGCTCGGTTCGACGAGAGGTACGCCCACCAGGCGGACCCGGCCGTCGTCGGCCCGATGGTCGACCTCCTCGCGGAGCTGGCCGCCGGTGGAGCCGCGCTCGAGCTCGGCATCGGCACGGGGCGAATCGCGCTCCCTCTCGCGGCGCGCGGCGTGCCGGTCCACGGGATCGAGCTGTCCGAGGCGATGCTCGCCCGCCTGCGCGCGAAGCCGGGCGCCGAGCGGGTCGGCGTGACGGTCGGCGACTTCGCAACGGCGACCGTGGAGGGGACGTACACGGTCGCGTACGTCGTCGCGAACACGATCATGAACCTGACGACCCAGGACGAGCAGGTCGCGTGCTTCCGGAACGTCTCCGCGCACCTCGAGCCCAGCGGCTGCTTCGTGATCGAGGTGCTCGTGCCGCGGCTGAGACGGCTGCCGCCCGGCGAGCGGTTCCAGCCCTTCGCCGTCAGCCCGACGCACCTCGGGTTCGACGAGTACGACGTGGCGCGCCAGGGACTGATCTCGCACCACTACTGGATCGAAGCAGGCGGGATCGAGGTCCTCTCGCCGCCGTTTCGCTACGTCTGGCCGTCCGAGCTGGACCTGATGGCGCGGCTCGCGGGGATGTCGCTCCGCGAGCGCTGGGCCGGCTGGGCGCGGGAGCCCTTCACGAGCGAGAGCGAGAAGCACGTCTCGGTCTGGGAGAAGTCGGCGTGACCTCGGCGACGGGCGTGCTGCTCGTCGGCGGCGCCTCGTCCCGCTTCGGCTCGCCGAAGCCGCTCGCGCGGTTCGCCGGCGAGACGCTCGCGGAGCGTGCCTGGCGGATCCTCGGCGAGACGTTCGAGGCACGGCTGGCGGTAGGGAAAGGCGATCTCGAGCTTCCCTTCCCCGTCGTCGTCGAGCCGGCGGAGCCGCAGGCGCCCCTGGTCGGCGTGATCGCCGGGCTCCGTGCGGCGTCGACCGAGACCGCGGTCTTCCTTCCCGTCGACTGCCCGCTCGTGACTGCCGCGCTGCTTCGCGCAGCTGGGCGAGCAGCGCGCCGTCACGCAGACCGGGCCGCTGCCCGGCGCCTACTCGAAGGAAGATCTCCCGGAGCTCGAGCGGCGGCTCGCCTCGGCCGACTGGTCGCTGCGGGACGTCAACCCGCGAACGCTCGAAGCCGACCCGCGGCTGCTCGCGAACGCGAACACGCCCGCGGAGCTCTCAGCGCTCGAACAGGACCTCGCCGCTCTCGACCACGACCAGGCCTGAGCTCGTCGCGACCGCGAGCCGGCCGTCCCGCGTGATCATCTGCGCGGTGCCTGCCGTGCCGTCGAGCGTGACGCGGCGCCCGCGGAGGAAGTCGCGCGCGCCGAGATCCTCGTACAGCGATGCGAGCCCGTCCTCCCGCCACGCGTCGTAACGGCGCTCGAGCTCGAGCAGCAGGTCGGCGAGGATCGGCCCGCGCTCGTATTCCCGCCCCGTCAGCGAGTACAACGACCCCGCCGGCACCTTCGTCTCGATCGGCAGCTCCGCCGGCCGCTGGTTGACGTTGATCCCGATCCCGAGCACGACGGCGCCGTCCTTCAGCTCGGCGAGCCCGCCCGCAACCTTGCGCCGGTCGAGCATGACGTCGTTCGGCCACTTGATCTGGGCTGCGAGCCCGGTGGCGCGCTCGATCACGACCGCGACGCAGACGCCGGCGAGCAGCGTCAGCTCGGCCGGGCGGCGCTCGGGAGGCGGCCGCAGCAGCGTCGAGACGAGCAGCGAGGAGCCGGCCGGCGCCTCCCAGCGGCGGCCCATCCGTCCCCGTCCCGCAGTCTGCTCCTCCGTCACCGCAACCGCGCCTTCCGGCTGCGCGGAGTCGAGCATTCGCTGCGTCGTCTCGGTCTGGGCGAGGTAGAGATACGGCCGACCGAAGCGGCCGCGGAGCAGCGGCTCCGCGAACGCGGGTGCAAGAGAGGTCACACACGCTCCAGACGAACCGCCGAGACCTTGTACTCGGGCGTTCCGATCAGCGGGTCGCCGACGTCGTGCGTGAGCCAGTTCACCCGTGCCTCGGCGAAGTGGAGCGCCATCCAGACGAGGCCGGGGTAGACGCGGTCGGAGAGCTGCGCGCGGGCAGTCGAGATCGCCGCGCCGCGAGACGAGCCGTACCCACTCCCCCTCCGCGACGCCGAGCGCGGACGCGTCCTCGGCCGCGATCTCGAAGAACGGATCCACCTGCTTGTCGGTGATCCCGTCCTCCCGCATCGTCATCCCGGCCGAGTTGTAGTGGTAGAGCGTCCGGCCGGTGGAGAGGACGAACGGGTACTCCGAGTCCGGCTCCTCGATCGGCGGCTGGTACTCGACCGGATGGAACTTGCCCTTCCGGGACGGCAGGGACGGATGGCCCTCGTGCAGGAACATCGTCCCCGGGTGATCCTCCGTCGGGCACGGCCACTGGATCCCCTGCTCCTCGAGGCGCGGATAGCGAACGCCGGACCAGTTCGGCGAGAGGTCGGCGAGCTCGTTCCAGACCGACTCCGCGTCTGGGTACTCGGGCCAGTGGCAGCCGAGTGCCCGCGCCAGCGCGATCACGATCTCGCGGTCGCCACGCGCGTTGCCGGGCAGGGGCACGGCGGCACGGACGCGGTTGATCCGCCGCTCCGTGTTCGTGAACGTGCCGTCCTTCTCGGCGAAGCTCGACGCCGGCAGCACGACGTCGGCGTGCCGCCGTGACGTCTCGTTCAGGAAGAGATCCTGGGAGACGAGGAACTCGAGCCGCTGCAGCCCCTCCTCGACGTGGTTCGCGTTCGGCTCGGTCTGCGCCGGGTTCTCGCCGACGAGGTAGAGGGCCTTGATCCGGCCGTCGTGGAGACCGGACATCATCTGGTCGAGGCGGTAGCCCGGCCCGCTCCGGCAGGTCGACACCCCATGCTGCCGCGAACTTCTCGCGCACGTCGGGGTCGTCCCACGGCTGGTAGCCGGGGAAGTAGTGCGGGTTCGCGCCCGAGTCGTTCAGGCCCTGGACGTTGTTCTGGCCTCGGAGGGCGTTCAGGCCGGTCGACTCGTAGCCGAGATGGCCGGTCATCAGGACGAGGTTGGCGAGCGACCAGATGTTGTCGACGCCGCACGCGTGCTCGGTGATCCCGAGCGTGTAGAAGATCGCGGCGTGCCGCTCGGTCGCGTACTCGCGGGCCGTGGCTCGGATCGCCTCCGCGGCGACGCCGGTGACGCGCTCCGCCTCCTCGGGTGTGTAGCGGGAGACGACCTCGCGCACGGCCTCGAAGTCCTCGCAGTGGGCGGCGATGTAGGCGTCGTCCTGGAGGCCCTCCTCGAGGATCACGTGCATGATCGCGTTCAGCAGCCAGACGTCCGAGCCGGGGCGGAGCTGCAGGTGGCGCTTCGCGAGCTTCGTCAGCCAGATCGCGCGCGGGTCGGCGACCACGAGCGTCGCCCCGTTCCGGACCGCCTTCTTGATCCGCAGCGCCAGCACCGGGTGCGCCTCGGTCGTGTTCGAGCCGATCACGAGCAGGAAGCGGGCGTTCTCGATCTCCGGGATCGAGTTGGTCGAAGCTCCTCTGCCGAACGACCTGACCAGGCCGTAGAGGGTGGGAGCGTGTCAGGTGGCTTCGCAGGAGTGGACGGAGTGGGTCTTCAACCCCGTCCGGGCGAGCTTCTGGATCAGGTAGTTCTCCTCGTTCGTCAGCCGGGCCGAGCTGAGCACGCCGACGTGCTGCGTCCCGTGGCGCTCCATCACGCCCCTGAGCCCGTCCGCGGCGGCCCGGAGCGCGTCGTCCCAGCTGGCGGGATGGAGCTCGCCGTCCTCGCCACGGATCAGCGGCTCGGTCAGGCGGTCGGGATGGTGGACGAAGTTGAAGGCGAAGCGCCCCTTCACGCAGAGGTTGCCCTCGTTCGAGACGTACTCCGGCTTCGAGGTCACCTTGACGATCCGCTTCGTCTCCGGGTCGACGTTGAGGTCGAGCTGGCAGCCGACGCCGCAGAAGGTGCACGTCGTCTTCGTCTGCTCGAGCGCGCGCTCCTCGACTCCCGCTCCCTCGAGGAACTTCTCGTAGATGGCGCCGGTCGGGCACGTCGAGAGGCAGCCGCCGCAGAGCTCGCACTCGGTGTCGAGCCAGCTCTTGCCCCACGTCGGAACAATGCGCGCCTCCGGCCCGCGGCCCTCGAGCGAGAGCGCCGAGCACTGCATCACCTCCTGCGTGTAGCGGACGCAGCGGTTGCAGAGGATGCACGTGTCCGGCTCGTACCCCATCAGCCTGTTCCGGTCGGCGTAGGGCTCGCGCTTCGCGTCCGGGAGCGACGAACGGCGCCTCGGCGCCGAGCTCCTCGGCGAGGTCGACGAGCTCGTTCGGGCGCCCGCCGGGATCGGCGTTCAGGTGCTCGGTGAGGAGCATCTCGGTCAGGGTCTTCCGCAGCTGCGGCACGTTCGAGTTGGTCGAGACGACCATTCCCTCGCTGACGCGGGTTGCGCAGGCCGGCAGCGGCCGCGGCGCGCCCTCGACGCCGACGACGCACATCCGGCAGCCGCCGTAGGGCTCGAGCTTGTCGTCGTGGCAGAGCGTGGGGATGAAGACGCCGTTCCGCGCCGCCGCGTGGACGAGCAGCTCGCCCTCCGAGGCCGTCGCCGTCCTGCCGTCGAGCGTGAACTCGATCATGCGGTCATCTTGTCGAACAGCTCGGGCCAGTGCGTTAGCGCCGTCCGGACCGGGATCGGCGAGGCCTGGCCGAGGCCGCAGATCGAGGTGAGCGCCATCGCCTCGAGCCACTCGTCGACCTGCTGCTGCGTCATCGTCCGCTCGCCCTCGAAGACGGCGTGGAGCGCGCGGTTGCCGATCCGGCACGGGGTGCACTTCTGGCACGACTCCTCGGCGAAGAAACGCATCGTCTCCGCGAGCAGGCGGCGCGGCGAGTAGGTGCTCGGGAAGACCTGCACCGCAGCCGAGCCGACGGCGCAGCCCCATTCCGCCAGCCCCTCGCGCGTCAGCGGCGTGTCGAGCGCGGCGGGCGGCAGGATCCCGCTCGCGGCGCCGCCCGGGACGATCGCACCCGGCTCGGCTGCGAGCCCGCCGGCGTAGCCGTCGATCAGCTCCCGGAGCGTGAGGTCGAGCGGCGCCTCGTAGCAGCCGGGCTTCGCGACCGCCCCGGAGACGGACCAGAGCCGCGCCGGCTGCCAGTCGCCGCGGAGGATCAGCGCGACGTGCGCCAGCGTCTCGACGTTGTTGATCAGCGTCGGCCGCCCGAGGTAGCCGGACTGGGCGGGAAACGGAGGCCGCAGCCGCGGCATCCCACGCCGGCCCTCCATCGACTCCAGCAGCGCCGTCTCCTCGCCGCAGATGTACGCGCCGGCTCCGATCACGAGCTCGACGGGAAGCCCGCGGGCCGAGATCGCCTCCTGCAGCACGGCGCGAGACGTGGCGTACTCCTCGCGCAGGTAGATGTACGCCTCGTCGGTCTCGCAGAAGCGCATCGCGGCCGCGAGCCCCTCGAGCAGGAGCTGCGGGCGGAGCTCCATCACGTAGCGGTCCTTGATCGTTCCCGGCTCGCCCTCGTCCGCGTTCACGATCACGACCCGCGGACCGGGCTCGCGCCGGACGGCGTCCCACTTGCGCCAGGTCGGGAACCCCGCGCCGCCCATCCCCGCCAGGCCCGAGGCTTCCAGCCGCTCGAGCACCTCGTCCTGGGACAGCGGCGGCGGCTCCCGCATGTCGTCCGGCTGCAGGAGGAAGCCGTTCGTCGAGTGGGTGACGCCGCCGAGGACGTCGTCGCCGTGCAGCACGACCGGCGCGAGGTCGCAGTGGCCGAGGCACGGAACCTCGATCGTCGCGGCCGTCAGCAGCTCACGCGAGCCGGCGCAGTCGCAGACCGGGCCGGTGCAGACGCGCACGGCGTCGACCGGCACCTGCAGGAAGGAGTAGAAGGAGACGACCTCGTGCACGTCGCCGCGGCGGAGGTTCATCCGGTCGGCGAGCGCGTCGGAGAGCTCGGGTGTGACCGGCCCGACCTCGCGGCGGAGGCGGCCGAGGTTGTCGAGCAGCCGCGTTCGCTCCGTCGGCAGCTCCTCGAGCAGGGTGGCGAGCCGGAGAACGTCCACGTTCCGAGTCTATTCCGGCGGGCGCCGCAGCTTCTTCGTCTGCGCGCGGCGCTTCTTCGACTCGAGCCGCCGCTCCCGCGACGCCTTCGTCGGCTTCGTCGCGACCCGGCGGCGCTGCACCTTCAGCGCCTCGCGGAGCTGCTGGACGAGACGCTCGACGGCGAGCTCGCGGTTGCGCCACTGGCTCCGCTCGTCCTGGGCGACGGCGCGGAGCGTCGGGCCGGCCTTCGCGACCACCCGCCGCTTCTGCACGTCAGTCAGCGCCGACGACGCCTCGACGTCGAGGATCGCCTCGACGCGCGTCTCCGCCGTGTTCGCGTGCTGGCCGCCCGGCCCGCTGGAGCGGGAGAAGCGCAGCTCGATCTCGGCGAGAGGCAGTAGGACTGAACGTGTCACCCGGATAGCATCCCGCTCCATGGCCGCCATTCTGCTGGACGTCGACGGCGTCCTTCACGTCTCGGGCGAGCCGATCCCGGGTGCGGTGGAGGCGATCGCACGCCTGCGTGCGGACGGGCACCGGCTTCGCTTCGTCACCAACAACTCGACGCGCACGAGACTGATGCTCGCCGACGAGCTGCGCGCGCTCGGGATCGAGCTCGACGCGAATGAGCTGCAGACGCCAACGGCCGCCGCAGCGGAGCAACTCGGCGGCAGGCGCGTCTACGCCCTCGTGATGCCCTCGATCGTCCCGGACCTCGAGGGCGTCGAGCTCGTCGGTGAGGGCGCGCACGCCGTCCTCGTCGGCGGGTGCGACGAGACGACCGAGTCGAACCAGGTCTTCAGCCACATGAATCTTGCGCGCGCCTTCTCCGAGATCCGGGCCGGCGCCGACCTCTACGCGATGCACAAGAACCCGTGGTGGCAGACCTCGCGTGGCCCGATGCTGGACGGCGGCGCCTACGTCGCCGCGCTCGAGTACGCGACCGGGGTGGAGGCGACCGTGATCGGCAAGCCGAGCGCGGCGACCTTCGCGGCCGCGCTGGCGGCGCTCGACGCCGAGCCGGAGCTGACGTGGATGGTCACCGACGATCTCGACCAGGACGTTCGCGGCGCACAGCTCTTCGGAATGAAGACGCTGCTCCTGCGCACGGGCAAGTTCCGTCCCGACGCGCTCGAGCGCTCCTCGGTCGTCCCCGATGCCGTGCTCAGCTCGATCGCGAACGTTCCGGACTGGATCGAACGGAGCCTGTGACCCGGGTAGGCGTCGACCTGATCGAGATCGAGCGTGTCCGCCGCTCGCTCGAGCGCTACCAGGGCTTCAAGGATCGCTGCTTCACTCCAGCCGAGCAGGCGTACTGCGACTCGCGCAAGAACCCGGCCGAGAGCTACGCGGGCCGGTTCGCCGGCAAGGAGGCTGTCGGCAAGGCGCTCGGGTTCGGGGTCGCGCGGGCGTTCGCGTGGAAGGACATCGAGATCGCCGGGCGACCGAAGCCGTCGGTGCGGCTCTCGGGACGGGTCGCCGCCTGGGCCGAGCGCGTCGACGCCGGCACGATCGACCTCTCGATGACGCACTCCCGCGAGCTCGCCTCCGCGGTCGCCGTCGTCACCGATGCTTGAGCCCCTATACACCGCGGCGGAGGCCCGTCGGGCGGAGGAAGGCCACGACGTCGCCGAGCTGATGGAGCGCGCGGGAGCAGCGGTCGCCCGCGAGGTGATGCAGCGGTTCCCCGACGCGCGCCGGATCGCGGTCGTCTGCGGCGGCGGCTCGAACGGCGGCGACGGCCGGATTGCGGCTCGGATCCTGCGCGAGGAAGGGCGGGACGCCGTCGAGACGACGGCGGTCGAGCAGGCGGACGTGATCGTCGACGCGCTCTTCGGCACCGGCTTTCACGGCGAGCCGCGCGAGGAAGCGGCGGCGTCGATCGAGCGGATCAACGTCGCCGGAGCGCCGGTCGTCTCCGTCGACGTCCCGTCCGGAGTCGACGCGTCCACCGGCGAAGTCGCCGGCGGTGCCGTCCGCGCGACGCTGACCGTGACCTTCCACGGCCGCAAGCTCGGGCTTGCCGTGGCGCCCGGCCTCTTCCACGCGGGCGAGGTCGTCGTCGCGGACATCGGGCTCGAGCCCCTGGAGACCGAGCACAGGCTCGCGACGCCCGCGATCCTGTCGCTCGTTCCGCGAAAGCGGGCGGAGGACAGCAAGTACAGCTCCGGCTCGGTGCTCGTCGCCGGCGGAGCTCCGGGGATGACGGGCGCCGTCTGCCTGGCCGCCGAAGCTGCCTTCCGCGCCGACGCCGGCTATGTCACCGTGGCGGTTCCGGAGCAGTCGCTCCCGGTCGTCGAGGCGAAGCTGCTCGAGCCCGTGAAGCTGACGTGGGCCGATGCGCTCGGTGCCGCCGGGAAAGCGACGGCGCTCGCGATCGGACCCGGGCTGGGCCGCGGCGACGCCGCGAAGGCCTTTCGTGACGAGCTGATCGGTGCCGGCGAGCAGCCGCTCGTGCTCGATGCCGACGCCCTGCACGAGCTCGACCCGGGAGACTGGGGCGCACGGGCGGTGCTGACGCCGCACGCGGGCGAGCTCGGGCGCCTGCTCGGCGAGAGCTCCGGCTTGGATCGACGCACACCGGCTCGAAGCGGCACGCCGCTGTGCGGAGCGCTTCGGCTGCGTCTGCCTGCTCAAGGGCGCCGACACGATCGTCGCGCAGCCCGGTCAGGGCGTGATCGTCTGCCTCGCCGAGGCGCCGGGGCTCGCGACCGCCGGCACAGGCGACGTGCTGACCGGCATCCTCGCCTCGTTCCTCGCCAAGGGGCTCGAACCGCGTCTTGCAGCAGCCGCTGCGGCGACGGCCCACGGTCTCGCCGCCCGCGGCCTGTCGCAGCGTGGCCTGGTCGCGAGCGACGTGATCGCAGCCTTGCCCGGCGTGTTCCCGTAAAACGCGGCGCGAGTACCCCTTTCGGGGGAGGGTCCGTCACCAAAAACCGCCGAAACCTACCCAGAACGCGTGACCCCCTCCCCTGATCTGGAGTAGACGACATGAAGCGAGCACTCAACGGACGGAGCCGGATTCTCGGCATCCTGGTCGTGGCGGCGGCCCTGGCGACAGGTGCGTATGCCTTCACGGCGACGAACACGGTCCCCAACTCGAGCGCGGGCTCGGGTAGCGGCACGATCAGCGGCTACACGGTCTCGGCGATCGCGTACACGCTGAACGCGACCACGCCCAGCGACATCGACTCGATGACCTTCACGCTGAACGCGAATGCGACGACGGCGAAGGCCAAGATCGTCAGCGGCTCGACGACGTACACGGCCTGCTCGATCTCGGGCGGCGTCAACGTGACCTGCGACTTCAGCCCCGACATCGCCATCACGACGGCCGACCAGCTGTCCGTGATCGCGACCTCGTAGGGCTCGACGGAGACTGCCGGGCGAGGACGTGCACCCCTCGCCCGGCACCCCTCACACATCCATGAGCACGGGACGCGTCACCGGAATCGTCACCGGCGTCCTCGCGGCCGTCGCGCTCGTCGCCGCGTGGATCTTCTTCGCGCCGGCGCAGGTCGGCGGCGGCACGTCGTACGCGATCATCGTCGGCAGCTCGATGGAGCCGAAGCTGCATCGCGGCGACCTCGCGGTCGTGCGCAAGCAGAGCGTCTACCGCGTCGGCGACGTCGTGCTCTACGACAGCCGTGAGCTCGGCTCGAAGGTCCTGCACCGGATCGTCCGCGTCGACGGCGGCCGCTTCGTGCTCAAGGGCGACAACAACTCCTTTCTCGACTCCGAGCATCCGACCGAGGAGCAGATCGTCGGCAGCCTCTGGGTGACCGCGCCCGCTGTCGGCCGCGCCGCCGAGTGGCTGCGCGAGCCGCTGCACAGCGCTCTGCTCGTCGGCCTCGTGACCCTGATCGCCCTCGGCGGCGGCCTCGGCGCCGGTGCCTCGGTGCGCCGCGGCGCTCGGCCGTCCAGGCCGCGGCCGCGAGTTGCGGTGCCGTCTCCGCGCCGGCCAGGCGGGGTCCCGGACGAGCTGAGGCACCTCCTCACCGGCCTCGCGGTCGCGGCCGTGGCGTGCGTTGCGCTCGCCGTCGTCTCGTTCGGGCGCCCGCTGAACGGCACCGAGACCGTCGCAGCCGCCTACGCGCACCAGGGTCGGTTCGAGTACGAGGCCCGCGTGCCGAGGACGGCGGCGTATCCCGACGGACACGTCAGCACCGGCGAGCCGGTCTTCCAGCGCCTGGTCCCGCGCCTGCGCGTCACCTTCTCCTACCGGCTCGAATCGGAGCTTCCGGTCGCCGCAAGCGGGCGGATCGCGCTCGACGCCAGGATCGCCGACGGCCGCGGCTGGGAGCGGATTCTGCCGCTTGCGGCCGAGCGGCCGTTCTCGAACGGTGGCGCGACCGTCTCCGGCGTCCTCGATCTCGAGCGGTTGCAGCGCATCACCGACGAGGTGCGGGAGCTCACCGGGTCCGGCCAGACTGCGTACACCGTCGCCGTGCTGCCGCGGGTCGACGTGGCCGGTCGCGTGGGCGGCGAAGCGGTCGACGCGACGTTCGCGCCCGCTCTGTCGTTCGACGCGGGCGACCTGCGGCTCCAGCCGAACCTCCAGGGTGCCGAGGGCGTTGGCCCGTTCGCGCCGCGCGAGCCCGGCAGCGGCACCCGTGTCGTGCCGGCGGAGGTATCGCTGGGCGCGCTCTCGCTCTCGGTCGCGACCGCGCGGCGTGTCTCGCTGCTCGGGATCGCTGCGCTGCTGCTCCTCGGCGGACTGGCTCTCGCGTCGGGACGCCGCCGTCAGGGCGGCGACGAGCACGAGCTGATCCTCGCCCGCTACGGGCAGCTGCTGCTCCCCGTCTCGTCGCGCTCGGGCAACTGGGAGCACGTGATCGAGCTCGCGGACATGGAGGCGCTCGTGCGCGTCGCCGAGCACCAGGGCAAGCTGATCCTCCACGTTGCCGAAGGAAACGACCGCTCCTACGTCGTCGAGGACGGAAGCACCGTCGTATCGCTACCAGCGTGCACGCGTCGGAGCCCATTGCGGCGCTCGTGTGGCCGCCTGCCGCCCGCGACGCCCGCGCTCGTCGATGAGGCCCGCGAGGCTGGCCCGCTACGCCGCGGTCGGAGCGGTGTTGCGGGATCGTGCTGATCTCGGCGCTTGCGGCGACGAACTCCGTGCCCGCATCGAACGCTGAGCGAGACGTCAGCTCGATCACGGTCGACCAGAAGAAGCCGAAGCCGAGCTGCAACGGGATCACGGTGACCGTCATCGTCACGGGCGGCGGCAACGGCGGCAACCCCAACGAGCTCGTCCTCGGCACCGCCGCGGCCAACGGCAACCTGCGCGGGATGAACGGCGACGATTGCATCCACGGCGGCGGCGGCAACGACGCGCTCCGCGGCGACGGCGGCACCGACGTCTGCATCGGCGGCCCCGGCACGGACACGTTCCACGCCACCTGCGAGACCCAGATCCAGTAGTCGCTGACTAGCATCGGGCGCGTGGCGCGTTCCGATCTGATCGTCGACCTGGGAGCGATCCGGCGGAACGTCCGGACGCTGCTCGCCGCGCTCGAGGGCGCCGAGCTCTGGGCAGTCGTCAAGGCGGACGGCTACGGGCACGGAGCGGTCGACGTCGGCGGCGCCGTGCTCGGCGCGGGGGCGACCGCGCTCTGCGTCGCGACCGTCCCGGAAGGGCTGAGCTTGCGTCGGGCGCTCGGCTCCGCGCGAATCCTCGTCATGGGGCCGGCCACGAGCCGCGAGATCGCGGACGCCCGCGATGCCGGGCTCGAGCTCGTGGTCGCCGACGGCGAGGTCCCGGAAGGGCGTGCGCGTCCACCTCAAGCTCGACACGGGCATGGGCCGGTGGGGGCTGGCCGAGCTGCCGGCGCCGGGCCGCGAGGTCGTCGGCCTGATGAGCCACTTTGCCTCGGCCGACAGCGATGCGGCCTACACGGAGCAGCAGATCGAGCGCTTCGCCGCCGCGACTGCCGAGCACTCCTACCTGACGCGCCACATCGCCAACAGCGCGGGCGCGCTTCGCTATCCCTCGGCGCGCTTCGATGCCGCCCGGTGCGGGATCGCCCTCTACGGGATCTCGCCGTTCGACACCGATCCGGCCGAGGACGGGCTCGAGCCGGCACTTCGCTGGGAATCGCAGCTGGCGCAGGTGCGGCAGGTGCAGCCGGGCGACTCGACCGGCTACGGGCGGCGCTGGATCGCGCGAGCGGCCGACCTGGATCGGGATCGTCCCGGTCGGCTACGCGGACGGCTTCCGGCGCGACCTCACCGGGACGGAGGTGCGGGTCGCCGGTGAGCTCCGCCGCGTCGTCGGCACGATCTCGATGGACGCCTTCGCCGTCGAGCTCGACCGCGAGTTGCCCGTCGGGGCGCCCGTGACGCTCCTCGGCCACGGCGTCCAGGCCGAAGCACACGCGCGTGTTGCCGGGACGATCGGCTACGAGATCGTGACGGGCATTCGCAGCTCTCCCGAGCGCACGCGCCGCTCGGTTGTTGACGGCTAATACCCCCTGGGGGTACCATCACCGACCATGGAGATCACGTACACCGTCAGCGGCATGAGCTGTGGCCATTGCAAGGCGGCCGTCGAGGAGGAGGTCGGGCGTGTGCCCGGCGTCGAGTCGGTGCACGCCGACGTGGACAGCAAGCTCGTGGTCGTGCGCGGAGACGGTCTCGAGGACGGGGCCCTGCGCGCGGCGATCGACGAGGCCGGCTACGAGGCGGCGTGACGAGAGTCGCCCTGTTTCTCGCCGGCCTCGCTGGGATCTTCGTCGCCGCGCTTGCGCTCGGGAACGTCGTCGACGTCGAGGCGCGGACACTCGAGTCCGAGCCTAAGCACGTTGAGGAGATGAGCGCTCCAGCGGGTCTCGCGGTCGAGCAGGATGGCTATCGGCTCCTCCACGAACGCGACACGTTCACGGCCGGCCAGGTCACGAACTACGACTTTCGCATCGTCGGGCCGGACGGCGAGACGGTGCGCGACTTCGATGTCGAGCACGAGCGGCGCCTGCACCTGATCGTCGTCGGCCGCTGGGCCAACGCGCCGTTCCTGCACCTGCACCCGCGGCAGCGGGCCGACGGCAGCTGGACGGTGCCGCTGACGCTGCCGGTGAACGGCTCGTTCCGTGCCTTTGCCGACTTCACGACCGACGGCGAGCGACGGACGCTCGCGATCGACCTGCACGCTTCGGGCGGTCCCCCGCCGGCAGCGGTGGCGTCCTGGGATTCGAGCTACGTCGTCGGGCTGCGCGAGGACGGCGACCGCCTCGTATTCGACATCGAGGGCGACACCGGCCCGGTGGAGACGCAGCCGTACCTCGGCGCCGGCGGGCATCTCGTCGTGCTCCGCGAGGGCGACCTCGCGTACATCCACGCACACGCGGAGGAGGACGAGCTCGCATTCGACGTGCCGTTCCCGAGCGAGGGGCGCTACCGCCTCTACCTCCAGTTCAAGGTCGGCGGCATCGTCGAGACGGTCCGCGCCGAGGTGGAGCGATGAGCGTCCAGCGGCTCGAGCTCCCGATCGAGGGAATGACGTGTGCGTCGTGCGCGGTGCGCGTCGAGAAGAAGCTGAACAAGCTCGAGGGAGTCTCCGCGGCGGTCAACTACGCGACCGAGCGCGCGTCGGTGGAGTTCGACGCCGGCGCCGTCTCGCCGGAGCAGCTGGTCGCGGCCGTCGAGTCGGCCGGGTACAAGGCCGCCCTCCCGAGCGACGATGTCGCCGAGGAGAGGCAAGAGGATCCCGCAGCGGAGCTCCGCTTCCGCCTGCTCGTCTCGGCGGTGCTGACGCTGCCGGTGCTCGCGCTCGCGATGATCCCGCCGCTCCAGTTCGACGGCTGGCAGTGGCTTTCGCTGCAGCTCGCGACGCCGGTCGTGCTCTGGGGCGGCTGGCCCTTCCACCGGGCGGCGCTCGTGAACGCGCGCCACGGCGCCGCGACGATGGACACGCTGATCTCGATCGGCACGCTCGCCGCCTGGGGTTGGTCGGTGGTCGCGCTCTTCTTCCGCGGCGCGGGCGATCCGGCGATGCGGATGGACTTCGAGCTCGCGTTCGGCGCCGGCTCGGGCGGAGGCGAGATCTACCTCGAGGTCGCGTCGGTCGTCGTCGTCCTGATCCTGATGGGCCGCTACTTCGAGGCGCGCGCCAAGCGCCGCGCCGGCGCCGCGCTGCAGGCGCTGCTCGAGCTCGGCGCGAAGGACGTCGCCGTCGTCGGCCCCGACGGCGAGGAACGGCGCGTGCCGGTCGATGAACTGCAAGCCGGCGACCTGTTCGTCGTCCGTCCCGGCGAGAAGATCGCCACCGACGGCGTGATCGAGTCGGGCCGGTCCTCCGTCGATACGTCACTCCTGACCGGTGAGAGCGTCCCCGTCGAGGTCGGTCCGGGCGACGACGCGATCGGAGCGACCGTCAATGTCTCCGGCAGGCTGGTGGTGCGCGCCACGCACGTCGGCGCCGACACCGCCGTCGCCCAGATCGGGCGGCTCGTCACCGAGGCCCAGTCGGGCAAGGCGCCCGTGCAGCGGCTCGCCGACCGCGTCTCGGCCGTCTTCGTTCCGATCGTGATCGCGATCGCGGTCGCGACACTCGGCTTCTGGCTCGGCAGCGGCTCCGACCCGGCGTTCGCCTTCGCCGCCGCGGTCGCCGTCCTGATCATCGCGTGCCCCTGCGCGCTCGGGCTGGCGACGCCGACGGCGCTCCTCGTCGGCTCCGGTCGCGGTGCGCAGCTCGGCGTCCTGATCAAGGGGCCCGAGGTGCTCGAGCAGACGCGCCGAGCGACCACGATCGTGCTCGACAAGACCGGCACCGTCACCGAGGGACGGATGGCGCTCGTCGGCGTCGAGACGCTGAACGGCGCCTCGCGGGCCGAGGTGCTCCGGCTCGCCGGCGCGGTCGAGGACGCGAGCGAGCATCCCGTCGCCAGGGCCGTGGCCGACGCGGCGCGGGCAGAGGTCGGCGCGCTCCCGGTCGCGACGGAGTTCCGCAATCTCCCTGGGCAGGGCGTCGTCGGCACGGTCGACGGGGTCGAGGTGACGGTCGACCGCGTCGGCGTCCACTGGGGCGGCGAGCTGCGCGCCCGCCTGGTCGTCGAGGACACGGTCAAGGCGACGAGCGCCGAGGCGGTGCGTGAGCTGCGCGCGCTGGGCCTGACACCCGTCCTGCTCACAGGCGACTCCGAGGCAACGGCCCGGCGGGTCGCCGCCGAGGTGGGGATCGAGCGTGTGCTCGCCGAGGTCTACCCGGGTGACAAGGCCGCCGAGGTCCGGCGGCTCCAGCAGGAAGGCGAGGTCGTGGCGATGGTCGGCGACGGCGTCAACGACGCGCCGGCGCTCGCGCAGGCAGATCTCGGGATCGCGATCGGCACCGGCACCGACGTCGCGATCGAGGCGTCCGACCTGACGCTCGTCTCCGGCGACCTGCGGGCCGCCGTCGACGCGATCAGGCTCTCGCGCCGTGTGCTCGCCACGATCAAGGGCAATCTCTTCTGGGCGTTCGCCTACAACGTCGCCGCGATCCCGCTCGCCGTCGCGGGGTATCTGAACCCGATCGTGGCCGCGGCGGCGATGGCGTTCTCGAGCGTCTTCGTCGTCTCCAACTCGCTGCGGCTGCGAGCGTTCAGGAGTGTGCGCGCGTGAGCGGGCAGGCCCACGGCTACGACAAGGACGCGATCGGCAAGCGGCTCCGGCGGATCGAGGGTCAGGTGCGCGGGATCGAGAAGATGGTCGACGAGGAGCGCTACTGCATCGACATCCTGACGCAGATCGGCGCGGCGATGACTGCGCTCGAGAACGTCGGCCTGAAGGTGCTCGACGACCACGTCAACCACTGCGTCGCCGGGGCGATCGCGTCGGGCGACGAGGCCGAGGCCCGCGCGAAGACGGACGAGTTGCTCGCCGCCGTCCAGCGCTTCGCGAAGACTAGGTAGGGCGTTTGTAGCCCGAGCGGGCGACGAGACGGGCGGAGACACCCGGTAGCAGCGCCTGCACGAGCGAGAACAGCCGGTACCAGCGCGGCACGAAGAGCTCCCGCTTCCCCGACTCGACGGCGTTCGCGATCCGCTCCGCGACGAGCTCCGGTCCGATCACGGCGCGGCGGAAGAACGCGCTGCGGAGCACCGAGGTCTGCGGGAAGCCTTCCGTCTCGACGAATCCCGGCAGCACCGTGTGCACCCTCACGCCCCTTCCTGCGAGCAGGCCCGTGAGCGAGCGCGAGAACGCGAGCTGCGCGTGCTTCGAGGCGGCGTATGGCCCGGCGGGAGCGAACGCGACCGTGCCGGCCACCGACACGACGTTGACGACGTGCGAGCCCGGCTGCAGCCCCGCCTCGAGCGCACGGACCATCCAGACACCGCCGAGGTAGTTCGTCCGCAGCACCGCCTCGATCCGCTCCGGCTCGAGCGAGAAGAAGGTGCCCCGGCCGGGAATGCCGGCGTTGTTGACGAGCAGGTCGACGCGCCCGTGGCGCTTCAGGATCGCCGCGGCTGCCCGGTCGACGTCCGCCCGCTCGGAGACGTCGCAGACCTCGTACTCGCCGCCGAGCTCGGCTGCGAGCCGTTCGAGCCGCTCCTGCCGGCGCGCGACGAGCACCGGCTTCCACCCGCGCCGAGTCAGCTCCCGAGCGGTCGCCTCACCGATGCCGCTGGAGGCGCCGGTGACGACGGCGATCCGCACGCCTGCGAGTCTACGAGCAGACGCGAACGACGCGCTGGGCCTCTGCTTTGCGGCCCTTCGCGTCGGTGACGATCGCGCGCAGCGTGTGCCGCCCCTTCGCGGCTCCGCCGCGGCGCCACGCCGCCCCGAAGATCCCGGCTGTGCCGCGCCGGACGGTCGCGATCGGTTTCTTGCCGTCGAGGAAGCGGATCGTCCGGATCGCGGCGGTCGAGCCGGCGAGCACGGTCAAGGGAGTGGTCGCCGTCGCGCACTCGCGGATCTCGGGCGTGAGCCAGGTGATCGTCGGCGTGTCGACGACGCGGATCGGGCCGCCGGCGAAGGCGGTGTTCGGCAGCAGCTCGTCGCCGACGGAGTCGACGTTCTTCGACTCCTGGAAGTCCGCCGCGGACGCCTGCACCTGCCGGTTGCCGGCGCGCAGCGCGGGCGCCTCGGCCGGAATCGGGAAGAGCGCGATCCCGCTCGCCGGGTCGTAGAGGGCCGCACCGATCAGGGTCTGGCCGTAGCCGATCACGAGCGAGTAGGGGTCGACGCCGGAACCGAGGTCGAGTACCCGCAGCGCGATCGTGGGCCGGCCCGCCGAGACGCGACCGGTCAAGAGGCCGAGCAGCGGCGGCTGGACGTCGTCGACCCAGGCCCGGAGGACGTAGGCGCCGCCGAGCGAGCGGCCGGTGAAGAGATCGCGGCCCGAGTCGACCGCGACGTAGTACGCCTTCGTGCGCGGGAAGACCGTGCCCGCAGCTCCGATGTCGAGCGGGTAGTCGATCGTCAGGTTGTTGACGTTGACCGGCAGGCCCGCGTAGCCCTGCACGTCGTTCTCGTCCGGCGAGCCGAGGAACCACGGATGGACGAGGGACCCCGGCGTCGAGACGATCACGGCGGCGCCGACGTTCACCGCCGGCTCGTCGAGCCGGATCCGGTAGAGGGTCTCGCCGCCGTCCTCGTTCACTGGCGCGCCGGTGTAGTTCGGCGCAGGCCCGAAGGCGGCGGCGGGGTACTTGTACGCGGACGCGCGCGAGACGCCGCGGCGCGTGTCGCCCGTCTGGAGCTGCTGCAGCGGCACGACCGGCGCGGACTCG
Source organism: uncultured Gaiellaceae bacterium (assembly GCA_963820695.1). Classification (GTDB taxonomy): domain Bacteria; phylum Actinomycetota; class Thermoleophilia; order Gaiellales; family Gaiellaceae; genus Gaiellasilicea. Next base: position 47,707 of record CAWGAP010000003.1, on the reverse strand, counting down.
AGCCCAGGGCGCGTCACGAGCAGCGCGTAGGCGACCTTGCGGGTGACTCCGCCGCGGTGCAGGAGCAGGAAGCCGTATGCCTCACCCGCAGCCGCGCTCGACGAGGCGCTGGCGGTGACGGGGATCTGCGCGCTGCCGCCGGGAGCGATCGTGACTGCTCCCGAAACGGAGATCTGGACGCCGTTCGGCTGCGTCTGCGGCTTGACCTCGACCGTCCAGGTGCCGGCCCCGTCACCGGCGTCCGAGAGCGCGAGCAGCAGCGACTTCGAGGCCGCGCCGCGGTTGACGTTCAGATCCGAGTAGGAGAGCGAGACGGGATCCGAGAACAGCTTCGGGTCGTTCGCGGCGGGCAGGTTGACCTCACCCGAGCCGGCGGTCAGGACCGGCGCCTCGACCGTCCGGGCGGTGTCGGCCCACGCGGACGCCGCCGTGGAGACGAGCGCGGACTTGACCTGCTGCGCCGACCAGCCCGGATGCCGCTGGAGCAGCAGCGCGGCGGCGCCGGCGACGTGTGGCGCGGCCATGCTCGTCCCGTCGAAGACGGCGAACGGTCCCCCCGCGCTCGGAAGCGTGGCGGAGAGGATCTGCCCGCCGGGCGCGCCGACGTCCGGCTTCAACAGATGGCCGAAGGCCGTCAGCCCGGCGGAGGAGAAGCTCGTGACGGTGCCGCCGCGACCGGTGGCGAGGTCCTGCGGGCCGCCGCCGATCCGGGCCGTCGTCCGGCCGCCGCGGCCGGCGAGGAACGCGCGCAGCTGCTGGCCGTCGAGGTCGGCGATCATCCCGCCGCGCACGTCGAGCTGGACGGGAATCGGGTTCGCCTCGCCCGGCCGGTTGTCGACGATGACGATCCCGACGCCGCCGGCGGCCTTCACGCGGCCGCTCTTGAGGGCGAAGGTGCAGGTGCCGCGGGAGACGAGCGCGATCGAGCCGTTCAGCGAGCCGGCCGGAAGTGGGCTGGGGCCGCCGTCGAGGTTCCCGGGCGGGCCGCAGAGGTCGCGCGGGACCGGCTTGCCGTCCGTGCCGAGAATCGTGCCGACGTCGACGAGCTGCTGATCGGAGGACGCCCATGCCGCCGGAGTCGCCGGCCCGGCCGTGCGCATGAAGGGGATTCGCGTCAGCGGCTCCGGGGTGCCGGGCGCGGTCACCGACAGAGCGGGCGCATAGACATGCGAGTTCGAGAGCGCCGCGACCGAGATCGCGTCGGGGGCGCTGCCCGGTGAGCCGGCGGAGCCGACGCCGTAGTCGTCGCGGTCGTTGCCGGCCGAGATCACCGGGACGACTCCTGCCGCCGCCACGTTCCGGACGGCTTCGATCAGAGCGTCGCTGAGCGGATCCGTCTGCGGGCCGCCGCCGGAGAAGTTGATCACGTCCATCCCGTCCCGGACCGCTGCCTCGAAGGCGGCGACGATCTCGGGCGTGTTGCCGACATGACCGACCGGCGTCGGGACGTTGAAGACGCGGTAGTTGCCGACGTATGCGCGCGGCGCGACCCCCGAGAGCCCCGCCGTCTGCGGATGGTCGGAGCCCGCCGGCGCCGTCGTGCCCGCGTTGCCCGCGGCAATCCCGGCCACGTGCGTGCCGTGGAAGGAGGCCTGCGGGTCGACGGCAAGGCGCGTGCGGTCGTCCGCGCCCGCCCCGACGAACGAGCGCGCCACGATCACCTTCGGCGACGTCCACTTGGTGCCGCCCTTCGGGAAGCCGGCCGGGTAGCTGTAGCCCTCCGGGTTGAAGAAGGCATTCGTCTGGTCGATGCCGTCGTCGATGATTGCGATCTTCATCCCCTCGCCGCTGCCGCCGCCGGCCGCTGCGAGCGCGCCGGCGCCGATCAGGCCGGGGCTGCGGTTGAGCGCGAGCGTGTAGCGGTAGCTCGGATAGAGCTTGCGGGCGAACGACAGCTTGGACGCCTTCGCCAGCTCCGTGGCCGGCAGCTCGACGGCGATCCCGTTCAGCAGGAGGGTGTAGTTGCGCTTGACGGTCGCCGCGGGAATCGCCCGCTTCAGCGAGGCGGCGGCAAGCCGCTGGGCCTGCTGAAGGTTTGCGACATACGCCTTCGCGCCGCGGCTCTGCACGTTGAGGCGCCGCGTGCCGCTGCTGCCGGCAAGGGTGCGGGAATAGGCGGCGAGCGGCGGGTCGGCCAGCGTCAGGATGACGGTGATGCGGCCCTTGCGGTGAGCGGCCGGAACCGTGATCGTGCCGGCGCGGACGCGCGGGATCTGCAGCTCGCCGTGGCGCCGCTCGATTGGCTGGAAGGCGGCGGCAGCAGCCGACGTGGCGACGAGCGCGACGCCGAGTGCGAGGGATCCGACGAGGCGGCGCACGGAACGGCAGAGTAGCCGTAGGATCGCGATGTGTCACGGTTCGCCGGGAAGCGCGCCCTGATCATGGGGGTCGCCAACAAGCGCTCGATCGCGTGGGCGATCGCGAGGCGCCTGGCGGACGAGGGGGCAGAGCTCGCCTTCACCTTTCAGGGCGAGCGGATCGAGGGCAACGTGCGCGAGCTCGCTTCGTCCGTCGGCTCGGAGCTGGTGACGCCCTGCGACGTCCGCGCCGACGAGGACGTCGACCGCGTCTTCGGTGAGGTCGCGGCGGCGTGGGACGGCAAGCTCGACCTGCTCGTGCACTCGGTCGCGTTTGCCGCCGCGGAGGATCTCGAGGGGCGGTTCACGGACACGCCTCGCGACCGCTTCTGGCTGGCGGTCGACATCAGCGCCTACTCGCTCGTCGCCGCGTCGCGCGCCGCCGAGCCGCTGATGGCCGCGGCGGGCGGCGGCTCGATCGTGACGATGACGTACCTCGGCGGCGAGCGCGCCGTGCCGCACTACAACGTGATGGGCGTTGCCAAGGCGACTCTCGACGCGTCCGTGAAGTACCTCGCCTGGGACCTCGGCGAGCAGGAGATCCGCGTCAACGCCGTCTCGGCGGGGCCGGTGCGAACGTTGGCCGCGCGCTCGATCGCGGGCTTCACCGAGATGGAGTCGATGTTCGTCGAGCGCGCTCCGCTTCGCCGGCACATCGACGCCGACGACGTCGCCGCCGCGTCGGCCTACCTGCTTTCCGACGATGCGAAGAACGTGACCGGCACGACGCTCTACGTCGACGCCGGCTATCACGCGATGGGGATGTAGGGCGGAGGGCGGCGGAGCACTCGCTCCGCCGCCCTACCCCCGTATCAGCTGCCGGCCGGCTCCGGCGCCGCTTCCACCGGTCGCGGCGCATCACCGTCGTGCGGCGCCTCGATCGTGATGTTCGGCAGTGCCCGATCGAGCCAGTGCGGGATGTACCACGTCTTCTCACCCAGGAGCGTGAAGAAGGCGGGGACCAGGGTCATACGCACGATCAGCGCGTCGGTGAGGATCGCGACGGCGAGCAACAGTCCGAACTCCTTCGGGATCCGGTCGGCGCTGAGGATGAAGGCCGCGAAGACCGTGCCCATGATCACCGCGGCGGCGACGACCACGCGCCCGATCGCCGAGATCCCGTGCTCGACCGCGGCGCGGGTCTTCAGGCCATGGACGTGCTCCTCACGGATCCTGCTCATCAGAAAGACCATGTAGTCCATCGAGAGCCCGAACAGGATCGCGAAGGTGATCGGGGGCACGAACGTCTCGATCGGCCCGGTCCTGTCGAGACCCGTGAGGCCGAGCAGGTGACCCTCCTGCACCACCAGGGTGAGGACGCCGAAGCCGACGAACGCGGACAGGATCGTCGTGATCGCCGCCGTCAGCGAGACGACGATCGACCTGAACGCCATCGCCAGGACGATGAACGTGACGCCGATGACGAAGAGCAGGAACAAGGGCAGCCGCTCCATGATCCGGTCGCCGATGTCCTTGAATGCCGCGGTCTGGCCCGAGACGTAGGCGACCGCGTTCCCGTCGCCGACGGCGGCCGGCACGATCTCCCCGCGGAGACGGTCGACGAGCTCGTCAGTCGCCTCGTCCTGCGGTGCGGATGCCGGAGTGACGAAGACGATCGCCACCGTCTCCTCGTCGTTGAGCTGAGGCTCGCCGACGGACGCGACGCCGTCGAGCCCCTGAACGCCGTCGAAGATCCTCCCCGGTGCGTCAGCATCGTTGTTGACGTCGACGACGATCGGAATCGGCCCGTTGAAACCCGGACCGAACCCCTCCGCGAGCAGGTCGTAGGCCCGTCGGCTCGTCTGCGCCGTGGGCTGCGTCCCCTGGTCGGCGGCGCCGAGGCGGACGAGGGCCGACGTCGACGCGAGGACGATCAGCCCGAGCAGGACGACTGGGAAGACGATCTTGGCGTTTGCCGTCACAAACCGTCCCCACCGCGCGACGAGCGTCTTCTCCCGGGCTGCCTCCGAGTCGTCGAGGGGTGGTAGGAACGGGACCTTGAGGCGGTCGATCTTGTGCCCGAGCAGCCGCAGGACCGCGATCAGGAGCGAGTTCGCGATCAGCACCGTCGTCAGCACGCCGAGCGAGCTGCCGATCCCGAGCTTGGTCACGAAGTCGAGGCCGAAGAAGGCCAGGCCGGCGACCGAGATCGCGACAGTCAGGCCGGCGAAGAGCACCGCCCGACCGGCGGAAGCGCCTGCCTCGGCCGCAGCGTCGGCCGGGGAGAGTCCCTCGTGCAGCAGCTGCCGAAAACGGGTGACGATGAAGAGCGAGTAGTCGATCCCGACGCCGAGGCCGATCATCGAGACGAGGATCGGCGTAATCGTGTTGATATCCGTGAGCCCGGCGAGGATGAACAGGAGCAGGAACGCTGTCATGAGGGCGACGATCGCGAGCACGATCGGGATGAACATCGCGACGAACGTGCGGAAGACGATCAGCAGCACGAGGATCGCCGCGAGCAGGCCGAGCAGCTCGGACGTCCCCTGCTCGACCGGCGGGAACTCGGCCTCGCCGTTGTACTCGACCGTCACGCCGACGGGCTCGACGGTCTCGCGAACCGCGTCCTGCACGGCGAGGACGGCCTCGCGATCCTCGTCGAAGATGACGCGATCGAATTGCGCCTGGCTGTACGCGATCCGGCCGTCGTCTGAGAAGCTCTCGTCTGCGAACGGGTCGGCCACGCTCGTCAGCCCCGCCTCGTCCTCGGTCGGCTTGAACTCCTGCGACTCGAGGCGCGAGATCGCGCTCTCGATCGCGTCCCTCCGCTCAGGCGTGTCGAGACGCTCCCCCTCCGGGGCGGCGAAGACGACGTTGAGCACGCCGCCCTGCTCTTCTGCGAACTCCGCCTCGATCAGGTCGGTCGCCCTCTGGGTGTCCGAGCCCGGAATGTCGAACTCGTCCTTGAGGCTCCCTCCGACCGTGCCGACGAGGACGATCAGCAGGGCCACGATGCCGATCCACGCGAAGACGACGCGCCAGGGGTGCGTCGCGCACGCCCGCGTCCAGCGGGCAAAGCCTCCCGTCGCTAGTCGTTCGTGTGCAGCGCGGTGTTCCGTCGGTCTCTCCGCCATTGCGGTGGCTCCTTTTTCGTCGGCTTGGTCTACACGTTAGACGTGCGGGCCGTCCGGAATTCATCGTTCACCGCTTCGTAACCGTGTGCGGGACGCCGTCGCGGTACTCGACGACGACGCTCACACCGAGCTCGTTCGCCCGAGCCGGCAGCTCGCTCGCGACGCGAAATGCCTCCGGCGGCGCCGACGTCGCGTACCCGAGCGGCCGCTCGCGCGGCGCCTGCATCGAGTAGTAGAGGTAGACGCTGCCGGCGTAGGCGTCGGGCGGCAGCGCGGGAAGCTCGAGCAGCCTCCCTGCCGGCGCTTCGGCGACCTGGGCGTAGACGGGGTTGTCCTCGTCGGCCACGAGCGGGTCGTACAGCGGCACCCACAGGTCGGCCGCGACGACCACGCATGCGACCGCAGCGACGAGCCGAGAACGCGCTTGTGTTTCTGTAACACAAGCGACCGCGACCGCCGCCAGCCCCGCGAGGCAGAGACAGGCGATCGGCAGCAGCCGCTCCGGGACGCGGGTCGAGTGCAGGGGCGTGTTCCGCCAGAGCAAGCCGTATCCGGGCAGGTTGGCGCCGAGCGCGAGCAGGCACGGCACGAGCGCGCCAAGCCCGAGGACGAGCGCAAGCCGCCGGCCGGAGGAGATTGTGTTCCTGTAACACAAGCACGCGATCCCGAGCACGGCGACGATGGGGAGGAGCCAGCCGAGGTAGACGAAGCGCTCGAACTCGCCGGGGTTGCGGGAGATGAAGTCGCCCACACTCGCCGAGTAGCGCTCGACCTCCGCGAACGGGCGCTCGACTGCGTCGCGGAGCGTGAGGGCCCACACGAGGGCTCCGGCGGCGATGCCCGCGCCGGCGGCCACGGCCCCGAGCCACGGGCGCCGCCGGGCGAGCGCGTAGACGAGCACGAACGGGATCGCTCCGAGCGCGAGGTGCACCTGGCCGGAGAGCGGGATCGACGCGAGCGCGGCCGCCGCGAGCCACGTCTGCCGCCGCTCGACGCCGTAGAGCGCCAGCGGGAGCAGCATCGAGATCGGCCCGAGCAGGTGGCCCGTCGACTGCGCGACGCGGTAGGGGGCGAGCGCGAAGGCGAGCCCGCCGACCAGCGCCGCCGCGAGGCCGAGGCCGAGCGCGCGCAGCCAGAGGGCGGCGAGCCCGCCGGCGCCGACGTACGTCAGGAGGATGAAGACGTTCCACCCGGCCACCGTCCCCAGGAGCGCCTGCAGCGGGCCGTAGATCGCGGCGAAGGGCCACCCTGCGAAGTTCACGCGCGGCTCCACCTCCGGCTGGAAGCTGTACGGATCGAGCCACGGCTCCGCTCCTCGCGCGAGCTGGTGGCCGGGCAGCCAGAGGCCGTACGCCGTCTGCAGGTGGTCGCCGGGCGTGACCCGGCCCTCGCGTGGCTCGCCGTAGCCGAGGAAGCGGTCGGTCTCGAACACCGCCGGCGCCGTGGCGAGGAGCCCGGCGCCGAGGTAGAGAGCGACAGCTAGTCCCGCAACGCCTGCGCGGCCGCGAGCGGCTCGTCGAAGTCGGGCACGTCCGAGTCCTCGTAGCGCCACGATTCGAGCACCGTACCGTCCTCGCCGACGAGGAAGATGCTCCGCCGCGGCACGCCCTCCATCCACCGCCAGACCCGCGCCGCACCGAACCGTTTCGCCAGCGCCCCGTTCCAGTCCGAGATCAGCGGCACGTCGGCGTCGAGCACGTCCTTCCACGCGCGGTGCGACCAGTGCGAGTCCCGCGAGACGCCGAAGACGCGCACGCCCGCCCGTTCGAACTCCGGCCTCCTGTCACGCAGCAGGCGTAGCTCCTGCGTTCAGGTCGGCGACCAGTCGAAGAGGTAGAAGACGAAGAGCACCGGCCCGTCCTCGAGCAGCTCCTCGAGCTCCATCTCCGTGCCGGTGTCGAGCCAGAACACCGCTCGACACTACTCAGTCAGCCTGAGCACCGCGTCCGCGTGACGCCGCGCGACCGCGTCGGGCAGCTCTCCCGGCGGGAGCTCGACCACGAACGAGACCTGCCCGAGCCCGTTTTGCCAGCGCGAGGCGCTTCCCGACGGCCACGCAAGCGATCGATACGGGACGCCCGCCAGCCGCGCGTACCGCCTGGCGGTCGCGCGACTCGGCCCCCACGCGCGCACGACCGCCTGCGGCTGGTGGAACCAGATCGTCACCGCCGGCCGCAGCCGCAGGATCAGCTTCCGCGCGATCCGCGTCTCCCGCTGGGTCGCGGCGAGGAAGTCGCGGTTGAGGTCGACGCCGTGCGCGTTCGTCCGGCTGCGGCGTGCATACCCGTCCGGATTCAGCTGATGGACGAGCCAGAGGTCGGCGTCCGGCCGCGAGCCCGCGAGGAGTCGCGTTACCTCGATCCCCTCGCACTCGTTCCCGTGGATGCAGCCGACCACGAGGATCCGCGGCCCCGCCCCGGCGACGTGCACCACCCGGATCGGCCGTCCCTCGTAGGATCGGCCGAGCTGCTCCGCGGGCGCAGCCAGCAGCGCGGCGACGATCAGGGCACGCAGCACCACCCTTCGATCCTAGGAAACGATCGCGAGCGGAACTGGGCCGAGACGTTCGAGACGGCGCGAATCTGCCTGCCCTCCCCCGTGCGGACGAAAACGAACTGGTCGGCCTCGGGCCAGCCGACGGCGAGCCACGCGCCGTCGGCGGAGCGCACCGGCGTGACGAAGTTCCCCACGCCGAGCAGGTCGTGCGCGAGCGCGAGGTCAGCCTGGCGCAGGAACGTCTCCGGCACCTTGCGCTCGAGCTCAGCCCCGGAATCGACGTCGACGACGCGGATCGAGCCGTCCCTCCGGGCATACACGAGCACGTGCGCCGCCCCCGGACGCCACAGCGGCGCCCTTGCCGCAGCCCGCGCGTCGAGGAGCCGGTCGCCTTTGCCGTCGCCGCCGATGACGCGGAGCGTGCCGCGTGAGAGGTAGGCGATCCGCGTGTCCGTCTTCGTCCCGCCCCAGCGCGGGAAGCGGACGCCGGGACGCGCGAGTGACCACCGCACCTCGCCGTCGGGCGTCAGCGCGACGAGCTCGTTGCGCTTCGCTGCGACGACGAAGCGTCCGAACGGCGACCACGACGCTTCGCGATAGTCGCCGAGAAGCCGCTTCGAGCCGTCCTCGTCGACCACCCAGGCGCCGGAGTCGGCAGTGACGAGCAGCCGTCCGGGCGCCGGGAGGGAGAACAGCGCCGGCGCGCTCTCCTCGACGCCGACGACCTCGCGGATCTCATCCAGCACGGCCCGTCCCGGCGGGCTGAGCAAGCCGGCGATCGCGACCAGCCCGACCGCGAGCGCCGCGGCCGGCTTCCACGAGCGGCGCCGCGGCTGCGGCTCGCGCTCGGCGAACGCGGCGGAGACCACCGCCCACGACCGCTCACGCGCGTCGTGCTCGTCCGGGATCTCGATCCGCTCCAACTCTCGCTTCACACCGTCTCCTTCAGCGAGTCGAGTCCGCGGCGCAGCCGCGAGTTGACGGTTCCGCGCGGCAGGCCGAGCAGCTCGGCGATCTCGCCGGGCGTGTACTCGAGCAGGTGGCGGAGGACGATCACGGCGCGGTGGTCGGGCGGGAGCGCGGCGAGCGCTCCGAGCAGCGAGTCGTCGAGCGAGGCCGCATCGGGCGCCGCGACAGCGTCGAGCAGCTCCGCCTCGCCACGCAGCTGGCGCGCTCGCGTCCAGTCGATCGCGCGGTTGACCACGATCCGGTGCAGCCAGGGACCGAAGGGGCGGCCGCGGTCGAAGCGGTCGAGATTGCGTATCGCCGCGAGGAACGCCTCCTGCGCGATGTCCTCGGCGGCCGCGGCGTCGTGGACGACGAGATAGGCGGCCCGGTGGGCTCGCGGCCAGTGCAGGCGAAAGAGCGCCTCGATCCCCGAGGCGGACCCCCGCTGGGCGGCGCGCACGAAGGCGCGCTCGTCGCGGCCGGCGCCCATGCACCGACTCTACGGCCGCCGCAGGCCGAGAGGTCCGTCACGTGCCGACGATGAAGCACGCGTCGTGGGAGGAACGCGCGACGCGCAGCTCGTCGAGCGCCGCTCCGGTGGGGCCGAAGGTCGACAGCGTTCCGGCGGACAGCGACGGCGTCAGGATCCAGCGCCGGGTCCGCGGGTCGTCCCATGACCCCTGGACGTTGTACGAGCCGACGGGCACGGGCGCCGATCGCAGCCGCCGGCCGTCGAGTGCGTGCACACGCAGGACGGCGTCGTCCCCGCTCGTGACGAAGGCGCGATTGCCCATGAAGGTGACGTGCTGCGGCGGCGCGTCGGCGCCGATCGTCCGGACGAGCTCGCCGTCCGCCTCGTAGATGGCAATCCGTCTGCTGTCTCCCGATGTGACCCAGACGCGGCGTCCGCCGGGCGTGAAGCCGACGTCGTGGGCGCGGAACGGCGGGCGGATCCTGCCGATCACGCGCGGCCGCGCCGGCTCCGAGAGCGAGAGGACGGCGATCTCATCCGCCGAGTTGCCGAGCACGACCCAGAGCCTCGAGCCGGCGCGGTCGATCCCGAGGTGCCTGCACGCACCCCCGACGACGACGCGGCCGACGACGCGCCGGCCGGCCAGGTCGACGACCGCGACCTCGTGCAGCCCGGAATCGGTGACGTAGGCGAGCCGCCGGTCGGGTGTGGCGACGGCGTACCGCGGCTCGGCGAGGTCGCCTTTGACCGAGCGCACGCGCAAGTCGGAGTCGATCAGCGTCAGCCGGCCTTCGGCAGTATGCGCCACGAGCGCGCCGACGACGCCGACGCTTTCGATGCTGCGCGGATCTGCCGGCGTGCGCAGCCGGCGCACCACCCGTCCGGCTGAAACGTCGACGGCGACGACGTGCGACTCGAGGTCGGCCGTCACGAGCGCCAGCGGCGTCCCTCCCGTCGGCCGCGCGAGCGCCGGTCCGACACCCAATACGAGCGGGGCAGCCGCCACCGCCAGGAACTCGCGCCTGTCCATGCCGGGGATACGGCGCGCGGCCCGTCAGAGGTCCAGGGACCCGAAGCGGTCCGACAGGCGTAACAGGAACGACCGACTCTGGAAAGGGAGGAACCGATGAAGCGTCTCGCCGCTCTGCTCGCCTTCACCTCCGTCCTCGCCGCGTGCGGCAGCACCGTCGAAGCGACCGCACCCGAGCGGGTCGCGCGCGCGGCGCCGCTCGCCGCCGCTCTGATCGAGGCCCCGCGGGCCTACGAGCTGCCGGGCGGGATCCATGCCGCGGACGGCCGCACCTACTTCGCGGTCGAAGCCGGCAAGCTGCTCAGGTTCAACACGCAAAGCGGTCGTGTGACGCGCACGTACCCGCTGCGCGGCGGCTGGAAGCTCTCCGGCGTCTCGTCGAGCGGCGACTGGGTTGCACTCCAGCAGCCGGGAACGCGGATCCTCGTCATCGATACGCGGCGCGGGAAGACCGTTCGCGAGCTCACGCTCCGCGGCGACTTCCGGGTCGAGACGGTCTCGACCGCCGGCGACTTCCTCTTCCTCCAGCAGAACTTCGTCGACGGCAGCTATGCCGTGCGCGGCTACGACCTCGCAGCGGGGCAACTGCTACCGGGATCGCTCGGCAGGAAGGGCGAGGTGGTTCAAATGCAGGGGCTGGCCGGCCAGGTCGTCGCCTCACCCGACGGCCGCTGGCTGCTGACGCTGTACGTGAACACGCAGACGAACACGGCGTTCGTCCACGCGCTCAACCTGATCGAGCGGGTTGCGATCTGCATCAACATGCCGCCGTGCACCGAGTGCGCGCCCGAGGCGCTCAAGCGCTGGAGCCTCGCGCTCGCGCCCGACGGGCAGACCCTGTTCGCCGCGAACCCGGCACTCGGCCGCGTCGCGACGATCAACCTGCCGACGTATCAGCTGGTCGCGGAGAGCCACTTCCGGCCGAGCCCGGGAGGCGCGACGCGCGCGAAGGTGTCGAAGGACGGAAAGCTCGTCTTCACGAACGGCCGCACGACGTGGTCGTTCGACCCGACCGCGAACAGCGTCGAGCCGGTTGTCTAAGCGGCTGCCGCTGGAACGGCTTCGGTCGCCTTCGCGATCTCCTCGACGACCTCGGCGATGTCGCGGTTGGCGTTGAAGACGCGGAGCTGGCGGTCGGAGCCGTTGCCGCGGGAGAGGATCTCACCGATCCCCTCGAGCTCGCGGTCGGAGCCGAGCTCGCGGGCATGCGGCTGCAGCTCCTTGAGCGTCCGCCGGATCAGCTGCGCGACGGGAATGCGGTTCCGGGCGCCGGTGGCCAGGTCCATCACCGGCGCCTCGAGGCCGTAGCGCGCCGCGAGCCACTTGTTCTCGGTCGTGAGGATCCGGTGGTAGGAGGGGATCTGCTCGCCGCTGTCGTGCTGCTCCGAGAGCTGCTTGACGAGCGCCTGGCAGTAGGCGGCCAGGGCGACGGCGTCCTCGACGCGAGTGACGGCGTCGCAGATCCGGATCTCGACCGTGCCGAGCCGCGGGTGCAGCCGGATGTCCCACCAGATGTGCGTGTAGTCGGCGATGCAGCCCGTCCGCTCGAGCTGGCCGACGACCTCCGCGTAGTCGGAGTAGTCGCGGAAGCGCGGCGGCGGCCCCGAGCGCGGGAAGGCGGCGAAGACCATCTGGCGGCTCGACGAGAGACCGGTCGGCTCGCCGCGCCAGAACGGCGACGAGGCCGAGAGCGCGAGCAGGGGGCCGAGCTGGGGGAGGAGCCCGTTGACGACCTGGATCGCCTTCTCCGGGTCGTCGACGGCGACGTGCACGTGCATGCCGAAGATCAGCTCGCGCCGAGCGATGTACTGCAGCTGGTCGACGAGGTTGCGGTAGCGGTCGCGGGCCGTGATCCGCTGGCGCTCGAAGAGGCTGAACGGGTGCGTGCCGGCCGAGCCGACCCTGAGACCCTTCTCGCGGGCCACCCCAGTCACGTAGGCGCGGAGCTTCAGCAGCTCGCGCTGGACGTCACCGGCCGTCCTGCAGACGGGCGTGGCGATCTCGAGCACCGACTGCATCAGCTCGGCGTTGATCCGCGGCTCGAGCTCGTGGCCGGAGATCGCCTGCAGCACGGTGTCGATGTGCTGGACGAGGTCGTACGTCTCGCCGTCGAGGAGCATGTACTCCTCCTCGACGCCGAGCGTGTACGGGTCGGACTGGCCGAACTTGTGGTCGAGGACGCTCCCGCCCTGCACGGCACCCTTGCCGGTGATCGATTGCGGGTAGATCTGCTTCACCGTGCTGCCTCAACTGCGAGCACCGCGTCCGCTTCGATCTCGACGCGCCAGCGGGGGTCGAGCAGGCCCTTGACGACGACTGCGGTCGATGCCGGCCGGATCTCGGCGAACACCTCGCCGTGTGCGCGCGCGATCTCCTCGAAGTCGTCGGCGTCGGTCAGGTAGATCCGAGTGCGGACGACGTCCTCGAACCGAGCGCCTGCCTCGCCGAGCGCGCCGCCCACGATCTCCAGGCAGAGCCTGGCCTGCTCGTACGCGCCTTCCGGCGGCTCGCCGTCCCGTGGGATCGGCGCCGTGCCGGAGACGTGCACGTCCGCGCCGCTGACCACCGCCCGCGAGTACCCCACGACCGGCTCGTGCGGCGAGTGGCCCGGAATGAGCCGGCGCTTCATGAGGGCTAGTATCGCCCGCCGTGGAAGCGCTCCGCCAGATCGACGCGTGGCCTGCGGAGCACGCCGCCGCCGGTGTCGCTACGGCCGAGGAGGTCGTGGCCGAGCACGGCGACGTCGACCACCGCCTCGGCTGGGGCTCGGTCACGAAGCTTCTCACCGCGTACGCAACCCTGATCGCCGCCGAGGAGGGAGCGCTCGACCTCGACGAACCGGCAGGCCCGGAAGGCTCGACCGTGCGGCACCTGCTTGCGCACGCTTCCGGGCTCGCGTGGGACTCGCCGAAGCCGCTCGGCAGGCCCGGCGGGCGGCGCATCTACTCCAACACGGGCTATCTCGTCGTTGCCGAGCACCTCGCGGCTCGGACCGAGATGCCCTTTCCGGACTATCTTCGCGCCGCGGTGCTCGAGCCGCTCGGCCTGGAGGCAGCGCTGGAGGGCGACGCAGCCGGCGGGGTCGTCGGCACGCTCGGCGGCATGCTCGCGTTCGGCCGCGAAGCGCTCGCGCCGACGCTGATCGCGCCGGAGACGCTGGCCGAGGCGACGAGCGTCCAGTTCCCCGGGCTCGACGGCGTTCTGCCCGGCTTCGGCCGCCAGACGCCGAACGACTGGGGCCTCGGCTTCGAGCTGCGCGACGGGAAGGCGCCGCACTGGACCGGTTCGCGCAACTCCGTGGGGACGTACGGGCACTTCGGCTCGAAGCCGGGGACGGCGACGTTTCTCTGGATCGACCCGGAGCGGAGTCTCGTCGCCGCGGCGGTCGCGGACGTGTCGTTCGGCCCTTGGGCCGCGGCGGCCTGGCCGGCGCTCTCGGACGCGCTACTGGAGGAAGTCGAGCAGTAGCCGGTTCAGCTCGTCCGGCCGCTCGAGGCTCGGCAGGTGGCCGGCGCCGGCGATCGTCTCGACCCGCGTGTCGGCGATTCCCGCGTCGAGGATCGCGGCGATCTCGACCATGTCGTGCACGTCCTCGGCCCCGACCACGATCAGGGTCGGGACGCCGATCTCGCCCAGCCGCTCGTTCGCGGGCGGCTCGACGGGTACCGACTCGACCTGCTCGTAGACCGGCAGCACGAGCTCGAAGTTGCGCGAGACCATCTCGCGCACGAGGTCGCGCACGTGCTCGGGTGTGTCGGGGCCGAGCCAGAACATGTTCGCCTCCGCCGCCGCGCCGATGTCGCCCCGGTCGAGCGCCTCGTCCTCCTCGGCGTTGGCCGCCTGCACTTCCGCGGACCAGTCCCAGCCGGGCAAAGCGGCGTTGACGAGGACGAGCCGCTCGACGAGCTCGGGGTGCTCGACCGCCAGCTCGAGCGCGACCCGGCCGCCGAAGGAGCAGCCGACGACGGCGGCGGCCGTATCGAGGAGCGCCGCCACGTGCTCGACGTACGAGAGCCGGCCCGGCCGCAGCGGCTCGTCGCCGTAGCCGGGGAGGTCGGGCGCGATCGGCTCGTGCCCCGCGGCGCGGAGCGCCTCCACCTGCGGCGCCCAGGAGCGGGAGTCGCCGAGCGCCGCATGCAGGAGCAGGACGTTCACTCGTCGGCGAAGAGCGGGCGCAACAGCTCGTCGAACGCCGCCTGGTCGCAGCTGGCGACGACCGCCGGCGTGACCGCGCGCACCGAGGCCGTCCGCGGGATCCCCATCGCCAGCGCGACTTCTCCGAACGCGTCGCCCGGCCGCAGGATCCGGCGCTCGCCCAGCCCTTCCTGGCTCACGTTCAGCATCCCCGAGAGGACGATGTAGAAGCGATCGCCGGGCTCGCCCTCGCGGACGACGGTCGCGCCGGGCGCGACGTCCTCGCGCTCGAGCCTGGCCGCGAGCTTCGACAGGTGCTCACCGGGCAAGCCGGAGAGCATGCCGACGCGCGTCAGCTCGTGGACCGTGGCGGGGACGTGGCGCGGGCTCACAGGGATACCGTAGCCCGATGGCGTTCCTGGACGGCTGGCGGTTCTGCCCGCGCTGCGGCAGCGAGGGCGAGCATCGAGGGAGTCACTTCGCCTGCCCGGCCTGCGGCCACGTCGTCTGGTCGAACCCGGCGCCCGCCGTGCAGGCACTGGTCGAGCGCGACGGCCGGCTCCTCCTCGGCCGGCGGGCGTTCGAGCCGAGCATCGGCATGTGGGACCTCCCCGGCGGCTTCCTCGAGGAGAACGAGCATCCCTTGGACGCGCTCGTTCGCGAGCTGCGCGAGGAGACCGGGCTCGACGTGGAGCCGCAGGCGTTCGTCGGCGTCTGGATGGAGCCCGGCTACCAGGGCCGGACCGTCCTCTGTCTGACCTGGGACGCGCGCGTGAGGGGTGGCACGGAGCGGCCTGCCGACGATGTCGTCGAGCTGGCCTGGTTCGCCCCGCACGAGCTTCCGGAGGACGACGAGCTCGCGTTCCGCCACTTTCCCGAGCTACTCCGGCTCTGGCGCGCGCGGCACGAGCACACGTAGCGCCAGCGGCTCGATCCGGAAACGCACCGGCGTGTCGAGCTCGACCGGCTCGCCGTCGACCGCCGTCCGCAGCCGAGGCTGTGGGGCCCCGATCTCGAGCTCGGTGCAGGATCGCTCCTCCCAGGTGATCCGGCGGAAGCCGTGCGGGATGTAGAGGTGGAGCTTCCCTTCATCGAGCCGCTCGCGCTCCCCGAGCGAGAGCAGGTCGAGGGTGTAGGCGTTGTTCGAGACGAGCACGAGCCGTGCGCGCACGTGCTCGCCGTCGATCGTGAAGCGCTGCCGGCGTCGTCGGTCCTGCAGCGTCAGCGCGAGCGCCCGGAGTCGCGCCAGCGCGTCGCTGCGGCGGCGGTGGTGCTCACGGCGGTGCACCAGGCGCGCGTAGAGGCCGAGCGAGACGTTGTTGAGGAAGAGCCGGTCGCCCGCGCGCGCGACGTCGATCCGCCGCTCGGCGCCGTCGAAGGCGTCCAGCGCCGCGATCGGGTCGTCGCGGTCGAGCCCGAGGTCGCGGGCGAAGTGGTTTCGCGTCCCGAATGGGATGCAGACGAACGGCACGTCCTGCTCGATCGCGACCTCCGCGACGGCGGCGAGCGAGCCGTCGCCGCCGGCCATCCCAAGTACGCCGCGCACGGGCCTCGCGCGCGAGCTCCTGCAGGTCGTCCCCGTCCTCGAGGAAGCGCACCTCGACGCCGCGGGCGCGTGCCGCATCGCGAAGCTCCCCGGCAGTCGGAGAAGCGGCGCCGGAGCTCGGGTTGACGATCAGGAACCTGCCTCATCGGGTGGGGTCTCGCCGGCCCGAAAGATAGGCCGTTCGGCCCATGCAGCCCAGGGGGTCGGTGTCGATCATCAGGCTCAGATGAGCGAGCGCGGCCTCCACATCATCGAAGACGACCTTTCCGAGACGTGGGTCGAGGACTGGGCGGCGGTCGGCCTGAGCGAGATCGAGGCGCTCCTGGCCAAGCACGCAGCCTTCCTCGGCTATCTCGAAGAGGCTGTCGACGAGTCGTAAGTCTCGGCGTTTGCCACTGCGCCGGGGCGGAAACGCTCGGCGCAGATGGCGCTCGACTTCCTCTACCGCGGCACGCCTGGCCATCCGCTTCATCCGCCGCTGACCGACGCCACGATCGGCACGTACTCGTTCGCGACGGTCGCGGCCGTGCTGAGCAAGGTCGGGATCGCCGAGCAAGAGGCGGCGCATGGTTGGACGCTCGCACTGATCGCCGGCCTGATCTTCAGCGCGCCCACTGCGATCACCGGCTTCGCCGACTGGCTTCAGATCTCGCGCGCGACGCCGCTCTGGCGAACGGCGACGGCGCACATGATCGCGATGTTGACCGCGACCGCGTTCTTCCTCGTCGCGATCGGGGCGGGCTACAGCGACGGCATGGACGGCGTGGTCACCGACGGCGCCTTCATCCTCACGCTCGTCGGTTTCTTCGTGCTCGACGATCGGCGGCTGGCTCGGCGGCACGATCGTCTTCACCTACGGCAAGCGCGTGCTGAACCTGGTCGAGGAACCGGCGAGTCGCGCCACCTCGCCGATCCCTCGCCCGGAAGGAGAAGCCGGAGAGAACTAGCTACTCGGCCGCAAGTCCGAGGCTGCGCTCGAGCGCGCCCTTCGGCTGTGCGCCGACCGCGACCTGTGACGGCTCGCCGTCCTTGAAGAGGATCATCGTCGGGATCGAGGCGATCCCGTAGCGCTCGGCCAGGCCGCGCTCCTCGTCGATGTTCACCTTGACGAGCTTCACCTCGCCGTCGCGCTCCTCGACGATCTTGTCGAGCACCGGCGCGACCGCGTGGCACGGCCCGCACCACTCTGCCCAGAAGTCCACGATCACGGGCTTGTCGCTCTCGAGCACCTCCTGGGTGAAGGTGTCTTCTTTCACTGCTGTTGCCATTCGGGCGTTCCTTTCGCTGGGTAAGGAGGCCGGTTCCCCGGCCTCCGCTAATGAAAACGACGGGGGCGGACGGACTGTTCCCTAAGATCATGCGCATGTTCAAGCCGCTTCCGGACAAGCCCGACCACCCCGCGCTCGAGCTCGAGATCCTCGAGCTCTGGGAGCGCGAGGGCACGTTCGAGCGACTGCAGGAGCAGAACCGGGGCGGGCCGAAGTTCAGCTTCATTGACGGGCCCGTGACGGCGAACAGGATGGTGCTCGGAGTCCACACCGCCTGGGGCCGGACGCTGAAGGACGTCTTCCAGCGCTACAAGGCGCTGCGCGGCTTCGAGCAGCGCTACCAGAACGGGTTCGACTGCCAGGGCCTCTGGATCGAGGTCGGCGTCGAGCGTCAGCTCGGACTCAACTCGAAGACGCGAGATCGAGGAGTTCGGGCTCGCCGAGTTCGCGCGGCGCTGTCGAGAGGTCGTCGTTCAGTCCTCGCGCGCCTTGACCGAGGGCTCGATCCGGCTCGGCCAGTGGATGGACTGGGGCAAGGACTACTTCACCTTCAGCGACACCAACATCGAGTACATCTGGCGGTTCCTGCGACACGTCCACGAGCAGGGCTGGCTCTACCTCGGCCATCGCTCGACCGAGTGGTGCCCGCGCTGCGGCACCTCGATCTCCGCGCACGAGCTCGTCGGCAGCTACGTCGACCGCGCCGACCCGTCCCTCTTCGTGCGCTTCCCGCTGCTCGACCATCCGGGCGAGGCGCTCGTGATCTGGACGACGACGCCGTGGACGCTGCCCGCGAACGTCGCCGCCGCGGTCAAGCCCGACGCGGAGTACGGCCGCCGCGACAACGGCGAGTGGGTCGCGGTCGCGCCGCTACCCGGACGAGACGTTCCTCGAGCAGCGAGCGCGGCCAGGAGCTCGTCGGGCTGGCGCTACGCCGGCCCGTTCGACGACGCTGGCGCCCGGTGCGGGCGTCGAGCACCGCGTGATCCCGTGGGACGACGTGACGCTCGACGACGGCACCGGCATCGTCCACATCGCCCCCGGCTGCGGCTCGGAGGACTTCGAGCTCTCGCGCGTCCACGACCTGCCCGTGCTGACGCCGGTGGACGAGTCGGGCCGCTTCTACGACGACTACGGCTGGCTGCACGGGCTCTCGACGGTCGAGGCGGCCGAGCAGATCATCGGCTACCTCGAGGAGCGGGCCGCCTGGTCGAGGCGGGCCTGCACGAGCACCGCTATCCCGAGTGCTGGCGCTGCCACACGCCGCTGATCTTCCGCATCTCCGACGACTGGTTCATCGCCGTCGACGAGCTGCGGCAGCCGCTGCGGGACGCGAACGCGGAGGTCGAGTGGACGCCCGAGTACATGGGCAAGCGGATGGACGACTGGCTCGTGAACATGGGCGACTGGAACATCTCGCGGCGGCGCTACTACGGGCTGCCGCTGCCGTTCTACCCCTGCGACTGCGGGCACCTGAACGTGATCGGGTCGAAGGCCGAGCTGGAGGAGCGCGCGCTCGGCGGCCTCGACCAGCTCGAGGAGCTGCGGCGGCCGTGGATCGACGACGTGCCGATCCGCTGCGAGCAGTGCGGCGAGGAGGTGCGGCGGATCCCCGAGGTCGGCGACGTCTGGCTCGACGCCGGCATCGTCCCGTTCTCGACGCTCGGCTGGCAGAACCCCGAGTACGTCCCGGAGGGCTTCGGCGACCGGGGCGGCGAAGGGCCTGACGACCGCCGACCTCCCCGACCACGCCTACTGGGAGGAGTGGTTCCCGGCCGACTGGGTCTCGGAGATGCGCGAGCAGATCCGGCTCTGGTTCTACTCGCAGCACTTCATGTCCGTCGTGCTGACCGGCCGCGCCCCGTACGGGCGGGTGCTCGGCTACGAGAAGATGCTCGACGAGACGGGCCGCGAGATGCACAGCTCGTGGGGGAACACGATCGATGCTGAGGACGCGTTCGCGCGGATGGGCGCGGACGTGATGCGCTGGCAGTTCTGCGCGCAGCCGCCCGACCGCAACCTCCTCTTCGGCTTCGGCCCGGGGCACGAGATCAAGCGGAAGCTGCTGACGCTCTGGAACTCGGCGCGCTTCCTCGCCGACTACGCGACGATCGAGGGCTTCCGGCCGGACTACGCGGCGGCGCCGCCGGTGGAGCGGCCGCTCGACCGCTGGCTCGCCGCGCGCACGGCGCAGCTCGTGGAGGAGGCGACCGCCGGCTACGAGGCGTTCCTGACGGTGAACGTGACGCGGGCGTTCGAGGAGTTCGTCGAGGACGTCTCCAACTGGTACATCCGCCGCTCGCGGCGCCGCTTCTGGGACGGCGAGGCGGAGGCGCTGCAGGCGCTCTGGCACGCGCTCGTGACGGGCATCCGCGTCGTCGCGCCGGTGATGCCGTTCCTCGCCGAGCATCTCTGGCAGAGCCTCGTGCGCGGCGCCGACGGCGATCCGCCGGCGTCGGTGCACCTCGCGGGCTGGCCCGAGGCGCGGTGAGCCCGACAGGGCGCTGCTCGACGAGGTCGCCGAGCTGCGGCGCGTCGTCGGCCTCGGCCATCAGGCCCGCGCGGCCTCGCAGCTGAAGCTGCGCCAGCCGCTGCGCCGCCTCGTCGTCGAGGGGGCGCCGCTCGCCGAGGGCCACGCCGAGGAGCTGCGCGAGGAGCTGCGGGTCAAGGAGGTCGAGTTCGGCCACGTCGAGGCGACGGAGCTGCACGTGAAGCCGCACCTGCCGGTGCTCGGCCCGAAGCTCGGCAAGGAGCTGGGCGCCGTCCGCGCCGCGCTCGCGGCGGGCGACTTCGAGCAGCTCGACGGCGGCGGCTTCCGCGTCCTCGGCCACGACCTCGGCGCGGACGAGGTGCTCGTCGAGCGTTCGGGCAAGGTCGGCTGGGCGGTCGCGTCGGACGACGGCGTGACGGTGGCGCTCGACACGACCGTCGATCCCGAGCTCGAGCTCGAGGGCCGCGTCTACGACCTGATCCACACGCTCAACTCGATGCGCAAGGAGCAGGGGCTCGAGCTGACCGACCGGATCGCCGTGACGCTTCCCGCCGCCGACGCCGACCTCGTCGAGCGGCACGCCGACTGGATCAAGGCGGAGGTCCTCGCCGTCTCGCTCGAGACCGACGGCGTCGAGCAGCCGCAGATCGCGAAGGTCTAGCGCGTTCACCGACGGGGTATTACGCTCCCGACGAGGAGGCGCGATGCACGCGTGCAGGCAGTGCGGCGGGTCGATCGGGGAGGCGTTTCGCTACTGCCCCTGGTGTGCCGCGCCGCAGCGCGCGAAGCTCGTCGAGTTCTTCGGCGGCACCGGCGCCGAGGCCGGCAAGGCGCTTCGGGTCTCGCGCTACACCGAGGAGGGCCACGTCCGCTTCAGCGTCTGGGACGAGAGCGGCGTCGCCGAGGCGGCGGTCTCGGTCGACGAGGCGGAGGCGCGGCCGGCTGGCGGACTTCGTCGCCGGCGCTACGACTGAGACTCGGCCAGCGCCAGCTCGCGGCGAAGCTCCACCGGCAGCCTGAAGGTCACGTCCTCGTCGACCATCCGGAACGGCTCGATCCGCTCGACGCCGCGGGCGCGGAACCAGTCGCAGACGCGGTTGACGAGCTTCTCCGGCGCCGACGCCCCCGACGTGACGCCGACCGTGCCGACGCCGTCGAGCCACGCGTCGTCGATCTCCGTCTCGTCGTCGATCAGGTACGACGCGACGCCGCCCGCGCGGGCGACGTCGACGAGCCGGTTCGAGTTGGACGAGTTGCGCGACCCGATCACGAGCAGCAGGTCGACCTCGGTCAGCATCTCCTTCACGGCCCACTGCCGGTTGGAGGTCGCGTAGCAGATGTCCTCCTTCTTCGGCGCGTGGATCGCGGGGAAGCGCCGGCGGAGCACGCTGATGATCTCGGAGGTCTCGTCGACCGAGAGCGTCGTCTGGGTGATGTAGGCGAGCCGCGCGTCAGCCGGCAGGTCGAGCGCCTCCGCCTCGGCGACGTCCTGGACGAGCACCGTCGCCTCGGGCGCCTCGCCCATCGTCCCGACGACCTCCTCGTGGCCGGCATGGCCGATCAGGACGACCGTGTAGCCGTCCGCCGCGTACCGGCGCGCCTGCACGTGCACCTTCGTCACGAGCGGGCAGGTCGCGTCGATCACGTTGTGGCCGAGCTCCGCGGAGGCGGCGTTCACCGCCGGCGCGACGCCGTGCGCCGAGTAGACGATCGTCGCGCCCTCCGGCGCCTCCGCCTTCGGAGTCGACGAAGATCGCGCCGCGCGCCTCGAGATCGCGGACGACGTGGATGTTGTGGACGATCTGCTTGCGCACGTAGACGGGCGGGCCGTAGTGGTCGAGCGCCAGCTCGACCGTCTCGACGGCGCGCTCGACCCCGGCGCAGTAGCCGCGGGGCGAAGCGAGGAGGACGCGTTCGACCATCGCCGCGATCGTAGCTCTCGCACGCATGGATGGTTAAGGAAAACAGCCCTGCCGCGTCGGGGGGGTCGTCGCGACAGGGCCGCTTCCAATGCTCCCCGCGCGGACGCGGGTCGCATCGCCCAGTGCAGCCACGCTATTCCCCGGTCGGGCGAGTGCCAATAGGCCAGACGGCCCATCTTTCAAAGCGGCATGCGCGTCTCTATCATCGAGGACGCCCAGTGAACGCTGAGACTCAGGCGGTGCTGTTCGATGCGGTGCCGTTGCTCATCGTCGCGGCGCTGTCTCTGGCCGTTGGCGCGACGATCGCGAGCGTGCTGTGGCGGGACCGTGGCGGGGCGAACGAGCGTCGGTCCCGGCCATGACCGCCGGCCGTGAGCGCGACGCTCTCGCAGCAGCTGCTCGACGCCTCCGAGCCGTCCGACGTCGCGAAGGTGCTGCTCGACGAGCTCGCCGAGGTCTTCGCAGCTCGACCTCGCGAACATGGCACTGATCGAGGACGAGGGGCGGGTCGCCGTGCTCGTCGCCGCCCGCGAGAGCGGGAAGGATCACACCGCGCTCGTCGGCAAGCGAATCGCGCTCGACCGCGAGCCGTCCGGGATCAACGCCGCCGTCCGGGAGGGAACGGCGTTCACCGTCTACGACGCCGAGCACTCCGCCGTCGTCAATCAGCGTCTGAACGCGATCGCCAAGGTCAAGAGCTGCGTCTTCGTGCCGGTTCGCGCCGGCGACGAGGTGATCGGCGTCGTCTTCGGCGCCGTCCGGCGTCCGCGTGTGTTCGACGAGGACGAGCTCGGCCGGATGCAGGTCGTTCGTCGAGCGAAGCCGGGCTCGCGCTCGAGCGCTCGCGCGCGACGATCGCGCTGGCCGATGCGCTCGAGCGCGAGCGGCTGATCTCGCACATCTCGTTCGAGCTCCGCTCCCGCCGGGACGTCGACGAGGTGCTCCCGGCGGTGCTCGAGGAGATCGGAGTCGCGGTCGACGCGGTCCGCTGCTTCATCAGGCTCGGCGAGCAGGGCGAGCGACGGGGTCGCGGCCGAGTGGGATGCCGAGGGCGTGCCGCCGCTCGGCGACGCCGCCCGGCTCCCGGTCGTCAACCTCGCCGCGCGGATCCGCCGCACCGTCGCCGTCGCCGACATCCTCGAGGCCCCCGCGCTCGAGGACGGCACCCTCGGCGACGTCCGCGGGCTCTCCGAGCACGGCGTCCGCGCCGTGCTCGCGACGCCGATCGTCGCGCAGGACCGACTCCTGGGCGTGCTCGCCTTCCACCGCTCGCTCGTGGGCGACTGGAGCCCGACGGAGATCGCCCTCGCGGAGGCCGTCGCGCGCGAGGCGGCGGTCGCGCTCGACACCTCCCGGCTGCTCCGAGACAGCGACCGCCGCCTGGCCGAGCAGCAGGCGCTGCTGAAGGCGGGCGAGGCGCTGACGAGCGACCTCCGCTTCGACACCGTGATCGAGCGTCTCGTCGAGGAGCTCCGCGCGCTCGTCAACGCCGACGCGGCCGACTGCTGGACGCTCCTTCCCGGCGGCTCCGAGCTCGTCTGCCGCGCCGTGCTCGGGCTCTGCCGGAGAGCGAGATCGGCCGGACGATCCCGGTCGCCGGCACGATCGGGGACGCGATCGCGACCGGCAAGCCGGTGCTGCGGCGCGAGTTCGCCGAGACCGAGCAGCCGCCGCCGACGGGCAGCTACGCGGCGTTCGCGGAGGTGATGGACTGCGCCGATCTTCTCCTTCGGCGAGATTCGCGGCGTCCTCGGCGTCTGCTCGCGCGAGCCCGGCCGCTTCGAGGAGTCGGACCTGCGCCTGATCGAGGCGTTCGCGAGCCTCGCCTCGATCGCGCTCCGGAACGCCGAGGCGTACGAGGAGAGCACGCGGCAGACGCAGGTCGAGCGCGGCTTCTACCGGATCGCGGCCGTGCTGAGCGAGCCGCTGTCCGAGCAGGAGACGCTCGACGCGGTCGCGCAGGCGGCTGCCGAGGCGCTCGGCGGCGACTCGGCCGCCGTGCTCCGGTCGGCCGGCTCCGAGCTCGAGCTCGCCGGCGCGTACGAGCTGTCGGAGCGGCTCGCGGCCCACCTCCGCGAGAGCGCCTCGGCGCTGTCGCTCTGCGCCCGCGGCGGCAAGGTGCTCGCGTCCAGGCGCCTCCGCGAGGACGATCGCTTCGGCGACGGGCTCGGAGACGCGGCGGCCGGGCCGACCGAGGCTCGCTCCTGGCGGTTCCGCTCCAGCAGCCCGGCGGAGACGGGGGCGGGCCTGGTGCTCGTCTTCTTCCAGGGCGAGCACGCGTTCGACGACGAGCAGCTCGAGCTCGCAGCGCAGGTGGCGGCGGCCGCCCGCGGCGCGCTCGAGCGCAGCGACCTCTACGAGCGCGAGCGGCGGTCTCGGCAGCTGGCGCAGCGCCTCGCCCAGGCCGGCCGCGAG
Source organism: uncultured Gaiellaceae bacterium (assembly GCA_963820695.1). Taxonomy (GTDB): domain Bacteria; phylum Actinomycetota; class Thermoleophilia; order Gaiellales; family Gaiellaceae; genus Gaiellasilicea. The sequence continues at coordinate 23,554 of CAWGAP010000003.1, read as the reverse complement.
CTTGCGCGGCGAGCTCGATCCGGACAACGTCCTCGACCAGACGGTCCGGTACGCCGTGCAGCTGCTCGGTGGCGACGGTGCCTCGGTGCGGGTGCTCGAAGGCGACGAGGTGGTCGTGCGCGCGGCCGCAGGGCCGGGCGAGGCCGAAGCGCTCGACACGCGCGCCCCGTCGACCGCCTGGCTCGTCGGCGACATCGTCCAGACGCGCGCGACGCGGGCGATCGCAGACGTCGGCGACGACCCGCGAGTCGGGCGAAGCCGACGCGATGCTCGCCGCCGGCTACGCGGGCTATCTCGGCGTGCCGATGATCGGGCCGGAGGAGTCTGCGCACGGAATCCTGGCCGTCTACTCGACGCGCCCGCGCGAGTGGCGGGAGGAGGAGGCCGAGGCGCTGCTCGCGCTCGCGGCGACCGCCGCTGCCGCCCGCGTGCAACGCCGAGCTCTATCAGGGCGTCAGCCACGAGCAGCAGCGCGGCGAGGCGATCCTCGCCAACGTCGCCGACGGGATCGTCGCCGTCGACCGCGACGGCAAGGTCGTGCTCTGGAACCCGGCCGCCGAGCGCGTCACCGGCGTCTCGCAGGCGGAGGCGCTCGGCAAGACGCCGACCGAGGCGCTCGGCCGTCCGCTCGACGCCGCGGGCGGCGCACCCGGCGGCAGCCGGCTGCTGCCGATCCGCCGCGGCGGCGAGGAGGTCTGGCTCTCGCTCAGCGAAGCGGTGATGACCGATCCCGCAGGCGCCGTCGCGGGGCGCATCTACGCCTTCCGGGACATCTCGGCCGAGCGGAGCGTCGAGCAGATGAAGTCCGACTTCGTCTCGACCGTCTCGCACGAGCTGCGGACGCCGCTCACGTCGATCTACGGCTTCGCCGAGACGCTCCTGCGCCAGGACGTGCTCTTCGGCGAGGAGGAGCGGTCGACCTTCCTCCGCTACATCGCCTCCGAGTCGGAGCGGCTGACCTCGATCGTCGATCGCCTGCTCTCCGTTGCGCAGCTCGACACCGGCGCGATGGCGGTTCAGCTCGCCGAGACGGACGTCGGCGCGGTCGTCAGCGAGGCGGTCCGCTCGGCCGAGGGGGCCGACGGCCAGAACGGGCATCGCTTCGTGGTCGAGCTCGCCGACGAGCCGCTCGCGGCCGAGGCCGACCGTGAGAAGCTCGGCCAGGTGCTCGCGCACCTGCTCGACAACGCGGTGCGCTACTCGCCGGCCGGCGGCACCGTCACGGTGGCCGCGCGCCGCCTCGAGGACGCGGTCGAGGTGAGCGTCGAGGACGAGGGTGTCGGGATCCCGCACGCCGAGCAGGAGCGGATCTTCCGGAAGTTCTATCGCGGCGATGCGGCCGCGGCCGGCGCCGTCGGCGCGGGCGCGGCGGGGCTCGGCCTCTTCCTCGCCGAGGGCCTCGTCACCGCGATGGGAGGCAGGATCCGGGTCGACTCGAGCGAAGGCAGGGGATCGACGTTCGTGCTCGAGCTGCGCGCGGCGGAGAGTGAGACATGACACGGCGGGGTATGACGCAAAGCGCATGACCACAGTTCTCGTGATCGACGACGAGGCCCCGATCAGGCTGCTCTGCCGCGTCAACCTCGAGGCGGAGGGAATGCCCGTCCTCGAGGCGGGTGACGGGCCGTCGGGCCTCGAGGCCGCCCGAACCGGGAGCCCCGACGTGATCCTCCTCGACGTGATGATGCCCGGGCTGGACGGCTGGGGCGTTGCCGAGGCGCTGCTCGAGGACGAGCGCACGGCCGAGATCCCGATCATCTTCCTGACCGCACGGGCGGAGTTCCGCGACCGTGCCAGGGGGCTCGACATCGGTGGCGTCGACTACATCACGAAGCCGTTCAACCCCGTCGAGCTGGCCCCGCTCGTGCGCGCACTGCTCGACCGGCTCGAGCGCGGCGAGCGCGACGAGCTGCGCCGCGAGAAGCTGACCGAGCTCCGCGGCCTGATGGCCGAGACCTAGCGGCCCGGTGGCTGAGACCTCATGGTTGGGCGGGGCCGCTTGCGGCCCCCTTTAGGGGTCTTCGCGCGATCGACATCCGCTTCTGCGGATGTCGATCCTGCGCAGCCAGGTCAGCGGCCGGCGAAGTCGGCCGTGACGACGGTGGCGCCGCGGTAGCCGAGGAAGTTGCCCTTGAGCGCGCCCAGCCCGATCCGGCGCCAACCCGGTCGAAGCAGGTTGGCCCGGTGGCCTGGGCTCCCCATCCAGCCGCGGACGATGTGGCGCGCCGTGGCGTACGCACCGACGCCCCAGGCGAGGTTCTCGCCGTACATCGGGCCACGCGCTCCGGACTGGATCAGCCGTCCGAGCATGTCTCCGTGCGTGAAGACGTCGGTCCGGATCATCGTCGCGGTGTAGGAGCGCGCGGCGCGGGCGAGGGCCGGGTCGACCTTGAGGGGCCGGAGACCGTGGTTGCCGCGAACCTCGTTGACGACGCTGAGGAGCGAACGCTCGCTCTGGTTCAGCACCGTCGCCTGATTCCCGGCACCGGCTGCCGGGACGATCGCGGCGAACGCGAACAGAACGCACGCCGCTGTGCGGATGGGGGTCCAAACCCGCGGCAAGGCGGGAGAGTGCCGAACGGGCCGGACGGCGACCTCACCCTTTTGGGGGATAAGACGTAAAGAAAGTGTTGTCGGCTCAGCGGGCGGTCTGGGCGAGCAGGATCGCCACCAACACGATCCCGCCGCCGAGCAGCTGCGCCGGCCCGAACGACTCGCCGAGCCAGAGAAACGCGACCGCGCTCGCCGCCACCGGCTCGAGCATCGCCACGATCCCGACACGCGTCGCCGAGATGTGGCGCAGCGCCGCGACGACGAGTAGGAACGTGATCATCGTTCCGGCGACCACGATGTAGAGGAGCAGCAGCCAGACCGGCAGCGAGAAGCGCTCCAGGTGCCCGAGCAGCGAGACGCTGTCGTCGAGCCTGCCGGCCGGGAAGCGCCAGAGCGGTTGCACGGCGGCCCAGAAGAGCGCCGCGAAGAGGAAGCCGTACGCCGTCAACGAGGCCGGGTCACGCCACCGCACGGCGCGCTCGGCCATCAGCACGTAGACGGCATAGGCGACGGCCGCGCACAACGCCGCCGTGACGCCGAGCCCGTCGAGCGTGAGCCCGCTCCAGACCTCGACGACCACCGCGAGCCCGACGATCGCGAGCACGAGCGCGACCCAGATCCGGCGGCGAATCGGCTCCTTGAAGACTGCCCAGGCCCAGAGCGCGATCAGGATCGGCGCGATGTACTCGATCAGGAGCGCGATCCCGATCGGCAGCCGTCCGATCGACACGAAGTAGAGCCACTGCACGAACGCGACGCCCGCGATCCCGAAGACGATCAGGTACGGAAGCTCGCGCCGCGTCAGCCGCAGGGTCTCGCGGCGTGTCAGTGCGAGCACGAGCGCGAAGCCGAGGAAGGCGCCGGTCGCACGCACCTGGGTCAGCTCGAGCGACGAGATCCCGGACTGCAGGACCACCTTCGAGACGGTGCCGTTGAGCGCGAACAGCAACGCCGCCAAGATCACCATCACGTAGCCGATCGCGGGGCGCCGCTCGTGGCCGGCCTCGCCGGGGATGTAGGCGACGTCGGCCAACTTCGTCGCGACGCTACCAGCGACTAGTCTTGGCGCAGTGAGGGACCGGCGGCAGGCGGTCGAGATCGTCTTCGACCACGCGACCAAGCGGTACCCCGGCCGCGCCACACCGGCGGTCGACGATCTTTCGATGACCATCCCGGCCGGCGAGGTCTGCTGCCTGGTCGGCCCCTCCGGCGGCGGCAAGACGACGGCGATGAAGCTCGTCAACCGGCTCGTCGAGCTCACCTCGGGGGACGTCCGCGTCGACGGCCGCAGCGTCACGGCGCTGGACGAGACCGAGCTGCGCCGTGGGATCGGCTACGTGATCCAGCAGGTCGGGCTCTTTCCGCACATGACCGTCGCCGAGAACGTCGCGACCGTGCCGCGGCTGCTCGGCTGGTCGAAGCGCGAGATCGAGCAGCGCACCGACGAGCTGCTCGACCTCGTCGACCTGCCGGCGCGCGACTACCGCTCCCGCTACGCCTCGCAGATCTCCGGCGGCGAGCGCCAGCGCGTCGGCCTCGCGCGCGCGCTCGCGGCTGATCCGCCGCTGATGCTGATGGACGAGCCGTTCGGTGCGCTCGACCCGATCACACGCACACGGCTCCAGAACGAGCTGCTCCGGATCCAGCAGGAGCTGCGCAAGACCATCATCTTCGTCACTCACGACATCGACGAGGCGATCCTGGTCGGCGACCGGATCGCGATCCTGCGCGAGGGCGGCGTCCTCGCCCAGTACGACACCCCCGAGCAGCTGCTCGCCCACCCGGCCGACGACTACGTGGCCCGCTTCGTCGGCGCAGACCGCGGCCTCAAGCGGCTCTCGCTGACGCGCCTGGACGAGCTCGAGCTGGAGCCCGCCAACGGCGCGGTCGGGCCTCTGCTCGACGGCCGGACGACCCTCCGTGACGCACTCTCGACGATGCTGAACGAGGGGACACGAACGGTCGTGGTCGAGGGCGGCGACGGGACGAGGCGCGCACTCACGCTCGACCGGTTGACGGAGCTGCTTCGGTAATGGCCGAACCGGTCATCCCCGAGTTCGGGGAGGCGAGCGACTGCGTCACCGAGAACCGGCTCTTCTGCACGGACTGGGTGCGCGAGAACTGGGAGCCGGTGCTCCAACCCGCGCTGATCCAGCACATCTACCTCACCGCGATCGCGGTCGGCGTCGGCTTCGTGCTCTCGCTCGGCGCAGCACTGCTGGCGCATCGCCTCCGCCACGTCGAGCGCCCCGTCGCGATCGTCTCGGCGGTGATCTACACGATCCCGAGCCTCGCCCTCTTCCAACTGCTCGTGCCGGTGACGGGGCTGACCGTGACGACGGTCGAGATCGCCCTGGTCGGCTACACGATTCTGATCCTCTTCCGCAACACGCTCGCCGGACTGCGCTCGGCCCCACCCGAGGTGCTCGAGGCGGCGCGCGGGATGGGGCTCACCCGGAACCAGACGCTCTGGCGCATCGAGTTGCCGCTCGCGGTGCCGGCGATCATGGCCGGCCTGCGCGTGGCCGTCGTCTCGACGATCGCGCTCGCGACCGTCGCTGCGTTCGTCGTCTCGCAAGGGCTCGGCGGCCCGATCCTCGGTGCGCTGCGCCTCGACTTCCACACCGAGATCATCGCCGCCGGCGCGCTCGCCGTCGGTCTCGCGATCCTCGCCGACGGGCTGCTCGTGCTCGTGCAGCACGCCGTGACGCCCTGGGCCTCGGCGAGGAGGGTGACGTGACCGTCGCCGCCCTCGGTGTCTTCGGCGGCAGCCTCCGGTTCATCGTCGACCAGCGCGAGCTGCTCCTCGAGAAGACGTGGGAGCACATCGTCCTCTCCGGGGCGGCGCTCCTCGTCTCGATCGCGATCGCCGTTCCCATCGGCGTGACGCTCGGCCACCTGCACCGAGGCTCGTTCCTCGCCGTGAACATCGCCAACATCGGCCGAGCGCTGCCGACGCTCGTCGTGATCGCGGTCGGCTTCATCTTCTTCGGGATCGGATTCACCACCGTCATGCTCGCGCTCGTGGTGCTCGCCGTCCCGCCGATCCTGACGAACGCCTACGTCGCCGTGGACGAGGTCGACCGCGACGCGGTCGAGGCGGCGCGAGGGATGGGGATGACGCCGTCGCAGGTGCTCAGGCGCGTCGAGCTGCCGCTCGCGCTGCCGCTCCTCTTCGTGGGGATCCGGACGGCGGCGGTGTTCGTCGTCGCGACCGCGACGATCGCCGCGATCGCGGGCGGCAGCGGCCTCGGCGAGATCCTGGTGAACCAGGCCGCCTACAAGGTCGAAGGAGTCGTGGCCGCGGCGATCTGCGTCTCGCTGCTCGCGCTCGCGGCCGACGCGGCGCTCGGGCTCGTGCAACGTTGGTTGACGCCGCCAGGACTGAAACAGGATGTTCAAGCGTTCGAACCGGATGTGCGCCCGGTCGTCTAACCGGGTGAACCACGACAGGAGGTGGGTGAAGTGATCAGGAAGCACAATCGCCGGGCCGCCAAAGCGGCCTTCGCGATCGCTCTCGGCGTCGCGATCGTCCTCGGGGGAGCCGCCGCGGCACCGGCCGCGCTCGAGAAGCAGCAGGCCACTCCGATCATCGTCGGGACGAAGAACTTCCCCGAGCAGTACGTCCTCGGGCAGCTCTACAAGCAGGCCCTGGAGGCGAAGGGCTTCAAGGTGCAGTACAAGGAGAACATCGGCTCGACGGAGCTGATCGACGCGTCGCTGCGCAGTGGCCGCGTCACCCTCTATCCGGAGTACACCGGGATCATGCTCTCGGTGACGTTCAAGCGGAAGACGTTGCCGCCAAGCGCGCGCGGAACGTATCTGGCGGCGAAGGCTGCGTATGAGAAACGCGGTCAGACGCTCTTGAAGCCGACACCGTTCCAGGACCGCGACGGGATCGCGGTGCTCCGGGCGACGGCGTCCAAGTACGGCCTGAAGACGGTCGGCGACCTTCGCAAGGTGCCCGACCTGACGCTCGCGGCGTTCCCGGAGTTCGAGACGCGGTGGCTGCCGCAGCTCGCGAGCCGCTACGGCGTCCGGAACGTGGAGTTCACCGCCCTCGCCGGGATCAGCGCCTACACGCTGCTGAGCCAGGGCAAGGTCGAGGCGGCAGGCATCTTCACGACCGATCCGCAGCTGATCTCGACGAAGTACGTGGTGCTGAAGGAGCCGCGCAACATGTTCGGCTTCCAGCAGGTCGCGCCCGTGCTCTCGAAGAAGCTCGTCAGCGAATACGGGACGAGGCTGACCGGCACGCTCAACCAGGTCAACTCGCTGCTGACGCTACGGGCGATGATCGCGATGAACAAGGCCGTCGCAATCGACAAGAAGCCGGCCGCTTCGGTGGCCAAGGCCTTCCTCAAGGCCAACAAGCTGAGCTAGGAACTGCTTCCTCGTCGGGGCGGGTGTGGTATGCCCGCCCCGACAATCTCTCAGGGGAGGAAGAGGATGCACAGATTTCTGCTGGCCGCGCTCGCGGCGCTGCTGCTCGCGCCGACCGCGGCTGCTGCTCCGCCCGACGCGGACGTTCGCTTTTCCACGTTCAACGCGTCCCTGAACCGCAACTTCGCAGGCCAGTTCGTCTCGGACATCTCGACGCCCGGCAACCAGCAGGCGAAGAACGCGGCGGAGACGATCCAGCGGGTCCGGCCGGACGTGCTGCTGATCAACGAATTCGACTTCGACTCGGCCGGCACCGCTCTCCGCCTCTTCCAGGACAATTATCTCTCGATCGGGCAGAGCGGCGCGCAGCCGATCTTCTATCCGTACCGCTTCACGGCCGAGTCGAACACCGGCATCCCGTCCGGCTTCGACCTGAACAACAACGGCGTCGTCGGCGGTCCGGACGACGCCTTCGGCTTCGGCTTCTTCCCGGGCCAGTTCGGGATGGCCGTCTACTCGATGTATCCGATCGACGTCACGGGCATTCGCACCTTCCAGAAGTTCCTCTGGAAGGACATGCCGGGCGCCCGGCTCCCCGACGACCCGGCCACGCCGGCGCCGGCCGACTGGTACTCCCCGGCGGAGCAGAACGTGTTCCGGCTCTCCTCGAAGAGCCACTGGGACCTGCCCGTCCTCGTTGGCGGCAAGGTCGTCCACTTCCTCACCAGCCATCCGACACCGCCGGTGTTCGACGGCCCAGAGGACCGGAACGGGACGCGGAACTTCGACGAGATCCGCTTCTGGGCCGACTACATCTCGCCGGGCAAGTCCGGCTACATCTACGACGACGGTGGCGGCACCGGCGGGCTCGAGCCCGGCTCGTTGTTCGTGATCGCCGGCGACCAGAACTCCGACCCGCTCGACGGCGACAGCATCCCCGGCTCGATCCAGCTGCTGCTCGAGCACCCGCTCGTGAACACGAAGTTCACGCCCGAGAGCCCGGGCGCGGTGCAGCAGAACGCGCTCCAGGGCGGTGCAAACCTGACCCATCGCTCCGACCCGCGCTTCGACACGGCCGACTTCGCAGACAGCGCGCCCGGCAACCTGCGGGCCGACTACGTCTTGCCGCGCAAGAACATGCAGATCGTGGACGGTGCGGTCTTCTGGCCGCTCAACACCGATCCGCTCTTCCGCATCGTCGGGACGTTCCCGTTCCCGACCTCGGACCACCGGCTCGTCTGGATCGACACGACGGTGCCGTCGAACAACTGACCCGCGTTACGCCGCGACTGTCACGAGGGCTGTACCGGCTTCAACCGCGCCGGCCTCGTGGCAGTCGCGGCAGCGCGCCTCGTACTGCTCGTTCGCGCCGACGACGATCGTCGCGCCGGAGTACGGAGCCGGCCTGCCGTCGACGAGCCGCTGCGTGGTGGTCGCGCCGCCGCCGCAGCGGTGGCAGACGGCCTGGAGCTTGTCGGCGAACTCCGCATGCGCGAGCAGCTCGGGCATCGGCCCGAACGGGAGCCGCCGGAAGTCCTGGTCGAGGCCGGCCGCGATCACGCGCGCGCCGCCGTCGGCCAGCGCGAGCGCCGCACCGACGATCTCGTGCTCGAAGAACTGAGCCTCGTCGATCCCGATCACCTCGAAGCCGCGTGCATGGTCGACGAGCTCGGCCACGCCGCCGACCGGTACGGCCCGCATGCGGATGCCCGCGTGGCTGACGACGTCGGACGCGTCGTAGCGATCGTCGATGCGCGGCTTGAAGATGACGACGCGCTGCCCGGCGATCTCCGCCCGGCGCAGCCGGCGGATCATCTCCTCGCTCTTGCCGCTGAACATCGGGCCGCAGACGACCTCGAGCCAGCCGCCGCTCTTCGGATTGATTCTGATCACGGTTTGCGATCGTAGGAGACCGGCCGGACGGGTCCTGCCCGAGCCGCTGTTCCTTCCCGATGTTGCTACACTCTGCCCCCGGCGCGGGGCGGCGTAGCTCAGTTGGTTAGAGCAGCGGAATCATAATCCGCGTGTCGCAGGTTCGAGTCCTGCCGCCGCTATTCCTCAACAGTCTTCTTCAACCGAAACCGAGAGAACACGATCTAGATGGCAGCCGGAGTTCGAGTCGCGATCACGCTCGCGTGCACCGAGTGCAAGCGGCGCAACTATCAGACGAACAAGTCGAAGCGGAACACGCCCGACCGTGTCGAGTTCAAGAAGTACTGCCGCTGGTGCGGCCGGCACACCGTTCATCGGGAGACCCGCTAGTGGCCCGCGAGACCCGTCGGCAGCGCCGCGACCAGCGGAAGAGCTCGGGCGCCGCCGCACCCAAGCCCGCCGCGCAGCGCAGCACCACCCGCAGCCAGCCGCAGGTGCGCCCCGGCATGCAGCCGTCCTCGACGCAGACGGGCCGGCGCGAGCCGCGCGAGCGCGGCCGCTTCGTGCGGGAGTCCTGGGCCGAGCTGAAGAAGGTCGAGTGGCCGAGCCGCTCGCAGGTCGTGCAGGGAACCATCGTCGTGATCATCGCCTGCGTCATCGTCGGCACGTACCTCTACGCCGCCGACCAGATCTTCAAGCCCTTCGTCCGCAACGTCCTCCTCGGTCAATAGGCAGGGTGGAGTAGCAATGTTCCGTTGGTATGTGATCAACACGTATTCCGGGCACGAGAACAAGGTGAAGGCCAACCTCGAGCACCGGATCGTCTCGATGAACCAGGCGCCGCGCTTCCGGCGCGTCGTCGTCCCGACCGAGCAGGTGATCGAGACGAAGGACGGCCAGAAGGTCCAGACCGAGAAGCGTGTCCTCCCCGGCTACGTGCTCGTCAACATGGATCTGAACGACGAGGCGTGGACCGTCGTGAAGAACACGCCGGGCGTCACCGGCTTCGTCGGCGCCGGCGCCAAGCCCGTGCCGCTGGCGCAGGGCGAGGTCGACCGGATCCTGCACACGGGTGCCGCTGCCACCGGCGCGGCCCTCCGCTCCCAGGTCGAGTTCACGCTCGGGGAGTCGGTCAAGGTAACCTCCGGCCCGCTGTCGGACTTCGACGGCGAGATCGTCGACGTCAACGCGGACCAGCAGAAGCTGAAGGTGCTCGTCGACATCTTCGAGCGCCAGGTGCCGGTGGAGCTCGGGTTCGACCAAGTCAAGAAGCTGGACTGAGGACAGGAAGAATGGCGAAGAAGGTTCTGACACTGATCAAGCTGCAGATCCCGGGCGGGCAGGCGAACCCTGCGCCGCCGGTCGGCCCCGCGCTGGGCCAGCACGGGGTCAACATCATGGAGTTCTGCAAGGCGTTCAACGCCCAGACGGCGCAGGAGAACGGCCGGATCACGCCGGTCGAGATCACGGTCTACGAAGACCGCTCCTTCACCTTCATCACGAAGACGCCGCCGGCGGCCGTGCTGATCAAGGAGGCGCTCGGGATCGACAAGGGCTCCGCCGAGCCGAACCGGAACAAGGTCGGCAGGATCACGCAGGCGCAGCTGCGCTCGATCGCCGAGATCAAGCTGCAGGATCTGAACGCGCGCGACGTCGACCACGCGATGCTCGTGATCGCCGGCACCGCCCGCAGCATGGGCGTGGAGGTGCAGCGATGAGCTCGCACGGCAAGCGCTACTCGGAGGCGCGCTCGAAGATCGAGCGCGAGCACCTCTACTCGCCGGCCGAGGCGGTCGCGCTCCTGAAGGAGCTGCCCGACGCCAAGTTCGACGAGACGGTCGAGGCGCACTTCCGCCTCGGTCTGAACGTCCGCCACGCCGACCAGCAGCTCCGCGGCACGCTGATGCTCCCGCACGGGACCGGCAAGACCGTCCGCGTCGCCGTCTTCGCCGAGGGCGACAAGGCGCGCGAGGCCGAGGAGGCCGGGGCCGACGTCGTCGGCGCAGCCGATCTCGCCGCCAAGATCGAGGGCGGCTTCACCGACTTCGACGTCGCGATCGCGACGCCCGACCAGATGGGCAACGTCGGCAAGCTCGGGCGCGTGCTCGGTCCGCGCGGCCTGATGCCGAACCCGAAGACCGGCACGGTCACGTTCGACGTCGCCAAGGCGGTCACCGACGCCAAGGGCGGCAAGCTCGAGTACCGCACCGACCGCGGCGCCAACGTCCACGTCTCGATCGGGAAGAAGAGCTTCGACGCGAAGAGCCTGCTCGAGAACTACGCGACCCTGATCGAGGAGATCGTCCGCGCGAAGCCCGCGTCGGCCAAGGGTCGCTACATCGAGCAGATCACGATCACGACGACGATGGGCCCCGGCGTGCGCGTCGACCCGGCTCGCGTCCGCGGGATCATCGAGGAGATCGACTCCCGCCAGGAGGCCGTTCCGGCGTAGGTTTTCCCGTCCACAGCCCGTCGCCGAAGAAAGGAGGCAGCCGCTTGCGGCAGAGGTCCTCCCGAGGTGGCGCTCAGAAGGTGCACCCTGCCTCTTCCGAGCCCGCCTCCGTGCGGGCTCGACTGTTTCAGAGGAGGTGAGAGATGCAGAAACGTGAGAAGGAACGAGTCGTCGCAGAGCTGACCGAGAGGCTGCGGACGTCGGAGACGCTGATCGTCGCCGACTACCGGGGCCTGACGAACGCGGAGATCGACGGCCTGCGCTCGAAGCTGATCGAGCACGGCGCCCGCTTCTCGGTCGTCAAGAACACGCTTACGCGCCGTGCGGCCGAGGCCGCGGGTGCCGAGGCGCTGCTCGCCTTGCTCGAGGGCCCGTCGGCGATCGCGTTCGTCGAGTCCGACGGCGATCCCGCCGCGGTTGCGAAGGCACTTCGCGACGCCGCCACGAGCACGAAGGTCCTCGCGATCCGCGGGGGCGTGCTGGAAGGCGTGGCGATGTCGGCCGACGAGGTCGAGAGCCTTGCCAAGCTGCCGCCGGCCGACGTGCTGCGCGCGCAGCTCGTGGGGGCGATCGTCTCGCCGTTGACGACGATCGTCGCGCTCGTCGCGGCACCGCTGCGCGACCTCGCCGGGTTGATCGACGCCCGGATCGAGCAGCTGCAGGAGCAGGGCGACACGTCCGCGGCGGACGCGGCCCCGGCTGCCGAGGCTGCATCGGTTGAGGAGCCGGTGGCCGAGGAGGCGGCGGCAGAGGAGCCGACAGCCGAGGCCGAGCCCGAAGCCGAGGCGGCAGCAGAGCCGGAGGCAACCGAAGAGACCACTGACACCGACCAGAACATGGCTCCGCAGCCGGAGGCTGCGGACGAGGAGGAGCAGGAGTAATGGCAACGGATACCGCGAAGGTGCTCGAGACGCTCGGCAAGATGACCGTGCTCGAGCTCGTCGAGCTGAAGAAGGCGATCGAAGAGGAGTGGGGCGTCACCGCCGCTGCTCCGATGGCGGTCGCGGCCCCTGGTGCTGCGGCGGCGGGCGGCGACGGTGCTGCGGCGGAGGAGGAGAAGACCTCCTTCGACGTCGTGATCACGTCTCCGGGCGACAAGAAGATCCAGGTGATCAAGGTCGTCCGCGCCGTCACCGGCCTCGGCCTGAAGGAGGCGAAGGACCTCGTCGACGGCGCCCCGGGCACCGTCAAGGAGGGCGTCAACCAGGAGGAGGCCGACTCGATCAAGGCGCAGTTGGAAGAGGCCGGCGCCGGCGTCGAGCTGAAGTAACTGCGGTCACGGTCGATCGCAGAACTGAAGGACGTATCCCTTCGAACGCTTTGCGCGTTGTAAGTAGGGGTCACCGCCGAGGGCGCTCTTTAGCGCCCTCGGCCATTTCCGGGCGCATCTGGTATCCTGGGTCAACCATTCGGCTCCCGCCGCGGCCCAAGCTTGCGGAGAGGGGCCTGCGTTCGCTACCCTTCTGGGTTGCGCCGCCGATCGCCGTTCCGCCCTGCCCACTGAAGAATTCGCACGTAGCTATAAGGGAGGCTGTTACCACTTGAGCAGCACTGCTGTCGCGCCACGCGCGCGGAAAAGTTTTTCACGCCTGAAGCACGTCCTCGACCTCCCCAACCTGATCGACATCCAGAAGGCCTCGTTCGAGTGGTTCAAGAACGAGGGCCTGCGCGACACGATTGCCGACATCTCGCCGATCGAGGACTACACGGGCACGCTTGCCGTCGAGTTCGGCGACTTCGAGTTCGGCGAGTCCCAGTTCACCATCCAGGAGTGCCGCGAGAAGGACCTGACCTATCAGGCTCCGCTCTCGATGACCGTCCGCTTCGTCAACAAGGAGACGGGCGAGATCCGCGAGCAGCGGGTCTTCATGGGCGACTTCCCGATGATGACCGAGTGGGGCACGTTCATCATCAACGGCACCGAGCGTGTGATCGTGACGCAGCTCGTCCGCAGCCCGGGCGCCTACCTGATGGAGCCGAAGGACGCGACGAAGCAGGTCTTCACCGCGAACCTGATGCCGAGCCGCGGCTCGTGGCTCGAGCTGGAGATCGACAAGAAGGGGATCGTCTACGCCCGCATCGACCGGAAGCGCAAGCTGCCGGTGACGACGCTGCTGCGCGCGCTCGCGCGTGAGGACTACAACGACGGGCTTGCGCTGGACTCGAACGACGACCTGCTCAAGCTCTTCGACAACTCCCCCTTCATCCAGAACACGCTGGACAAGGACACGACGACGCGCGAGGAAGAGGCCGTCGTCGAGGTGTTCAAGAAGCAGCGCCCGGGCGAGCCGCCGACGCTCGACAACTCGCGCAACCTCGTCCGCGCCCTCTTCTTCGACCCGAAGCGCTACGACCTGACGAAGGTCGGCCGCTACAAGCTGAACCAGCGGCTCGGAGTCTCGGTCCCCGACGACACGCGCACGCTGACGACGACCGACATCGTCGCGCTCGTCCGCAAGCTCGTCGAGCTGCCGATGAAGCTCGGCGTCGACCTCGAGACGAAGGACTTCGCCGCGGAGGCGATCCAGCTCAACCGCGACCCGATCCGCTCCGAGCTCGACGAGTACGAGCACTTCGGCAACCGGCGGCTGCGCACGCCCGGCGAGCTGATCCAGGAGGCGTTCCGCGTCGGCCTCTACCGGATGGAGCGCGTCGTCCGCGAGCGGATGACGACCGAGGACGTCGACACGATTACACCGCAGACGATCATCAACATCCGGCCCGTGGTCGCGGCGCTGAAGGAGTTCTTCGGCTCCTCGCAGCTCTCGCAGTTCATGGACCAGACCAACTCGCTCGCGGGGCTCACGCATCGGCGGCGGCTCACTCGCTCGGCGCCGGCGGCCTCACCCGCGAGCGCGCTCCGATCGAGGTGCGCGACGTCCACCCGACCCACTACGGGCGCATGTGCCCGATCGAGACGCCGGAAGGTCCGAACATCGGCCTGATCGGCTCGCTCGCCTCGATGGCGACCGTGTCCGAGTTCGGCTTCATCCAGACGCCGTACCGGGTCGTCAAGGGCGGCAAGGTCTCGGACGAGATCATCTATCTCGACGCCGCCGAGGAGGCGCAGTACACGATCGCCCAGGCGTCCGAGCCCGTCGATCCCAAGACCGGCAAGCTCCTGAACGACGTCGTGCTCTGCCGCTCGAGCCTCGGTGAGGCGGTCACCTCGACGCCGAAGGACGTCGAGTTCATGGACGTCGCCCCGGCTCAGATCGTCTCGGTCGCGACGGCCCTGATCCCGTTCCTCGAGCACAACGACGCGAACCGCGCGCTGATGGGCGCGAACATGCAGCGGCAGGCAGTGCCGCTGATGATCCCGCAGGCGCCGCTCGTCGGCACCGGCCTCGAGTACCGCGCCGCGATCGACACGGGCGACGTCGTCCTCTCGAAGACGGACGGCACCGTGATCGACGTCGACGCCGAGAAGATCGTCGTCGAGGGCAAGGGCTCCCGCGAGGAGTACCACCTGACCAAGTTCATGCGCTCCAACCAGGGCACGCTGATCCACCAGAAGCCGGTGGTCGGCCTCGGCGAGAAGGTGAAGGCCCAGCAGGCTGCTGGCCGACGGCTCCTCGACCGACGGCGGCGAGCTCGCGCTCGGCGCCAACCTGATGGTCGCCTTCATGACGTTCGAGGGCTACAACTTCGAGGACGCGATCGTCCTCAGCGAGCGGCTCGTCAAGGACGACGTGCTCAGCTCGATCCACATCCACGAGTACGAGATCGACGCCCGCTCGACCAAGCTCGGCGACGAGGAGGTCACGCGCGACATCCCGAACCGCTCGGAGGAGTCGCTCGCGAACCTCGACGACCGCGGCGTCATCCGCATCGGGGCCGAGGTCGGCTCCGGCGACCTGCTCGTCGGCAAGGTGACGCCGAAGGGCGAGACCGAGCTGACGGCCGAAGAGAAGCTGATCCGCGCCATCTTCAAGGAGAAGGCGCGCGAGGTGCGCGACACCTCGCTCAAGGTCCCGCACGGCGAGGGCGGCAAGGTGATCGGCGTCAAGACGTTCTCCCGCGACGCGGGCGACGACCTCTCGCCGGGCGTGAACGAGCTCGTCCGCGTCTACGTGGCGAAGAAGCGCAAGATCTCGGAGGGCGACAAGCTCGCCGGCCGCCACGGCAACAAGGGCGTGATCTCGAAGATCGTGCCCGAGGAGGACATGCCGTTCCTCGAGGACGGCCGCCCGGTCGACGTGATCCTGAACCCGCTCGGCGTCCCGAGCCGGATGAACATCGGCCAGATCCTCGAGACCCACCTCGGCTGGGCCGCCGCACACGGCGTCTTCGGCGAGGAGGGCGACGTCGGCGTCAACCCGAAGGCTCCGATCAACGCGCCGAACCCGCGCCCGGTGGCAACGCCGGTGTTCGACGGCGCCAGCGAGGAGGACGTCGACGAGGCGCTCGTGACCTGGTCGCAGCAGAACCCCGACTCGCCGATCAAGTTCAACGTCGACCAGAGCAGGGACACGGGCCGCAAGGTGTCCGGCAAGGTGCGGCTCTTCAACGGCAAGACCGGCGAGCCGTTCGACCAGAAGATCACGGTCGGCTACATGTACATCCTGAAGCTGCTCCACCTCGTCGACGACAAGATCCACGCGCGCTCGACCGGCCCCTACTCGCTCGTCACCCAGCAGCCGCTGGGCGGTAAGGCGCAGTTCGGCGGCCAGCGCTTCGGCGAGATGGAGGTGTGGGCGCTCGAGGCGTACGGCGCCGCGTACACGCTCCAGGAGATGCTCACGATCAAGTCCGACGACACGATCGGGCGCGTGAAGGCCTACGAGGCGATCGTCAAGGGCGAGAACATCGCCGAGCCGTCGATCCCGGAGTCCTTCAAGGTGCTGCTGAAGGAGATGCAGTCGCTCGCGCTCGACGTCCACGTCCTCTCGGACGAGGGCCGCGAAGTCGAGGTGCGGGAGGAGGACGACGAGCTGCTCCGCGCCGCGGAGGAGCTCGGGATCGACCTCTCGCCGGGCTCGCTGCGCGCCGCGGCGCGCCAGCCGACGGCCGAGGAGGTCGAGGAGGGCGCGGAGAGCGTCGTCGACGGCGAGGGCGAGCTCGCGCTCGCAGCCGACGAGGACCTCGACGACCTGACCGACGTCGCGCTCACCCCCGGCGAGGAGGCCGAGGAGGAGGCGCAGGCGCAGGTGGGCCCGCTCGGCGAAGAGGTCGCAGACCTCGAGCTCGAAGACTGAACCGAAGACCAGAGAACTGAACCGACTGCAGAGAAGAAAGAGGCGCTGATCACTTGATCGACATCAACGATTTCGACGCGATTCGAATCGGGCTTGCTTCCAGCAAGCAGATCCGGGACTGGTCCTCGGGCGAGGTCACCAAGCCGGAGACCATCAACTACCGCACCCTGAAGCCGGAGCGCGACGGCCTGTTCTGCGAGCGCATCTTCGGTCCGACCAAGGACTGGGAGTGCTACTGCGGCAAGTACAAGCGCGTCCGCTACAAGGGGATCATCTGCGAGCGCTGCGGCGTCGAGGTGACGCGCCAGAAGGTGCGCCGCGAGCGCATGGGTCACATCGACCTCGCCGCTCCGGTCAGCCACATCTGGTTCTTCAAGGGCGTCCCCAGCCGGATCGGCTACCTGCTCGACATCGCCCCGCGCGAGCTCGAGAAGGTGCTCTACTTCGCCGCCTCGATCGTGACCGCGGTCGACGTCGAGGCGCGCGCCAAGGACCTGAACGACCTCGAGGACAAGGTCAAGTCCGAGTCCGAGCAGATCTACGTCGACCGCGACGAGGCGCTCGCCGCGCTCGAGCAGCGGCTCCAGCGCCGCCGCGACTACTTCGCGAAGGGCAAGGACAAGGGCTTCGACGAGGACGACGACTTCTGGGCCCGCGGTCTCGCGAACTGGGCCGAGGAGGCCGGCCTGCCGACGCTCGAGGAGGTGCGCTCGCTCGCATCCGGGATCTTCCCGGAGCTCGCCGGCACCGTCTCGACCGAGGATCCGAAGAAGCTCCGCGAGCTCGTCCGGGCGACCGCGACGCGGTCCGACCGCAAGCTCGCCCCGCGCGAGCACGAGCAGGTCGCGACCGCCGCGCAGCAGATCCAGGAGGCGCTCGCGCCCCTGCGCGCCGAGCTCGAGGCGGCGTCCGGCTCGAAGAAGGGCGCGCTGACGAAGCACGTCAACAAGGTCATCGACGCGCTCCTCACGGGCGCCGAGCTCGAGGGCGACGACGCGGAGCTCGTCTCCGGCGTCGACATGAAGAACCTGGAGAAGGCGCGCGAGGTCGGCAAGGGCCTGCTCGCCGACGTGATCGCGAACGCCGATCCGAGCGCACCCGCCGAGGACGTGCGCGAGCTCGCGTACGACCTCTGCCTGAAGGAGGGCGCGCGCAAGGACGACCTCGACACGGTCGGCCAGTGGGTGCTGAAGGTGCGCGAGATGTACGCGGACATCGAGTCGCGGCGCGAGGACGCCCGCGAGGCGTCGGTCGACTCCGTTCGCCGGCTCGAGGAGACGTGGAAGCTCTTCCGCGAGCTCGAGCCGAAGCTCGTCGTCAACGACGAGCAGATCTTCCGCGAGCTCAAGGACCGCTTCGGCAGCCCGTACGGCTTCGGCGTCTACTTCCGCGGCGGCATGGGGGCGGAGTCGATCCGCGACCTGCTCCGCGACCTCGACCTGACCGAGGAGTCGCGCTCGCTCCGCGAGACGATCAAGACCTCGAAGGGCCAGAAGCAGCAGCGCGCGATCAAGCGGCTGAAGGTCGTCTCGGCGTTCGTCACCTCGGAGAACAAGCCCGAGTGGATGATCCTCGAGGCCGTGCCGGTGATCCCGCCGGAGCTGCGCCCGATGGTGCAGCTCGACGGTGGCCGCTTCGCCACGAGCGACCTGAACGACCTCTACCGGCGCGTGATCAACCGGAACAACCGCCTCAAGCGGCTGCTCGACCTCGGCGCGCCCGAGATCATCGTCAACAACGAGAAGCGGATGCTGCAGGAGGCCGTCGACGCGCTGTTCGACAACGGCCGCCGCGGCCGCGCGGTCACCGGCCCGGGCAACCGGCCGCTGAAGTCGCTCTCCGACATGCTCAAGGGCAAGCAGGGCCGCTTCCGCCAGAACCTGCTCGGCAAGCGCGTCGACTACTCCGGCCGCTCGGTCATCGTCGCCGGCCCGTACCTGAAGCTGCACCAGTGCGGCCTGCCGAAGCTGATGGCGCTCGAGCTCTTCAAGCCGTTCATCATGAGCCGGCTCGTCGAGCGCAAGTCGGTGCAGAACATCAAGGCGGCGAAGAAGTACGTCGAGTCGATGACGCCCGAGGTCTGGGACGTGCTCGAGGAGGTGATCGCGGAGCATCCGGTGCTCCTGAACCGCGCTCCGACGCTGCACCGCCTCGGCATCCAGGCGTTCGAGCCCGTGCTCGTCGAGGGCAAGGCGATCCAGGTGCACCCGCTCGTCTGCCACGCGTTCAACGCCGACTTCGACGGCGACCAGATGGCCGTCCACCTGCCGCTCTCGGCGGAGGCGCAGGCCGAGGCGCGCGTGCTGATGCTCTCGTCGAACAACATCCTCTCGCCGGCGCACGGTCGTCCGCTGACGACGCCGACGCAGGACATGGTGCTCGGCGTCTACTACCTCACCTACGCGGCCGTCGACCTCTCGGCGACGACCGCCGAGGCGGTCGCGAAGGGTCAGAAGGTCAAGGGGCTCAAGCGCTTCCAGAACGAGGAGGAGGTCGAGTTCCACCTCGAGTCGAAGGAAGTCGGCCTGCAGGATCCGATCGAGTACCGCTGGCACGGCGAGCTGATCCTGACCACGCCGGGACGCGTGATCTTCAACACCGAGGTCGAGCGCTCGCTCGAGGAGGCTGTCGTCGTCGGCGAGGCCGGCGTGCACACCTTCATCAACCGCACGCTCTCGAAGCGCGAGATCGACATCTTCATCGCCGAGCTCGTCGACCGCTACGGAGCGCATGCGATCGCGTCCGTGCTGGACACGATCAAGAGCCTCGCCTTCAAGTACGCGACGCAGGCCGGGATCACGATCTCGAAGAACGACATCGTCATCCCGCCCGAGAAGGAAGAGATCCTCAAGGGCTACGAGACCAGGGTGAAGGCGGTCGAGGGCAACTACGAGCGCGGCCTGATCACCGAGGACGAGCGGCACGAGCAGATCGTCAACATCTGGACGGAGGCCACGGACACCGTCGCCGACGCGATGCAGGCGAACCTGAACGAGCTGAACTCGATCTACATGATGGCCAACTCCGGGGCGCGCGGATCGTTCAAGCAGATCCGCCAGCTCGCCGGCATGCGCGGCCTGATGGCCAACCCGAAGGGCGAGATCATCGAGCGCCCGATCAAGGCCAACTTCATGGAGGGCCTGTCGGTGCTCGAGTACTTCATCTCGACGCACGGTGCCCGCAAGGGCCTCGCCGACACGGCGCTCCGCACGGCCGACTCGGGCTACCTGACGCGGCGTCTCGTCGACGTCTCGCAGGACGTGATCATCCGCGAGGCCGACTGCGGCACCGAGGAGTTCATCGAGCTCGCGATCAACCTCCCGGAGGGGATCAACAAGTCCGTCATGGGCCGGATCCTGGCCGAGGACGTGCACAAGCCGCTCGCGAGCGGCAAGCCGGGCAAGACCATCGTCGCCGAGAAGGGCGAGTCGATCACGGCTCCGCGCCTGCGCGAGATCGCGGACGCGCTCGAGGACGAGAACGCGAAGCTGCCGGTTCGCTCGGTGCTGAAGTGCCGCGCGGAGACCGGTGTGTGCCAGACCTGCTACGGCACCTTCCTCGCGACCGGCAACGTCTCGGACATCGGCGACGCGGTCGGGATCATCGCCGCGCAGTCGATCGGCGAGCCGGGCACGCAGCTGACGATGCGGACGTTCCACACCGGCGGCGTCGCCGGCGCGGACATCACGCACGGCCTGCCGCGTGTCGTCGAGATCTTCGAGGCGCGGAACCCGAAGGGCGCCGCGACGCTCGCGGAGGTCGGCGGCCGGGTCGAGATCGAGGAGGCCGACCGGACCGTCAAGATCACGGTCGAGCCGGACGCGCTCGACGAGGCTGGCGAGCCGATTCCCGCGAAGGAGTACTCGCTCCCGCGCCGCTCGCGGCTGCTCGTCGCACACGGGCCAGGTGATCGAGCAGGGCGACGCCCTGAACGAGGGCTCCCGGGCTCCGGCCGAGCTGCTCGACCTGCACGCGAAGGCGGGCAAGGGCTCGACCGAGACCGAGCTGTACCTCGTCGGCGAGGTGCAGAAGGTCTACAAGTCGCAGGGCGTCGACATCCACGACAAGCACATCGAGCTGATCGTCCGGCAGATGCTGAAGAAGGTTCGCGTGATGGAGGCTGGGGACACGTCCCTGCTCCCGGGCGAGCTGGCCGACAAGACGAAGCTCGAGCGCGAGAACGCGAAGCTGAAGAAGAAGGACGAGGCGGCGACGTTCGAGCCGCTGATCCTCGGGATCACGAAGGCATCGCTCGCGACCGAGTCCTTCCTCTCGGCGGCATCCTTCCAGGAGACGACGAAGGTGCTGACCGACGCCTCGATCGAGGGCAAGGTCGACCACCTGCTCGGCCTGAAGGAGAACGTGATCATCGGCAAGCTGATCCCGGCCGCGACCGGACTCAAGCGCTACCGCCAGATCGGGATCGGCCCGTCCGACTCCGTCCCCGCGCACCTGTACGCGCGGCCGGAGACGGAGGCCGAGCTGCTGGCCGCGCTCGAGGAGATCGGCGGCGACGGCGACGGCCTCGACCTGGAGGCGCTCGGGCTCACGTTCGGCGGCTCGCCGCAGCACGACGCCGACGGCGACGGGATGCCGACGGAGGGCGGCGAGGCGACCGAGATCCCCGAGATCGACTCACCGCTCGACGAAGACGCGTAACGGAGCGCGCGGGGGAACCTCGGGTTCCCCCGCGAACTTCTCATCTCGATGCGGCGTGTTCTGACCTTCCTCCTCGTGGTGGCCGCGTTCGCGGCTGCAGGCGATCAGGCATCCGCGGCGTCGTCCGCCTGCGGGCTGCCCGAGACGAAGCCGCTCTGGATCGACTACGGCACGCCCGAGCTGATCTCGGTCTTCGGCCGCCCAGGCGTGGTCGTCGCCGGCTCGGGCGTCGACTACCCGACGAGAGCGCGCGCGGCGGGCGCGAAGACGGTCTACTGGGACATGTACCTGAGCAGCCGCGTCGGCACCCCGATGAAGCCGGCCGACCCCGCCGGGCTGCCCGCGAAGGCGCAGCGCGTCTTCGACTTCGCCGTCCTCTCGGCCGGCTGCCCCGACCCGGTGATCCTGATGAACGAGCTCTTCGGCGCCTCGACGCCGACGCCCTGGACGCCGACCACGGCGCGCTACAGGGCGAACGTGCTCGAGTGGGCGCGGCTGCTGAAGGAGATGGGCGGCCAGCCGCTGCTGCTCGTCTCGAGCGAGCCCTTCACGGGCGGCGACGCCGGCACGTGGTGGCGCGAGCTGTCGCAGGTCGCGGACATCGCACTCGAGAAGTACTTCAACGCTCCGGCCGTGCAGCGCGCCGGGCCCGAGCTCGGAAGCCGGCGCATGCGCACGTCGATGCGCGACTCCCTCGCCAAGCTCCTCGCGGTCGGCGTGCCGCCGGCGAAGCTCGGCGTCGTGCTCGCCTTCCAGACGCGCCGGGGCTCGGGCGGTCGCGAAGGGCTGGAGCCCGCCGGGGCCTGGTTCGAGGTCGCGAAGCTGCAGGCGCTGGCTGCGAAGCACATCGCCCGCGAGCTCCGACTCGGGTACGTCGTCTCGTGGGGCTGGGGCTTCTTCAACGAGCAGGCGCGTGACCCCGACAAGCTCGGCGCCGGCTGTGTCTGGCTCTGGGCGCGCGAGCAGTCGCTGTGCGCGGCCGACTCGCTGCCCGAGCGGTTCGACCGCGACCTCCGCGCCGGGCAGATCGACCTGCCCGCGGGCGTCCGCTGCGCGCTCGGCACCGCCACGATCACGACCAATGAGATCGCTGCGCTCGCGCGCGTGACCCGCGACGCGGACGCGGCGTTGACGATCCTCTATGCCAGGCTCGTGCAGCAGCAGGCCGCGTCAGTTGGCCCGGGCGACGTACGGGCGGCTGAGCGGGTGATCGTGCAACGCCGCTTCGGCGGGAGCCGCGGGCAGTACCTGGACGCATTGCGCCGCGCGCGGGCCAGCACGGCGCTCGCACTCGGCGCGATCGCCGACGAGTTGAGGCGGGAGGCGCTGCTCGTCCGGCTCAGCGCGACCACGCCTTCAGCGGCGGAGGTGGCAGAGTTCGCCGCCACGTACGCCTCGGTGCAGCTCCGCGACATCCCGGGACGGGTGCCGTTCCGGGAGTCGACCCGGCGACGCCGCTCGGCCTGCTCCCTGACGAGCTGGCCCGCCCCGCGATCGTGCGCGCGCTCCGTCACGCGGCGCGCGCGGAGCGCTACGCGGCGTGGGCGGAGCGGCGACAGGAGCGCGCGCTCGACGAGATCCGCTGCCTCCGCGACCGGCTACCCGCTGTCGGCGTAATTCCGCTTACGAGTTGGATGCCGTTCCTGGCGCCTCTCGCGGTAGCCGCGTAGGCGCTTCGACGGCCACGACCGTCCCCTTGCCCGCTCCCTTCGCGCGGTAGAGCGCCTCGTCGGCCCGCTCGAAGAACGAGATCGCATCGTCGTCCGGACGAAGCTCGGTCACGCCGGCCGAGAGATGGAGGCGCCCCGCCTGCGCCACCGGCCGGATCGAAATCGCCTGCTCGAGGCGCTTGTAGAGCTGATCCGCATCCTTCAGCGACGACTCCGGCAGGATCACCGCGAACTCGTCGCCGCCGATCCGGCACGCCACGTCCGCCGAGCGGACGACGTCGCGGACGCGGTCGGCCGCCTCGGCCAGGACGCCGTCGCCGGCGAGATGGCCGATCCGGTCGTTGACCGCCTTGAAGTCGTCGAGGTCGAAGACGACGAGCGCCAGGCTGCGGCTGTAGCGGTGGGCGCGAGCGACCTCGCGGGCCAGCGTCTCGTGGAAGTAGCGCCGGTTGTGGAGGCCGGTGAGCGCGTCGAGATCGGCCAGCTGGCGGGCCTCGCGAAAGCGGCGGGCGTTGTCGATGGCAGGCCCGGCGCGGAACGCGAGCTCCTCGAGCTCGGTGGTGCCGGACGGGCCGAAGGCCTCACCTCCCGCACGCGAGTAGGCCGAGAGGTAGCCGAGCTGCTCGCCCTGGTTCGAGAGCGGGACCGCGAGCCCGGCACGAATCGCAGACCCGGGCGCTGCGTCGCCGGGGCCGTAGTCGTACTCGACCGCGATCGACCGAGGTTGTGACCCGTCGGGCGGCCCCACGATCGCACCGGCCGGGTCG
>CAWGAP010000002.1:0-120425 GCA_963820695.1 uncultured Gaiellaceae bacterium | reverse complement strand
TGGCCGGCGTACTGGCCCGGGCTCGTCCGAATCGAGCCCGGCTCACGCTGGGCCGAACCGCGAGACACGGCCAGGCTCGTGATCCGCCTGCTCGGGCGCGAAGTCGAGCTCGAGCTGACGCTGTCGCAGCTCGAGCCGGACCGGCTCGTCAGGTACACGAGCGTCCAGCACGGGCTGCCGGACGCGCGGCACGAGCGTCACTTCGCCGCTGCGGGCGACGGGTTCGACTACCGGCTCGTGGTCGAGTACGAGCCGCGACCCGGCCTGCGCGGCCTCTTCGACAGGTTGATCGTCCACCGTGCCGTCGCCGGCGCAATGCGGCGCACCGTCGAGAACCTGGAGCGCGAGCTACCGGACGGCTAGCCGCCGATGGCCACGGCAACCGTGCCCTGCTCCGCGAGAGCGGCCTGGGCGGCGGCGAGGCGCGCCAACGGCACGCGATACGGGCTGCAGCTGACGTAGTCGAGCCCGAGCCGGTGGCAGAAGGCGACCGACTTCGGCTCGCCGCCGTGCTCGCCGCAGATGCCGAGCTTGATGTCCTCCCGCGCCGCGCGGCCGCGCTCGACCGCGATCTCCATCAGATCGCCGACGCCGGCCTGGTCGATCGTCTCGAACGGGTCTCGCTCGAGGATGCCCGTCTCCAGGTAGTGGGAGAGGAAGCGGCCGGCGTCGTCGCGGGAGAGGCCGAGCGCAGTCTGCGTCAAGTCGTTCGTGCCGAAGGAGAAGAAGTCGGCGTGCTCGGCGATCTCGTCGGCGCGGATGCAGGCACGCGGTAGCTCGATCATCGTCCCGACGAGGTAGTCGAGCTCGCCCTCCTCGGCCGCGACACGCACGGTCAGCTCCCGCAGCCGCCGCAGCTCCTCGCCGAAGCCGACGAGCGGAATCATGATCTCGACGAGCGGCGTCTCTCCTCCGCGCTCCCGCACCGCGATCGCCGCGCGCACGATCGCGCGCACCTGCATCTCGTAGATCTCGGGGAAGAAGAGGCCGAGCCGGCACGCGCGCCAGCCGAGCATCGGATTCGACTCCTGTAGCGCCCGGATCCGCTCGCGCATGCGCTCGTCCTGCTCCTCCTCGAGCGAGGGCAGGAACTCGTGCAAGGGCCAATCGAGCAGGCGGATCGTCACCGGCAACGACGACATCGCCTCGAAGATCCCCTCGAAGTCGGCCTGCTGGATCGGCTGCAGGCGCTCGAGCGCGGAACGGCGGCCGTCCTCGTCGGCGGCCAGGATCATCTCGCGCATCAGGCCGAGCCGGTCGGCGTCCGCGAACATGTGCTCGGTGCGGCAGAGGCCGATCCCCTCGGCGCCGAATTCGCGGGCCTTGGCCGCGTCCTCGGGCGTGTCTGCGTTCGTGCGCACGCGCAGGCGACGGATCCCATCCGCCCAGTCGAGGATCGCGGAGAAGTCGTCGTTGATCTGCGGCGGCACGAGCGGCACCGAGCCGACGATCACCTCGCCGGTGCCGCCGTTGATCGTGATCGTGTCGCCCTCCTTCAGCTCGTGACCGGGGAGCCGCGCGGTCTTCGCGCGCGCGTCGACCTGGAGTGCCTCGCAGCCGGTGACGCACGGAGTCCCCATCCCGCGCGCCACGACCGCGGCGTGCGACGTGAGCCCGCCGTGCGCGGTCAGGATCCCCGCCGCCTGCACCATCCCGTGGAAGTCGTCCGGAGTCGTCTCCCAGCGGACGAGGATGACGCTCTCCCCCGCCTTCCCGCGCGCCTCGGCCGTGTCGGCGTCGAAGACGATCGCGCCCGAGGCGGCGCCCGGTGAGGCGTTCAACCCCTTTGCGACGACGTCGACGTCGGCGGACGGGTCGATCATCGGGTGCAGCAGCTGGTCGAGCTGCGCCGGGTCGATCCGCGCGACGGCCTCCTCCTTCGAGATCAGGCCCTCGCCGACCATCTCGACCGCCGCCCGCAGCGCCGCCGCCGCCGTGCGCTTCGCGGTCCGCGTCTGGAGCAGGAAGAGGGTGCCCTCCTCGACCGTGAACTCGATGTCCTGCATGTCGCGGTAGTGCGCCTCGAGCCGGCCGATCGTCTCCAGCAGCTGCGCGTAGGCCTCCGGCAGCAGCTCCTGCATCCGCTCGAGCGGCTCGGGCGTCCGGATCCCCGCGACGACGTCCTCGCCCTGGGCGTTCTGGAGGAACTCGCCATAGAGGACGCTCTCGCCGGTCGACGGGTCGCGCGTGAAGCAGACGCCGGTGCCCGAGCCGTCGCCCTTGTTCCCGAAGACCATCTGGACGACGTTGACCGCCGTTCCGAGGTCGTCCGGGATCTCGTACGTGCGGCGGTAGACCTGCGCGCGCGGCGAGTCCCAGGAGTCGAAGACGGCGCGGACGGCCTTCTCGAGCTGGGCGCGGGCGTCCTGCGGGAACGGCGAGCCCGTCTCATCGGCGTAGATCCGCTTGAAGGTCTCGATCAGCTCGGCGAGGTCTGCCGCGGTCAGCTCGACATCCTGCTTCGCGCCCCGAGCAACCTTGAGATCGGTCAGCGGCTGCTCGAAGCGGTGACCCTCGACCCCGTCCACGACCTCGCCGTACATCTGGATCAGCCGCCGGTAGGAGTCGTAGGCGAAGCGCTCGTTGCCGGTCGTCTTGGCGAGGCCTGCGACCGCTGCGTCGTTGAGGCCGAGGTTGAGGATCGTGTCCATCATCCCGGGCATCGAGACGGCCGCGCCGGAGCGCACCGACACGAGCAGCGGGTCGTCGGGGTCGCCGAAGCGCTTGCCCGCCTTCCCTTCGAGCGAAGCGATGTGCTTCGCGACCTCGTCCTCGAGCCCGTCCGGGAGCTCGCCGCCGGACGCCATGTACGCACGGCAGGCGTCGGTCGTGATCGTGAACCCGGCGGGCACGGGCACCCCGAGCGCGGTCATCTCGGCGAGCCCGATTCCCTTGCCGCCGAGCAGCTCGCGGCCGCCACCGGAGTCCTCGTCGAAGTCGTAGACGTAGCGCATGAGCGCCCGGAATCTACACACGCACCTCCCCGAGCAGCTCATCGCTCGTGCGCCGACGGCGTCGTCCGGCTCCGGTCCCGGCGCGAGGTGGCGCCGTGGCCGACTCCGCAGCCAAGTAACAGACTGTTACTTGGCCTTCGAGCGCCTCGAGCGCCACTCCGCCGCCCAGGCAGCGCCGCGCAGGCCGAGCCAGATCGGCGTCAGCAGGACGTAGAAGACGAACATGGCCGCGCCGAGGATCGTCATCCACACCCCCCAGCGCCAGAGCGGTACCGGCGGCTTCTCAGGCATGCGTCTCCTGCCGGCGCCGGTCGACGAGGCGGACGACGCGATGGGCCGTCTCCTCGATCGACAGGCCCGTGACGTCGATCACCGGGCAGCCGAGCCGGCGGTGGAGCGCAGCCGCTTCCTCGAGCTCGTCGTAGATCTCGAGCATCTCGGCGTAGCGGCGGTTCTCACCGCCCATGCCCCGGACGCGTGTCGCACGGATCTCGGCGAGCCGCTCGGCGTCGATCGTCAGCCCCACGATCGTGATCGGATCGATCTCGAAGAGCTCCGGCGGCGGCTTGATCCCCTTCACGATCGGCACGTTGGCCGCCTTCTGGCCCAGGTAGCCGAGGTAGATCGAAAGGGGCGTCTTCGACGTCCGCGAAACACCGACGAGCACCACGTCGGCCTCGCGCAGGCCGCTGCCGACGCCGTCGTCGAATTTGACCGCGAACTCGATCGCCTCCATCCGCTTGAAGTAGGCGGAGTTGAGCGGCGGCCGCGCGCCCGGGGTCATCCGCGCCGCCATCCCGGAGACCTTCGCGATCGACTCGATCGGATGGCCGAGCAGGTCGCAGTAGTGCAGCCGCGCGCTGCGGCAGAGCGTTCGCATCGCCTCGCGCATCTCGCGCTCGACGAGCGTGTAGACCATCACCGCTGGCCGACCCTTCGCGCGGCTGACCGCGAGCTGCAGATCGTCGAGCGTCTGGATCTGCGGGTGCCGGATCTCCTCGAACGGCTGCTCCGGGAACTGTGCCTCGAGCGCCGCGACGAGACGCGCTGCGGTCTCGCCGGTCGAGTCCGAGACGATGTGGAGCTCGACGGGCTCGCGCGCTGGGTTCACGTGCCGGAGGCTACCGCCGCAACACGCGCACCGGTGAGCCGGACGAGGTCGTCCGGGGCAAGCTCGATCTCGAGACCGCGGCGGCCGGCGCTGACGAAGATCGTCGCGTGGCCGAGCGCCGACTGGTCGAGCAGCGTCGGCAGGCACTTGCGCTGACCGAGCGGGCTGATCCCGCCCAGCACGTAGCCGGTGGCGCGCTCCGCGGCGGCTCGGTCGGCGAGCGCGGCCCGCTTGCCGAGCGCGCGCAGGTCGAGCTGCGCCGCGACGGGGACGATCGCGACCGAGAGCGCGCCGTCCTGCGCGACAACGAGCGTCTTGAACACGCGCGCCGGGTCGACGCCGGTCTTCGCCGCCGCCTCGAGCCCGTAGGCCGTTCCGGCCTCGTGCTCGTACTCGTGCAGCGTGAACGGGATCCCGGCCCGCTCGGCTGCCACGACCGCGGGCGTCATCCCGGTAGCCTCTGCGAACTCATGAGCAGCGATGCCGTCACGATGGACAAGATCGTCAGTTTGTCGAAGCGCCGCGGCTTCGTGTTCCCGTCCTCCGAGATCTACGGCGGCCTCGGCAGCTCCTACGACTACGGCCACTACGGCGTCCTGCTGAAGGACAACGTCAAGGCGCGCTGGCTCGAGGCGATGGTTCGCGAGCGGGACGACATCGTCGCGCTCGACTCCTCGATCATCCTCCACCCGAAGGTCTGGGAGGCGTCCGGCCACGTCAGCGGCTTCGCCGATCCGCTCGTCGATTGCCGCACCTGCAAGCAGCGGTTCCGCGCCGACCATCTGAACGACCCGGAGCACGAGGAGGTTCGCTGTGGCAAGCGGCCCTCGAAGCGCCCCGGCGAGACGCCCGATTGCGACCTGACCGAGGCGCGTCAGTTCAATCTGATGTTCCGGACGCGCGTCGGCGCGATGGAGGAGTCCGGCGTCGACGTCTACCTCCGCCCCGAGACCGCCCAGGGGATCTTCATCAACTTCAAGAACGTCGCCTCGATCGCCCGCCGCAAGCCGCCGTTCGGGATCGCCCAGGTCGGCAAGTCGTTCCGGAACGAGATCACGCCCGGCAACTTCATCTTCCGCACGCTCGAGTTCGAGCAGATGGAGATGGAGTTCTTCGTCCCGCCCGCCGAGGCGGACGAGTGGTACCGCTACTGGGTCGACGAGCGGCTGAATTGGCATCTCCGCTACGGCGTCCGCGAGAGCCACCTCCGCGTGCGCCCCCACGACGCCGACGAGCTCTCGCACTACTCGAGCGCGACGAGCGACATCGAGTACCTCTTCCCGATGGGCTGGTCGGAGCTCGAGGGGATCGCGAACCGCGGCGACTTCGACCTGACTCAGCACACCGAGGCCTCGGGGACGAAGCTCGAGTGGGTCGACGCCGGCAGCGGCGAGCGCTTCGTGCCGCACGTGATCGAGCCTGCGCTCGGCGTCAACCGCTCGATGCTGACGTTCATGATCGACGCGTACGACGAGGAGGTCGTCGGCGAGCGCGAGCGCACCGTGCTGCGGCTGCACCCGCAGCTGGCGCCCGTGAAGGCCGCGATCCTGCCGCTGATCGGCAAGGACGCGGCGATGGTCGAAAAGGCGCGCTCGCTCTACGAGGAGCTGCGCCGGCACTACAGCGTCGAGTACGACGACAACGGCGCGATCGGGCGCCGCTACCGGCGCCAGGACGAGATCGGGACGCCCTACGGGCTCACGATCGACGAGCAGACGCTCGAGGACGACACCGTCACCGTTCGCGACCGCGACTCGCTCGCCCAGGAGCGGCTGGCGCTCGACGGCGTGCGGTCGTGGCTCGGCGACGCACTGCAGCGCGACTGGACGACGCCCAAGGCCGAGTAGCCCTAGCGGGTCTTTCGCTCGAGTAGCCGCTCTCCCGGCGCGAAGCCGAACTTCTCGTAGAGCCCGTGCGCGTCTGCCGTGTGGAGCACCCAGCGGCGTTCGGCGTACGGGCCTTCGTCGATGGTGAAGCGGATCAGCTCGGAGCCGAGGCCCCTGCCGCGGTGCGAGGCGAGCACGAAGACGTCGGCGAGATAGACGAGCCACGCGTCCGGCGCGTCGACGGTGCGCGAGTAGCCGACGAAGGATCCGTCGGGGGCGTAGAGGCCGACATTCCTCGCGGCACGGTCGATCAGCCCGTCCATCACCGAGCGCTCTCGGCGGAAGCCCCAGTACGACTCCTCTGAGATAAAGCGATGAACGACGTCGCGGTTAATCCGCGTGGGCTCGTCGTCCAGCTCGTAGCCCTCCTTGAGCAGCTTCTTCATGCCAGCGTTCGCAGCCGGAAGCCGCCGTGGTGCTCGTACGACGCGGTCACGAGCGCCAGCGCCTCGCGGGCGCCGCGGTCGGTCAGGCCTGCGTCGTGCGCATCGGACATCGGCGTCGCGACCAGCGTCGTGATCCCGCGCAGACTCTCGGGTGAGAGGGAGATCGAGGCTGTGCCGCCTGAACTGCGTCCGCAGTCAGCGCACACAGCGCCGCCGGCGGCCGGCGCGTAGCCGACGAGCCCCTCGACCGCCCCGCACTCGACGCAGCCGTCGAGATGCGGCATGTAGCCGGAGAGCCAGAGCAGCTTGAGCTGGAACGAGAGGACGAGCGGATCGAGCGCGGGCTTCGCCGGCACACGGGACGGAATCGCATCGAGCCGGTCGAGGAAGCGCGTCAGCGCCGTGAAGGCGCGCTCGTTCGCCTCCTGCTCGGTGAAGAGCTTCAGCATCGCCTCGGCGCCGATCAGCCCGACGGCGAGCCGGTAGGGATCCTCGCGCGCCTCGTGGTGCGACGAGCGTAGGTCGGCCCCTGTCACCGTCTGCAGCTCGCCGGAGCCCTGGTGCAGCATCAGCTCGACGTGCGAGAGCGGCTCGAGCCGGGCGCCGAAGCGCGACTTCGTCCGCCGCACGCCCTTCGCGACGGCGCCGACGCGGCCACGGTCGGCCGTGTAGACGTGGAGGACGCGATCGGCCTCGCCGAGCCGGAACGAGCGGAGCACGACCGCTTCGGTTCTGTACGTCCGGGCCACTCTCCGAGTCTAGAGAGGACGGCCGACGGGAACGTTTCGGCGCCCGTCTCCGTTGTAGCAGCGGTGAGCAGAATCCAGATCTACACGACGCGCTGGTGCGGCTACTGCGTTCGCGCCAGGGCGCTCCTCGACGCCAAGGGCATCGCCTACGAGGAGATCTCGCTCGACGACGATCCCGCGTTCCGTCGCCACCTCCAGGAGCTCACCGGTGGCTGGACCGTGCCGCAGATTCTGATCGACGGAACGCCGATCGGCGGCTACACGGAGCTCTGGCGACTGGACACGTCGGGACAGCTCGACGCCCGACTCGCAGCCTAGACTCGCGACACGGACGAATCGCCTCTCTTCCGCACGGCACGCACGGCGGCGCCGTTTCTGACTGCCTTCGCCGCCGTCGCCGGGCTCGGTGCCGTCGACGGTGGCTACTTCCCCGGCGACTGGGGGCTCGCCACGCTTGCCTTCACGCTCGTGGCGGCGAGCGCGGTGCTGGTCGCCGATCTTCCCCGGCCGGGCAGGCTCGAGCTCGCGTTCGTCGGCGGACTGGCAGCGCTCGCACTCTGGGCGCTGCTGTCCGCGGCCTGGTCGCCGGGCGCGACCGCTCCGGCGCTGGAGGCGGAGCGCGGCCTGCTCTACGTCGCCGCAGCGGCCGCAGCGATTCTGCTGCTCTCGTTCCGGGAAGCGTTCGCGGCCCTCCTCGGCGGCGTCGTCACGGGCGCCGTCGCCGTGTCGCTCTACGCGCTCGCGACCCGACTCTTCCCCGGGCGCGTCGGAGGCGCGTACGACCCGTCGAGCGGCTACCAGCTGGCCGAGCCGCTCGGCTACTGGAACGCGCTCGGGCTGCTGACCGCGATCGCGATCCTGCTCGCCGGCGGCTTCGCCGCCCACGGCGGGCAGCTCGTGACCCGCGCGCTCGCGGCCGCGTCACTCGTCGTCCTGCTGCCGACGCTCTACTTCACCTTCTCCCGCGGTGCGCTCGTGGCGCTCGTGATCGGCGCGATCGTGCAGATCGCGACCGACGCGCGCCGGGCGCGGCTGCTCGCGACCGGGCTCCTGCTCGGCGCGCCGGCGCTGCTCGGCGTCTTCCTCGCCTCCCGCTACCACGCCCTGACGACGGCCGGCGACTCGCTCACGGCGGCCCAGCGGGAAGGCCGCGAGCTGGCGAAGATCCTCCTCGTGCTCGCGCTGGTCGCCGCCGCGGGCGCCGTCGCGTTGCACCTCCTCGAGCGGCGGCTGCACTTCTCCGCCCGTGCGGGGCGCCTGCTCGTCGCCTCCGTCGCGGCTGTTGCGATCCTCGGCGCCGTGAGCGCGCTCGTCGCGGCGGGCGGCCCCGTCGACGTCGCCGAACGGGCCTCCGACGCCTTCGGGGAGTCGCCGACGCCCGGAAGCGGCGATCTGCAGCGCCGGCTCCTGAGTGCTTCGGGCAACGGGCGCAGCGACTACTGGCGCGTCGCGCGGTCGATGGTGAGCGAGGAGCCGCTGCTGGGCACTGGCGCAGGCAGCTTCGAGACGCACTGGTTCCGGGAGCGATCGGTCGCCTTTCACGCCCGCGACACTCACAACCTCTATCTCGAGACGCTTGCCGAGCTCGGGCCGGTGGGTCTTGCCCTGCTGCTCGGGACGCTCGCGCTCCCGCTGCTCGCACTGCCGTCAGCACGCCGGTTCGCCTACGCGCCTGCCGCCGTCGGCACGTTCGTGGCCTACCTCGTCCACGCCGGCGTCGACTGGGACTGGGAGGTGCCGGCGGTCACCGTGCCCGCGATCTTCTGTGCCGCCGTCCTGCTCGCCCGGAGCCGACCGGACGAGCCGCCGTGGCTGACGGGCAGACGACGTGCGGTGACCCTGGCCCTCCTGGCACCGCTCGCCGCCGTCGCGCTCGTCGCGCACGTCGGCAACCGTGCTGCGGCAGCGAGCATCGCCGCAACGGAAGCGGGAGATCCGGCGCGCGGTCTCGCCGAGGCAAAGCGCGCGGTCACGTGGGCTCCGTGGTCGGAGGAGGCATGGCAGCTGCGCGGCGAGGCCGAGCTGGAGCTGGGCGAGGAGACGGCCGCCCGACGGAGCTTCAGGCGCGCACTCGACCGGAATCCCGAGAGCTGGAGCGCATGGCTCGATCTGGCCTTGGCGAGCCGAGGGCGCGAGCGCGATCGGGCCCTCGATCGGGCGGCCGCGCTGAACCCGCTCAGCCCCGAGGTCGACCAACTCCGAACAAATCCTTAACCACTGCGCGCGCAGGGGTTCACGTCTCCGAGCGTCCTCCTCTCAGAAGGATGAACTTCCGCTGCTTATGAAGGGAGCCCAGTTGACCAACCCAGCGAAGAAGAGCTCGCGAATCGCAGCCGCCGCCGCCATGGTGGCCTGCCTCCTCGCGGCGCTCGCCGCACTCGGCGGCGTCGGGAGCGCCCAGAGCGCGATCAGCTCCGCTCAGGGCGCATATGGCAAGAAGGTGACGATCTGCCACAAGGGCAAGAAGACGATCACCATCAGCAAGAGCGCCTGGCCGGCGCACCAGCGCCACGGCGACACGCTCGGGTCGTGCTCGAGCGCGGCCGCGAAGGCGGCGAAGGCCAAGAAGGCGAAGGCCGCCAAGGCTGCAAAGGCCAAGGCCGCAAAGATCAAGGCCGCGAAGGCCAAGGCCGCCAAGGCGAAGGCCGAGAAGGCGAAGGCCGAGAAGAAGCAGGCCGACGACAGCTCAGGCGACAAGCCCGGCAAGGGCAACGGCAAGGGCAAGGGCGGAAAAGGCTAGGAGCCCCCACTCCTAGATCGCAGCCGAGAGGCCCGGCGAAGTCCGGGCCTCTCGGCGTTTTCTGACATACCCTCGCCGATGGAGCACCGGTCGAGCGGAGGGTCTGTCAGAGCGTCTGACAGTGCGGGCAGTACCAGGTGCCGCGACCGGCGACTCGTGTCTTCTCGAGTGGCGTGCCGCAGCGGTCGCAGGGCTCGCCCGTGCGACCGTAGGCCCTGAACTCCTTCTGCATCGCCCCTGACGATCCGTCCGGAAGGCGGTAGTCGGAGAGCGTCGAGCCCTGTCGAGCGATCCCGAGCTCGAGCGCCTTCCGGATCGCCCGGTGCAGGCGGCGCAGCTCCGCGCCGTCGAGCGAGCCCGCCGGCCGCAGCGGGTGCAGCTTCGCGTGCCAGAGCGCCTCGTCGACGTAGATGTTCCCGAGCCCGGCCAGCGTCCGCTGGTCGAGCAGTGCCGCCTTCAGGGGTGCACGACGTCCCTCAAGCCGCTCCCCGAGCCCTCTCGCCGTGAATGCGGCGACGAGCGGCTCCTCACCCAGCCTGGCGCCGAGATACGGCTCCAGCTCGCCCGGCTCGAGTAGGAGCCAGGTGCCGAACCGGCGCACGTCGCGGTAGCCGACCGTGCTGCCGTCGTCGAGGTGCAGCAGCGCGCGCACGTGCGATGTCTCGCCCGGCTCGCGCAACAGACTGCCGGTCATCCGCAGGTGGATCAAGAGCGCCCGGCCGGAGGCGAAGCGGACGATCAGGTACTTCCCGCGCCGATCGACGTGCTCGACGCGCTCGCCGGTGAGCTCGGCAGCCACCTCGAGCGGGTCCTCCGGGCGCGTCAGCCGTATGTCGTCGATCTGGACGTGCTCGAGACGCCGCCCTTCGAGCGCCGGCGCGATCGCGCGCCGCACGCTCTCCACCTCCGGGAGCTCAGGCATTCGGCGGCGGCGGGAAGAAGCCGGGATAGACGACGCGGCCCGCCACGGACGAGTCGTAGGCGGCGAGCGGCAGCGCCATCCACGCAGCCTCCGGAATCCGCGGGTCGGGACGCTCGAACCCCAGCTCGCTGGCGGAGCGGAAGCCGAACTGCGGGTAGTACGAGGGGACGCCCTCGACCAGCACGACCGGTTCGCCACGTGCATCGGCCGCCGCGATCGCAGCGCGGACGACCTGCTTGCCGACGCCGGCGCGCTGGCGGTCGGGCCGCACCGCCATCGGCGTCAGGATCAGGACGTCGCGTTCGCCGGTCGTGACGTAGCTCAGCATCGTGAAGCCGACGAGCTCGCCCTCGTCGTCGGCGACGAAGGTCAGCTCGGGGACGTAGCCCGGCGACGCGCGAATCCTCGCGGTGAACACCGACGTCTCGCTGTCGGCGAAGGCGGCGTCGATGAGTGCTGCGAGCTCCCGCTCGTCCTCGGCGCGCTCGGGCCGGACGATCACGCGATGACGTCGAGCAGGATCGGATGCTCGCGCGGCGGCGCGTCACCCAGCTCGTAGGCGGCCAGCACGGCCGCGACGGCCTCCGTCCCGCTCGCCTCGTCCCGGGCATGCACCTCGGCAAGCACGTCACCGGCTTTGACGCTCGCGCCGCGCTTGACGTGACAGACGACGCCGACCGAGTGGTCGATCGCGTCCTCCTTCGTCCTCCGTCCGGCGCCCAGGTGCAGAGCGGCCATGCCGACGGCGATCGCGCCGAGCCGTACGACCGAGCCGGCCCGAGGCGCAGACACCTTCAGCACCACGGGCGCCTGCGGCAGTGCAGCCGGATCCGGATCGCCGCCCTGCGCCCGAATCCAGCGCTCGTAGACGGCGAGCGCCGAGCCGTCGCCGACGGCCACCTCGGCGCGGCGCCTCCCCTCCTCCTCGTCGATGCGGAGATCGGACAGCGCGAGCAGCCGCGCGCACGCGTCCAGCACCAGTTCCGTGAAGTCGGGCGGACCCTCGCCGCGGACGGTGTCGCGTGCCTCCGCGATCTCGAGCGAGTTGCCGACGGCGGCACCGAGCGGCTGATCCATGTCGGTGAGCAGGCAGACGACCTCGCGGCCGGCGTGCTCGCCCAGCGCGAGCATCGTCTGCGCGAGCGCCCGACCGTCGTCGAGCGTCTTCATGAAGGCACCGTCGCCGACCTTGACGTCGAGCACGATCGCATCCGCGCCGCCGGCGATCTTCTTCGACATGATCGAGGAGGCGATCAGCGGCAGGATGTCGACCGTCGCGGTCACGTCGCGGAGGCCGTAGAGCTTCTTGTCCGCCGGGACGAGATCGTCCGTCTGGCCGACGATCGCCAGGCCGACTTCCTTGACCTGGCGGACGAAGTCGTCGACGGAGAGGTCGACGCTGAAGCCGGGAATCGACTCGAGCTTGTCGAGCGTGCCGCCGGTATGCCCGAGTCCGCGGCCGCTCATCTTCCCGACGGGGACGCCGCACGCAGCCACGATCGGGCCGACTGCGATCGTCGTCTTGTCGCCGACGCCGCCGGTCGAGTGCTTGTCGACCACCTTGCGGCCGAGCGCGGCGCCGAGGTCGAGCGTCCGGCCGCTGCGGATCATCGCGTCGGTCAGGGCGTACGTCTCCGCCGGCGTCATCCCGCGGAAGTAGACAGCCATGCAGAACGCGGCCAGCTGGTAGTCCGGGATCTCGTCGCGGGCGTAGCCGAGGATCAGCTCCGAGATCTCAGCGGCCGAGAGCTCCTCGCCGTTCCGCTTCCGCTCGATCAGCTCAGCGGGATGGATCACGGCTGCAGGATCGGCGTGCCCGGGATCCCGCGACCTGGTGCCTTGCCGCCGAGCCATGCGTTCACGGTCGCGCCGACGTCGCCGAACTCGCCCTCGTGGATCGCGCCCTTGGCGTTCCGCCCGGCCGCGTAGGCGAGCAGGAGGGCGTGCTCGCGCGAATGGTCGGTCGACGGCGTCGTCGGATCGCAGCCGTGGTCGGAGGTGATGATCAGCAAGTCACCCGGCCGGAGCGCCTCGAGGATCTCCTCGAGCCGGCGGTCGAAGTCCTGCAGGCAGCGGTGAAAGTTGACCGGGTCGTTGCGGTGCCCCCAGAGCATGTCCGTCTCGACGAGGTTCGTGAAGACGAGGCCGGTGTCGATCGTCTGGAGCAGCTCGACCGTCTTGTTGATCCCGTCGACGTTCGACTTCGTCGGGAAGGACTCGTCGATATCGCAGCCGGCGTAGATGTCGCTGATCTTCCCGACCGCGTGCACCTGGTTGCCGGCGTCCCGGATGAGGGAGAGATAGTTTGGCCGGCGCGGCTCGAGCGAGAAGTCGTGGCGGTTCGGCGTCCGCTCGTAGTTGCCGGGCGAGCCGGCGAACGGCCTCGCGATCACGCGCCCGACGGCGTGCTTGCCGGTCAGGATCTCCCGCGCGATCCTGCAGCCCTTGTACAGCTCCTCGAGCGGGATCGTCTCCTCGTGGGCGGCGATCTGGAAGACGGAGTCCGCCGAGGTGTAGACGATCCACTTCCCCGTCTTCTGGTGCTCCTCGCCGAGCTCCTGGATGATGTCCGTTCCCGAGGCCGCCTTGTTGCCGAGCACGCCCCGGCCGGTCTTGTGCATGAACGGGTCGATCACGTCGTGCGGGAAGCCGTGCGGGTAGGTCGGCATCGCGGTCGGCGTGACCACGCCCATCAGCTCCCAGTGCCCGGTCGTCGTGTCCTTGCCCTTCGACCGCTCGAGCAGCCGGCCGG
The DNA here is from genome assembly GCA_963820695.1 of uncultured Gaiellaceae bacterium. Classification (GTDB taxonomy): domain Bacteria; phylum Actinomycetota; class Thermoleophilia; order Gaiellales; family Gaiellaceae; genus Gaiellasilicea. The sequence continues at coordinate 106,925 of CAWGAP010000002.1, read as the reverse complement.
CGACAGCGGGAGCGCCCGGCTGGGGCGGGCAGCCCTCCAGATCCATCACGTTGCCGAGGCCGAGCGCCTCCAACGCGGGCAGGTCGAGGCCTCCGACGGCGCGGGCCACGTTGCCGAGCGTGTTCGACCCCTCATCTCCGAACGAGGCCGCATCGGGCAACTCTCCCGCGCCGACGGCATCGAGCACGATTACGCAGGCCCGCGGCACGTGGCTATTGTACGGCGCACATGGACACTGTCCTCGGCTTGATCGGCCTCGTCTTCTACATCGTCTTCATCGTCGGGCTCGCCGCCGCTGTGACGTGGCTCGTAGTCAAGCTCAGCCCCTCGAAGGCGCAGAAGCAGCTCGAGGCCCGGCGAGCGAAGCAGGCCGAGTCCGGCTAGACGGCCGGCGCCGCGAGAACGTCTTCGAGCGGCGTGTACTCGAGGTTGTGCGCCTCGGCGACGGCCTCGTAGGTGAGCTTCCCGTCGACGACGTTGACGCCACCCGCGAGCGAGTGGTCGCGTGCGACGGCCGCAGCGAGGCCGTGGTCGGCGACCGCTTCCACGTACGGCAGCGTCACGTTCGTCAACGCCTTCGTCGAGGTGATCGGCACGGCGCCCGGCATGTTCGCGACGCAGTAGTGGATGACGCCGTCGACCTCGTACACGGGATCGTCGTGCGTCGTCGCGTGCGAGGTCTCGGCGCAGCCACCCTGGTCGATCGCGACGTCGCAGAAGACGCTTCCCAGCTTCATCCCCTTCACCATCTCGCGGGTCAGGAGCTTCGGCGCCAGCGCGCCCGGGATCAGGACGGCGCCGATGACGACGTCCGCCTCCTGCACCGACTCCTCGATCTGGAGCGTCGAGGACATGACGAGGCTGACGCGGCCGTGCAGCGTCTCCTCGAGATGGCGCATCCGGTCGACGGAGCGCTCGAGGATCGTCACCTGGGCGCCGAGGCCGAGTGCGATCACGGCGGCGTTGTAGCCGACGATGCCGCCGCCGATGACGACGACCTTGCCCGGCGCGACGCCCGCGACGCCGCCGAGCAGGAGCCCGCGGCCGCCCTTCGGCCGCTCGAGATAGTGCGCGCCCGCCTGGGCGGCCAGCCGGCCGGCGACCTCGCTCATCGGGGCGAGCAGCGGCAGCCTGTGATCCTCGGTCTCGACCGTCTCGTACGCCACTGCGGTGACCCCGCTCTCGACGAGCGCGCGGGTGAGCGGCTCGTCGGCGGCGATGTGCAGGTACGTGAAGAGCACGAGCCCTTCGCGGAGCTGCGGATACTCGACGGCGATCGGCTCCTTCACCTTGAGCAGGAGCTCGGCGCTCTCCCAGACCTCGTCGACCGATGCGATCCGAGCGCCCGTGGCCTCATACTGCTCGTCCGGGAACTGGCTGCCGGCACCGGCGCCCGTCTCGACGACGACCTCGTGCCCGCGCTGGACGAGCTCGCGCGCGCCCGCGGGCGTCAGCGCGACCCGGTACTCCTGCGGCTTGATCTCCTTGGCGACGCCGATGCGCATGCGGCCGAGACGATACCGCTAGATACCGGCCAGTCGTTCCACCAGCGCGCGCTCCTCGGGACCGAGCCAGGGCGGCTCGCCGGCCGCCGCGTTCTCAGCGGCGCGCTCCGGCTTCGACGTCGCCGGGATGACGAGGTCGACGCGCGGGTCGGACAGGGTCCATTTGAGCAGCGCCTGCGGCCAGGTGTCGATTCCGAACGTGCGCAGCGGCGCAAGCTGCTCCGGCTTCGGCGGGCGGCGGAGCAGGGAGCCGGAGTCGAACGGCTCCATCACGATCACAGCGACGCCGAGCTCGGCCGCGAGCGGAAGCAGCTCCCGCTCGGCGGTGCGCTCGCGCGGATTCAGCGGGATCTGCAGAGTCTGAAAGCGCTCGGTGCGCAGCGCCCGCGCGAGCTCACCGAACAACGACGGCGAGTAGTGCGTGACGCCCAGCCTCCCGATCCGGCCGGCGGCGCGCTCGTCCTCGAGCCAGGGCAGGTGCTGCTCCCAGGCGACGAGGTTGTGTACCTGCTCGACATCGATCCGGTCGAACCAGGCGAGCTGATCGGCGAGCTGGCGACGCGCCTCCCCGGGCGAGGCCGTCCAGATCTTCGTCAGGACCGTCGCATCGGCGCGCCGCCCCGCGAGCGCCGCTGCTAGCGCCTGCTCGGAGGCGTACATCGGCGAGGTGTCGAAGCAGCGGATGCCGGCGGCGAGTGCCGCGTCGACGACCGCCCTGGCGAGCGCGCCATCGCCACGGAAGGTGTTCCAGGTGCCGAGGCCGACGACAGGGCCGAGGCGGCGCTCCTCCATGGCGCTCAGCCGATCAGCTTCCGCGCGGCGGCCCCCGCAGCGTACGCCGCCCGGAAGAACGTTGGATCGTCCGCCGGGCCACGGCCCATGTGGGAGAGCGGCAGGTCCGCGCAGGCCGCTTCCCACCCCTGGCCGTCGGCCTCGGCGGCGACGACGACCGCGCCGAGCGCAAAATCGAGTACGGCCTGGGCATGGTGCGAGACGCCGCGATGGCGGTCCCGCGGGTCGGCGTCCGACGTGCGCACGGCGAGGACCGGGCGGCCGCCGAGCGCCGTCGCCGAGTTCGCAACGTCCGCGAGCACGAGCGCGCCGTGGCCCAGACGCGAGCCCGTGCCGACAATGCCCGGCCCGACCGCGCAGACGACGGCGTCGTAGCCCTGCGCCTTCGCCCACGCGAGGGCGCCCGCGGCGGTGACGAACTGGGCGTCGGCGTCCAGGCACGGCGCGACGGCGCCTGCGATCTCCAGCAGACCGCGCTCACGCAGCAGCCGCACCGTGTCCGAGAGCGACACCGGCAGCGCGCCGCCGGCGACCTGAACGTACGCGAGGCGCACGCCCGCCAGCCCGGCACAGACCGGAGCGACCTGGCTGTGAACGGTGCAGAGGACGACCGGCAGTCCGTCGAGCGACCCCGCGAGGTCGTCCGCTTCTTCCTTGTAACAGACTGTTACTTGGCCGGGCGCGTAGGGCAGCGCCATCACGTGCGCACCCTCTTCGGGCGGCAGGCCGAGCCCGCGGGTCAGGTTCGCGTAGACGACGTCGAAGCCGCCCGAGCCGAGCTCGAGCAGCCGGGCCTGTTCGTTCACGAGCACCTCGTCGCCCACCTCGACCTCGCCGGTCAGCCGCGGATACGCGATGCAGGCGATCCCGTCGACCTCGAGCCTGACCAGGCGCTCGTGACGCTCGCTGATCGCGGTGACGATCCCACGTCTAAGGCTGAGTGGCATCTCGGGCGGCGTCGACCAGCGCCAGCGTCACCTCGACCATCGCGTCGAGGTCGTCCGCCGCGATGTACTCGTCGGCGGTGTGGATCTCCATCATCCCGTTTGCCAGGTTCAGGCACGGCAGCCCCTTCGCGTTGAAGACGTTGGCGTCGGCGCCGCCGCCGGTCAGGGTCGGCACGAGCTCGTAGCCGCAGCGCTCGAGAGCGGTCGCCGCGAGCCTGACGATCGGATCGGAGTCCCTGAACCGGTAGCCCTGGTACGTCTCGCTGACCTCGGTCTCGAGCGTGCACTCGGCCGTGCTCGCCGCGAACGCGAACGTGTCGAGCATCTCCTGGACGAGCTCGGCGAGCTTGCGCGCGTCGTGGGAGCGCGCCTCCGCCTCCAGCTCGCACCACTCGGGGACGATGTTGCGCGCGCTGCCGCCGCGAATCAGGCCGACGTTGGCGGTCGTCTCCTCGTCGATTCGCCCCAGGCGCAGGTCGGCGATCGCCCGGGCCGCGGCCGCGATCGCGGAGCGCCCCTCCTCGGGAACCATTCCCGAGTGCGCCGGGCGTCCGTGGAAGCGGACGAGCATCGAGCGCTGGTACGGGGCGCCCAGGATCACGTCTCCGATCGGAGCGGCCTGGTCGTAGACGAAGCCGAGCTCGCGCCTCGAGGGTCGAGATGTCGAAGGCGCCGGCGCCGATCAGCCCCACCTCCTCCTTCGGTGTGAAGAGAAGCTCGACGCCCGCGTGCGGCCTGCCTTCCTCGACGATCCTGCGCGCCGCCTCGATCATCGACACCACGGCCGACTTGTTGTCCGCTCCGAGGATCGTCCCGCCGGCGTTGCGGACGATCCCGTCCTCGCCGACGACCGGCTCGAGCGGCCCTTGCGGCGGCACCGTGTCGAGGTGCGCGCAGAGGAAGATCGGCGTGCCGCCGTCGCCCCGACCGGGGAGACGGCAGAGCAGGTTGCCGATCGTCGAGCCGATCGCCGGGCCGCTGTCGTCCTCGTCGACGTCGAGTCCGAGCGCGCGCAATTCGTCGATGACCCGGTCGGCCACCTCGCGCTCCTCCCCCGGCGGGCTCGCAATCGCCGCGAGCTCGAGGAAGAGCGGCAGAGTGAGGGATGGAGATTTTGACAGAAAGATGTACCTTTCGAGGTATGGGAGTCGCCGAGCCGTTGATTCAAGCAACTCTGCTTGCGGAGGCGCTCGAGAACGGTCCCGTCGCCGTCTTCGTCGTCGGCGACGACCTCCGTTACATCGCCGTCAACCAGTTCGCGTGCACCCTCCTCGGCTACACGCGCGAGGAGCTGCTTTCGATGAGCGCTCGCGAGCTGGCACCCGACGTCGAGCTGCACGAGCACCTCACGAGCGCACTGTCGACGCGGCGGCTCGAGGGCCGGTCGGTGCTGCGGCGGAAGGACGGCAGCAGCGTCGAGATCGAGTTTCGCGCCCACGAGGCGCTCGTCGCCGGGATGCCGTTCTTCGTCTCGGTCGGCTGGCCCGTCTCCGGCGACTAGCTGGCTGCGGCGCGAAGCGGCACGCCCGTCCGTGAGCGCCTGCGCTCGGCGGCGGCGCCGACGAACTCGCGGAAGAGCGGCGCCGGCCTCGTCGGCCGCGACTTGAACTCCGGGTGGAACTGGCTCGCGACGAACCAGGGGTGATCGGGGAGTTCGATGACCTCGACCAGGCGGCCTTCCTGGAACGTCCCGGAGACGACGAGCCCGGCGGCGATCAGCTGGTCGCGGTACTGGTTGTTCACCTCGTAGCGGTGCCGGTGGCGCTCGTGGACGACGGCCTCGTCGTACACATCGCGGGTACGTGTCCCCTCGGCGAGCTCGACGGCCTGCGCGCCGAGCCGCATCGTGCCGCCGAGATCCTCGATCTCCTTCTGCTCCGGGAGCAGGTCGATCACGGGGAACGGCGTCTCGGGGTCCATCTCGGTCGAGTTGGCGCCCTCGAGGCCGGCGACGTGGCGGGCGAACTCCGAGACGGCGACGTGCATGCCGAGGCAGATGCCGAGGTAGGGGATCCCGCGCTCGCGTGCGACCTGACAGGCGAGGATCTTGCCCTCCCAGCCGCGCGAGCCGAAGCCGCCCGGCACGAGCACGCCGTCGACCTGCTCGAGCAGCTCGGCCGTCTCCTCGTAGGACATGTTCTCGGCGTCGACCCACTGGACGCGTACCTGCGCGCCCTGGTGGACGCCCGCGTGCTTGAGCGCCTCGTGCACCGAGAGATAGGCGTCGTGCAGCTTCACGTACTTGCCGACCAGCGCGATCGTGACCTCCTCGCGCGGCTGCCCGATCCGGTCGATCAGGTCCTGCCACTCGCCGAGCACGGCGGGCGGCGCGTCGATCCCCAGCTTCTTGACGACGAGCTCGTCGAGCCCCTGCGCCTGCAGCACCGCGGGCACGAGGTAGACGTCGGAGACGTCGGGAGACGCGATCACGGACTGGATGTCGACGTCGGCGAAGAGCGCGATCTTGTCCTTGATGTCCTGCGAGAGCTCCTCGTGCGAACGGCAGACGATCACGTCGGGATGGATACCGATCCGCCGCAGCTCGTTGACCGAGTGCTGCGTCGGCTTCGTCTTCAGCTCTCCTGCCGCCTCGATGAAGGGGACGAGGGTGCAGTGGAGGTAGAGCACGTTCTCCTGGCCGACCTCGCGCCGGAACTGGCGGATCGCCTCGAGGAAGGGGAGCGACTCGATGTCGCCGACCGTGCCGCCGATCTCGGAGATGACGACGTCGACCGGCGACGCCTTCGCCGCACGCTTGATCCGCGCCTTGATCTCGTTCGTGATGTGGGGGATCACCTGGACGGTGGCGCCGAGGAACTCGCCCTTGCGCTCCTTCCGCAGAACGGCGTCCCAGATCGCGCCGGCGCTGTGGCTGGCGTTCCGCGACATGTTCTCGTCGACGAAGCGCTCGTAGTGGCCGATGTCGAGATCGGTCTCGGCGCCGTCCTCGGTGACGAACACCTCGCCGTGCTGGAACGGGCTCATCGTGCCGGGGTCGACGTTCAGGTACGGGTCGAACTTCTGCGCCTGGACCCGGAGGCCGCGTGCCTTCAGCAGCCGGCCGAGCGAGGCGGCGACGATGCCCTTGCCGAGCGCCGAGACGACTCCGCCGGTGACGAAGATGTACTTCGTCTGACCGGTCTCGTTCGCGCTCATCGGTGGGCCACCTAGGATTGCCTCCCCCACGCGTCGACCTCGCGAAGCACCGGCGTCCTTTCGATCAGGGCGCCGAGCGACCGTCGCTCGCCGAGGAGGTTGAGGCCCGCGAGCGCCGCGATCGCGCTCCAGCGTTGCCTCTCCGTGAACCTGCCCACGGACTCGAAACCTAGCACGGCGCCGAGCGTGTTCGAACCGGAGTCACCGAGCATTGCCATCTCTCGAAGATCGTAGGGCGCGAGCAGGACGGCCATCGCCTTGGGGGCGCCCAGCGGGATCGACGCCGCCAGGTACGCCTTCAGCGCCCGGCCGGGCTTCGTGTCGAGCTGGTTGAGGAGGTTGGCCGAGAGGCCGACGAGGATCGCTCCGGAGAGCGACCGCGTCCGCCAGAGCGCGAACGCCGGGATCCCCACGAGCTTGAGCACGCCGGTCGTGGCGCCCGAGCTGAGGTGCGCGCGGAAGCCGCGCTCCTCCCCGCTCCAGAGGTCATCGGCGACCCCGAGCGCGGCCACCGGCAGCAGGGCCGGCTGCGCGACGGCGACGACCCAGCCGACGAGCGGCAGCCGCAGGCCGCGATGGTTTCGTCCCTGTGGGCCGAACGCGAGCAGGATGTCGCGGAGCTGGCGGCCGCGGTGGAGGAAGCCGAGGAGGTCGCGACCGGTGGCGCGGTGCTCCAGGTCGATGCCGGGCTCGGCGATCGTGAGCCCGGCCCGAGTCGCGTCCGCGGTCATCGCCGTCTCGCAGCCGAAGCCGGCAGCGAGCGGGAAGACGGCGTCGCGGGCCCTTTGCGTCAGGCGCCGCTGGCCCGAGAGCGGCTCTGCGGCCTCGTACCCCGACGCGAGCCGGATCAGCCGCCGCGCCGCCTGCTTCGCGATCCCGAAGCCGCCGCCCTGCTTGCGCGCGAACCCGGCGACCGTCAGGTCGCTGTCGCCCGCGAGCAGAGGCCGCAGGTCGCCGCGCAGGTCGGCGTCGCAGAGCAGGAGGTCGCCCTCAGCCGCCAACCGATCGCCGATCGTCAGCGCCTGACCCTTGCCGCGGTGCGGCAGCCGAACGACGAGCGCGCCAGCAGCCTCCGCCGCGGTCGCAGTGGCGTCGCGCGAGCCGTCGTCGGCGACGATCACCTCCGCGCCTGGGAACTGCCGCCGCAGCTCCTCGACGGTCGTCCCGATCCGCGCCTCCTCGTCGCGCGCGGCGATCAGGATGGTGAGGGCATCACCCACTCGGCGTCGGGAGCGGCTCGATCGGCGGCAGGATCCGGTCGGCGGTGTCGCGGACGCCGTAGTTACCGGCCGCATCGGGATCGGCCAGCGCGAGCAGCATCGCGAGCGCGCCGACGGGCGTGTCGACGCCGTCCACCGTCGAGAGGCGGTAGCGCTGGAAGACAGGGATCGCGCTCTGCTCGACGCGGCTCGGCTCGACGCCGACGACGGGCACGCCGGCGCTGCCGAGGCCCTGGTAGATGCCGGCCAGGAACCGCGAGGTGTCGGCAGCCTGCGGCTCGGCCGTGCGCATCACGATCACCCCGTCGACCGGCTCGGCGAGGCGGCCGTCCCGCACCTCGACGATCTCGCTCTCGAGCGCATCCCACAGCGGCGTCTCGCCACCGGCGGCGAGCTCGCGCCCGAGGTCGCGCCCGAGGTTGCCGAGCTGCGCTTCGCCGACGTAGCCGCCGAGCTCCGGTTTCGCGCTGACCGCCGCCTCGACCGCTTCCAGCCGCAACGGCAGCTCGAGCGCGCGCATCCGTGCGACCCGGCCGTCGCCGTCCTCCTCGAGCGCCCGCTCGATCGCGCTCACCGTCGGGTCGACCGGCCCGAGCACGAGGATCGCGATGTTCTTGCCGTCGAGCCGCTTGGCGGCGAGGGCGGGATAGGCGCTCTTGACGAAGTCCTCCGCGGCCTGCTGCCGCCGCTCGAAGTCGGCCGCGGTCTCGTTCGCGGCGTCCACTTCCTCTTTCAGACCCGCGATCTGCCCCTCGAGTTTCGTGCGCTCGGCATCGTCGACGAAGCCGCGACCGGAGATGCCGACGCCGATCAAGATCCCGACGACGAGCATCAGGAAGACGGCCGCAAGCGAGGCGACGTGGTAGCGCAGGTCGAACACGGGGGCAGCCTAGAGGCCAAACACGTTGCGCAGCGCCGGTGAGGCCAGAACGGCGACGACGAGCGCCGCCAGCGCGGCGAGTCCGAAGAGGGCGAGCGGCCAGACGCCGATCCGCCTGCTGACGAGGCGGGAGACGCCCTTCGCGTCGATCAGGATCTCCCCCACCTTCAGCCGGGTGACGAACGTCGAGGACATTCCCGCCCGACTGCGCTCGAGGAACTCGACGAGGTTGAAGTGGGTGCCGACGGCGACGATCAGCTCGGCGCCCTTGTCGTGCGCGAGCAGCAGCGCGATGTCCTCCGAGATCCCGGGTGCGGCGACGGTGTGGAAGGGCACGCCGAGCCGCTGCAGCCGCGCCTCCCCCGGCGCGTGGCCCTCACGGTAGGCGTGGACGAGGATCTCGGCGCCGCAGCGCAACGTGGCGTCGGTGACCGAGTCCATGTCGCCGACGATCACGTCCGGCTTCCAGCCCTCCTCGAGCAGGGCCTCGGCCCCGCCGTCGACCGCGACGAGGACGGGCCGGAAGTCGCGCACGTACCCGCGCACGATCTTGAGGTCGCGCTTGAACCCAGGCCCACGTGCGACCACGAGCGCGTGCCGGTCGCGGAAGCTCGTCTCGAGCGCAGGGAAGTCGATCCCTTCGGCGAGCAGCTTCCCTTCCTCGCGCAGATAGCGGAGCGTGTTGTCGGCGAACTCCTGCAGCGCCTCGGTGACGCGGCTCTGCTGCTCGAGCAGCGCTCCGGCGAGCTCGCGCTCCTCGAGCGCGCGCCCCGTCGCCACGCAGGTGCCGTTGCGGAAGAGGCTGGCGCCGCGCACGGTCAGCCGCTCGCCGTCGGAGAGCTCGTCGAAGAGGCCAGGGTCGTCGACGTCGATCAGGCGCACACCGCCGCGGACGAGCTGGAGCGGGCCAGGATTGGGGTAGCTCCCCGACTGGGAGGGGGCGACGTTGACGACCACCCGAACGCCCGACTCGACGAGCTCCTCGGCCGAGACGCGGTCGATGTCGGTGTGGTCGATGACCGCGATGTCGTCGGGGTGCAGGCGCCGGACGAGCTCCTTCGTCCGCTTCCCGAGGCGTGCCGTGCCGGTGTGCTCGATCAGGCTCATCGGAGGGTCGAGATGAACTCTTTGCCGCCCAGCATGCGCTCGAGCTCGTCGCGGCGCTGCGCGTCGTCGAGCGGCTCGATCCTGGTATGGGTCGGATCGCCTGGCACCTTCTCGACCCGGTAGTGCGTGTCGGCGACGCTCGCGATCTGAGGCAGGTGGGTGATCGTGAGCACCTGCGCCCGCTCTGCGAGGCGCTTCAGCGTCGCGGCGACCGCGTGGGCCGTCTCGCCGCCGACGCCCGCGTCGATCTCGTCGAAGACCATCGTCTCCCCTCCCGCAACCGCGGCGATCGCGAGCGCGACGCGCGAGAGCTCGCCGCCGGAGGCGGTCTCGGCGACGGGGCCGAAGGGCAGCCCGGCGTTCGGGCGGATCAGGAAGACGGCCTCGTCGGCGCCGGTCGGGCCGGGGTCGCGGTCGCGCAACTCGACGCGAAACTCGCCCTCGCCCATCCCGACGCCACGCAGCTCCTCGGCGACTGCGTCGGCGAACGCAGCGACGGACCCCTGCCGGGCAGCGTGCAGCTCATCCGCGAGCTCGCTCGCTCTTGCCTCTGCCGCCGCCAGCGCCTCCGCGGCCGCGGCAGCGGGGTCGAGACCGCTCTCGAGCGCCGCCAGCTCGTCGCGGGCGGCAGCGGCGCGCGTCAGCAGATCGTCGTAGTCGACGGCGCCGAAGCGCCGGCGAGCGTCGGAGATCCGCTCGAGCTCACCCTCGACGTGCTCGAGCCGGTCGGGCTCCGCCTCGAGCGAGGCGAGGAAGGCGCGCAGGTCGGAGCCGACCTCGCCGAGACGCAGCTCGAGGTCGCGCAGCTCCTCGCCGGCACGCGCGAGCTCGGGCGCGAGCCGCTCGAGCGGCGCCAGCGAACGCTCCGCCGCGGCCGTGAGCCCGGTCGCGCCCTCGCCCTCGTCCGGCGCGAGCGCCTCGGCGGCCCGTGCCGCTCCCTCGGCGAGCTCGGTGACGTGGCGCAGTCGTTCGCGCTCGTCGCGGAGCGACTGCTCGCCGTCCGGCTCGAAGTCCTCGGTCGCCTCGACGAGCGCCGTCAGCTCGCGCAGGCGCGCCTCCTCAGCGGCCGCGCCGCGCGTGAGCTCGTCGTGGCGCTTGCGCGCCGCGGCCAGCTCGCGCCAGGCGTGTCGCGCATCGCGGCGGCGGCGAAGCTGGTCGTCCCCGATCGAGGCGTCGAGCACGTCGAGCTGGTACGAGGGCCGCCCGAGACGGCGTTGCTCGAACTGACCGGACATCGCGATCAGGCGCTCGGCGGCGGCCGCGAGATCCTCTCGCGCCACTGCGCGCCCCCACGCGTATGCCCGCGTACGCCCGTCGGCGAAGACGCGGCGGGCGAGTATGAGGCCGGGCTCGTCCTCGGGCGCCAGCTCCGCGAGCCCGCCGAGCTCCTCGTCGTCGAAGAACCCCTCCGGGACGTCGAGCTCGGCCTCGACGTATGCCTCGGTGCCCGCGGCGCCGACGATGGCCGCGTCGCCCTTGGCGCCGAGCAGCAGTCCGACCGCCTGGGTCAGGATCGTCTTGCCGGCGCCCGTCTCGCCCGTGATCGCCGTCAGCCCGGGTCCCGGCGCCAGCTCGCCCTCCCGGACGAGGACGAGGTTCTCGATCCGCAGGCTACGAAGCAAAGGTCCGGCTGTAGCGGCTGAAGAACGTCACCTCGGGCAGGGTTGCGAGGAGCGAGCGCTGCTCGCCGAGGCGGGCGACTGCGCGGCCGCCCGGCGCGAGGTCACCGACGCGGTGGCCGTCGACGAGTGCGGTCGCGGGCACGTCCGGCGTCCGGTTCCAGACGATCAGCTCGTCGTCGCGCGGAACGACGAGCGGGCGCGCGTTCAAGGAATGCGGCGCCACGAAGGTGATCGCCATCGCGTCGAGGCCCCACACGAGCACCGGCCCGCCGTTCGAGAAGTTGTAGCCCGTCGAGCCGGAGGGAGTCGCGCAGACGAGGCCGTCGCAGGCCAGGCGGCCGAGGCCCTCGCCGCCGACCGCCCACTCGAGCTGGATCATGCGGCCGACGACCGCGCTCGCGATCACGAGGTCGTTGACCGCGACGCGTCGCTCGTCTCCCACCTCGACGTCCAGCGTCGGGACCTCCTCGATGCGGTACTCGCCCGCGAACACGCGCGCGAGCCCACTCTCGAGCTCGCTGGGCTTGATCGAGGCGAGGAAGCCGACCCGGCCGAAGTTGACGCCGATCACAGGGACGCCGGTGCCGAGGTAGCGCGCGAGCGCTCGGAGCATTGTCCCATCGCCACCGAGCACGACTGCGATGTCGACGTCCTGGACCTCGACGGCTTCCGGCTCGAGACCGTGCTTCGCCGACTCGTCATGCGCCATGTGCAGCTCGACCCCGGCCTCGCGGGCGACGTTGGCGAGCCGCGCCAGCGCCGAGCCGATCGCCTGCGGCTTGCCGTGCGTCACCACGGCCGCCCGCTTGACGGCTCTAGGCTGCTGTGACGGCACGGTCGATGCGCTGGTCGATGTCATCGAGGAGCACGGGGTCGGGGCGGTTGATCAGATGGACGAAGAACTCGCGGTTGCCCTTCGGCCCGGGCAGCCCGGAGTCTACGACGCCGACCGCCGTCCCACCCCACGCGAGCGCGGCATCGACCACCTCGCGGAGGACGCGGCGCTGGAGCTCGGCGTCCCGAATGACGCCGCCGCGGCCGACCTCGTCCTTGCCGGCCTCGAACTGGGGCTTCACGAGCACGACCGCATCCCAGCCGGGCGCGAGCAGCTCCACCACGGGCGGCAGCGCGATCCTGAGGCTGATGAACGAGACGTCGGCGACGAGCAGGTCGGGCCGGAACGGCAGCTCGGTCAGCTCGCGGGCGTTCGTCCGCTCGAGGACGGTGACCCGGGGGTCGCCGCGCAGCTTCGGGTGCAGCTGGCCGTAGCCGACGTCGACCGCGAGCACGCGCGCGACCCCGTGCTGGAGCAGGTAGTCGGTGAACCCGCCCGTCGACGCGCCGACGTCGATCGCGTCCCGCCCGTCGAGCTCGACGTCGAGCTGCGCGAGCGCATTGGCGAGCTTCTCGCCGCCGCGTGAGACGAAGCGCGGCCGCTCCTTCACGGCGAGCTCGGCGTCCTCGGGCACCTGATGACCCGGCTTGTCATAGCCGGGAACGAGCCCGGCCAGCACGAGCGCCTGGGCCTGCGCACGGCTTTCAGCCAGGCCCCGTTCGACGAGCAGGACGTCGAGGCGCTTCTTCATCGGGGCAAGGGTAGTGGCCGCGGGTGTTACAAGATCGTCATGGAGTTGCGTGGAGATCGCGTCATCCTCCGACCCCTGGCCGAAGTCGACGCGCCTCGGATCGTCGAGCTCGGAGCCGACCCCGAGGTCTCGCGTTGGTGGCGCGGGCTCACCCGCGAGCACGTGCTCGAGAAGGCGCGCGGCGAAGACGAGGGAGTCGCCGTCTTCGCGATCGTCGTCGACGGCGAGGTCGCCGGGATGAGTCCAGTACTTCGAGGAGACGGACGAGGAGTTCCGCCCGCGTCGATCGACCTCTTTCTCGGCGCGCCCTACCAGGACCGCGGGCTCGGCACCGACGCCGTCCGGACGATGGCGCGCACCTGATCCACGACCGCGGTCACCACCGTCTCGTGATCGATCCGGCCGCCCACAACGAGCGCGCGATCCGCTGCTACGAGAAGGTCGGCTTCAGGCGCGTCGGCGTGCTTGCGCGAGTACTGGCTCGACGCCGACGGCGTCTGGCGCGACGGCCTCCTGCTCGACCTGCTCGCGGAGGAGCTGCACGACCGCAACGTGAACCCGATCGACTGGCTGCTCGATTCGAACGAACCCGGAGTCGTCTTCCAGGTCGAAGCGCGACCTGCTCGGCGAAGCAGGATCCGCCGGAGGCGGAGCAGGTACTCGAGGGACCGTGGGTACGCGGCCTGCTGGCCGGCCAGCACGGCGGACGGCGGCTTCGGCGTCAATGTCTACGCCAAGTGGGCGGGCGCGCACTGGCGGCTCGTCTCGCTCGTCGAGCTCGGCGTCCCGGCCGGCGAGCCGCGCTGCGTCGCCGCCGTGGAGACGGTGCTCGCGCTGGCTGACCGGCAAGGGTCATCGCGCCCGAATCGAGACGATCGACGGGCTCACACGGCGGTGCGGCTCCCAGGAAGGCAACGCGCTCGCGGTCTGCTCCCGGCTCGGCCTCGCGGACGATCCACGCGTGCAGCTGCTCGCGGAGTCCCTCGTCGAGTGGCAGTGGCCGGACGGCGGCTGGAACTGCGACAAGAAGGCCAGCGGACGCCGCTCCTCGTTCAACGAGTCGCTGCCGCCGATGTGGGGCCTGCACGAGTACTGGCTCGCGACCGGCGAGTCGGCCGCTCGGGAGGCTGCGGCGCGCACGGCCGAGCTCTTCCTCGACCACCGCCTCTTCCGAACGCTCTCGACCGGCGAGCCGATCCGCGAGTCGTTCGTGACGCTGCACTACCCGCCGTTCTGGCACTACGACGTGCTCCAGGCGCTCGTCGTGCTCGCCCGGATGGGGTTGGCCGGCGATCCACGAGCGGCCGACGGTCTCGAGCTGCTCGAGGAGCGCCGCCTCCCGGACGGCCGCTGGCGCACCGGCGGTCGCTGGTGGAAACCACCTGGGTCGAAGGGGAGCAACGTCGAAGTCGTCGACTGGGGCGGCGGCCCGAGCGAGCTGGTGACGCTGAACGCCCTCCGCGTCCTCCGCGCCGCCGCCAAGTAACAGACTGTTACTTGGCGAGGGTGACGGAGCCGTCGGCGTCGATCGTCCAGTGGGGGTTGTGCGCGACCTCCCACGGATGGCCGTCGGGATCGAGGAAGACGCCCGAGTAGCCGCCCCAGAACGTCTCGGCGCCGTGGCGAGGGATCGTCGCGCCGGCGGCCTCCGCCTCGGCGATGACGGCGTCGACCTCGGTCGGCGAGCGGACGTTGTGCGCGAGCGTGATCCCGCCCCAGCCACCGGAGTCCTCGACACCGCTGTCCCCGGCGAGCTCGTCCCTGCCCCAGAGCGCGACGATCATCCCGCCCGCCTGGAAGAAGACGACGTCGTCGTCCGGGGCGGCGCCCGTCGTCCAGCCGAGCGCCTCGTAGAACGCGCGCGCCCGGGAGAGATCGCGGACGCCGAGCGTGACGAGGCTGAGACGCTGCTCCATGGCCCGACTCTAGCCCGCCAACGAGCACGCGAGCTCGACCGGAGCGAGGAAGCAGTCGTCATCGTCGGGCCGCTGCGACTCGGCCGACCGGAAGAGGGCGTCCACGACGGCACGGAAGATCAACGCCCTGACAAGGAGTTGCGGAAAGTCGTCGACGTGCGCGACGTCAGCCAGCAGGCGCTCGTCCGCTCCCTCCCACAGCAGCGCATCGCCGACGACGACGGCCGACGCGAACCCGGGTGGCCGCCACTGCGGCGAGAAGTCGATCACCGCCGGCGCGAGACCGTCCGCGAAGAGGACGTTCCCGGTCAGGTCGCCGTGCACCAGTTGACTCCCGCTCGTGTCGACCGCGCGCAGCGAGCCGACAAGCCGCGGCACGTGCTTGACGTGCGCGAAGCCCTCGGCGGGCAACTCACCCCAGGCGACGCGCTCGCCGACCGCCCAGTGACTCGTGCGGCGGTCGAGAAACGGCGGACGCGGCACACCCGCGATCGCCGCGTGGAAGCGCTCGCCGACGGCGATCACCTCCGGCCACGCCCGCTCGCGGTGCTCACCGGCGACGAGCTCCCAGCCACACCAGCCGTTGCTGATCCCTCGGAGCTGCGACACCCGAAAGCCGTCGCAACGAAGGTCGCCGAAGAGCATTCCCTGCCACTCGAGCTCCTCGACAGATGTGTCCAGCGGCTTCAGGACGAGCTCGCCGCACCGCCACGCCGACCCGGTCCCCCCGGCGAGCGGCTCCGGCTCCGCCGAGACGCCGAACGCCGCGAGAACGTTCCGCGGCGGGGCGCTCACCTACGCGGTGCGCGCCGCGAGGCCGGCAACGATCTCGGCGAGGACGGCCGTGTCCGCTCCGATCGCCTCGAGCCGCGCCTGGGCGCGCGCCGCGGCCTCGTCGGCGTGACGGCGCGCGGCCTCCACCCCGTGCGCGGCCGCGTAGCCGTCCCCGTCGAGCAGGTCGTCGACGATCTGGAAGAGAAGGCCCAGCTCGTCGCCGAACGCGCGCCAGGCCGGCTGCTCGTCCTCCGGCACCTCCGCCACCCACAGCGCCACGCCGACCGAGGCGGCGAAGAGAGCCCCCGTCTTCAGCCGGTGCAGCACCGCCAGGTCGGCGGTGTCGCCGGTGACGTCCCGGTACTGGCCACCGATCATCGCGAGTGTCGCCTGCGCGAGCTCGCGGCCGACCATCGGCGTCGGATACGAGAGCGCGAGCCGGAACGCCTCTGCGAGGAGCGCGTCGCCGGCGAGGAGCGCCGTCGCCTCGCCGAACGCGACGTGCGCGGACGGCCGGCCGCGGCGCTCGTCGTCGTCGTCCATGGCCGGCAGGTCGTCGTGGACGAGCGAGAACGTGTGCACGAGCTCGACTGCGGCGGCCGCGGGCAGGACGTGCTCGGCGACGGCGCCGGCCGACTCGCCGACCGCCAGCGCGATCACCGGGCGGACGCGCTTGCCGCCCGACTCGAGCGGATAGCGCAGCGCCTCCTCGAGCCCACCCAGCTCGGGCGTGAACGCGAGCTCGCCGAGGTAGCCCTCGACCAGCGCGCGGAGCTCGTCAGGGGGTCGGAGCATCGGCACGCGCGCGAGCCTTGGCCAGCTCTGCCTCGACCTCCTTGGCGAGGTCGGCGAGCTCGGTCAGCACCTCGACCGCGGATTCGGCGTCCTCCTGCGCGGCCAGCCGCTCGAGCTCGTCGCGGGTCGCCTTCAGCCGCTCGAGCAGCTCCTCGGCGCGTCCCAGGGCCTCGTCGGCCGATCCGGCCTCAGTCATGCACCACCTCCTCCCTGGCCACGCGGGCCAGAATCCCGTTCACGAGCCGCGCCGCGTCCTCGGACGCGTACCGCTTCGCCAGCACGACAGCCTCGTTCATCGCCACCTCCGGCGGCACGCTCTCCTCCTCCAGCTCGTGGATCCCGATCCTCAGGATGTTCCGCTCGAGGGTACCCAGCCGGTCGGCGGTCCAGCCCTCCGCGGATGCCGTGATCCGGCGGTCGAGCTCCTCCGCCCTCCCCGAGACCGCCTCCGCCAGGTCGAGCGCGAACGCGTCGGGCTCCCCCTCGTAGAGCGCGGTCAGCGGCTGCCCGGTGAGATCCCACTGGTAGAGCAGGAAGAGCGCCGTCCGTCGCGCCTGGCGCCGCCCAGTGCTCACGCGTCGAGCTCCTCGATCGCAACGTCGACGCGGTCGACGGTCAGGCCGGCCGCATTCTGCAACGCGTCGGTGACGCTCTCCTGCACCGCGCGCGCGAGCTCCGGCAGGACGGCTCCGTACGTAGCGGCGAGCTCCAGCTCGACCTGGACCCTCCCGTCGGCGACGGTCACGTCGAGCCCGCGTCGAGGCCGCCGTGCACGGGCGCCGTCGACCAGCTCGGCCGCCGAGATCACGAGCGCCGCGAGCGCATCGCCCTCGATCCGGACCTCGCCGTGCGCGCTCTTGAGCACGTGCCCGTCGCGGGTCATCCTGCAGTGAGCGCCGGCAGGCGCCCCTCCATCTCGGCCAGGAAGCTCGTCGAGTACTCCCCGCTCACGAACTCGGCCGAGCGGAGGATGTCGAGCGCCAGCCCGCGCGTGGTCGGGACGCCGTCGAGACCGATCTCCTCGAGCGCGCGGATGCCGCGGGCGATCGCCGCCGGGCGATCCTCGGCCCAGACGACGAGCTTCGCGATCAGCGAGTCGTAGTACGGCGAGATCGCCGAGCCCTCCTCGAGATGGGTGTCGATGCGGACTCCGGGGCCGAGCGGCGGTCGGAACCGCGTGATCGTCCCCGGTGCGGGCGCGAAGTCGCGGGCCGGATCCTCGGCGTTGAGCCGGATCTCGATCGCGTGCCCGCGGCGCGGCGCACGCCCGGTCAGGGACAGGGGCTCCCCAGCCGCGACGCGCAGCTGCTCGCGCACGATGTCGACGCCGGTGACGAGCTCGCTGACGGGGTGCTCGACCTGGAGGCGGGCGTTCAGCTCGATGAAGTGGAACGTGCCGTCGGCGCCGAGCAGGAACTCGAACGTGCCCGCGTTCTCGTAGCCGATCGTCCGGCACGCGCGCTCTGCCGACGCCTCCATCTGCTCACGCGTCTCCGCGTCGAGCGCAGGCGAGGGCGACTCCTCGATCAGCTTCTGGTGGCGGCGCTGGATCGAGCACTCGCGCTCGCCGAGCGTGAGCACGCCGCCGTCCTTGTCGCAGAGCACCTGGATCTCGACGTGCCGCGCCGGGACGAGCGCCTTCTCGAGGTAGAGCGAGCCGTCCGAGAACGCGGCCTCGGCCTCGACGCGGGCGGTCGAGTACGCCGACTCGAGCTCGTCCGGGCCGTGGACGAGCCGCATCCCCTTCCCACCGCCGCCCGCAGTCGCCTTCAGGAGCACCGGGAAGCCGAGCTCCTCGGCCGCCACCCGCACCTCGGCGAGCGTCGCGCCGCCCTCGGTGCCCGGCACGAGCGGGACACCGGCGGCCTTCAGCTCCGCCTTGGCGCGGGCCTTGTCGCCCATCCGCTCCATCACGTCCGCGCCCGGTCCGACGAAGACGAGGTCGTTGTCCTCGCACGCCCGTACGAACGCGGGGTTCTCGGAAAGGAAGCCGTAGCCGGGATGAACGGCCTCGCAGCCGGTCGTCTCGGCGGCGGCGATCACGCTCGCGACGCGGAGGTAGCTCTCCGAGGCCGACGGCGGGCCGATGCAGACGGCCCGGTCTGCGAGGCGGACGTGGAGCGCGTCCCGGTCCGCCGTCGAGTAGACGGCGACCGCCTCGGCACCGAGCTCGTGGATTGCGCGGATGACCCTGACGGCGATCTCGCCGCGGTTCGCTACGAGCACGCGCCCGAACATCACAAAGTCGGCGGAGCGGCGATCGGCTCGAGCTCGAAGAGGAGCTGCCCGAACTCGACCGGCTTGCCGTTCTCGGCGTGGATCGCTGTCACTCGGCCGGTGGCGTCCGCCTTGAGCTCGTTGAAGAGCTTCATCGCCTCGAGCAGGCAGAGGGTCTGGCCGGGTGTGACGACGTCGCCCACCTCCACGAACGCCGGCGTGCCCGGTTCGGCCTGGCGGTAGAAGACGCCGACCATCGGCGACTCGACCCGGATCATGCCGGTGGGAGCGGCCGGGAGCACCGGCAGCTCGCCGGGCTCGTCCTCGGCGAGCGGCGCCGCCAGCTGGAGCGCGGGGCGCTCGTCGGCGCGGCGGACGGAGACGCGCATCCCCTCGTCCTCGATCTCGACCTCGGCGACCCCGCTTTCCTGGACGATCCGGACGAGCTCGCGGATCCTTTGCTCGCGTGTCTCCTCGAGCGTCGTCTCGCCGCGGTCGTCGCGATTGTGGCGGGCCCTGATCGTGCGCAGCAGCGACTCGGCCTCCTCGCCGAAGAGCGCGATCAGGACGAGCTCCTCCTCGCTCGCCGCGAGGCCCTCCGCCTCGAGCCGCACGTCCTCCGCGGTCGGCGGGTCGTCGTCGAGCGGCCCCATCCCGTCGGAGAGGAGCGCGACGGCTCTCGCCACCGTGGCGTCGACGGAGCCGGGCGGGCTGCCGAACACGCCCTGGACGAGCGAGCGGAACTCGTCCACGACCGTTCCGTAGCGGCGGGCCGAAAGCACGTGGATCAGCGCCTGCGAGGCCAGGATCTGACCGATCGGCGCGGCGAGCGGCGGCCAGCCGGTCTCGCGCCGGATCTGCTGCAGCTCGTCGAGCGTCTCGAGCAGGCGGTCGTCGGCCGCGTGGGCGCGCAGGTGCGTGTCGAGCGCAGCGACGAGGCCGGTCGGCAGGTCGTACTCCGCGGCCCGCACCGCGATCCGCGGGGCATGCGGCGTCACGATCTCGTCCCCGATGTGCTCGTCGACGAGGTCGGAGGCCCCCCACAGCTTGGCGACGTCGACGCCGGTGTCGAGGCCCATCCCGGCGAGCGCAGAGGCGAGCGACTCGCCCGCGACGCGGTGCAGCGAGAGCGCGAGCGGGTAGACGGCGCAGGCGATCAGGTCGGCGCCTGCACGCGCGGCCTCGAGCGAGTCCGCAAGCGCGGTCCCGCCGGCGCCCTGGCAGTAGAACCCGACCGGAAGGCCGCTCGCTTCCTTGACGCGGCCCACGAGATCCGCGGCCTGGTGCGGCTCGAGCCCGCCGCTCGGATCGTGTACGAGCGCGCGCGTCGCCTTGATCTCCGGCAGCTCGCGCGCCTGCTCGACCAGCTTGTCCATCGCGCCCTCGTCGCCGGGGCTGTAGACGAGGCCGGCATGGAACTCCTTGCCCGCGGCGACGATCGCCTCGCCCGGCTCGCGGAGGTTGGAGACGTCGTTGAGCGGATCGTGGAGCCGGAAGACGTCGATCCCGTTCTCGGCCGCCGAGGCGACGAAGCGGCGCACGAAATCGGCCCCGACCGGCCGTGCGCCGACCAGGAACCGCCCGCGCAGCGCCAGGCCGAGCGGTGTCGAGGTCCGCGCCTTCAGCGCTCGAATCCGCTCCCAGGGGCTCTCGACGCCCCGCCGGACCGCCGTGTCGAAGACGCCGCCGCCCGAGACCTCGAGCAGAGCGAAGCCGGCGCCGTCGAGCGCCTCCGCGATCCGGAGCAGCTCGCCCGTCGGAACGCGCCCCGCGAGCGGTTCCTGCGAGAGCAGGCGAATGGTCGTGTCGACGAGCCGCGGCACGTGCGGAGACTACCGAGTGCAGGGACCGACCTCGGGCGACGGAGCGGCTCGCCTGGCGTTAGCCGCCCGGCCGGGGCGTCAGGCGCGGGAGATGTAGCGGCCCTCGCGGGGATCGACCTTGATCCGGTCGCCCGGGTTGACGAAGAGCGGCACGGCGACGACGGCACCGGTCTCGAGCGTCGCGGGCTTCGTCACGTTCGAGACCGTGTCGCCCTTGACGCCAGGCTCGGTGTCGGTGACGGCGAGCTCGATCGAAGACGGCAGCTGGACGCCCGAGGGCTTGCCGCCGACGAAGAGGAGCTGCACCGGGGTCGAGGGCTGCATGTACGGCAGCTCGGCCTCGAGCGACGCGTGCGGCAGCGAGAGCTGCTCGTACGTGCTCTCGTCCATGAAGACGACCTCGTCGCCGGAGTCGTAGAGGTACTGCATGTTCTTGACCTCGGTGAAGACGCGGGGGAACTTCTCGCCGGCGCGAAAGGTCTTGTCGACGACCGACCCGGAGTCGACGCTCTTCACCTTCGTCCGCACGAAGGCGCCGCCCTTGCCCGGCTTCACGTGCTGGAACTCGACGATCCGCCACACCGAGCCTTCCAGCTCGATGTGCATCCCGTTCTTGAACTCGTTCGTGCTGACGACGTCGGCCACGGCCGGCGGAGATTACCTGACGCTCGTCAGCTCCTTCGACGCCCGCGTCAGCCGCTCGCGGCCGTCGTCGGTGACGAGCACCATGTCCTCGATCCGGACGCCGCCGAGGCCGGGGATGTAGATGCCCGGCTCGCAGCTGATCACGTTGCCCGGCTCGAAGGTGTCCGTCGACTCGGCCCGCGCCGCCGGCAGCTCGTGCACGTCGAGGCCGATCCCGTGGCCGAGGCCGTGGCCGAACTCCTCGCCCCAGCCGGCCGCCGCGATCACGTCACGGGCAGCCGCGTCGGCGTCGCGTCCGCTGACGCCGGGGCCATAGGCCTCGAGCCCTGCGATCTGCGCTGCCAGGCAGACCTCGTAGGCGCGCGCGAGCTCGTCCGGGAGGTCGCCGGTGGCGAACGTGCGCGTGCAGTCGGACGCGTAGCCCCCGACGCGGCAACCCGCGTCGATGGTGACGAGCGTGTTGGACGGAATCTCCGCGTCGCGGACGTCCGCATGCGGGCTGGCGCCGTTCTCGGCCGCCGCGACGATCGTGTCGAACGCGAGCTCCGAGGAGCCGTGCTCGTGGAAGAGCTCGCGCACGCGCCAGGCGAGCTCGCGCTCGGTGCGTCCGGTGAACTGCTCCCCGGCGAGCGCAGCGAAGACCCGGTCCGAGATCTCGGCCGCTTCCCGCATCATCGCGGTCTCCTCCGGCTCCTTGATCGCGCGCAGCCGCTCGACCAGCCCGGTCTGAGCGACGGTCTCGACGCCTCCCTCGCGCAGCTGCTCGTTCGCGGCCACGGTGACGACGTGAGCCTCGATCCAGATCGTGCGTCCCGCGAGCCGCGTCGAGAGGTCACCGATCACGGCACGCGCCGTCTGCTCGAAGCGGACGCCCTCGAGCGCGCGCGCCTTCTGCGCGTAGCGGAAGTCTGTGAAGAGGGTCGCCTCGCCGTCGGGCTCCACGAGCAGTGCGGCGTTCGAGCTCTGGAGGCCGGTCAGGTAGCGGACGTTGACGCCGTTCGTCACGAGCAGCGGCTCGTCGAGCAGCGCCGCGAGGCGCTCGATCCTGCTCACTGCTGCGCCAGCCATTCGAGCGCCTCCCGGTAGCCCTCCGGCCCGTTCCCGAGGATCCGCTTGCCGGCGAGGTCGCTGATCACCGAGTGCCGGCGCCACTCCTCGCGCTCCTCGATGTTCGAGAGATGCACCTCGACGACCGGGACCTTGAAGAGCTCGATCGCGTCGCGGATCGCGTAGCTGTAGTGCGACCACGCGCCGGGGTTGACGATGACGCCGTCCGCCCAGTCGAGCGCGTCATGGCACCAGTCGACGAACTGCCCCTCGTGGTTCGTCTGGCGGCACCGGGTCGTGCACTCGAGCACCTTGGACCACGCATAGATCTGGCTCTCGAGCTCGGCCAGGCCGATCCCGCCGTAGATGGCCGGGTCGCGCTTGTCGAGAGCGTCGAGGTTGACCCCGTTGAGGACGGCGACACGCATCGCGCGATGCTATCCGTCGATCAGGGCATCGAGAGCCGCACGAACCTCCGCAGGCGGAACCTCGACGCCGACGCGCGGCTTGCCCGGCGCGTCGAGCAGCACCAGCCGAGGCGTGCCGCCGACCGCCTTCTTGTCCCGCGCGAGGGCCGCCCAGGCGGCCTCGCGATCGACCCTGACCGGCTCGGGGCGCAGCGTCTCCTCGACCGCCTTCGTGTCCAGGCCCGAAAGCCGGAGCGCCGCCAGGAGGCCGAGCGCGACGGCGCGACCGTGAGAGAGCTCGAAGCCGGCTGCGGCCTCGAGCGCATGCGCGAAGGTGTGGCCCAGGTTGAGCTGCGCGCGCTCGCCGCGGTCGTCCGGGTCGCGGAGGCAGAGGGCCGTCTTGAAGGCGGCCGCCTTGCGTACCTGCTCCTCGAGCGGCAGCTCCCAGATCGGCTCGCCGATCAGCAAGCCGGTCTTCACGACCTCGGCGCGGCCGTTCGCGAGCTCGTTCTCCGGCAGCGTCTCGAGCGTGGCGGGATCGATCACTGTCCTGACCGGCCAGTGGAAGGCACCGACGATGTTCTTCGCCCCCGGCAGGTCGATCGCCGTCTTGCCCCCGATCGCTGCGTCGACCTGGCCGACGAGCGTCGTCGGCACTGCGACCCAGTCGATCCCGCGGAAGTAGCTCGCGGCGGCGAAGCCGGCGACGTCCGTGGTGCAGCCGCCCCCGAGCGCGACCAGCATGCCGCTGCGCTCGAGCCGGAGCGCATGCCAGAGCGCCTCGAGCGACTCGACTGTCTTCGCCTGCTCGCCCGGCGCCAGCTCGTGGACCGCCTGGGCGCGGGCGCCGAGCGCCAGTTGTACGTCCATGCCGTAGATCCCCGCCACCCGCGCGTCGCTGACGATCTCGACGCGACCGTCGCCGGGGACGAGCTCGCCGAGCCGCTCGAGCGCGCCCGACTGGACGTGGACGCCGCCGGCGGCCAGGACGGCGCCGTCGAGATCGGTCGTGCGCGCGTCCGCTGCGTCGTTGTAGAGCGGTCGCCGTTGCTCGTACAGCGTCCTGAACGCCGCCTCGTCCTGCGCCAGCGGGCGCTCGCCGCCGACGCGGCGCCAAGCCTCCTCGGCGCCGATCTCGACCAGGACCGTCACGGCTCGCCGACGCAGTGCCGTCCGGATCTGGTCGGTCCCGACCGCACCGCCGCCGAGCGCGATCACCGCCGGGCTGTGCGAGTCGAGGGCCTCGCGTGCGTGCTTCGACTCGCGCAGCCGGAACGCCGCCTCGCCGCCGGTCTCGAAGATCCGCGCGATCGGCTGCTCACGCTCGATCTCGCGGTCGATGTCGACGAACGGACGGCCGAGCTTCTCGGCGAGCGCCGCGCCGAGCGTCGACTTGCCGGCGCCCATGAAGCCGATCAGAGCGACGTGACGGTCTAGCGCGTGCGTCTCCGCTCCCGGATTCGCTCGAGGTACGACGCGTGCGCGGCCTTCATGTCGACGAGTGCGTCGCCGCCGAGCTTCTCCCGGGCGGCGCGGGCCAGCTCCCACGCGACCACCGCCTCGGCGACGACCGCAAGCGCCTCGACGGCGGCGACGTCGCTGCGCTCGACGAGCGCCTGCGCCGGCTCGCCGCTGGCGAGGTCGACGGAGTCGAGCGGCCGCATCAGCGTCGGCAGCGGCTTCATCGCTGCCCGGACGACGATCTCCTCGCCGTTCGAGATTCCGGCCTCGATCCCGCCGGCCCGGTTGGAGCGACGCCGCAGGCCGGGCTCGATCTCGTCGTGCGCCGCCGAACCCCGCTCGCGGGCGAGCGCGAAGCCGTCCCCGACCTCGACGCCCTTCACGGCCTGGATGCCCATCAGCGCGGCGGCCAGTCGCGCGTCGAGCCGGTCCTCGCGGGACGCGTACGACCCGAGACCCGGGAAGACGCCTGTGGCGCGAACCTCGACGATCCCGCCGAGCGTGTCACGGTCGGCACGGGCGGCGTCGATCGCCGCTTCCCACCCCTCGCGCTCGCCGCCGATCTCGAGCACCGAGCCCGAGACCTCGATCCCGAGCTCGCGCAGCAACACCTTCGCGACGGAGCCGGCGGCCACGTAGACCGCGGTATGACGCGCGCTCGCCCGCTCGAGCGCGTCGCGGACGTCCTCGTGCCCGTACTTGAGCACGCCGGCGAGGTCGGCGTGACCGGGCCGCGGCAGCGTCACCGGCTTCGTCCCCTTTCCGGACGGGTCGCCCTCGGGCGGCCACGGATTCATTCCCCACTCCCAGTTCTTGTGGTCGCGGTTGCGGACGACGAGGGCGAGTGGCGTTCCGAGCGTCCGTCCGTGCCGGAGGCCGGCGAGTACCTCGACCTCGTCCTGCTCGAGCTGCTGCCGCGGGCTGCGGCCGTAGCCCTGCTGGCGGCGGTAGAGGTCGGCGTCGATCGCGGCGCGGTCGAGCGTGAGCCCGGCGGGGAGGCCGGTCAGGATCGCAACCAGCGCGGGGCCGTGCGACTCGCCTGCCGTCGTGAGATGGAGCGTCACGGCGCAGAGCGTACTGCGGCCCGCATGACATCAAGCGGCGCGGGCAGTCCCGTCCAGCGCTCGAACGAGGCCGCTCCCTGCGCGACGAGGACGTCGAGGCCGTCCACGAGCTCGCAGCCGGCGGCGCGCGCGGCGGCTGCGTGGGCCGTCTCACCGCCCTCGGCGCGGTACGCCAGATCGATCAAGGTCTGGCGCGCATGCGGCTCGAACAGCAGCTCGTCCTTGACCGGCGTCGCCTGGACGACGAGCTCGGCGTCGTCGGTGCGGGGCGGCCAGTCGCCCTTCCGCGCGAACACGCGGACGTCCGCCCCGCGCGACTCGAGCTCGGCGATCCAGGCGGTCGCGGCGCCGCCGGCGCCGATGACCGCGGCGATCGCCGGTCGGCGATCGCCGAGCGCTGCCGTGTCCGTGCTCGAACCGAGCACGCGTCCGTCGCGGATCACGAGCGTGTTCACCGACGCGGCCTCTCCCTCGACCTCGTCGCAGAGCGCGACCACGGTCTGCTTGTGCGGCGTCGTCACGTTTGCACCCTCGAAGCCGAGCGCGACGAGGCCGCGCACCGCGGCCTCGAGTCGGTCCGGCGCCACACCCAGCGGGACGTACGCATAGTCGAGCGCGCGCGCCGCGAAGGCAGCGTTCTGCATCCGCGGCGAGAGCGAGTCCACCTTCGGGTCGCGCAGCAGCCCGACGAGAGCTGTGGTGCCGCCGATCACGACCAGGGCTTGTGTCTATCAGTCACAAGCAGGTCGCCAGCCCGCACGGTTGCGCAGGTCGAGGCGGGCTTGTGTCTATCAGTCACAAGCTCACCCGCAGCCGAAGCCGTACTCGCAGGCCTTGGCGTAGAACTCCGACTCGCTCGCCGTGAAGAAGTGATGGATGCGGTCGGGCTTGCGCACGAAGAAGAGGTAGTCGACCTTCGCCGGGTGCGCAGCGGCCTGCATCGACGCGAGGCCGGGGTTCGCGATCGGCGTCGGCGGCAGCCCGGTGCGGTTGCGCGTGTTGTACGGGTTGTCGCTCTCGAGCTGCGAGACGCGCAGCGCCTCGGTGCCGGGCACGTCGAGCCCGTAGCGGATCGTCGCGTCGATCCCGAGCGGCATCCCTGCCTTGAGCCGGTTGTAGATCACGGCCGCGACCTTCGGCCGCTCGTCGGGCGCGATCGTCTCCTTCTCGACCATCGACGCGATGATCAGGACGTCATACGGCGTCAGGTTCTTCTTCTTCGCGGCGGCGAGGTCGACCTTGGCCCAGTTGGTGTCGAAGTGCTCGAGCTGGTCGTCTACGAGCTTCGCGCTCGTCGTCTTCGGGGTGAACTCGTAGGTCGCCGGAAACAGGAAGCCCTCGATCCCGCCGGCGTCCTTCCGGAACGCCTGCGGCACCTGCGCGGCCTTCGACGCCTTCGCGTAGGCGTTGCCGGAGAGCTTCGGCGTCACCTTCCGTTTCGTCTTCGCGATCTGCCGCACCTCCGCGACGCGCTTCACCATCTCTTTCCGGGTGAAGCCCTCGGGGAAGACGATGCGCAGGATCGTCGGTTTCGGCGCCGCGACCGTGGTCGCCGGAGGCGGTTGCTCGGACGAGCTGTCGCCGAACGCAGCGACCCCGAGCCAGAGCGCCAGCCCGAGGAACCCGACCAGGAGCAGTGCGGCGATCGCGCGCCGTCGAGCGACCTGTCCTTTCGGCGGGCGGCGCTCAGGCCGGCCCGGCTTCGGCGGCATTACGCCTCTCGACTCGTCCATGCCAACCAGCTCTCGAGTAGGTGCGCGGCCGCGCGTGCGTCCTCCGGAGCCTTCGCGGACGGACCTGACGCCGCCAGGGCCGTTGTGAAGCGCTCGTCGAACGACTCCACCGGGACGTCGAGCAGCGCCTCGAGCGCGGCGACGAACGTCGCCGTCTCCTGCGCCTGCGCTCCCGTCGCTCCGCGCAGGGTCAAGGGCAGCCCGACGACGACCCGCTCGACGCCTTCCGCCGCGACGAGCTCGGCGAGCTCCCGCAAGCCCGGCGCCGAGGCGGCGCGCTCGACGACGCCGACCGGCCGCGCCAGCGTCCCGGTGGCATCCGAAACGGCGACGCCGGTTCGCGCCGAGCCGTAATCCAGGGCCATCACCTTCAGGCGAGCGCCTCGAGAATCGTCTGCTCGGCGAGCGCGACGGCGTTGTCCAGGCCTGCGGCGTCCTTGCCGCCCGCGCGAGCCATCGTCGGCCGGCCGCCGCCCTTGCCGCCGATCAGCGCCGCCGCTTCGCGGATCACGTCGCCGGCGTTGACCCCGCGGCTCTCGAGCGACTGGTCGAGATTGATCAGGAGCTGGGCGGCGCCGTTGTCGCGCAGCCCGACGATCACGGCCGCCGGCGCATGCCTTGCTTTCAGCTTGTCGGAGACGTCGAGCGGATCGCCCGAGTTCAACTCGACGACGAGCACGGTCACGTCTCCCGCAGCCGTCTCGCGGGTGACCGTGAAGTCGGCCTCCGCCTTGCCGTCGCCGCCCTGCTTCGCCTGCTTCCGAACCTTCGCCAGCTCGTTCCGCAGCTCATCCCCTTCCCTCGCGCGCTCGTGGAGGAGCGCGAAGGCCTCGCCGGAGGTGACCGCCTCGATTCGCCGGGCGCCCGAGCCGACCGAGCCCTCGGAGAGGATCACGAACGGCCCGACCTCCGCCGTCGACCGGACGTGGGTGCCGCCGCAGAGCTCCCGCGAGAAACCGTCGATCTCGACGACACGAACGATGTCCCCGTACTTCTCGCCGAAGAGCATCTGCGCGCCGAGCCGCCGCGCCTCGTCGATCGGCGTCTCGAAGGCACGCACCGGCCGGCCGGCAAAGACCTGCTCGTTGACGAGCTCCTCGACCTGTGCGCGCTCCTCGGCCGTCAGCGCCTGCCCGTGTGTGAAGTCGAAGCGCAGCTTGTCAGGGCGGACGGCCGATCCGGCCTGCTGGACGTGCTCGCCGAGCACGCGGCGGAGCGCCTCGTGCAAGAGGTGCGTCGCCGTGTGGTTCGCCATCGTCGGGAAGCGCACCGCCCACGGGACGACGGCCTTGACGCGGTCGCCGACGGCGAATCCCTCGCCCTCGAAGACGAGCGTCTGGTCGTCGCCGAGTCGAACCGCGTCGCGCAGCTCTGCGCGCGCCCCCGTCTCCTCATGCTCGATCCAGCCCTGGTCGCTGACCTGGCCGCCGCCGGCCGGGTAGAAGGGCGAACGCTCGAGCTTGGCCTCGAAGGTGCCGTCGCCGAGGTCGTTGAGCGCGACGATCGCGGTCAGCACGTCGGCCTGCTCGTAGCCGACGAACTCCGCCGGCGGCCCAGGCAAGACGCCGGCCGCACGCGAGCCGCCGCCGCGCGAAACCTCGCGATGCTCGGCCATCCGCTCGCGGAAGCCGTCCTCGTCGACCGGGATCCCGCGCTCCAGCGCCAGCTCCCTCGTCAGCTCGAACGGGAAGCCGTAGGTCGCGGTGAGGTCGAACGCGTCCTTGCCCGAGATCGCGCCCTGGGCGGCGACCTCCTCGAACAGCTTCATGCCGCGGGCAAGGGTTTCCGTGAACCGCTCCTCCTCGGCTCGGAGGACGTCCCGGATCCGCTCGCGGTTCTCAGGCAGCTCGTGGAACCACGGGCCCATCTGCTCGACGACGACGTCGCTGATCCCCCAGAGCTCGTCGAGGCCGATCGTGCGCGCCTGCTGGACGGCGCGGCGGATGATGCGGCGGAGCACGTAGCCCCGGCCCTCGTTCGACGGCGTGACGCCGTCGCCGACGAGGAACGTCATCCCGCGGCCGTGATCGGCGAGGACGCGATGCGCCTTCGTCGCCGCGTCCGAGTCGCCGAACGCAACCCCGCTCTGCGCCGCGACCCAGTCCATGATCGCCTGGTAGCCGTCGGTCTCGTAGACGGAGCGGTTCGGCACATCCTGGACGATCGCGGCCAGCCGCTCGAGCCCCATCCCCGTGTCGATGTTCTGCTTCGGCAGCGGCGTCAGCGTCCCGTCCGGATGCTGCTCGTACTCCATGAAGACGAGGTTCCAGAACTCGAGGAAGCGGTCGCAGCGCGGGCAGGCCGGCGCGCAGGTGGGATCGCCGCAGCCGTGCTCGGGGCCCCAGTCCCAGTAGATCTCCGAGTCCGGCCCGCACGGCCCCGGGCCGCCGACCGACCAGAAGTTCTCCGCGCTCGGGAGCGCGACGATCCGCTCGGGCGGCATTTCGACCGCCTCCCACTCCCGGATCGCAACCTCGTCCGGACCGAGGTCGAAGAGAGGGTCGCCGGCATGGACGGTCACCCAGATCCGGTCCCAGTCGAGCTCGAGCCGCCCGGTGACGAACTCCTTCGCGAGCTCGATCGCGCCCTGCTTGAAGTACTGCCCGAACGAGAAGTTCCCGAGCATCTCGAAGAAGGTGAGATGGTGGCCGTCGTTTCCGACCTCGTCGATGTCGGGCGTGCGGAAGCACTTCTGCGAGGTCGCGGTCAGCAGTGCCGGCGGATCTTCACGGCCGAGGAAGTACGGCATCTGGGGCTGCATCCCCGCCGTCGTCAGCAGCGTCGAGTGATCGTCGGCGCGCGGGACGAGCGGCCACGACGGCAGCCGCGTGTGGCCCTTCTCCTCCATGAACGCGAGGAAGCCCTCGCGCAGCTCTGCGGACGTACGCACCCTGGGATTGTAGGGGCGGCTAGGACGCTCGACGCTTCGGCGCTGCCGCCTCGAGCTGCTCTTCGGTCGCGATCTCGTCGCGGATCTTCTCGAGCGCGCGGCGGATCAGCCGCGAGACATGCATCTGCGAGATCCCGACGTGCTGCGCGATCTGGCTCTGGGTCAGCCCGTCGAAGAAGCGCAGGTGGAGAATCCGTCGCTCGCGCTCCTCGAGCACGCGGAAGCCGGGCGCGAGCACGGCGCGATCCTCCGAGACCAGGTACTGGTGCTCCTCGGTGCCGAGCGAGTCGAGCGGATCGAGCTCGCCGTCCTCGTCGGAGCCGCCGGCCGAGAGGGAGAGCGACGTGTAGGCGCGGCCGGACTCGAGCGCCTCCAGGACGAGCTCCTCCTCGACGCCTGCTGCCTTGGCCAGCTCCGGGATCGTCGGCGAGCGGCCGAGCTGGACGGTCTGGTCCTCGACGATCTTCGAGAGCTGGACGTTCAGCTCCTGGAGCCCTCGCGGGACGCGCACGGCCCAGCCCTTGTCGCGGAAGTGGCGCTTGATCTCGCCGATGATGTTCGGCGTCGCGTAGGTGGTGAGCTCGACGCCGCGGTCGATGTCGAAGCGGTCGATCGCCTTGATCAGGCCGATGCAGCCGATCTGGACGAGGTCGTCGAGCTGCTCGCCGCGGTAGGCGTAGCGGCGGGCGAGCGAGCGGACGAGCGAGAGGTACTGCTCGATCAGCTGCTCGCGGGCGGCGAGATCGCCCTGCTCGTGGTAGCGCCGCAGGAGCGCCTTGTCGGATGCGCGCGTCACGCCTGCCTCTCCGCGGGCGTGAAGTCCTTGCGCAGGTCGACCCAGGCGCGACCGTCGCGCTCGCTCAGCGTCACGCCGTCGACGGTCGCGTCGAGCAGCCGGCGCAGGCCGAGCGTCTCGTCGGCGTCCGCTTCGAGCTCGAACACCGTCCTCTCGCCGACGGGGCCGACCGAGACGTCGATCGCATCGCCGCCGACCCGGAGCCGAACGCTGACCTCGCCCTCGTCGTCTTCGTTGTGCTCGAGCAGCGAGCCGAGCGCGAGCTGAAGGTCGTCCAGGACTTCGATCGTGACGTCGTGCCGCGCCGCGATCCCGCCGACGACGAGCTCGGCGACGATCGAGAAATCGCGCTCGCGCGGAATCGTGATCTCGACCGTGTCCAGCACCTTCGTCTCCATCAAGTCGTGCCACTGCCGGCGGCGCGAAGCTCCTCTTCGAGGTCTCGCTCTCGCCGTGCGGCTGCTTCCTTCGCGCTCTGGACGGCCTCGCCGAAGTCATGGCGAGCCTTGAACGTGGCGATGCCGTGCGTCAATCCCGCGGTGAGGCCGGAGACCTTCTGCACAGGACGCGTGATCGCCATGCTCACGGCACGTACCGCCGTGTCCGCGCTTTCCGCCATGTCCACTGCGCTGTCCGTCACCTGATCCACCTTGTCCAGCTGCCCGTTCACCTTGTCGACGCTCTCGCCGACCTTGTGAATGACGGGCAGCAATTCGCGTTCCGTCCCTCTGATGAACGAAGAAAGCCGGGCGAAGGTTCCGCCCAGGCGCACAGAGGCGTACGCAAGGCCGAAACCGGTGGCGAGCAGGAAGACGGCGAGCGCGTAGTCGGCGATCTCGCCGGCGCTGGCGGCTAGAAGCTGCACGGGCGCATCCTAGACGCGCGTCGCAGACGACACCACGCCACACCCGACCACGGCGCCGTCCACGTACAGCGCGGCGATCTGCCCAGGGGCCACGCCGTACGCGGGCTGGGTGAGCTCGAGCGTGAAGCCCTCCGTCGTCGGCGTCACGAGCGCGGGCAGCGCCGGGGAGCGGTAGCGCAGCTTCGCCTCGACGTGCTCGACCGGTGCGTGCAGGGTGCCGCGCACCTCGACGGCGGTGCACGCGAGCGAGCCGCGCGGTCCGACGACGAGCGTGTTCGTGACCGGGTCCGACCGCAGCGCGTAGAGCGGCTCGGCCGCCGCGACGCCGATCCCGCGGCGCTGGCCCGGCGTGTACCGCCAGACGCCGTCGTGCCGGCCGACCTCCACGCCGTCCTCGTCGACGATCGCACCCTCGGCCGGCTCGAGGCCGCGGCGCTCGAGGAACGCCCGGTAGTCGTCGCCTGCGAGGAAGCAGGCCTCCTGGCTCTCGCGGCGCTCTGCGACCTCCAGGCCGGCGGCGCCCGCCTCGCTGCGAGTCTCGGCCTTCGTCTGCTCGCCGAGCGGGAACACGACGCGGTCGAGCAGGGCGGGGTCGAGCGGCGCGAGCATGTAGGACTGATCCTTGTCCGGGTCAGCCGCGCGTGCGAGCAGCCTGCGGCCGTCGCGCTCGACGATGCGGGCGTAGTGGCCGGTCCAGAGGCTGGCCGCGCCCGCGCGCTCGGCGAAGTCGAGCAGCTCGGCGAAGCGGAACTCGCCGTTGCAGCGGCCGCACGGGTTCGGCGTCTCGCCGCGCGCATACGAGGCGACGAATGGGTCGACGACGACGCGGCGGAACTCCTCGCGCAGGTCGAGGGTGACATGCGGCAGCCCGAGCGCGTGACAGGTCTCGCGAGCGGCGATCACGGCCTCGGGCGAGCAGCAGGCCCGCTCCGAGTCGGGGCCTGCAGGGTCGAGCCAGAGCCGGAGCGTGACCCCGATCGCCTTCGGCCCGGCCCGGAGCAGCGCGACGGCGCTGTCGACGCCGCCGCTCATCGCCACGGCGACGCGGGCGGGGTCCGGGTCGGCGCGGAAGGCCTCCGCAAGCGCATTCGCAAGCGCGTCGGCGGCGAGCGTCTCGCCGGGCACGGCGGCCGCCTCGAGCAGCGTCAGGCCGGCGAGCGGCTGGGCCATGCCGGGCGCGTCCGCCTCGACGATGCGGTCGCCCTCGATCCGCAGGCGCACGAACGCGAGCTCATCGCCCCGAGCAGAGTCCCCGAAGACTTCCATCGCGCCAGCGTAGCGCCCGATCCCTCTGGTCTTGGGAGGCGGGCCGACCCTTTAGGGGTCTTAGCGCGATCGGGATCCGCTTCCGCGGATCCCGATCTTGCGCCGAAATACTGCTCCACCCTGCCGATGCTTCCTTGCGCCGATGCGAACCTGCCTTAGCAGGTGGGTGCCGTGCCGGACGTCGACGGGTGAGGTCTAGACCGGACCCAGGCTCCCTTCACGTGAGCGTTGGTTCACGTTTACGCGCAAGGCCACGTACAGGGTCGAGCAGGGGAAGTCTACCTCCGACCGTGACGCCGGGCCGCGAAGCGGCCCCCGTGTGGGATTGCGCGGCACGGCTACGCCCGCGCAAAGCGCCAGCGGATCTGCTGCGTGCCGTCGATGCCGAGGCGTTGCGCGAGCGCCTCGGTCAGCTCGAACTGGCGGCCCTGGCGCTTCAACCTCGAGTCGATCACCTCGGTCAGGAGCTCGGTGCCGCCGTAGGAGATGTAGATCTTGACTCCACAGGGGAGCACGGGGTGGCTCACGCCGAGCGAGCGATTCGTGAGGACGCGCAGGCAGGTCGTCCGCTCGGCATCCCGAGGGGCGCCGCGGGAGCCTGCGAGCGCCGTGTACCACCCGTTCTCCGCCACGGTGACGGGCTGCGCGCCACTCTGAGTCGTGCCGTCGTCG
The DNA here is from genome assembly GCA_963820695.1 of uncultured Gaiellaceae bacterium. Taxonomy (GTDB): domain Bacteria; phylum Actinomycetota; class Thermoleophilia; order Gaiellales; family Gaiellaceae; genus Gaiellasilicea. The sequence continues at coordinate 73,739 of CAWGAP010000002.1, read as the reverse complement.
CTCGTCCCGCGGCTGAGAGCGAGTGCCGCGACCGCGGCCAGGAGCGCGACGGCGGCGAGCGCCACCGACCGCTGGAGCACGCCGAGTGTCACCGCGCGCGGCCGGCGATCAGCTCGCCGAACGACTCGCGCACGAGGTCGTCGAACTCCGCCGGCAGGGTGCCGTCGGGCCGTGCGAACTCACGCAGGTAGACGACCAGGTAGCCCCATTCGACGTCGCGTGTCGGGTCCTCGCCTCCCCGCTCGCGGGTCAGGCGCTCGAGCTCCCAGAGATTCCACTCCTGCGCTTGTGCGGGCAGCGGCAGCGTCGCGACCGGCTCCGGCTCACGGACGGGCTCCGGTTCCGGTTCCGGTTCCGGTTCCGGCTCCGGTTCAGGAACCGCGACGAGTTGCGGCGCCGCGACAGGTTCGGGCTCGGGCTCGGGTTCGGCTCGCGGCTCGGCTCGGTTCGGGCTCTGGCTCCGGCTCTGGCTCCGGCTCCGGCTCCGGTTTGGCTCCGGTTCCGGCTCGGGCTCGGGCTCAGGTTCGGGTTCCGGCTCTGCTTCAGGCTCCTCGGACTCGGGCTGCGGCTCGGCAGGCTGGGGCTCGGCCGTCGGCAACGGCTCAGGCTGGGGCTCGGGCTCCGGCTCGGGCTCGGGCGGGCCGAGCTGATCGAGCCAGTTCTCGTCCTCCTCCGGCCGGGGCGGGCGGTCGCCGGCGCGTACGGCGACGACGCCACCGGCGGGCTCGTAGACCGTTACCTCCTCGGCGGCCGCCGGCGCGACGGGATCACGACGGGAACGGCGGGCCTGCCACGAACCGAGCTCGAGCGCCACGGTGAGCAGGTAGGCGACCGCCATCACGAGGATCACCTTCGTGACGGAGAAGTTCAGCAGCCCCGCGATGAGGGCGACGGCGATCAGGAAGAACGCTTCGAGCGCGAAGCGTGGCCAGAGGCGACCAAGCACGGGGCCGCCGCCTACTTCTCGGGCTCGGGCTCCCCGCCCTCGGCCGGTTCCTCCTGCGCCTCATCGGCGTCGGCGGTCGGCGTCACAGGGGGAGCGGGCGGCTCGTCGTCCACATCGGGCTCCGGCACGGCCGCGGGCGGAGCGTCGACGGGGCCGCCGGCCATCGCCTCCGCAGGGCGCATCGGCGCAGGCGGAACGGGCGTGCCGCTGCGCGCGATCTCGCTTTCGTTCGCCTCCATGATCGACTGGACGACCTGGGCGATCGCGGGCTCGCCGAGACCTGCCGCCGCGAGCAGCTGCTCGGCACCCTTCTGGGCGCGGGCCATGACGGCCGTCGCCTGGGCGCGCGCCCACTCGAGCGTCTGCTCGACTTCGGCCCGGGCGGAGTTCGTCAACTCGGTGGCCTGGTGACGAGACTGCTCGAGCAGCCGGTTGCCGCGCGTCTCCGCCTCGCGCAGCTCACGCGTGGCGTCGGCCTTCGACTTCGTCAGGAGGTCGCGCGACTCCGCCTTCGCCGCGTTCACGATCTCGGCGCGCTGGCGCTCGGACTCGGTGCGGTAGCGCTCGATCTCGGCCTCGCGCTCCTGCAGCTCACGCTGCTTCGCGCGAACCTCCTCCTCGGTGCGCTGCAGCTGCGAGGCCGACGCCGTCTGCGCGTCGCGCTCGAGCGTGTCGGCGAACTCGGCGGCGGCGCGAATCAGGTGGAGTGAGTCCATCCGCACGGCGTGGCCGGTGGGCTCGACGTTGGCGGTCTTGCGCGCCGCCTGGAGCACCCGCAGCTGGGCCTGAAGCTGGGCGGTGTGGCGCCGGAAGGCGTCGAACGCCTCGCGGACGCTCTGCTCCTCGTAGCCGTCGCCGGCGCGATGGAGCTGGTCCAGACTGGGAAGCGCGGTCAGCCCCGCGGACGAACGCTCTGACTCACCTGACGACATGGCCCTTCGCTTTCTCGGTTCGCTAGGCAGGCCGCGGCGCGGCTCGCCAGAAGTATGCCGTCTTCATCGGCTGTCGAACGAAAATCCTCAAATCGGTTGCTCGACGAGCGTAATTCCGAGCTCATCCAGCTGTTCCTGCGTCACCTCGGACGGCGCGCCGCTCATCGGGTCGATACCGGCCTGGTTCTTCGGGAACGCGATCACGTCGCGGAGGTTCGGCTCGCCCGCGAGCACCATCGTCATCCGGTCGATCCCGAGCGCGATCCCACCCATCGGCGGTGCTCCCATCGCAAGCGCGTCGAGCAGGAAGCCGAACTTCGAACGCTGTTCGGCCTCGGTCATCCCGAGCAGCTCGAACACCTGCGCCTGGATCCCAGGCTCGTGGATCCTGAAGCTGCCGCCGCCGAGCTCGTTGCCGTTCACGATCAGGTCGTAGGCGTGCGCGAGCGCGGCTCCCGGGTCGTCGCCGAAGCGGTCCTTCCAGTCGTGGGTGGGCCGCGTGAACGGGTGGTGCACCGCCGTCCAGCGGCCCTCGTCCTCGTCGCGCTCGAACATCGGGAAGTCGTAGACCCAGAGGAACGTGAACGCCTCCTCGTCGATCAGGCCGAGCTCCTTGCCGAGATGGCTGCGCAGCGCGCCGAGCACGCGTGATGTCGCGGGCCAGCTGTCCGCGGCGAAGAGGACGGTCGAGCCCGGGTCGCTGCGGAACTGCGCCAGCTCGGGCTCGGAGAGGAACTTGGCGATCGGCGAGCGCACCTCCCCCTCCTCGTCGAAGACGAGGTAGGCGAGCCCCTTCGCCCCCCACTCCTTCGCGAGCTCCTCGAGCTTGGCGAGGTCGCCGCGGGAGTAGGCCTGTGGCACGCGGAGGAAGCGGACGGCCTCGGCGCCCTTGAAGACCCCGAACTCCGAGTTGCGCGTGACCTCGGTCGCGTCCTCGATCTCGAGGCCGAAGCGCGTATCGGGCTTGTCGGTGCCGAAGCGCCGGTCGGCCTCGGCGAACGTCATCCGCGGGAACGGCGTCTCGATCTCGATCCCGAGGCACTCGCGCCAGATCCGCGCGTACATCTGCTCCATCGTCGCGTAGAGGAACTCCTCGTCCGGGAAGCTCATCTCGACGTCGAGCTGCGTGATCTCCTGGACGCGGTCGGCCCGGAGATCCTCGTCCCGGAAGCAGATGGCGATCTGGTAGTAGCGGTCGAAGCCGGCGACCATCGTCAGCTGCTTGAGGATCTGCGGGCTCTGCGGCAACGCGTAGAAGCGGCCCTTCTGCAACCGGCTCGGGACGACGAAGTCGCGCGCACCCTCAGGCGTCGGCTTGAACAGGATCGGCGTCTGGATGTCGAGGAAGCCGGCGGCCTCCATCTCGCGCCGGATGATCCCGACCATCTGCGCACGCAGGCTGATGTTCCGCTGCAGCTTCTCCCGGCGCAGGTCGAGCCACCGATAGCGGAGGCGCAGGGTCTCGTCGACGTTCTCCTCGTCGAGCTGGAACGGCAGCGGCGTCGAGCGGCTGACGATCTCGAGCGTCTCCACCTGGAGCTCGACCTCGCCGGTCGGCATGTTCGGGTTGACGGTCTCGGCGCTGCGCGCCACGAGTGTCCCTTCGGCACGGAGGACGAACTCGTTCCGGATCTGGTGCGCGAGCTCAGCCGCAGCGGGCGCGAGCTCCGGGTTGATTACGAGCTGCGTGACCCCGGTGCGGTCTCGCAGGTCGACAAAGATCAGGCCGCCGTGGTCGCGGCGGCGCGCGACCCACCCGGCGAGGGTCAGCTTCTCGCCGACGAGCTCCTTCGTGGGCTCGCCGGCCATGTGGGTCCGCCAGGTCACTGTGCTCATCTACCTGCGTGACAGTCTGCCGAGAACATCCGCGTGAGCAACCGGTTCGTCCTGCGCGCCGGGCACGCGGACGAGCGCGTCGGCGGTTCGCAGGATGACGGTCGTGGCCGCACCCGAGCGGCCGGCCTGCGTCAGCTGGCCCTTCAGCGAGCGGCCCGCGTAGTCGGCGTCTGCCGCGACGCCTGCATCGCGCAAGCCTTTCAGGAGCGGCGGTACCAGCTCACGCGGCGCGTCAGGCTCACGCGCGATGAACACGTCGACCTTCGGCGCATCCGCCTCGGCGACACCCTCGTCCTCCATCGCGATCAGTAGCCGCTCGATCCCGGCGCCGAAGCCGACGCCCGGCGTCGGCGGCCCGCCGATCTCCTCGACGAGATAGTCGTAGCGGCCGCCGCCGGAGATGGTCGAGTTCTCGTTGTCCATCGGGCCGATGAACTCCCAGGCCGTGCGCGAGTAGTAGTCGAGCCCGCGCACGAGCGTCGGCACGAGCTCGTAGGAGACGCCGGTCGCGTCGAGGTCGGCCCGGACGGCGGCGAAGTGCATTCGGCAGGCGTCGCAGAGCGTGTCGCCGATCTTCGGGGCGTCCTCGAGGAGCGCCCGCGTCCGCTCGTTCTTGACGTCGAAGACGCGCAGGGGGCTCGTCTGCAGCTTCTGCCTGGCCTCCTCGTCGAGCTCGTCGCGGTGCTCGTCGAGCCAGGCGGTCAGCCGCTCGACGTAGGCAGGGCGGCACTCGCGGCAGCCGATCGAGTTCAGCTCCAGCCGGTAGCTCGCGATTCCGAGCCGGCGCAGAAGCGTGTCGTAGAGCTGAATGATCTCGGCGTCGATCGCGGGATCGTCGGTGCCGATCGCCTCGACCGACAGCTGCCAGTGCTCCCGGTGGCGGCCCCGGCCGGGCGCGCCGTAGCGATACATCGGCGCGATCGTGTAGAGCTTCTGCGGCTGCGGCTCGCGGTGGAGGCCGTGCTCGACGTAGGCGCGTGCGATCGGCGCCGTGCCTTCGGGACGCAGAGTCAGCGACCGGTCCGAGCGGTCGGCGAACGTGTACATCTCCTTCTGGACGACGTCGGAGCCCTGCCCGGATGTGCGCAGAAAGAGCTCGGTGTCCTCGAAGACGGGTGTCTGGATCGGCCGGTAGCCGTAGAGCGCGGCCAGCCGCTCCATCTCGCCGGTGACGCGCCGCCAGAGCGGCTGCTCGGCCGGGAGGATGTCGTGTGTGCCTCTGGGCCGCTCGATCTTGCTCATGCACGCAGCTCGGCGAGGAACGGGTTACGCGCCAGCTCGTCCCCGAGCGTCGTCGCCGGACCGTGGCCGGAGAGCACGATCGTCTCCGGCGGATAGACCTCGGTGAGCGAGCGGATCGACTCGAGCAGCGTCTCCCAGTCGCCGAACGGGAGGTCGGTGCGCCCGACCGAGCCGGAGAAGAGGACATCGCCGGAAAAGAGCGCTCCGTCGGCGTAGTAGGAGAGGTGTCCCGGCGAGTGGCCGGGGACCTGGCGCACCTGGAAGGAGATGCCGGCCGCGTCGACGGTCTCGCCGCCGGAGAGCAGCGTCGCCTCGCCGGTGTACGGCCGGATCGAGAGGCCGGGGAAGAATTCGTCGGGCCGGCGGAAGACGTCGCGCTCGCCCTCGGGCAGCCAGACGGGGGCGCCGGTGGACGCGGCCAGCTCGGCGAGCGCGCCGAAGTGGTCGTAGTGGCTGTGCGTGAGCAGGATCGCGACGCACGTTGCGCCGTGCGCCTCGAGGGCTCGCTCGATCTCGGCGGCCTCGTCGCCGGGGTCGATCACGACGGCCTCCCTCGCGCCGCGGTCGGCCCGGACGAGGTAGCAATTCGTCCCGATCTGGCCGAGCGAGAGCTGGTCGACGGCGAGCGGCATGGGCGGATGAGTCTATCCTTGCCCCTGTGCAGAGCTGGGACCTGATGGAGATCCAGGCGCCGTCGGGCACGCGCGATCCGATGGTGATCCACTCCGGCAACGAGGCGCGCGCGGTCGTGATCGTCCTGACGCCGGGACAGAAGCTCGGCGACCATCAGGTGAAAGAGAACGCGTGGATCACCGTGCTGGAGGGGAGTGCCAGCGTGGCCGCCGGAGGCGAGACGGTGGAGGCGACTCCCGGGATGCTCTTTCGCTTCGATCCGGACGAGCGCCACTCGCTCGGGAGCGACGAGGGCGCGCGGATCCTGCTGCTCCTTGCGCCGTGGCCCGGTGAGGGCCACTACCGCGGCTCCGCCGCCTAGGAGGGTTTGGCGGAATGGCGCTCGTCGACGGGGTGCGATGGTCGTTCCGAGGCAAGGACGCAGGGAGCGCCGATAGCCGAGGCTATCGGCGCGACTGAGGACGCCGCCTCGGGGCGAGCAGCGCGGCCCGGCGGCTCAGGCGCTATTTCGCCAAGCCCTCCTAGAGCCGCTCCGACCACGGATGGCCCGGGTGGACAAGGCGAAGCGCAGCCGCGAGCCACTGGCGGCGGTCCGTCCCCAGCCGCGGTAGCACGGCCTCCAAGTCGGCCTCGTCCTTCGGCCGCACGGCGCGCTTCGCCTTGAAGAGCAGGACGAGCTCCGGTCGCGCGAACGGGATGCCGCCGTCGGTCCGCTCGATTACGTCTGGATAGGGCAGCCTGATCCGTTCGTCGCGCCGGTAGATCCAGACGTTGCCGTCGGAGGGCTCGCGGAAGACGTCGAGCCGCCAGCGTCCGCTCTCCGGCTCTCGCACCCACGTCTGGTGGTGGCCGTCGAGCTCGAGCGGCGCCTGCGCGAGCGGCCAGACAAGTCCTGGATCGGTCAGATCGCTGTCGGGGACGAAGAGCTCGAATGCGGCCAGCCTCTCGGCGATCTCCGGGAACCGCACCCGAGGGACGGCGATCTCGAGATCCTCGTGCGCCCGTCGCTCCTCGCCGAGGAAGAGGTCGATCGCCCAGCCGGCCGCGACGTACCACGGTGCCTCCACGCCCTCCAGCAGCGCCGCCACGTGCTCCGGCCGCCAAGGATCCCAGAGCGCGAGGTCGGGCTCGAACGCCCCCGCAGCCGCTGCCTCGTCGAGCTTCACCGGTGCCGGCCGGGCGGCTAGCTCTTCTTCGAGTCGCCCGTGCGGGCAGTCCGGCGCTGATAGGAGCGCCACATCAGCGAGTCCATGAAGTAGCTGAAGGGCAGGAAGAAGCCCATCAGCACGACCGTCTGGAAGACCTGCTGCGCGAGTGTCAGATTCCGGCCGAGCAGCATCACGGTGATCAGCATCAACGGGAAGAAGAGGAGGCCGCGCTTGGCCGTCTTGCGCCAGGACGGCGGCTCGAGCACGCGGCCGGAGCGGGTCGTCGGACGCTCCTTGGCCGTCCGCTCGGCCTTGCGCACCGGCGAAGCGGCCGCGAGCTCCTCCGCCTCCTCGGGCGGGAGCACGTTCCCCTCCTCGTCGACGTAGACCTCTTCGTACTCGTGCCGCTTCAGCTTCTGCCGGCGGCGCTGCTGCTTCTTGGTCGCCATCGGATCAGTATGCCGCTCGTTCGCGGACGACGGCGCCGTCCTTGATCACGGTCGCGACGACGTCGCCGGCGAGGTGGTACGCCACGTAGCGCCAGTCGGGCGCGTCGAGCAGCACCAGATCGGCGGCGTAGCCCGGAGCGATCCGGCCGATGCGATCGGCGCGGCCGAGCACGTGCGCCGCGTTGACGGTGCAGGCCGCCAGCGCCTCGGCGGGGCTCAGATTCAGCTGCGTCGCTGCGAGCGACATCACAACGGGCAAGCTCTCGCAAAAGGCACTGCCCGGGTTGAAGTCTGTGGCGAGCGCCACGGCGGCGCCGGCGTCGACGAGAGCGCGTCCGGACGGCATCGGGCGGCCGAGGAAGAGGGCGCTCGCGGGGAGCAGCACACCGGTGACGCTGCTGCGGGCGAGCGTGGCGATGCCCTCCGGACCGGTGGCTTCGAGGTGATCGACGGAGCGGGCCTCGAGCTCGATCGCAAGCGGGATCGCGCCGGCCTCCGTGAACTGGTCGCCATGAAGGCGGAGGGCGAGGCCGTGCTCGCGGCAAGCCTCGAGGTAGCGGCGAGCCTGGCCGGCGTCGAAGGCTCCGCGCTCGACGAAGACGTCCGCCGCCTCGGCGAGCTCCGCCGCGTCCGGGAGCACGTCCGCTAGAAGGACGTCGAGGTACGCGTCCGCGTCGGCGAACTCGGGCGGCGTCGAGTGGGCGCCGAGGAAGGTCGGGACGCCGCCGGCGGCCGCGATCGCCCGCAGCGACGCGAGCTCGGTCTCTCGGTCGAGGCCGTAGCCGGATTTCCCCTCGAACGTGGTTGTGCCGGCGCGCAGCATCCAGCTGCGATGGCGCTCGACCGCTCGCCGCAGGCCCTCCTCCCCCGCCGCGCGCGTCGCGCGGACGGTCGAGAGGATGCCGCCGCCCGCCGCGTGCAACTCCTCGTAGCTCGCGCCGGCGGCGCGAAGCGAGAACTCCTCGACACGGTCGCCGCCGAACGCCGGATGCGTGTGGCAGTCGACGAAGCCGGGTAGCGCGCACAACCCGCTGCCGTCCACGTCCTCGATGTCGCTGTCCACCAGCCCGAGCTCGCTCATCGGGCCGACCGCCTCGATCCGGTCGCCGTCGCAGAGCACGTAGCCGTTCTCGATCAGGTCGAGCTCGCCCAGAGCGCCGCCGCGGAGCGGCGCCTCACGGCCCGCGGGGCTGACGACCTGCCGCAGGTCGCGGATCACCAGCTTCGACACGTCAGAGGCTCGGCAGGTCGAGGCCGTGCTCGCGCGCGGCGTCGAGCGCCTCGTCGTAGCCGGCATCGGCGTGCCGCATCACGCCCGTGCCGGGATCGGTCGTGAGCACGCGCTCGAGCCGTTCTGCCGCGTCGGCGCTCCCATCGGCCAGGACGACCATGCCCGCATGGATCGAGTTGCCGATCCCGACCCCGCCGCCGTGGTGGACGCTGACCCACGTCGCGCCCGCGGCCGTGTTCAGGAGCGCGTTCAGGATCGGCCAGTCCGCGATCGCGTCCGAGCCGTCGCGCATCGCCTCGGTCTCGCGGTACGGGGACGCAACCGAGCCGGAGTCGAGGTGGTCGCGACCGATCACGACCGGTGCGGTGACCACGCCCGTCCGCACGAGCTCGTTGATCGCGAGGCCTGCCTTGGCCCGGTCGCCGTAGCCGAGCCAGCAGATCCGCGCCGGCAGCCCCTGAAAGGCGACGCGCTCGGGAGCGAGCTCGAGCCAGCGCTGGAGCAACGCGTCGTCTGGGAAGAGCCGCCGGAACTCCTCGTCGATCGCCGCGATATCGGCTGGGTCGCCCGAGAGGACGGCCCACCGGAAAGGGCCGATGCCGTGGCAGAAGAGCGGCCGGATATAGGCCGGAACGAAGCCCGGGTATGAGAAAGCCTCCGTTACGCCTGCCTCATGGGCCTCCCCTCGCAGGTTGTTGCCATAGTCGAAGACATAGCTGCCTGCGCGGACGAACTCGAGCAGGCCCTCGACGTGCGCCGCGATCGACTCGCGAGCGCGCCTCAGATACTCGTCCGGGTCGGAAGCGCGTAACGAAGCGGCTTCTGCGACCGACAGGCCCGCGGGAACGTAGCCGGTGAGCGGATCGTGAGCCGCGGTCTGGTCGGTGACGAAATCGAAAGATTCACGCTTCTTTGACAGTTCCGGCACGATCTCGGCGGCATTCCCGAGCACAGCGACCGAGAGGGCACGCCCCTCGGACGCAGCCGCCCGCACTCGCGCCACCCCGTCGTCGAGCGAGTCGGCGACCTCGTCGAGATAGCGCGTCTCGAGCCGGCGCTGGATCCGCGACGGGTCGACCTCGATGCAGAGGATCGCCGCGCCCGCCATCGTCGCCGCCAGCGGCTGCGCCCCGCCCATCCCACCGAGCCCGGCGGTGAGGATCGTCCGGCCGGACAGGTCGGCGGAGCCGAAGTGCTTCTCTCCCGCTGCCGCGAACGTCTGGTAGGTGCCCTGGAGGATCCCCTGGGTGCCGATGTAGATCCAGCTCCCGGCCGTCATCTGCCCGAACATCGTCAGGCCCTCGGCCTCGAGCCGCCGGAACTCGTCCCAGTTCGCCCAGCGCGGGACGAGCAGCGAGTTCGCGATCAGCACGCGCGGCGCGCCCTCGTGGGTGCGGAAGACACCCACCGGCTTGCCGCTCTGCACGAGCAGCGTCTCGTCGTCACGGAGCCGCAGCAGCGTCCGCACGATCGCCTTCAGCGCCTCGTGCGAGCGCGCCGCACGGCCGGAGCCGCCGTAGACGACGAGCTCCTCGGGGCGCTCGGCCACCTCCGGGTCGAGGTTGTTGAGCAGCATCCGCAGCGGCGCTTCCGTCTGCCACGAGCGTGCGTTCAGCTGCGTGCCGCGCGGGGCGCGGATCTCGGAGAGGTCGCCGACGAGCGCTTCGACCTGCGCGTCGAGCGACGAGACGCTCATGGCCGCTCCCGCTCCAACCGCTGCCGGAGCCGCCACCAGGTCCACGCGGTCGAGACGACGAAGAAGCCGATCGCGAAGACGAGCGCACGCCCGAGGTCGCCGCCGGTGAGCCAGGAGATGAGCAGGATCAGGCCCGCGAGCACGAGATTCAGGAGCACGCCGTCGCGGTACGGCCGCTTGGGCAGCGGCGGCCGCTCGTTCACCGAAGCTCCCCCACCGCCGCCTCCGCGGCTGCCAGGATCGAGCCGTCCGCGACCGCGACGGCCACCCGCTCGATGTCCTCCGAGAGCGAACGGTCGTCGCGCACGCGCTCGGACAGCTCGCGCACCGCGTCGTGCGCCGCCAGCACGCCCGGCCCCGGTTCGAGTGGCGCGAGGAACTCGATCGCCTGGGCGCCGGCGAGCAGCTCGATCGCCAGCACGCGCTCGCTGTTCGCGAGCACCTGCAGCGCCTTCAGCCCGGCGGCGTTCCCCATCGAGACGTGGTCCTCCTGGCCGGCGCTCGTCGGAATCGAGTCGACGCTCGCCGGGTGGCAGAGCGTCTTGCTCTCCGAGACGAGCGCCGCGGCGACGTACTGCGGGATCATGAAACCGCTGTTGAGACCGCCCTCGAGGGTCAGGAACGGCGGCAAGCCCTCCGACAGCGACGGGTTGACGAGCCGCTCGACGCGGCGCTCCGAGATGCTCGCCAGCTCCGAGACCGCCATCGCGAGCGCATCGAGCCCGAAGGCGAGCGGCTGGCCGTGGAAGTTGCCGTTCGAGACGACGATCCCCTCGCCGACGAGCACGAGCGGGTTGTCGGTGGCCGCGTTCAGCTCGACCGCGACCGTCGCCGCCACGTGCGCCAGGAGGTCGCGGCTCGCCCCGTGCACCTGCGGCGCGCACCGCAGCGAGTAGGCGTCCTGGACGCGATCGCACCACTTGTGGGACTCGATGATCGCCGACCCGTCCAGCAACCGGTGCAGATTCGCGGCCGAGTCGACCTGCCCGGGCAGCGGCCGCGCCTGGTGAATCGCCGGATGGAAGCTCGTCCGCGAGCCCTGCAGAGACTCGAGCGAGAGCGCACACGCAAGATCTGCCGTCCGCGCCAGCCGCCACGCGCGCACGAGCGCGAGTGCCGCCATCGCCGCCATGAACTGCGTCCCGTTGATCAGCGACAGACCCTCCTTGGCGCCGAGGCGCACCGGCTCGAGGCCCGCGGCCGCCAGCGCCTCCGCCCCCGACAGGAGCGTCTCCTCGAACCACGCCTGACCCTCGCCGACGAGGGGCAGCGCCAGATGAGCGAGCGGAGCCAGGTCGCCGCTCGCGCCCACCGACCCGCGCGCCGGCACGCGCGGCAGGACCCCGCGGTTGAGGCACTCGATCAGCAGCTCGACCGTCTCGATCCGCGCGCCCGAGAACCCCTTCGCAAGTGCGTTCGCCCGCAGCAGCATCGCCGCGCGCACGACCTCCGGCGGATAGGGCTCGCCGACGCCGCACGCGTGGCTGCGCAGCAGGCGAAGCTGGAGCTCGTCGACCCGGTCGTCAGGGATCGACTCCGAGACGAAGCGCCCGAAGCCCGTGTTGACGCCGTACGTGTGCTCGGCTGCCTGCTCGACGAGCGCACGCGCCGCCTCCATCTGACCTCGCGCCTCGTCGGCGAGGCCGACGGGCGTGCGGTGGACGGCTACCTCCCAGACATCCTCGAGCCGGAGGTCGTTACCGGTCAGCGCGTGACTGGCAATCACATTCCGATACTAGGCGCAAGCAGGGCATCCGCGGGAGCGGACGCCCTGCGCGCGAACACCCCCTGAAGTCGGCCGCAAGCCGCCTCAGGCCGCCCCGGCTCAGTGATGCATGGGTGCTTCGGTGCCGGGCGTGTGGAGCAGGTTCTCGACTTCGCGGACGCCTTGAATCTTCTGCGTGCGATCGACGAGCGCGTCGATCAGATCCTGCGACGGCAGCTGGCCACGCAGCTGGACCACACCCTCCTGCGCGTTCACGTTGATCGCGCCCTTCACCTCGTGCTCGTCGCGGAAGAGCTCGCTCTCGACCTTGTCCTTGAGCGTCGCATCGTCGTACTGCTTCGGCACCAGCGCCGAGATCTTCCCCTGGAGCTTTCCGAACAGCACCTGCCCGCGCGGGTGCCTCATGAAGAACCAGGCCGCGATCCCCGCGGCCACTGTGAGCGGCAAGAACTTTCTCATCTGTACCCCTTGGTCGTTGTTCAGACTCACCTACCGCGAGCCGCTGGGTCTTCAAACCCGGTCGTGAGACCCTCTCACGGAAGCAGCCGTAGTTCCAGCACGTGCGACTCGTCGAAACCGTCGATCCGGAGCATCGCGCCGGCCGCAGCCGCTGCAGCACCGGCCGGCATCAGCCCGACCAGCTCGGAGCCGACGACTTCGGCGCCGTGCACCGCTGCCTCGGACTCGATCCGCGCGACGATCTCGTGCAGCGCCGCCGCCTCCCAGTCCTCGACGTTCATCGAGACCTGGACGACGCCTGCGCGCGGAAGATCGAGGCCGAGCGCGCGCACGCCCGGAAAGCCGCCGCCCGACTCCCGCACGACCGCGGCGACCGCCTTCGCCGCTTCGAGCTCGCCGCGCAGGTTGACGTTGAAGGCGATCAGCGGCCGCCGTGCCCCGACGATCACCCCGCCTGCACGCTCGTCCAGGCGGCCCGGCCCGAAGTCGGGCGCCAGCTCGCCCGCGCCGAGCCGCCGTTGCAGCGCCTCCGGTCCCCCGCGCCGGAAGAACGCAGGCCCGCGGCCGGGCGCAAGCTCGCCGTAGAGGAAGACGGGCAACCCGAGCTCGCTGCCGATCCGGCGCGCCAGCTCGCCCGCGGTCGCCTTCGCGCGCTCGAGGTCGTCGGGCCTGATCGGGACGATCGGGACGACGTCGGCGGCGCCGATCCGCGGGTGCGCGCCTTCGTGGCGGCGCAGGTCGATCCGGTCGCGCGCGCAGGCGATCCCCGCGAGCAGCGTCTCCACGAGCTCGTCCGGCTCGCCGACGAGCGTGAAGACGGAACGGTGATGATCCGCGTCGACGTGCACATCCAGCAGTTGGGCCGGCGCGGAGAGCGCTCCACGGAGAGCGTCGACGACCTCGTCGTCGCGACCCTCGGAGAAGTTCGGCACCGCCTCGAGCATGCTTCGTACTCTAGGAGCGTGAAGGCCTACTACGAGGCACGGGCGCCGGAGTACGACGACTGGTGGCTCGGCACCGGCGGCTTCGAGCAGCGGGAGCGTCCGGGCTGGGACGAGGAGCGCGTGGCGCTGATCGAGGCGATCGCTGCGCTGCCGCCGGCCAGGACGCTCGACGTCGCGTGCGGAACCGGCTTCCTCACGCGGCATCTGCCCGGCGAGATCACCGGGCTCGACCAGAGCGCCTCCATGCTCGAGCTCGCGAGCCAGCGCGTGCCGGACGCCGCCTTCGTCCAGTCGGACGCGCTCCGGCTGCCCTTCCAGGACGGAACGTTCGAGCGCGTCTTCACGAGCCACTTCTACGGCCACCTCGAGGACCCGGAGCGCGGCCGCTTCCTCGCCGAGGCACGCCGCGTCGCGCCCGAGCTCGTCGTCGTCGACTCCGCGCTCCGCGAGGACGTCCGGCCGGCCGAGCAGCAGGAGCGGATCCTCAACGACGGCTCGCGGTGGCAGGTCTTCAAGCGTTACTTTGAGCCGGCCGAGCTGGCCGCCGAGTTGGGCGGCGGCGAGACACTCTTCGCCGGGCGTTGGTTCGTGGCCGTACGATCTGCCTCGTGACAACAACGATCGTCCCCTTCCTCCGCGTCGCCGACGCCGAGGCCAGCGCCGAGTGGTACGCGCGCCTCGGGTTCTCGATCGAGTGGCGTACGCGCGCTCAGCCCCACCTGCCTCTCTTCGTCGCGATCTCGAGAGGCGACGCTCGGATCTTCCTCTCCGAGCACACCGGCGACGCACACCCGGACGGCCTGCTCTACCTCTACGTCGACGACGTCGACGCCGTCGCCGCGGACTTCGGCACGACCGCGGAGCTCGCGTACTACGGCATGCGCGAGATCGAGGTCACCGACCCCGACGGCAACCGGCTCCGGATCGGCACGCCCGCCGCCGGGTGACGGTCCGCAAGAGCGCCTACCGGTCGCTCCGCTCGCTCCAGCGCGACAACGCGCGTTGCCGCGCCTGTCTGGAGGCGAGCTTTCAGATCGAGTCGTGGCCCGTCCGCGCGCCCTTCCACGGTCAGCGGGCGTACCTGCTCGGCCAGGCGCCCGGGATCCTCGAGGGCGAGGAGCGGCTGCCGTGGCGCGGCCGCGCCGGCCAGACCCTGCGGCGCTGGCTCGGCCTCGAGGGCGACGAGCTCTACGAGCGCTTCTACTGCGCCTCGGTGACGCGCTGCTACCCCGGCCGTCCCGCCTCCGGCCGCGGCGACCGGACGCCGACGCCGCGGGAGCAGGATCTCTGTCAGTTCTGGCGCGACTGGGAGCTCGAGCTGCTCCGGCCCGACCTGATCGTGACCGTCGGCGGTCTGGCGCTGAAGCGGATGCTCGGGATCGCGACGCTCACGAGCGCGATCGGCAAGAGCTTCATGCTCCCGCATGATCGGGGCGACGCGATCGTGATCCCGCTCCCGCATCCCTCCGGCGCGAGCGGCTGGCTCAACGACCAGGGGAACCGCGCCCGGCTCGGCAAGGCGCTCACGCACGTGAAGCGCGAGCTCGCACGGCTACATTCGGACGAGTGAGCGCCGTCCCCTATCGCCGCACGTTCGTGCGCCTGCTCGGCTTTCTGCGGCCCTACCGCTGGTCGTTGCTCGTCTCGACGATCCTGGCGGTGCTCTCGCAGGCGGCGGCGATCGCGATCGTCCTCCTCGTCGGCGAGGCGATCGCGGGAATCGAGGCGGGCCGCGGAACGACGACGCTCGCCTGGCTCGTCGTCGCGATCTCCCTGGTCGGCATCGTCAAGGCGGCGCTGATGCTCGGCCGCCGGATCATCTCCGGCCGGCAGGCGCTCGGGATCGAGAAGGACATGCGCGAGGGGCTGTACGCGCACCTGCTGCGGCTCTCGTTCGGCTTCTACGATCGCCACCAGACCGGCCAGCTGATGTCGCGCGCGACCGTCGACCTGCAGTCGGTGCGCTTCTTCCTCGGCTTCGGCCTGATCTTCTTCTTCCAGCACATCCTCACCGTCGTCTCGGTGATGGCGGTGCTCTTCGTCGTCGAGTGGGAGCTGGCGCTGATCGCGCTCGCGATCACGCCCGTGATCGTCGCGGTCGCCTACCGCTACAGCCACGTCTCGCACCCGGTCCTGCGCGAGGTGCAGCAGAAGCTGGGCGATGTCGCGACCGTGACGGAGGAGTCGATCGTCGGCGTCCACGTCGTCAAGGCGTTCGCGCAGGAGGATCGCCGCCAGGCGCAGTTCGAGCGCGCATCGGGCGCCGTCTTCGAGCAGACCGTCCGCGCGTTTCGGCAGCGCGCTCTCTACGTGCCCCTGCTCTCGTTCCTGCCGCTGCTCGCGCAGGGCGCCGTCCTGCTGGCCGCCGGGCGAATGGTGGTGAACGGCTCGCTCGGGCTGGACGCGTTCTTCGTCTTCAACCTCCTGCTCGCGATGCTGATCGTGCCCCTCCGCAGTCTCGGGATGTGGATCGGCCAGGCCCAGCGCGCGACTGCGTCGGGCGAGCGGATCTTCGAAGTGATGGACGAGCCCGAGGGCGTCGACGACCGGCCCGATGCCGGGGAGCTGCCTCCCGGCCCCGGCCGGATCCGCTTCGAGCGCGTCACCTTCGGCTACGCGGCGGGCCGGCCGGTGCTCGAGGAGATCGACCTCGAGCTCGCGCCGGGAAAGACCGTGGCGCTGATCGGTCACACCGGCTCCGGAAAGACCACCCTTGCCGCGCTCGTGCCGCGTTTCTACGACGCGACCGAGGGCCGGGTGCTCGTCGACGGCGTCGACATCCGCGACGTCACCCGCCGCTCGCTCCGCCGCGAGATCGGCGTCATCTCCCAGGATCCGTTCCTCTTCTCGGCGAGCGTGCGCGAGAACATCGCCTTCGGCGTCCTCGACGCGACCGAGGATCAGGTCGAGCGGGCGGCCCGCGCGGCGCAGGCGCACGAGTTCGTGCAGGAGCTGCCGCAGGGCTACGACACGGTGATCGGCGAGCGCGGGATCACGCTCTCCGGCGGTCAGCGGCAACGGCTCGCGATTGCCCGCGCGCTCGTGATCGACCCGCGGATCCTGATCCTGGACGACGCGACCGCTTCCGTCGACGCGACCACCGAGGCGCGGATCCGGGACGGGCTCGCGGAGGCGATGCGCGGCCGGACGACGATCATCATCGCCCACCGGCTCTCCACGATCGCGCTCGCCGACGAGGTCGTCGTGCTCGAGCATGGCCGGATCGCCGCCCGCGGCACGCAGGCCGAGCTGCTGACGACGAGCGCCGTCTACCAGGAGATCCACGAGCACGGGCTGCTGCAGGGCCTGTTGAAGGAGACCGCGTGAAAGTCTGGCAGGCCGGGTCGCACCTCTCCGAGGAGCGCGGCGGGGAGGTGCGCGACTGGTCGTGGAGGCGCACCCGCCGGCGGATCGGCCTGCTCGTCCGGCTCGCGCTCCCCTACCGCGGCCGCACGGCGCTCGCACTCGCGACGCTGCTCGCCTACACGCTCGTCGCGCTCGCGCCGCCCTACCTGGCGAAGCTGGCGATCGACCAGGGGATCCAGGAGATGGACCTCGAGCGGCTGACGTGGATCATCGTCGTCTTCCTCGCGGCGGCGGTGCTCGCGCTCGTCCTGTCCGCCGCCAACACCTACCTGACCGGTTGGGTCGGCGAGCGCGTCCTCGCCGACCTGCGCAACAAGCTCTTCGCCCATCTGGAGCGGCTCTCGCTCGGCTTCTACGAGCGAAACCGCGCCGGCGTGATCATCAGCCGGATCACGAACGACGTCGAGGCGCTCGACCAGCTCGTCACCGACGGCGTCACGAGCCTGATCCAGAACACGCTGCTCCTGCTCGGCACCGCCGTCGTCCTCTTCCTGCTCGACTGGCGGCTCGCCCTGGCGACGCTGACGGTGCTGATCCCGATGGCGCTGGTGACGGCCTGGTTCCGGAGCCGCTCGAACCGCGCCTACCGCCGCGTCCGCGAGCGTCTCGGCCTCGTGACGGCGACGCTCGCCGAGGACATCGCGGGCATGCGCGTCGTCCAGTCGTTCACGCGCGAGCCGGTGCAGCAGAAGGCGTTCCACGGCGTCAACGACCGCTACCGCGCCGCCAACTACGAGACGACCGTCCTGAACGCGATCTACTTCCCCGCGGTCGACCTGCTCGCCTCGGCCGCGACCGCGATCGTCTTCGGCTACGGCGGCTGGCTCGTCTACCACGATGAGATGACCGCGGGCACCCTTTTCGCCTTCGCGCTCTATCTCTCGAACTTCTTCGACCCGATCCAGCAGCTCTCGCAGCTCTACAACACGTTCCTGTCCGCGATCGCGGCGCTCGACAAGATCATCGGTGTCCTCGACGAGGAGCCGCAGGTCGTCGACCCTGCCGGCGCCGGTTCACTCGAGCGGATCGAAGGGCGGGTCCACTTCGAGAACGTGCGCTTCGGCTACGGCCCCGAGTTTCCCGAGGTCCTGCACGGGCTCGAGCTCGACGTCCCGGCCGGGACCACAGTCGCGCTCGTCGGCCACACCGGCGCCGGCAAGTCGACGATCGCGAAGCTGATCGCGCGCTTCTACGACCCGACCGAGGGGCGGATCACGATCGACGGCACCGACGTGCGCGAGGTGACGCAGCACTCGCTCCGCCGCCAGCTCGGGATCGTCCCCCAGGAGGGGTTCCTCTTCGGCGGCACGGTCGCCGAGAACATCGCCTTCGCGCGCCCGGACGCACCGCAGCAGGAGATCGAGGCGGCCGCGGAGGCGGTCGGCGCCGACCGCTTCATCCTCGAGCTCGAGGAGGGCTACGCGACGCACCTCGGCGAGCGCGGCACGCGGCTCTCGCTCGGCCAGCGCCAGCTGATCGCCTTCGCGCGGGCGCTGCTGGCCGATCCGCGCATCCTGATCCTCGACGAGGCGACCTCGTCCGTCGACATCGGCACCGAGCGCCAGATCGAGCAGGCGCTGCGCAAGCTCCTCGCCGGCCGGACGGCGTTCGTGATCGCGCACCGGCTCTCGACGATCCGCGACGCCGACCTGATCGTGGTGCTCGAGCACGGCCGCGTCGTCGAGCAGGGAACGCACGAGGAGCTGATCGCCCGCCGCGGCCTCTACATGAGCCTCTACGGCGACTGGGCGGCCGACGTCGCCTAACCTGTGCGTGTGAAGGAGCACGAACTGGCGAGCTGGGGGCGCCGCCTGGCAGCGCTGCTCGTGGACGTGGTCGTGCTCGGGCTCGCGATCGCGATCGCGCTCTTCGCGGCCGGCATGCCGGCGGACGAGCTTCGCGACCGGGTGGAGAACGGCGAGACGCTCCTGGTGATCGTGCTCTTCCTGGTCCCCGAGGCGATCTACTACACCTGGATGGTCGGCGCCCGCAGCCAGACGGTCGGAAAGATGGTGCTCGGGATCAAGGTCGTCGACGCCGAAAGCCGTGCGCCGATCGGCTACCTGCGCGCCTTCAGGCGCTGGCTCTCGACCGCCGCGCTGCGGGCGCTGTTCACGATTCCGACGATCGTCGACCATCTCTGGCCGCTGCGCGACTCGAGAAACCAGGCGCTGCACGACAAGTTCGCGCGCAGCGTGGTCGTACGGACATGACGGATTTGGACAAGGAGACTGAGGAGCGGATCGAGGAGCCGGTCTCGGATGAGGCCGTCCGCGAGACCCGCCTCACCCCGGCCCAGGCGGTCGACAAGATGCGCGTCAACCTGCCGGTGCGCGGGAATCGCAAGCTGCGGAAGCTGTTGGAGCGCGTCAACGACGACAAGCAGCTGAAGGCGTGGTGGCACGTCTCGAACGTGAACGCCGTCGTCCGGCTGGAGATCAACGATCACTCCTGGGTGCACATCCAGATCGTCGCCAACATCGCCCTGAAGCTCCTGCGCCAGCTGACCAAGCACGGCGTCGAGCCGTCCGCCGTGCGCGACTTCGGCCTCGAGCAGGACGACGCCGAGGTGATCGTGGCGCTGGCCGCGCTCCTCCACTGCGTCGGGATGTCGGTGCACCGCCACGGCCACGAGGACTTCTCGCTCTTCCTCTCCGAGCCGAAGATGCGCGAGCTGCTGGACGGGATCTACGCCGAGCCCGAGCTGACGGTGATCGTCTCGGAGGTGCTGCAGGCGATCACGAGCCACCGGGCCGACGGCCAGCCTCTCGCGCTCGAGGCCGGCATCCTCCGCGTCGCGGACGCGCTCGACATGGCCGAGGGCCGCTCGCGGATCCCGTTCGAGAAGGGCCGGGTGTCGATGCACTCGCTCTCGGCGGCTGCGATCGACGACGTCTCGATCAAGGACGGCGAGGCGCGGCCGGTGATGATCGAGATCGTGATGAACAACTCCTCCGGGCTCTTCCAGGTCGACGGGCTCCTGAAGGCGAAGCTGCGCGGCTCCGGTCTCGAGCCCTACGTCGAGGTGATCGCCCACATCGACACGGAGGCGGAAAAGCGCCTCGTCCCGGTCTACCGGCTCGAAACCTAGAAGGGCTCGCCGGAGCGTGCCTCAGCGCCGCTTCGGCGAGCCCTTCCTGGCGCTAAACTGGGTGCGCTCCCGGTGCGGGATCGTCTAATGGTAGGACGCTCGGCTCTGGACCGAGTAGTCTAGGTTCGAATCCTAGTCCCGCAGCTCGCTCGGAAAAGCCCCGCTCAGGCTGGGTTTTCGTTTCCGCCTCTTGTCGAGCCTGTTCGCTCACGCTACACTCTTTCTATCTTCGCAAAGGCCCTTTGCGCTTCCCGTGCAGGACGCGGGAACCGGACGCTGTCTCTCCCCTCGAGGAAGCGTCCACCCAAGCAGGCGGCGGGGCCCTCCGGGGCCCCTTCGTCATCCCGGAGGCGGAACCCGGCGCACCTCCGCGTTGCCTGCGACGCCAGGCTCTGGTATCCCTCCCGCATGCGCCTCGGCCGCCGCTCCGGGCTCACCCCCCTCGACGAGGCGGCGGCGTACGCCCGCTGCCACGGCGCGCGCGACAACGACGTCCGGATCGTGAAGCTGCCGCCACGCCGGCCGCGGTACGAAGACGTCCTCACGACCGGCGAGGAGCTACGCGAGCTGTTCGAGCAGCGGCTGGATGCGCGCGAGGCCGAGAGTTCCCAGGAGGGTCTGGCGAAATAGCGGGCTGAGTCGCCGGGCCGCCAAACCCTCCTAGGACCACGCGAAAGCGGGCTCCGAAGAGCCCGCTTCGCGTCGCTGCCCAGGCGATCTAGAGGCCTGCGATCCGGGGCCGGCGAAGGTAGCCGAGCGCCAGTCCGAGGCCGAGGACGAGGGCGAGCGCGCCGATCCCCACCGTCAGCGCCTCGTTCCATTCGATCGTCGAGCCACTGCTGCTCGCGAGCTCGGGCTGCTGCGAGGGCACGTCCGAGGGGACGAAGCGATTTCCCTGGTCGTCCGGCCGGACTCCGACCACGTCGTCGGCGGTCATCCCCTGGCTCAGGTACGGGATCACCTGCGGGCCCTGCTCGAGGGCACGCTCGACCCGGTTGTCGGGAACCGACTGCGCCGCCTTCGGAAAGTCGGTCACGCCAGGGACGAACGTCGCCTGCGTCGAGCTCTGCTCTTGCGCCGTCAGCGGATCGTGAAGCGAGTCGGCTGCCGCGATGACCGCATTGGCGAACGCGATCTCTTCGCCGTCAGGGCCGCCCAGCGACTCGCCCGGCCGGACGAAAAGGTCCGTGAGATACGGGTCGTGGATGGCCTCCGCCACAGCCAGCGTCTGCGTCTGCGTCTCGAGCGCGTTCCTGATTGCGATCGAGTCACCGTCGGGCGGGATGGTCTGGGCGGCGGCTGCCTGTGCATCCGCCTCCGTCAGGATCCCACCCGAGAGGTACGGGATCACCTGGACGGCATGCTCGTCGATGAACTGCTCGTCGCCATTCGGGACCCCGGCCGACAGCGGGACGCCCGTCTCCATGTCGACGAGACCCGACCAGCCGCCCGCCGCCACATAGCGAGCGCCGTCGCTGCCTTCGTCGAACTTCGCCGCGGCGACGGAAGCGCTACCGGCGAATACCGGCAGTGCGAATGCAAGCCCGAGCGCCATCCGGCGGAACCACCGGTGCCTTCTGCGATACGACATTTGTGCTCCTCCTCCTGCTTAACCCCTGCCTGAGCCAGCTAGACGGAGGAGCGCGCAGCTTTCTTCCCTTTGGTGACAAATCGCGCTTGAATGACTGTTCGGCCATGACCATGGAGCTCAGCGACGCTCAGCTCGTCGGACGGTGTCGGGCCGGTGAGCCGGCCGCCTGGAACGAGCTCGTGGAGCGCTTTTCGCGCTACGTGTACGCGATCGCGGTTCGCGCCTACCGGCTGCCCGAGCACGACGCCGAAGACGTCTTCCAGGACGTCTTCGCCCGCGCCTACGAACGGCTCGCGTCGTTGCGCGACGACGCCGCGATCAGGCCCTGGCTGGCGCAGCTGACGCGGAACGCCTGCGTCGACAGGCTGCGGACGTCGGCCCGCGAGCTGCCGGAGGAGGAACCGTCTGCCGAGGAGGCCGATGCGACGCTGGAGCGCCTCGACGAGGCCCTCGACATCCACGAAGGGCTCGAGGCGCTCTCGGGCGACTGCCGCGAGATCCTCGACCGCTTCTTCGCCCGCGACGAGAGCTACCGCACGATCGCCGAGGCTCTCGACCTCCCGGCCGGCACGATCGCGAGCAGGATCTCCCGCTGCCTCGGAAAACTGCGTGAGCAACTCGAGGGAAGAAAACCGAGCCCTGACACGTCTGGTGGATCGTGAGGGCCGCATCCCGATACGACGAAGAGCGCTTGGCCGAGCTGCTCGGCATCCTGCCCCCGGCTCCGACCGGGTGGGTTCAGGCTGCGCAGGAGCTGGCGGCTGGGCGCGGCGAGCTCGACGGCGAGTTCGACGCGATCGTCCAGCGTGCCCGCGTCGATGCCGAGTTCCGGGTCCGGCTCGTCGCCGATCTCGAGGCGGCGCTCGCTGCGGCCGGGTACGAGCCGACGGACGAGCTGATCGATGCCCTTCGGGCTTGCCTGCCCGAGCTCGATCAGTGATGCTCATGGCCTAGTGGCGCTTTACGACCGCGACCTGCGCGTCATGCTCGACGAGATCGCCGGCCCCTCCCCCGCTCCAGGCGCGGGCGCGGTCTCCGGCGTCGTGATCGCGATGGCGGCCGGCTTGATCGCCTCCGCCGCTCGCCGCTCCGCCGACTGGGAGGACGGCAAGGGGATCTCCGCCCAGGCACAGGCGCTCCGTTCGCGCGTCGAGCGGCTCGCCGAGGCGAACGAGGAGGCCTATCTCGAGGCGCTCGGGTTGATCGAGGGCGCGTGGGAGGACGGGGCACGCGACGCGGCGATCGGCAAGGCGCTCGATACCGCCGCCGAGCTGCCGCTCTCGATCGCCGAGTGCGCCTACGACGTTGCGCTGCTCGGCGCGGAGGCCGCACAGCACGCCTGTCGCGGCGGCGCCGAGGACGCAGCTGCTGCGTCGATCCTCGCGGAGGCTGCGGCACGCTCAGCCGCAGGCCTGGTTGCGGCCAATCTCGTTTCCCGGCCGGGCGACGAGCGTGTGCTGCACGCACAACGGCTCGCCGACGCCGCGACAGACGCGGCACGGCGCGCCGTCGCGGCATCAGCTGCCCGGTAGCTCTGCGCAGGGTGAGCATCCGCCGGAGCGGATGCTCACCGCGCGAAGACCCCTAAAGGGGCGCTTCGCGCCCGGTAGCGGCCGCGCTACCGTCCGAGCGCCGGCTTGAAGACCGGGCGCTCGCGCCGGCGCAGCCAGCGGCGCCGGGTGCTTCCACTCTCTGTGCTGGCCTCGTGGGCCAACCGGGCGCGCTCGGCCTCGCGAAGCATGTCGGCCTGGCGGTAGCGCGCGATCTCGTGCATGAGCGTCGGATGCATGGTGTTCCTTTCCGTCGTCTGCCGACAAGACGGCGGAGCGCCTGAATTTCTTCCCTCTATGCCTCTATGCCCTCGGCAGCTCGTCCATCCGCCGGATCCAGGCCTCGAGCCGCGGGTAGCGGCCGCCGAGCGGCATCGCGTCGCGGAGGATCTCGTGGAAGCGGTGCTCGTCGCCCTCCTCCCAGACGACCGCGTACTTGAGAAACGGGAACGCGACCACGTCCGCCAGCGTCAGCTCGTCGCCGAAGAGGAAGATGCCTCCGGCGAGCAGCGACTCGAAGAGCGGTAGCACGTCCGCGATCCGTTGCTCGAGCTCCGCGATCCGCGCCCGATCCGGCTCCGGCTTCTCCTCTTCGGCGGCGATCAGATTCGGCGGACGCTTCCAGACGTGGTTGAACCACTGGACGAAGACTTGCACCTCCGCCCGCCGCGACTCGTCGGCCGGGAAGAGCGACCGCTCGGGGAAGCGCTCCTCGAGGTAGGCCAGGATCGCCGGCGAGTCGGAGATGACGCGGTCGCCGTCGACGAGGACGGGCACGAGCTCCTGGCCGCTGACCTCGACGACGGGGCTGCGGTCGTCCGCGTCGACGTCGACGTACTCGACCGGGATCCCCTTGTGTGCGAGCGCGAGCGCGACGCGCTCGACGTTCGTCGAGAACGGGATCCGGTAGAGCTTCAGCGTGGCGTCGGGGTAGGGCCCCACCGAAGTGACCCTACCCCGCCGTATCGCATGACCCCGCGACTCCCTGGGGGACCTGCTTTAGCGCTTGGCCGACGGGCAGGCCGAGGCGCCTTCCTTCTTGGTGCCCTTCTGCAGCTCGCTCGTGCCGGGCGCGAGGCCGAGCGCGAGGTCGCGGTAGGCGGCGGCCGACCGCCACGCCTTCTGGGCGGAGAACGTCGCGTTGACGAAGTCGAAGCGCGCGAACAGCGTCTCGGCCCGCTTCGAGTTGTCGATCGCCTCCTTGCGCAGCCGCGCGGCGTTGGCCGGCAGCTGCGAGACGAGCGTGACGCCCTTGGCGGCGTACGCGTCACCGGCCTGCGAGAGCGCCTCGTCGGCCCACTTCAGGTAGTAGGCCGAGTGGCCACGGGCGATGTTCTCCTGGTCGAGGATCGAGTAGACGAGCTCCGTGTGGGAGTACGTCGTCGGCGCCGCCGTCGAGTTGTACGCCCAGGTGAAGCCGTCGTAGTACCGCGGCGAGCCGTCCGCGTTCCGCGTCGCACCGATCGAGTCGTGCGGGTGCGCGAGGCCGAGGTAGTGGCTCGCCTCGTGGATCGCGGTGTAGGTGAACGCGCCGCCCGAGACCTCCGGGTGCGCGAACGCCATCGACTGGTCGCGGTCGGACTGCGGCGACTTGAAGACGTCGTTGACGGAGCCGAGGTAGCCCCACGGGACGCCGTTGCGGTTCGTCGCGATCCCGGCCGCGATCGGGAGCGCCCACGCGTAGTGCTTCTCGGCGACGACGTTGATCGCCGGCACGGTCGTGTAGCACGCCCCGCCGCGGAAGAGCCGCGCCTGCTGGTCGATGTAGTCCATCGCCGTGTCGGTGTGCATCGACACACCCGGCGCTCCGGCGACGTCGTCGCCGTCCTGCTTGGCCTGATCGAGCATCGCCTGGTCGGCGTCGTTGTCCGCGCCGCCCTCGGCGAGGTATGCGAAGCGGACGTCGCCTGCGAAGGTCAGGTACGGGGCCATCGTCCGCAGGCCGGCGAGGACGACGCTCTGGTTGTAGAGCTTGCTCAGGTCGGACGCCCACGGCAGCTCCGCCTTCGCGTCGTGCCAGACGTTGTCCGAGAACCAGTACTGGCCGGTCGCCGGTTGCGGCTCGTAGAGATACGAGTGCAGGAACCGGAACGAGGTCGCCTCGTTCACCGTCCGGCCGAGCATGAAGTTGAGCTGGTTCTCGTCCCAGGTCGCGCCCGGGGTGAGCGCCTGCTCGACGCCCTCGTCGACGTTGACGAGCGTGACCGGCCGCGGCGCCTTGGCGCGGTACTCCCACAGCGGCGGCTCGTAGTTCGCGGAGCCGTAGACGGAGCGGTTGCGGTTGCCCCAGCTCTCGGCTTCGTACGGGTTCGGCGCCGCTCCGGTGTCGACCATCATGAACCGGTAGCGACCGCCCCAGATCCGTGCCCAGTCGATCCCGTCGAACTGGCCCGTATCGGGGTCGATCCGGTTGATCTTCCAGACGTGGTACTCGTTCTGCGGCTTCAGGATCGCCCGAGCCTCGGCCGAGTCCCAGGTGTTGAGGATGTAGACCGTGTAGCCGGGATTCCCGCCGGGGCCTTTGCCGCGGGCAGGATCGTCCCAGCCCAGCAGGGCCTTCGAGTTGGCAGAGATCCAGTCCTCGACCTTCTCGCCGTCGACGAAACGGACGGGCGCGTTCGGCAGGACGAGGGCGCCGGTGCCGCGGTAGACGCCGCGGGTGGCGTTGTACCCCTCGAGGTAGGTGCGGTTCGCCGACTTGGCGAAGTCGCCGGTCGTCGAGTTCGCCTTCATCGCGTTGAAGAGGCCCTGCGTGAACGCGGAGGACGCGTAGACGAACTGCGGCTTCCACGTGTACTCGTACGGGACCGTGAACGGCTTCGTGTTGTTGTAGTAGTTGCGCCCGTGGTTGACGAGCGTCTCGGCGCCGAAGAGCGGGAACTGGTCGCCGCTGGAGTCCTGGCCGCGCGGGATCAGGACGCCCGGCCGCTGGTAGTTCGGGATCTGGCCGAGGATCTTCGCCTCATCGAGCTCACCGGGCGCGAAGCCGACCGCGACGACGCGGAGCGGTACCTCGACCGTCGCCTGCGCAGCGGCGGGGTCGTAGGAGTAGAGGACGCTGCCCGTGTCAACCGGCGTCGGCGGCGCGCCGACGCTCATCGTCGCCTTGCCCTGGTAGGTGCCGCCGGGCGCGACGAGCCATGCGAGCGTGCTGACCGTGTAGGTGCCGCCGGCCGGATTCGTCAGGACGACCTTCTCGTGGCCTCCCGGCGAGGTCGAGCTGCCGACGCGCTGGCCGCCGGGGCCGTTGACGAACACGTCGTAGTCGTCACCCTCGGCGGAGGGCGTGGTCGTGATCTCGACCGTGTAGCTGCCGGCCGCCGGCGGGACGATCGTCAGCGAGTAGTTGTCGCAGGAGGGATCGACCACCAGGCAGATCCCCGACGGGTTCGAGGTGACGAAGGGACCGCCGTTCCAGGTGGACGACGGGGCGACCGGCGAGACAGTGCCGGCCGCAGGGGCGGCCGCATTCGCGGCGGCCGGGAGGAGCGCGGTCAGCCCGAGAACGAGGCCGACCAGCAAGAGACGTGGGCGCATGCAGGACTCCAATGCACGTCGAGTGAACGAACGAACTCGAGCAGTCCTACCGTTGCTTTTCGGTCCCTAAACCAATTTGAATAACCCTTGCAATTGACTGATGAATCAATCGAACTGATTGACGAGTCAATCCACTGCAAGGCCGTCGGTGAGCAGGGCGACGACCGCCCGCTCGGCCTGCTCGACGTCGTCGTCGCTCGCAGGCAATCGCTCGAAGACCCAGCCGGTCAGGATCTCCTCGAGCGCGCCGTAGAGGATCCACGCCGCCAGCCTCGGGTCGACGTCCGTGCGGAGCTCGCCGCGTTCCTGCCCCCGGGAGACGATCCGCTCGAGTGCGTTGAAGGCGTGGGCGATCTCGTCGACCTCACGCCCGAGCTGCGGCGAGCGCGCCACCTCTCGGACGAGCACGCGCACCAGGTCGGGGTCGATCGGCCACGCGCCGAGCACGATCCGCGCGACGGCGGCGAGCTGCTCACGGGCCGGCGCGCCCTCTCGCTCGACCTCCTCGACCGCCTCGAGCATCCTCGACCAGGTGCGCCGGAAGATCGTCTCGAGCAGATCCTCCTTCGACCCGAAGTAGTGGTAGACGAGCCCGTAGGCGACGCCCGCCTCCTTGGCGACGTCGGAGACACGGCTCGTGTGGTAGCCGGACCGCGCGAAGACCGTGATCGCTGCCCGCAGGATCTGGCGCCGCTTCTGCCGCTGCGCGTCGCTCGCCACCGCGCGCGGGATCCTAAAGCTCAGTCGTCGTCGCTGCCGGGCCCGCTGTTGCCACCGGAGTCACCACCGGAGCGTCCCCGCCCCCGCCCGCGCCCCGAGTTGTCGTCGCCCGTCTCGGTGCCGGTGGTCACCGTCGGCGAGGCAGGCTCGGTCTGCGGCTCCGTCTCCGTCTCGGTTCGCTCGGTGGTCGTCTCATCGGTCCTCGTCGCAGCGGGCGGCGCCAGCGCCGGAGCGGGCTCGAGCCGGACGACGGGGAGCGAGATCGTGCTCCGGGTGACCAGGTGGACGCCCAGGCCGACCGTGACCGCCAGCGCGAGCCCGAGCAGGCCGAGCAGCACCGTGCGCATCAGCTCGTCACCGCCAGCGGCAGGACGACCTCGGCGCGCGTACCGACGCCGCCGTCGCGGGTGCTGATCGAGGCGGAGCCTCCCCAGCGCCGCGCCAGCGCCTCGACGATCGCGAGGCCGAGCCCAGTTCCGGGGCGGTCAGAGCGGCCGCGGCGGAACCGCTCGAAGACCCGGCGCTCTTCGCCCGGCGGGACGCCGGGTCCCTCGTCGAGCACCGCCAGGTGGCCGTTCCGATCCCAGGTCACGGTCACGTTCGTCCCGGCGGGCGCGTACACGAGCGCGTTCTCGATCAGGTTGTCGAGCGTGATCGCGACGTCCTCCTCGGCCGCGCGGACGAACGCATCGCCGTCGCCGTCGAGTGCCAGCCGGTGCCCGCTTGCCTCGGCGCGCGGCAACCAGCGCTCGTACGCCGACTCGGACGCGGCGCGGAGCGAGACCGGCGAGCGCAGCGCCGGCCGGTCGCCGTCGCGCGCGAGCGTCAGCAGCGAGTTGAGTAGCCGCGTGAGCCGTTCGACCTCGGCCTCGGCGAGCTCGAGCTCGTGCCGCACGGCCGGGTCGTCGGTCTTCAGGCCGGCCGCCTCGAGCCGCAGCCGCAACCCGGTGAGCGGCGTCCGCAGCTGGTGCGACGCGTTGCCGACGAACTCGCGCTGCGCCTCGAGCGCCTGGCCGAGCCGATCGGTCATCTCGTTGAAGGCGATCGCCACCTCCTGCTGCTCCCGCGCGCCGGTCACCTCGGCGCGGGCGTCCAGCTCGCCGTCCTCGACGCGGCGCGCCGTGCCCGCGAGCGCTCGCAGCGGCCGCGCGAGTGACCCGGCGAGCACCCAGGCGAGCCCCAGCCCGAGCGCGAGCGCGGCGAGGCCGACGCCGACGACCACGAGCACGTTCCGCCGGACGCGCTCGGACACGGCGGCGTTGCTCTGCGTCACGCGAACGGCACCGACCGTGCGTCCCTGGTCGAGGATCGGCACGGCGGTGAAGAGGAGCTCCTCGCCGACGGTGTCGCTGTGCCGCGTGCCCTGCCGGGAGGTGCCCGCCAGCGCGGACGCGATCTCGGGCCGGTCGGCGTACGACTGGCTCCCGAGGCCGGTGCCGGCCGAGTCGGCCAGCAGGCCGCCGCGCGGGCCGACGACGATCACGCGCGCACCGAGGTCTCGTCCCGCCTGCTCGACGACCCGCTGCAACTGCGCCCGGTCGCCGATCCGCGCCGACGCCGACGCCGCAACGACCTGCGCCTGGGTTGCCGCCTGCGAGCGCACCTCGCTGTCGACGCGGCTGGAGAGGCTGAGCACGAGCGGGATCTCGAGCGCGATCAGCACGAGCACGAGCACGTACGCGAAGGCTGCGAGCAGCTTCAGCCGCAGGCTCATGCCAGCTCCTCGGGGGACGAGAAGCGGAAGCCGACGCCGCGAGCGGTATGGATCAGCCCCGGCGCGAGCTTCTTGCGCAGCGTGCTGATGTGGACGTCGAGCGTCTTTGTCGAGCCGAACCAGTTCACGTCCCAGACCTCGTCGATCAGCCGCTCGCGCGTGACGACGGAACCCGCCTCCCGCATCAGCAGCGCGAGCAGGTCGAACTCCTTGCGCGCGAGCTCGACCGACGTGCCGTTCAGCGTCGCCGCGCGCTTGGCCGGGTCGAGCCGGACCGCGCCGATCTCGATCGGTCCGTCCACCGCGCCGGCCGGCGCGGACGTACGCCGCAGCACGGCGCGGATCCGGGCGATCACCTCGCGCGCGCTGAACGGCTTGACGACGTAGTCGTCGGCGCCGAGCTCGAGCCCGACGACGCGGTCGGCCTCCTCTCCGCGCGCGGAGAGGATGATGATCGGGACGCTCGACGAGGCGCGCAGCTCGCGGCAGACGTCGAGCCCCGAGCCGTCCGGGAGCCCGATGTCGAGCAGGACGAGGTCGGGGCGAGATGCCTTTCCCTTGGCGAGCCCGTCGGCGACCGTGTGCGCGATCTCGGTGTGGAAGCCGTCGCGCTCGAGCGCCTCGGCGAGCGGGGTCGTGATCGACTCCTCGTCCTCGACCAGCAGAATCGTCCGCTTCGCGTGCGCCATGGTTTGAAGTGTGCCCGCCCGCCCCGCGCCGAAAGCGCGGAGCGGGCGGAGCTGGTCAGCGGGCGATGAAGCTGCCGCTCATGCCTTCCTGGCGGTGGTCGCTGACCGCACACCAGAACGAGTATCGGACGCCCTTCTTCAGCGTCGCGGTAAGGCTCGCGGTGCGGCCGCCGCCGAGGACGCGCGTCTTCCAGGTCTTGCCGCCGCCCTTGAGCCAGAAGTCGTGCCCGTCGTCGCCGACGTTCCGGACGACGAACTTGACGGTGCCCGGCTTCGGCTTGGCCGAGAGCCGGATCGAGTAGTCGACCTCGGTCACGCGGACGGTCTGCGCGGTCGTGGCGCTCTGGGCGACCGCCGCGAGCGAGACGGCCGCGACGAGCGTGGCGACCAGGCTGAGCAGGATGAGCTTCATGTCTCTCGTTCTCCTCGGATGGTTGTGGTGGTTGGTGGACTAGCCCCTGCCGCTGTTCGAGCCGGAGCGGTCTCCGTCGTCGTCGCCGCCGCCGTGACCGCCGCGGTCGTCGCCGCTGTCGTCGCCCGAGCCGCGGCCGGAGCGGTCGTTGTCGTGGTCGTCGGCAGCCGCTCCGCCGGTGCAGCGTGGATCGTTCCGGTGCTCGGCCTCGTCGCAGGGACCCGAGATGTCGCCGGGCCCGTCGTCGTCCGCGGTCGTGACCGCCGGAGCCGGTGCAGGCGCCGGCGTGCTCACGCCCGTGCAACGCGGATCGTTCCGGTGCTCGGCTTCGTCGCAGGGACCCGAGATGTCGTTGACATCGTCGGTCGTCGTGGCGCCCGTGGTCGTGGCCGACGTGGTCGTGTCGCCGGTGCTCGTCGCACCCGGGAGCGACACCGTGCGGGCCGGATCGGTCTCGAGGCCGGTCGCGGCGGCGTAGCCACCGGTCGCGATCACCCCTGCGCCGAGCAGGCCGATCAGGAGCTTCGTCATCGTCGATTCCTCCTCGTTTCGCTCATGGGAGGAGGATGCCCGGGGGCCTCCCAACAGCCGGGCAAGCGAAGGCAAAGCCTTGGTAAAGCCTTGGTAAAGCCTCGTTACGGGTTCAGCTACACTGCCGCAGCGCCACGGCCCATTCGTCTAGTGGCCTAGGACACCGCCCTCTCACGGCGGCGGCACGGGTTCGAATCCCGTATGGGCCTTCCTTTCCAGCTTGATCACACGCAAACGGCGTATCGCTGCGGGTCAGGCCGAAGACGGTTGAACTGGGAGTAGCAGGGGCGCATCATTGGCGCTGTGAGGCGATCCCGCTGGCGCTGCTTCTGGCGGTGGCCACTCGGCCATCAGTGGGAACACACTGTTGAAGGGCAGCACTCCTACAAGCGCTGTAGCGACTGCGGCAAGAGCAGAGGGCACAACTTCCGGCCGCCCGACTCACATCACTGGACGAGCGCCGGCGACTGACGCTCGAAGCGCGGCACCCAGAGCGGGACAAGGTACGTCGTCTCGGACCGCGTGAACTCGTCGTGCCACTTCACAGTCACGACCATGTCGTAGGTGCCGCTGCCTGGAAGCGTCGAAACCACGATCGGCGTCTGGTGCTCCGTGCCGCCGCGCCGGCCGTAGCCGACCCACACCGACTCCACGACCTCCGGGAGGAGAAGCGTGACTGTCCCGCGGAACGCAGCCTTGACGCGCTCGTCGAGCCGAAGCCTCTTCCGGGCGCCGCCGTCGGCGTGGACACAACCGGGGAAGCGCTGGCCGTTAGAGCCTGGAATCAAGCCGCAGCTGGTCGAGGTCACGGCGTAGTGCGCGAGCGGGACCGTCTGGTACGCGGTCGTCACTGCCGCGGGCGGGCTGTCGTCGGGAGAGCCGGCCGCCGGCGCCGCTGCCGCGGCCAGAGCCCCAGCCAGCACCCCGATCACGATCGTCTTGACGCGGCCGGACATGCTTCGAGGCTGACGCGCTGGCCTCGAGAAGTCAATCGTCCACTGATCGATCTAGGCTGCAGACGCACGGAACCAACCTGCTGGATTGTGGATCACATCGCCAATCCGCACGCCATCGAGACTTGGCTACCGCGTGTCAGCGGGTCGCAGCACGTTCGAACCCCGTATGGGCCTTCCTCTCTAGCTCGTCTGCGTGTCGGTGTTCGGGATGCTCTGCCTGCTGTTTTTGTGCTGCAACCCACGCGACGTTCGGCAGATGCGCTAACCACGCTCACGACCCGAGGATCTCCTAGACTCGTTGCAAACCGCACCTACCTCGAGGCACGAGGGGAGACAGATGAGAGCGCTATACGTTTCGCTGTGCGCGGTCGCAGGGATCGTGCTGCTTGCAGCCCCTGTGCAGGCTACGACCGGCGGACAGTCGTGTCACAAGATCAACGCCAAGGGCATCGGACAGGACCTGGGCGGCGGGAGCACGACGGCCCGGATCGTGGGTGGCGGGTTGCTGCACGGGACGACCGTGGGAACGTTCGCCATCGTCGGCGGTGCACCACCCGCGTTCGCCATCGCGGGAACCGTCGTGTTCACGACGAACGCTGGGACCCTGACGGTCGGCGTCTCCGGAACCTTCGACGTGTCGACGGGCGCCTTTACGTTCCACCGGCCCCGTGACCGGTTCAACCGGCAAGCTCGAAGGAGCCACGGGCTCGCTCACGCTCGACGGCGTTCAGGACCTCGGGACAGGGGCGTTCACGGAAACGGTCACCGGCAGCATCTGCGTCGATCTCTCCCCGTAGGCTCGCCGGCGCTCGAGCGCGGTCAGCTCACGCTGCCGTCTGACGATCGTCGCGGTCCTCGATGTACCAGACGTTCCGAGCGCTGATCCACAGCGTCTTACCGTTCTCGTCCTCGAACTGCCCGAATTCATCACGGGCACGCCCCAGAGCGACCGCAACCTCGTGAGCCGTCTTCTTCAGCACCACGTAGTGCCTCACTTCGTTCGTCGCTCCGAAGACCACTGCGCACGGCATCAGGCGACCGTACCAGCGGGCGTCTCTCCCCTGCCCTGGTGCCCGGCATGTGCGTGCGACGACGACGAATCCGGATGCGAAAGCTGGCCCTGCAAGTCGAATCCTGTTCGCCTGGGCTCCTACGTCTCGCGCGCCGGAGCGCG
Organism: uncultured Gaiellaceae bacterium; assembly: GCA_963820695.1. GTDB lineage: Bacteria > Actinomycetota > Thermoleophilia > Gaiellales > Gaiellaceae > Gaiellasilicea. The sequence goes on along the minus strand of CAWGAP010000002.1, from coordinate 41,166 downwards.
TCGGGAGATTGCGGGCTTTCGGCCGGGGTTCTGGCCGCAGGGCCAGTTACGACACCCTAGCGCATGTGGCCGATCAAGTGCCAATCGCAACTAGACCTGGGCGCCTCTTCATCAGGGTTCGCCGCTGACCTGACCGGAATCCAGTCACCGGAAGACAACGCGGTCCGCGCCCGTCGTGTGGTCACGAGGGAGAAGGAGCATCCATCGCTCCCGACACCCCACTTCCGAGAAGAAGGGAACCCCATGACCACGCTCGTTCATTCGATTCGCCGGCGCACGCTGGTGGTCGGCCTCCTGGTGGCTTCGTTCGCGGGAGCGAGCGGCTCCGCCTACGCCGCCCCCGAGCTCGCGCACATCGGGCCGCCGGGCGGCCCCCCGACCGCCAAGACCCGCACGTTGGCAAAAGTCCCAAAGCGTCCGAAGGTCGTCGTCGAGCGGATTGCCGTTCGTTGCGACGTCCCGGCTGGCACCTCCCACCCGGGCGACCTGTGGCGTTGTGAGTAGTACCGGCGGCCGTCCTCCGGCGGCCGCTTCACCGCGACTCTGATCGCCGAACGGTCGCGATGCGTCGCCGCACCGTTCCACAGTGTGGGCGGGCGGCGGCGCTTTGCGGGTTCGCCGGAGCCTCAGCCTTCGACTGACTCCCCGGTTTCTTCACACTCCAGGCAGATCCAGTCACTGTCGTGCCGCGCCCGCGCACTCACGGAGGTTGCCGAATGGAAGGCCATTACTTCACCGGCGGATGCCTATGCGGAAAGGTGAGGCTGGCGATCGACGCCGAGCCGAGCCGCGTTGGCATCTGCCATTGCCTCGATTGCCGAAAGCAGTATGGCGGGGTTTTTTACGCCTTCGCGGTGTTTCCGGACACCGCCGTTACCGTGACGGGCGAAACGGCGCAGTATGGCTTTCGCCATTTCTGTCCGGTGTGCGGCTCCTCGGTCTTCGACAAGAGAGAATCCGAAATCGAGGTCGGTGCTGGGACTTTCGACTCGGACAACGTGGTCCGCCCGACGTACGAGACCTGGGTCTGCCGAAGAGAGCGGTGGCTACCTGCCTTTCCAGTCGATCATCGATACGAACATAATCGCGAGTGAGGCTCGCCTTCTACCCCGCCGCTCTGCTTGACGGCTTTTCGCAGGCGACTCCATCCTTGTCGCGATCGAGCCCGCTGTTCTACGACAGGGCATGTCCGGCCGGAATGACTACGCTCCGTCGGTGAGAAGGGGTCTGATCGTTGCGGCGGCTGCTGCCGCCTTGGCATCAATGTTGGCTGCGTGCGGGGCGGAGACCGGCGCCCCTGCCGGGGCCACGTTGGAGTCGTGGCGGGAAGCTGCCTGTCCAATTATGGATCCGGTTGAACCCACGCCAGCTCCGCCCGAGCCGCTTCACGGGCTCTCGAGCGGGCTAGGCGAGCCACTCGAGAAGATGCGGGCACTCGTCGCGTCACTTCGAGCGATCCCCACCCCGGAAGAGCACCGCGACGACATCGAGAAGCTGATCAAGCTGTTCGAGACCACAGCAGTCCAATACGAAGCCGCTCTGCCCCGAATCCGGGAAGCCTCACGCCGACTCGACAAGGCGCTGAAGTCGATCGACGAGAACGATCTGCCACCACTCAAAGAGCCAATGACGGTCGCCGGCGGGATCATGACCCAGATGATGAGCGTGCCAGCTGTGAAAGAAGCTTTCGAGGACATGATGGCCGCATACAAGCCATTGGAGGCAGGTTTCGACGAGGCCGAGACGAAGCGGTTGACCGAGAGCCTCGGCCTGGACAAGTGTCCGCGCCAAGCGGAACCGCGCCCGAGCGCTTCCGAGCTCGACCGCTGCGGCTCGCGAGGCAAGCCCGTCTCGGTCGAAGAGCTCATCCAGATCCTCCGGCGGCACGGGATCTCGCTCGAGCTCGACGAGGACACCTGCGTGATGCCGGTCAAGGAGCGCGGACGTGGCTACGACCCGGACGCGACCAACGCCGGACCTACCGGGCTCAGCCAACCCGATCAGATCGAGCGCGAGGAAGGCCATGTCATGTGTACCGTCGCCGACGCCGGCGTCGATCACGAGCTCGTCGTCAACAAGTACAGCACCGATACCGAGACCTCATTCGTCGTCCACAACGTGGACTGTGTGCTCTACCCGTATTCCACTGCCGTCGAAGCCGAGCAGGTCGCCCGGGTGAAGAAGGCCATGAACGCCGTGGGCGCCTCAGTACAGAAGCCGTAGGCGGGGTGCCTCCGGCCGAACCGCCACGGGGTTCCGCAGCGATAACGCTTCACGGCCACGTCTGGCGTTGTTCCGGGACGCCACGATCGGCGTCAATGTCTGTCGGAGCCGCGTGCTCGCGGGAAGTAGCGGATCATCAGCAACGTGAACGCCGCGAGAAGCGCAGCGCCGACCGCGATGTCGGCCAACGGGGTCAACAACAACAGCGCCAGCACGATGATCGCGAGAGCGAGCAGCTTCTGATTACGGGTCGAGCGCACGACCCCACTGTGACAGCCGGATGGGGACGGCACCAGTCGTCGCCCTCGCCGCGGTGGCGGACGCAAGCGTCGGGCGAGAGGTCCTACTTCTTGCGCGTGCACCGCCAGAAGTCGATGTTGTGGGCGCTGCTGTAGACGGCGCAGCTGCGGTCCACTTGAGGAGGCAGCTGACCGTTCAGGCACGCGAACTCGCCTGTAAGAACAGTCCCGCGACACGACGGCTGCGTCGCGGCTCCCCAACCGGGAAGCGCAACGAGCGCAACGACAGTGACGGCGAGGAGCACCAGCACGAGGTGAAAGCGGTTGACGGGTACCCGGCGACGCCGATCGTGCCCGGCGGTCGCTCCGGCTGTAGAAGCCTGTCGGTCGCGCAACACGAGCCGATCAAGCACATGGGCGCCTGGACGCATCGCTGGTTCCTTCCGTCGTCGTGTGACAACAGGACGGTGGGGCTCAGCGAGTTCTTCCTAGGCGGCTCGAGGCAGCGGTCGCGTCGTCGCTGCTACGCGACCGCTGCCTGCGGTTGACTAAGGAAGCTGAACGAATCGCCCGAGGAAGTTCCGCGCTGATTCGGTGTCGAGCCGGTAGGTGACGTTCGTCGCCCGGCACATGAAGTCGCCCGTGATCGTGGTCGCAGCGACGATGTTCGTCTCGGTCGGGCCGGCACCCAGGAAGTTCGGGCCGCCGGAGTCGCCGTAGCAGGTACCGCCGTCACCGAGCGTCGAATTCATCGAGATCCGCAACCACGCCTTGTTCGTTGCGAACAGCCGGTTGCTCGTCGCGACATACCGGATGTCCGCGTAGTGGAAGGTCGGGCCATGATCGATCGTCACCGACTGTGCGCCGTAGCCGACCGACGTGAAGCCCTGGTTGCTCGGCAGGTTCGCAAGCGATCCTGCCGCGGGAAGCCGCGCCGGGGTGATCCCGGTGACGGGTTGGTCGAGCACGACGACTGCGAGATCGTGCGGGTCGCTCTGGGCGCCGCGGAACAGCGGATCCGCGTGCCAGGTGCCCCAGTACTCGGTGCCCGTATCCGCGTCGTAAACCGAGTCGAACGTGACCGCCAGACGCGGAACGCCCCAGTCGCAGTGTGCGGCGGTCACAAAGACGGTGGGCGAGATCAGCGTGCCGGTGCAGGACGCCCACGTCCCGTCCGAGTACGCCTGCGGCGCGAGCAGCGCGCCGACGTTCGGATGGCGATTTCCGTCGGGCGTCCCGAAAACGACCGCCCCGGCCAGCCCTGCGAACACCAGCGTGAGTGCGGCCACGGAGGCCGCGATGATCCTGTACATGAAGCTCCTCCCCTTGGATTCCCCGTTACACCCTTGCCGCTTAGTCCGTCATGCGAAACGCGACGTCGTACTTCCCCACCGACGTGCGTTGACCGGGAGTGTCGCCGGCCGGCATTGCGCTCAACGCTTCGTCGCCCCGCGTGTAGTCAGCCTCGGTCTCGAAGAAGAGAATCACGACCGACTTCTCGCCCTCGGCGTCGTGAAGGACGATGATCTCCTTCGCCGGCACGTTGTCCGGCCGCTCGCCGCTCTGCATCTCGCTCTGCATCTCGGCCATACGTTCGGCATTGACGCCATCAAAGGACACGACTCGTGCGAGCGCCATGATCGACTCCTTTGTCGAGGGTTCATCTGACTCTAGACCCTCGCGGAGTCGCCCGTTGCTCACAGCCGCCGAACCCGTAGGATCGATGCATGGCCACCGCACCGATCATCCTGGCTCCCGGGTTCTGGCTCGGCGCGTGGGCGTGGGACGAGGTTGGCGCCGCCTTGCGAGCCGACGGCCACGACGTCACCGCGCTGACGCTGCCCGGACTCGAGTCGGCCGACGCCGACCGATCCGCCATCACCATGTCCGACCACGTCGACGCGATCTGCGACGCGGTCGAGGCGGCAGGTGCTCCCGTCGTGCTCGCCGTCCACAGCGGAACCGGGTTCGCCGGCTACGCCGCGAGCGACCGTGTCCCCGACCGGATCGCCGCCATGGTCTACGTCGACTCCGCCCCCGGAATCGGCGCGATGGACCCGAACTTCGACGGCGTCGAGATGCCCATGCCCTCGCCGGAGGACCTCGCGGAGAGCGAGAACCTCGACGGGCTCAGCGAGGGGCAGCTCGAGACCTTTCGGCAGCGGTCGGTTCCACAGCCGGGTGGTGTCGTGCGCGAGGGAGTGGAGCTGACGAACGATGCGCGTCGCGACATCCCGAGCACGATCATCTGCACAGGCTTCCCGTCCGAGCAGGTGAAGGCCTACGCCGAGGAGCACAACCCGGCTTGGCTCGGCGGGCTCGCCGAGCTGCGCGACGTCACCTGGATCGACCTGCCCACGAGTCACTGGCCGATGTGGTCGCGCCCGGACGAGCTGGCGGACGTGATCAGCGACGTCGCGCACGGCGCGTCCGCGGCCTGACGGCGCTCTCTCCGCCTAATGAACGGCGAGCGTGAGCCGAGCGACACCGGCCGGAATGACGACACCCACCGGCGCTCCGTTGGGGACGACGAGCCGCCACCGGCCTCTGGTCCGGAAGCGGACCGTCCCGCGCCAGCGATCGGGCGCGATCCGAGCGAGTCGTACCTCGAAGCCGTTGCGGGCTATGTTCGGATCCGGGTGGCTGGTGTCACCGGTGATCGTCGCGACGACCCGGAAGATGTTCCTCCCAGGCGCGACCGCGATCAGCCGCAGGTTGTAGTCGAGCTCCTGCTGGCTCCTCACGACCACCGTGACCCGCTGACCTAGTCCCGGCGTCGTGTCGCTGGCTGCGACCGAGATCCGGAACTTCGCCGCCGCGGGGGCGGAGAGGACGAGCGCAGCGATCGCACCGGCCGCAAGAGCTCTCATGACGCCTTTACACCGAACGCGTTCGGCAGGTTCCATGGATCGCCCGATCGTAGCGCGGCGCCGCCCTGACCCTCACGCCGCGCTAGCCTCGGCGGGTGGAGGTCCGGGTCCCGTCACCTCGGCCGGTGCGCTGGGTCGCGCCCACTCTCTACGTGGCCGCCCTGAGCGCGTACATGTGGCGCGAGGGCATCCCGGTCGGACGCGAGCGCCTGCTCGTCTGGATCGTGCTCGGCCTGCTTGCGCTCTCGACCGCGAATCTCGGCGGCTGGGCCCGGGGTGTCATCCTCGAATGGCTGCCATTCGCACTGGTGCTTGCAGCGTACGACCTGCTGCGCGGACACGCCGACGGTCTGCTCTTCTCGACCTGGTATCGGCCGCAGCTCGAGGCCGACGCGTTTCTCCTGGGCGGCACCGTCCCCACCGTCTGGTTGCAGGATCGGCTCTGGCACGGAGCGGCGGACCTGCGCTGGTACGACTACGCCTCCTGGGCGGTCTACGTGAGCTACTTCGTCGCCACGTACCTCCTCGCCGGGCTGCTCTGGTTCTTCGCCCGCGCGCGCTTCCGCCGCTACGTCGGCTGCGTCGCGCTGCTCGCCGGGATGGCGTTCGTCACGTTCGCGCTCTTCCCCGCCGCACCGCCGTGGCTCGCGAGCCGGGAAGGCGAGCTCGACCAGACGACGCGCTTGATCGGCCCGATCTCCGGCCACATCCCCTTCCTCTCCTTCTCGTTCGAAGGGTTGTTCGAGCGTGGGTCCGAGTACGCGAATCCCGTCGCGGCAGTGCCCTCGCTCCACGCGGCGTACACCCTGCTGATCACGCTCTTCCTCTGGCGCTCCGCACGCTGGGCCCGACCCCTGCTGGTGCTGTATCCGGCGGCGATGGCGTTCGCGCTCGTCTACACCGCCGAGCACTACGTCGTCGACATCCTCCTCGGCTGGGCGTACGCACTTGTGGCCGTCTGGGTCGTCCATCGCGTCGCGGACCGGACACGAGCGGGCGAGCGCAGGTGGCGCTCAAGCTTCGAGCGTTAGACGCCGACGACGTTCCCTGCAGCCGTTTTCTTGAGGAGTCGCCGTCGGCGCGCCTACGTCTTCAAGGCGCCGGCGGCAACTCCTCGGGGTCGTCGTCAGACGTGGCAACGCAGGCGCCGCGAGACGGCCGCCCTCCGCGCGCCTGCGCTCCACGCCTTGCACTCCTAGACGCGGGTCCCGCTCGAAAGTTGAGTACGGGGGCGAGCACCGGCTCGGCGGCCCGGCCGACGCCCGCCCCATCGCGCGCAGCATTACAGGGTTGTCGACCCGCCACGACTCCAACAATTGGCCAGCTTCAGGTGGCGGGGCGAACGTAGTGCGCCCGTGCGGCGGCGAGGATCTGACTCGACTGCTTCGGCATGTTCTCGCTCACCCACATCAGGATCGATTGCGCGAGTGGGATCTGGTCGTTGCCCGGCTCGCGCGAGACGAGGACGTAGACCGTCGCCGCCTGGTTCGGGCCCAGGACCTCGCGCAAGGCGCTGTCCACCGCTCGGGCGAACCGCGGGTAGTTGCGCGCAGGCAGGACATGCGAGTGCTCGCGACAGATGTGCGGCAGCGTCTCGCTCTGCGCCTGCGAGTCGAAGACGTCGAGGCGGTAGCCGCAGAGCAGCGAGAACCGCCGCTGCTGCGCGAGCGCGTTCCAGAGCCGCTCGAGCACGTCGGCCGCGTCCGCGTCGTCGCGGTGGCACAGGAGATCGACCATCTCGCCGAACACGCGCGCGGGGCGGTCATCGGGCCCGTGCTGCACGCGGTCGAGCAGACCGCCGATCACGTGCTCGAACCTTCCTCGCTCGAGCCCGGTCGGACCGAGGATCGAGGCAAGCGTCTTCTCGGCGTCCGCGACGACCAAGAGGCCCGCACTCTCGGCGTCCTCGAGACTCCAGCCACGCGCGCGAAGCCGATCGGCGAACAGGTCCAGGTGCTCGGGCGTGACGACGAGAACGCCTGCCTGGCCCCGCTCGAAGCCGGCGGTCAGGTACGAGGCGACCGACTCCGCGAGATCCGCGGCATCCCCGTAGACCTGGACGCCGTGCGCCCGGGCACCGGCGCTCTTGAGGAAATCGCCCCACGACTGTCGCATCTGCCCAGTCTAGACCCGTCGCAGGGCAACCTCTTCTTAATGCTGCGACCCCCAAAAAGGGGACTCGGGGCTCCCCACATCGGGGCAAAGTGAGCATGGGCGCGCCCTGCGACCGAGCCGCCCGAGCGACCCCCCGGTCCCCCGGAGGCGCTCGTGGTCAACGATCGCACTTGTGGGAGTGCCGCAGCTCCTGCTGGGCGCGCCCTTCTCACGTCGTTCTACGCCGGCAACGGGACGGGCAGCGTCAGCTCGAACGCGGCTCCGCGAGGGGCGGCCGGCCGGTAGCGGACCTCGCCGTGATGCGCGCGCGCGTACGAGCGCGCGATCGCGAGCCCGAGGCCGGTCCCGGCGACGGTCGCGGCGCTCGAGGCATCGCGGGCGAAGCGGTCGAAGAGCTGAGACACGAACTCGTCCGGCACACCCGGTCCGCTGTCCTCCACGGTGACGTGCAGCACGCCGCCGTCCTGACCTGCGCGCACGACGACCGGCGGCTCTCCGTAGCGGCATGCGTTCACGAGCAGGTTGGAGACGATCCGCTCGAGCGCGTCGACGTCGACGTTCGCCTCGAGTGCCGCGTCCGCCTCGATCTCGATCCTGGCGGCGTCGAGCGGTGCGACCGCGTGGACGATCCGCTCGAGCCGCTCGCGGACACGCACGCGCTGCGGATTGATCGTGACCGCCTCGGCGTCGAGCCGCGAGAGGTCCAGCAGCTGCTCGACGAGCTCGCGCAGGCGGCGGATTTGTGTCGTCAGCGCCGTCTGCAGCTCCTCCAGCTGCTCGGGTGCGAGCTGCTGCTGCCGCTCCGCGAGCGTCTCCGAGATCCCGTAGATCGCGCTCACCGGCGAGCGCAGCTCGTGCGCGGCGAGGGCGACGAACTCGCTCTTCAGCTCGTCGGCCCGCTCGAGCGCCTCCCGTGCGTTCCGCTCCTGCGCGAACAGCCGCGAGCGGTCGAGCGCCAGGCTCGTCAGCGAGCCGAGCGCGTACAGGAGCTTGCGCTCCTCGTCGCCGAAGAACGGCGCGAAGGCGCTCGTGTGGACGACGATCGTGCCGAACGGGAACTCGAGCCGCTTGACGTCGCCGTTCGGATCATCCGTCCCGGTCCGATGCTCGGCGACCACTGCCCCGTCGGATGCCTCGAGCACGATTCCGCGGGCGCCGACCATCTCGGCCATCGGCGGCAACACGCGTGCCGCAGCGTCGTGCTCCGTCGTCGCTCCCATCAGCTCGCCGATCGCGAGCTGCATTCGCGATTGCTCGGGCCGGCGCCACAGCAGCCGCAGCACCGCGGGCGGGGCGAAGCCGAGCAGGAAAGCGACCGCGCTCAGCGTTCCGAGCAGGCCGACCGTGAGCGCGAACCACGAGTGGTCCTCGCCCGCACCGACGCCGACCAGCAGCGTCACCGCCAGCGCGGTCGACGCGAGCGCGAGCATCTGCATCCGCCGGCGCGCCACGTTCGCCTCGAACCTGCCGGCCCGCCAGAGCCTGACCGCCACGAGCAGCAGCAGCACCGACCAGTGAATGAGGAAGGCGAGCACATAGGGGATGAACCACCACGGCCACGCGTCTCCCTCCGTCGGGAAGTACGGCAGCGCGATCGTTGCCACGACGAGCGTCGAGGTGAGCACGTCGACGTAGCGGGCCAGTGGTCGCCTGGTCGGCTCGAACGCCGCCGCGAACCGGTAGAGCAGATACGGGAAGAGCACCAGCAGCACGACCGCGGTCCGGAGCGCCACCTTCTCGACGGTCGAGCCGGGCTCGTCCGGGAGCAGGTACGCCGAGCCGGCGACGGTGGCGAGGCTGACGAATGCGAGCGCTGCCCACAGCGCGATCAAGGAAGACCGGTGGCGCAGCCACTGCCGCACGCAGACGCCCGCTATCGCAGCGAACAGAACGAGGTTGACGACCCCGACGATCCCGATCGCATGCCGCATGGCGTTCCTCCTACGCGGACCGATCCTAACGAGCGCTATCGGGATGCGACAGCCGCGACCTTAGTCCTGCGCGAGTGTCGCTGCGGCCCCGGCTAGTCGGCCGAGGCAGCGCGGGCGTAGATCGCCGCGAGCGCGAGGATGATCAGCCCGTAGAGGATCTGGCGGACGGCCTGGGAGGCGTTCAGGATCGTCAGCAGCGAGTCGAGCACGGTCAGGATGAGGGCGCCGAGGATCGTCCCCGCATAGCCGCCGACGCCGCCGAAGATCGACGTGCCGCCGATGACGACGGCCGCGACCGAAGGAAGCAGGAACGGTGTCGCGATCCCGAGGTCGGCCGCGTCGTTGAAGCCGACGAGCAGGATCCCGGCGACCGCGCTGAGCATGCCGCAGAGCGCGTAGACCGCGAGCAGCACCTGCCACGTCCGCACCCCGGCGAGCCGGCAGGCGACCGCGTTGTCGCCGACCGCGTAGATCAGGCGGCCGAAGCCGCTGTAGCGGAGGCCGAGGATAATCAGCGCCGAGATCGGCACCCAGACGAGCAGGCCGTAGGGGATGTAGGTGAAGAAGCGCTCGGAGCCGAGCTTCGTGACGAGGTCCGGCGCAGGTGCGAGGAACCGTGTCTGGCTGTAGATCGTGAGCGCGCCGAGCGTGACCGTGCTCACCCCCAGCGTCATGATCAGCGGGTTGACGCGGAAGATCGCCACGCCGATCCCGTTGACGATCCCGATCCCGAGGCCGGCGAGGAGCGCGACGCCGATCGCCTTCGCGGCGCCGTCGGTGGCGAAGCTGGAGATCATGAAGGCACCGGTCGTGGCCGTCGTCGCGACGGAGAGGTCGACGCCGCCGGTCAGCATCACGAGCGTCTGGCCGGCGGCCATCAGCCCGAGGATGGCTGCGTAGAGGAATGTCGTCGACACCTGCTTCGGCGTCAGGAAGGCCTCGCTCGACTGGACCCGGTTGACGATGTCGGTGGCGACGAAGAGCCCGACGAAGACGAGCGTCAGCACGACGACCGGGTTGTCGGAGAAGAGCCGCCGCGGGTCGAAGCGGGTCGTCGACGGCTCTGCCGCCTGCGGTGCCGAGCTCATAGGCCGACCGGCCTATGAGCTTTAGGGGGCGTGGGGGAACTTGGAAGTTCCCCCACAGAACAGAAGAAGGGGGCTCGTGGGGGAAACCTGGTTTCCCCCACGGGAGCGAGCCGAAGGCGAGCGACGCTCATAGGTTCTTTCCCCGCTGGCGGAGCGCGAGCCCGCCGATCATGACGACGAGGACGATCAGCGTCCCCTGGATCACCTGCGCCCAGTTCTGGTCGACGCCCTTCAAGATCATGATCGACTTGACGAGGGTGAGCACGAACGCGGCCGCGATCGGCCCGATCAGGCCGCCGATGCCGCCGACGAGCGCGACGCCGCCGAGAACGACTGCGGCGACGCTGTTCAGCGTGTAGTACTGGCCGGAGAGCGCGTCGCCGATCCCCGACGTGGCGGTGAGCGCCAGGCCGCCCATGCCGGCGAAGGCCGAGCCGAGCGCGTAGGCGCCGATCCGTGTCCACGAGACGGAGATCCCGGCCAGGAACGACGCGTTCCTGCTCGAGCCGATCGCGTAGAGCGACAGGCCCGGCTTGCGCCAGCGGATCGGCACCCAGACGATCAGCACGACGGCGGCGAGGATGACGAGGCCGGACGGGAGCCACGGCGTCAGCGTGTAGCCGATCGCGAGCTTCGAGAACTCGAGCGGCACGCCGCCCCCGGGGATCTGCATCACCGCGAGCGCGGCTCCGCCCCAGACGAACAGCATCGCGAGCGTGACGATGATGTCCGCGACCTTCGTCACGGTGATGATCAGACCGGTCAGTGCGCCCGCGAGAGCGGCGCCGATGATCAGGACGAACGAGAGCACGATCGCCTCGCGGAAGCTGACCGCAAGTCCGCTCGTCGCGTCGAACATGTACTTGGCCGCGAGCACGTTGACGAGGCTCATCAGCGAGCCGATCGAGAGGTCGATCCCGCCCGAGATGATCACGACCGCCTGCGCCATCGCGGCGAAGGCGAACGGGAGCGCGTCGATCGCGAGCGACTGGACGTCGAAGGTCCCCCACTCGGCCGGGATCGTCCGCCAGTAGAGGAGCAGGGCGACGAGGAGGACGTAGACGCCGGCCGTCCAGGCGTGCCGGCGCGCGAGGCGGCGCCAGTGGATCCCCGTCCGCGGCGTCTCGGCGGCGACGGTCGTCACGCCGCTGCCTCGCTCTCGAGCCCGTGCATCGCCCGCAGCAGCGTCGCCTCGTCGGCGCCTGCGGCGTCGAGCTCCGCGGTCACCTTTCCACCGTAGAGGCAGACGGCGCGGTCGCAGACGAGCGGGATCTCGGCCAGCTCGCTCGTGAACAGGAGCACGGCGGCGCCGTCGGCTGCGAGCCCCCGCAGCAGGGCGTAGATCTGGCGCTTGGTGCCGACGTCGATGCCGCGGGTCGGGTCGAAGCAGAGCAGCGTCTGGAAGCCGTTCGCGAGCCAGCGGGCGATCGTCACCTTCTGCTGGTTGCCGCCCGAGAGCCGGCGCACCTGCCGCTGGGCGCGCGTGTCGATCGAGAGCGCCTCGATCGCGCCCTGCACGCGCCGACGCTCTTCGCGCATCGCGATCGGCCCCCAGCGGCGCGGGTTGTTGAAGCGGGGTGCCGCGATGTTCTCGGCGACCGATCGCTGCGGCAGCAACGCCTGCAGCCGGTCGGCGGGCACGAGCACGACGCCCGCCCGGATCGCGTCATAGGGATGCCGTGCGCGCAGTGCGTTGCCCTGGACGAGAATCTCCCCGGCCGTCGGCTTCTGCTGGCCCGAGAGCACCCCGAAAAGCTCGTCCTGGCCCTGCGCCTCGAGCGCCGCGATCCCGAGAATCTCGCCCGGCCGGAGCACGAACGAGACGTCGGTGAGCGTCTCGCCGACCTGCAGGCCGCGCACCTCGAGCGCCGTCGGCCCCTCGGCGAGCACGATCCGCTCCCGCGGCGGCGTCGCCTCGGCGCTGCCGGTCGCGCGCGCGACCTCCTCGCCGAGCATGAACTCGACGATCTTCTCCTCCCCGCCCTCGCGCGGCACGAGCGTTCCGACGTCGCCGCCGTCCCGCAGCACGGTGGCGCGGTCGCAATGGGCGATCACCTCGCGGAGGCGGTGCGTGATGAAGAGCGCCGAGCGGCCGCTCTCCTTCTGGCGGCGCATCACGTCGAAGACGCGCTCGGCGAGGTCGGCAGGGAGCGCGGCGGTGATCTCGTCCAGGATCAGCAACTGCGGGTCGCGGGCGAGTGCGCGCGCGAGGTCGATCATGCGCAGCAGCGGCAGCGGTACGTCGACAGCCTGCTCGTCGAAGTCGATCTCGAGGTCGAGCTCGCGCAGGTGACGCCGGACCTCGGCGACGGGAGTCCCCGTCAGGCGCAGGTTCTGTGCGATCGTCAGGTCGGGCACGAGCGCGGGATCCTGAAACACGGGCGCAAGGCCGATGCGGGCTGCCTGTGCCGGCGACGAGACGCTGCTGGCCTTGCCGTTGACGAGGATCGTGCCGCCGTCCGGGCGGATCACGCCGGTGAGCACCTTCACGAGCGTGCTCTTGCCGGCGCCGTTTGCCCCGAGCAGGGCGTGCACCTCGCCCGGCTCGACGACGAGCGTGGCCGACCGCAGCGCGACGACGGGGCCGTAACGCTTCGACACCTCGCGTGCGGTCAGGAGGCTCATGCGTGGGTGAGGGAGGGAGCGCCGGTTGGCGCCCCCTCCCTCTTCGCCCCAGGGGTTACGGCCCCTTGCAGCCCGTGAGCTGGGCCGCGGTGTACGTCGTCCACGGCCTGATGAACAGCTGCGAGCTGTACGTCGGCGGCCGCTTCGGCGAGTAATACGACTTGATCGTCTTCGAGTCGTTCGCCATATCCCAGACCTCGGGCGTCAGCTTGACCCACTTCTTCACGGTCCCGCCGCCGAGCACCTTGATCGCGACCGCGGCACCGACGCCGCCGATCGTTGCCGGGTTCGTCACGGCCGAGCCCTGGAACTTCGGGTTCAGGGTCATCAGCTGCTTGAGGAACGCGTTGTTGTCCGCGCCGACCACCGGGACGTAGGGCTTGCCGGCCGTCTTGAACGCGTTCACGACCGTGTAGTCGATCCCGGAGGTCCAGACGCCGTCGACCTGCACGCCGGAGTTGAGGATGTCGAGCATCTGCTTGCCACCCGGTGCGAACGACCACTGGGTGAACGTCTGCTTGACGACCTTGATCCCCGGGTACTGCTTCAGCGCCTGCTGGAAGCCCCGGTGCCGGTCGGTGTCGGCCGGGACGCCGGCGATGCCGCGCATCTCGACGACGTTGCCCTTCCCGCCGAGCTTCTTGAACAGCCAGGCGGCGCCGAGCCGGCCGTACGCGACCTGGTCGTTCGTCACGTTGAAGGCCTGCGGTGCCGTGATCCGCTGGTCGACGGACACGATCTTCACCCCACGCGCAGCCGCCTGGGCGACGACCGCGTTGAGCGCGTTCGCGCTCGACGGGTTGATGATGATCGCGTTCGCGCCGGCCGAGATCAGGTTGCGGATGTCGGCGATCTGCTCCGCCGGGCCGCCGTTGCGGTTGGCGACGATCACCTTCGAGACCTTGCCGCTCGAGAGCGCCTGGGCCTTGACCGCACAGATCATCTCCTCGCGCCAGCCGTTGCCGACCAGCGTGTTGCTGACGCCGAGCACCCACTTCTCCTGGGTCGGCTTGGCACTGGCTGTGCCGACGATCCCCATGACCGCGACGAACGTCACGATCGACAGTGCTACGAGCGGCGCGCCGAGGCGGCCGCGAATCCTGCCTTGCGTCATTCGATTCCTCCCTCTCCTGAAGTCTCCGGGGACGAGTCTACGACCCTCGAGACGCAGCGAACAAGCGGCGCCGTGTCATCGCGGCGACCCTACAGCCTCTTTTGTCGGAATTCAAGAGAAGTCTTGTCGATCGCAGCAGATGTCCTTACACTCGGAGCCGAAGTGGCCACGCAGGCCCGCATCGCTCTCGAGCCGGACGGTGTCGTCGCCGTGCTCGACCACGTCCGCGCGCACGGCCCGTCGTCGCGCGCCGAGCTCGCACAGGCAACCGGCCTCGGCCGCTCCGTGCTGACCCAGCGGGTCGACGCGCTGCTCGACTACGGCCTCCTCGCGGAGGACGGCGTCGGCGTCTCGACGGGCGGCCGGGCGCCGCGGCTGGTCCGCTTCCGCGCCGACGCGGGCTACCTGCTCGTGGCCGACCTCGGCGCGACGAGCACGGACGTCGCGCTCGCGGATCTCGCCGGGGTCATCGCCGTCCACCGGCAGGAGGCATCCGACATCGCAGCCGGCCCGGACGCTGTCCTCGCGCGCGTCGAGCAGCTCTTCGACGAGTGCGTCGCCGAGGCCGGCGCGACCGGCTCGCTCTGGGGGATCGGCATCGGCGTCCCCGGCCCGGTCGAGTTCGAGTCGGGCCGGCCGGTCTCGCCGCCGATCATGCCGGGCTGGGACAGCTACGCGGTGCGGGAGCGCTTCGCCGAGCGTGGTGTGCCCGTGTGGGTCGACAACGACGTCAACGTGATGGCGCTCGGCGAGCTGACGGCGGGCTGCGGCCGCGGCGTCGACGACTTCGTCTTCGTCAAGATCGGCACCGGGATCGGCGCCGGGATCGTCGTCGACGGCAGGATCCACCGCGGCGCCAAGGGCTCGGCCGGCGACGTCGGCCACATCCACGTCCAGGCCGGCCGCGAGGTGACCTGCCGCTGCGGGATGAGCGGCTGCCTGGAGGCGTTCGCGGGCGGAGCCGCACTCGCGCGCGACGCGGAAGCGGCGGCGCGTGAGGGCCGCAGCGAGATCCTGCGCGCGCTGCTGGACGAGAAGGGCTTCCTCGACGCCGCCGACGTCGCCGTCGCGTCGAAGCACGGCGACCCCGTCAGCATCGAGCTGATCACCGAGGCGGGGCGCCTGATCGGACAGATGCTCACCGGGATCGTCAACTTCTTCAACCCCTCCCTGATCGTGATCGGCGGTGGCGTCGCGGGAGCGGGCGACCTGCTGCTCGCGACGATCCGGCAGGCGATCTACCGGCGTTCGCTGCCGCTCGCGACGCGTGACCTGACCGTCCGGCGCTCGGCGCTCGACGGCCGCGCCGGGGTGATCGGAGCCGCGACCATGGCGGCGAACGAGCTCTTCGCCCGCGAGTACCTACCCCGCTGGCTCGCCGCCGGCAGTCCCGCCGGACACGCGTAGAGCCGCACTCGCCCGGCGGGCGTGCTCGGCGTAGGCGGCATCGAAGAGCCGGCCCGACTCCTCACGCCCGACGACTGCGGCGCTCGTCAGCACGGGCGGCAGCGCTCCGCGCTCCAGCAGCAGCGCCGCCGTCTGCACCTTGACCTCGTTGACGAGCGCGACCGCCGCGATCGTCGAGCCCGGCCCGATCGGCGTCTCGAGCCCCTCGAGCTCGACGAGCGCGTCGCCCGCCGGCGTGCAGAGGTCGAGCACGACGTCCGCGTGGTCGAGCAGGCGCGTGCCGGTCGGATGCGTGACCTCCCCCGCCTCCGACTGCGCCACCGACGTCACCGCCACGACCGGCAGTCCGCGCGCCTTCGCACCGATTGCGATCTCGATCGGCACGGCGGTGAGGCCGCCGGCGCTGAAGACGATCATCACGTCGGGCGGCGCGAGCTCGAAGTTGGCGAGGATCGCCTCCGCCAGGCCCTCCACCCGCTCGATGAACATCGCCTGCCGCTGGCCGTTCGCGCCGACGACCTGCGTGTGGAACGTCATCGAGAGCTCGACGATCGGGTGGAAGCCCGGATAGGAGCCGTAGCGCGGGAACATCTCCTCGACCGGGATCCGCGAGTGACCGGTGCCGAAGAGGTGGACGAGTCCGTCTGCTGCGATCGCGTCCGCGCAGAGCCGTGCGACCTCGGAGACGGCCGCGCTCTGGCTCTCGAGCCGCTCGAGCAGCTCCTTGGCCGCCGCGAGGTACCGCGTAGGCTCCGTGCTCACGTCGTCGTCGAACGAGGAGGAAGTCGCACGGTGGTCGGCCACAGGGTGAGCATGCTCGGCACGGGTCTCATCGGTCTCTTCTACACCAGAACGCTGCACGGGCAGCGCAACCGCGACCGCGTCCAGGTCGTCTACTCGCGCTCCGAGGAGCGGGCGAAGGCGTTCTGCGCCGACAACGACGTGCCCTCCTGGACGACCGACCTCGAGGAGGCAATCGCGCACCCGGAGACGGACACGGTCGTGATCGGGCTTCCGAACCAGCTGCACGAGGAAGCGGTCGAGCTCTGCGCGAAGCACGGCAAGGCCGTCCTCTGCACGAAGCCGCTCGCGCGCACGGCCGAGGAGGCGAAGCGGATGCTCGACACGGTCGAGCGCGCCGGTGTCTTCGGCGGCTACCTCGAGGACCTCGTCTACACGCCGAAGACGCTCAAGGCTGTCGCCTCCGTGCAGGCCGGTCAGATCGGCGACGTGCTCTGGGCACGCTCGCGGGAGACTCACCCGGGCCCGCACAGCGCCTGGTTCTGGGACGCGGCGCAGGCCGGCGGCGGGCCGATCGTCGACCTCGGCTGTCACTGCATCGAGATCATCCGCTCGTACATGGGCAAGGAGAACCGGCCCGTCGAGGTGATGTGCTGGACCGACACGCTCGTCCACCCGATCGAGGCCGAGGACAACGCGATCGCGCTGATCCGCTTCGAGAGCGGCGCAATGGGCCAGTTCGAGGTCAGCTGGACGTTCCGCGGCGGCATGGACCTCCGCGACGAGGTCGCCGGCACCGAGGGGACGATCTGGACGAACCACTTCCTCCGCACCGGCTTCGAGGTCTTCACGTCCGGCGCCGGCGAGGGCTACGTGGCCGAGAAGGCCGAGAGCGCGAGCGGCTGGCTCTTCCCGGTCGGCGACGAGGTGGCGGAGCTCGGCTACGTCGACATGTTCACGGACATGTTCGACGCGATCGACTCCGGCCGGGCGCCGCGGGAGACCTTCTACGACGGCTACGTCGTCAACGCGATCATCGACGCCTGCTACCGCTCCGCCGAGACGCGGCAGTGGGAGCCGGTGCAGCTGGACGACTGGCGCGGCGCCGGCGTCCCCCGGATCGCGCGCGCGCGCCGCGAGCACGACGGCAAGACGGTGATCAAGGAGGAGAAGATGCCGGACGGGCGCTCGAAGCTGATCCTCAAGGACGAGGCCACGGGTGAGTTCGTCGACGTGGTCAGCTGACGGCCGCCGCTGTCGATTCGGACGGTCGCCGTTCGTCGTACCGATGAGTTTCACGTTGCCGCGCCGTCTGAACGATTGATCGGCGTCACGCCGTCGCTACCGGAGGTGAATCCATGTCGAAAACGCTCGTGATGGTCGGAACCCGCAAGGGCTGCTTCCTCCTCGAGAGCAACGAGCAGCGACTGGAATGGGAACTGCGTGGTCCGTTCTGCGAAGGGTGGCCGATCTACCACGCCGTCCACGAAGCCGATACCGGCGCGATCTACGCGGCCGGCGCGAGCGAGTGGCACGGTGCGAGCATCTGGCGCAGCCTCGACCGCGGAGAGACGTGGACGCAGTCGAGCGACGGCCTCGAGTACGGCGACTCAGGGCTCAAGCTCTCGAAGGTCTCGGGCCTCACCGCCGCTCACGGGCGGCTCTTTGCCGGCGCGGAGATGCCCGGCGTCTTCGAAAGCCGCGACGCCGGCCAGACGTGGAAGGTCCTGAGCACGCTCGACGGCCAGCCGGGCAGCGAGTCGTGGAACGATCCGGCCAACCAGCCACCGGGCCACCTCGGCGTCCCTGCGATCCTGCCGCACCCCGAGGATCCGGCGCGCTACTGGGCGATCGTCCAGGGCATCGGCATCTTCGAGACGACGGACGACGGCACGTCGTGGACGCCGCGCAATCACGGGTTGCGCGCCGACTGGCCGCTCGAGAACCCCGAGGTCGGCTACTGCGTTCACAAGCTCGTGATGTCGCCGACCGACAGCGACCGGTTGTACCAGCAGAACCACGTCGGCATGCATCGCAGCGACGACGCCGGCCTGTCGTGGACGGAGATCTCGGAGGGCCTTCCGACCGAGTTCGGGTTCGCGGCGGGCGCGCACCCGCACGACCGCGACACGTTCTACGTGATCCCACTCGATCCCGGCCACGGGCGCTGCATGCCCGACGGGAGCGCAGCCGTCTGGCGTACGCGTGACGCGGGCGCGACGTGGCAGCGGCTCGGTGACGGGCTGCCGCAACAGGACGCGCACGTCGGCGTCCTGCGCGAAGGCATGGCGATCGACACGCACGAGGTGCCGGGCGTGTACTTCGGCACGAGCACGGGACAGCTGTTCGCGAGCGCCGACGAGGGCCAGAGCTGGCGTGAGATCGCGAGCTACCTCCCGGGCATCGCGTCGGTCGAGGTCGCGATCGTCGAGTAGTCATGGCCGAGCTCCATCTCCCCACGACGCTGCAGCCGCTCTTTGCGGGGCTTCCGCGCCACCTCGAGATCGACGCCACCACCGTCGACGAGGCACTCGATCGCCTCGAGGAGCGCTGGCCGGGCTTCCGCGCGCGCCTGTGCGAACCGGGACCGGAGTTGCGTCGTCACATCCACGTGTACGTCGATCGAGAGCGCGCGACGCTCGAGACTGTGATCGAGGTGCGCTCGCGGGTCGACGTGATTGCCGCCATCAGCGGCGGCTGAGCCCGGGACCGCTCTCATCTGGTGTCGGGAACCGGTGTCGGGAACCTTTCCGCGGCGAGGAGCGACTACCTGTTAGACAGCAATGGGAATGGAACATCCGCAGCGAGGTCTTGCAACGCCCGCGGCTTCGGCTGACGATCGACTTCAGCGGTCGTACGGAGACGAGGACTTCGAGGCATTCGTGCTGCCGTACGTGCAGCGCCTCTATCGATTCCTCGTGCTGCGGCTCGGCGACGAGCGGGACGCACGCGATTCGTTGCAGGAGACGTTGCTTGCCGCCTGGCAGGGCTTGCCGCGGCTACGCGAGCGGGACCGTCCCTGGTCGTGGCTGGCAGGGATCGCGGCACACAAGGCATCCGACAACGCGCGTAAGCGCGTCCGCGCAGTCCCGCTCTCGAGCGTCGAGCAGTTGTACGAGGACGACAATGCGGCCGACATGCTCGCCGCCCTGGAGCGCCTGCCGGCCGCGGCGCGGGAAGTGCTGTTGCTGCGCTACCTCCTGCGCCTGTCCGAGGTCGAGGTCGCAGAGGTGCTGGGAGTCAGAGTCGGAACGGTGAAGTCGAGAGCCGCGCGTGCTCGCCGGCGTCTGCTCGAGGAGCTGCGTTGAGCCGCGAGATCCCGAATGAGATCGAGGAACGCCGTGTCATCCGTCTGCTCGCAGGAGCGGCTGAGGCGATCCCGACGCTACACGAGGTCGAGGTGGAAGCGCTGCTTCGAGACGCGGCCGCACGCCCTTGCGCACAGAGATCTCGCAGGCGCTCCTTCCCGCGCCGGCCGCATCTGCTGTCCGCAGGCGCCGTGGCCGCTTCGGTTGCGGTCGCGGTGATGCTGCCCCTGCGCGAGGAGGCGCCCGAACGGCGCTCGAGCTCTCCACCGGCCAGGGCCGATGTCCATCTCGCCGCCTTCCCGCAAGGGAGTGCCCTGGCTCTCCTGCTCTCCAGAAACGGTGAGAAACGGGCATGAAGTGGGTGACATTGCTCGCCGTGCTGGTGCTCGCCGGCTGCGGCGGCGGCAGTCAGGACGTGCCGGCCGACGCGGTCGCGGTCGTTGACGGCGAGGAGATCGCCCGGAGCGACTACGAGGCGGTGATTGCGCAGGCGAAGAAGAGCTACGCGAATCAGAAGCGTGATTTTCCCGCCGCCGGCTCGCAGGAGTTCCAGACCCTGCGCAACCAGATCGTCCAGTATCTGGTGCAGCGGGAGCAGTTCGAGCAGAAGGCGGCCGACTTCGATGTCGAGGTGACGGAGAAGCAGGTGGACGCGCGCCTGGAGCAGATCCAGAAGCAGTACTTCGGCGGCGACAAGAAGAAATTCGAGCGGCAACTTGCCGAGCAGGGAATGACGAATACGCAGATCCGCGGAGAAGTCCGGGCCCAGATCGTCTCCGAGAAGATCTTCGCGCAGGTCACCGGCGACGTGAAAGTGACCGACGAGCAGATCGCGGCCTACTACGCGAAGAACAAGGCGCAGTACAGCCAGCCGGAGAGTCGTGAGGTGCGCCACATTTTGGTCAAGACGAAGAAGCAGGCGGACGCGCTCTATGCGCAGTTGCAGGCGGGCGCTGATTTCGCGGCGCTGGCGAAGCAGCATTCGGAGGACACGGGCTCGAAGGCGAATGGGGGCAAGCTGACGATCTCGAAGGGGCAGACGGTCGCTCCCTTCGACCAGACCGCGTTCCTGCTGGCGAAGAACGCGATCTCGAAGCCGGTGAAGACGGAGTTCGGCTACCACATCATCCAGCCGCTCGGGGCGACGAAGCCGGCCAAGGTGACCCCGCTGGCGGAGGTGAAGGCCTCGATCAAGCAGCAGCTGGAGCAGACGAAGAAGAACGAGGCGATGACGACGTGGGTCGACGACCTGAAAAAGGACTACAAGGACAAGGTCTCCTACGCCACCGGCTTCACGCCGCCGCCCGACGCCACGACATCGTCTGCGTCGACGAGTCCCTAGTCGATCAGCTCAGCCACTCGTCGCGACTCGGCATGCACCGCGTCACGCCCTCGTAGGCGTCGAGCGTGTCCTCGTTCTCGACGTGGGGCGAACGGAGGACGTTGAGGTACGCCGCGACGTCGTTGAGATCCCACGCCAGCCGGAAGAAGTCGACGGCCTCGCGGTCGATCTCGTGGCCCGTCAGGCCGGTGTACGCGCCGAGGTCGCCGGCCTGGTCCGCGAGCCACCAGAGATCCCGCTCGGACGGGGCGAGGGCGACGGTGTCCCAGTCGACGAGGACGTGATCGCCGCCGACGCGCATCACGTTCCCGGCGTGCGGCTCACCGTGCGTGACCACCCACGTGGCCCCGCGCTGCTCGACCCCGGCGGCGAGGCGGTCCGCCACCGCGAGAAACGCGGCGATGTCGACGGCGTGGCTCGAGAACGCGTGCCGCGCCGGTTCGGAGAGCGGTCCGCCGGACCACGCCTCGCCCAGCTCGCGGATCGCAGCCTCGAGCGGGCCGCGGCCGGTCAGCTCGAGGCCGACGCTGCGCACGGCCGCGGCAGGAGTCGCCCGGTGCAGCTCGGCCAGCATCGAGACGACGGCGACGCCGGCGCCGGGCTCGTACGGCCCCCAGCGGCCGCCCTCGCCGTCCACGAAGGGGAAGAGCGCGACCGTGTGGCGCTCGCCGATCCGCCGCAATGGCTCGCCGCTGCTCGTCGGGATCGGCGCGACGACGAACTCGAGCCCGGCGTTCCGAAGCGCGACGGCGGTGTCGAAGGCGCGGCCGAGCGCGGCGCGGGCAGCGTCGCGCGTATCACCGAGCCACCGCTTCTGGTCGAGATCGTCGACCGTGACGAAGCGACGCGCGCCGTCGGGGTCCGCGGCGAGCCAGTGGTAGCTCCCGGCTCCGACGGCCGCGTACTCGATCGCGTCCGCGTCGAAGCCCCAGCCGTCGGCCAGGGCCTCGACCACAGCATCCGTCTCGATGTCACTTGGAAGATCCCTCACGCTCAGACGATCAGCGGGGCGAGCGTGTTCCGGGCGAGCAGGAAGCCGCGTTTGACGAGCTCCTCGTCGCCCTCGAAGCGGCGGTCCTCGTGCTCGATCGAGACCCAGCGGTCGTAGCCGACGGCGTAGAGCGCCGAGAGGAAGCGAGGCCAGTCGACCTCGCCGAGGCCGGGCAGCCGCGGCACCTGCCAGCCCATCCCGGCCGAGAAGGTGCCGTGCCGGTAGAGGCCGTCGCGGCGCACCTCGAGGTCCTTCGCGTGGACGTGGAAGATCCGGTCGGCGAAGTCGTACACCGCGCGCTCGTAGTCGATCATCAGCCAGACGAGGTGGGACGGATCGAGGTTGAGCCCGAAGCTCTCGTCGGGGATCGCCTCGAACATCTGCTCCCAGATCGCCGGCGACCAGGCGAGGTTGTTGCCGCCCGGCCACTCGTCCTCGCTGAAGATCATCGGGCAGTTCTCGATCGCGATCTTCACGCCCTGGCCGCTCGCGTGGCGGACGAGGTCGGGCCAGATCCGGCGGAAGCGCTCCAGGTTCTCCGTCAGCGGCCGGTCCTTGTCGTTGCCGACGAACGTGCCCACGACCTCGACACCGAGTGCCGCAGCCGCGTCGACGACCTTGCGCAGGTGGCCGTTCACCTCCTCGCGGTGGGCGTCGTCCGGGTGGAGGTTGTTCGGGTAGTAGGCGAGCGAGGAGATCTCGAGGCCGTGGCGGTCGAGGACGTCGCGCACCTCGCCCGGGTCGAACGAGTCGACGTCGATGTGGGTGACACCCGCGTAGCGCCGCTTCTCTCCCCCGCCCCCGGGCCAGCAGGCGACCTCGAGCGACTCGAAGCCCTCGCTCGCCGCCCAGGCAGCGACCTGCTCGAGCGAGAGGTCGGGAAGCGCCGCGGTCAGGAAGCCGAGCTTCACCGTGCCACCTCGATCCAGCGCTCCTCGGCCGCCGAGCGCGCGATCGTCTCACCGAGCAGGACTTCTTCGTGTCCGTCGGCGAAGGTCGGGAAGTCGGGCTCGGCTGGCATGCGTCCCTCCTCGACGGCGGCGTAGACCGCCCTGTAGAGCTGCTTGAACGTGTCCGGGAAGCCTTCGGCGTGGCCGCCGGGATAATCGGTGAACGGCGCGGCGCTCGCGTCGAGCTGGGCCGGGTCGCGCAGGAAGACCTCGTTCGGCCGGTCGCGATGGCCGAGCCAGAGCTCCTCCGGCCGTTCCGACGACCACGCGATGGAGCCCTCGGCGCCGTCGAGCTCGAACGCGAGGGAGTTCTTCCGGCCGGCCGCGAGCTGCGAGATCGTGACGTTGCCGCGCGAGCCGTCCTCGTAGCGGATCAGGACGTGCGCCATGTCCTCCGACTCGATTGCGCGGTCGACGCGCTCGACATCGTCCTGGTCGCCGGCGAACGTCTCCACCGGCCCGGTCGGGACGCGCCGCGTCGTGTGCACGGTGTGGAGATCGGCGAAGAGGGAGCCGATCCGCTTGCCGGTGACGAAGCTCGTCAGGTCGAGCCAGTGGGTGCCGATGTCGGCGACCGCACGCAGTGCACCGCCCTGGCCGGGGTCGAGCCGCCAATTCCAGTCGGTCGGCTTCAGGAGCCAGTCCTGGACGTAGGCACCGTGGACGCCGTGGACCGCGCCGATGTCACCACGGCGGACCCGCGCTCGGGCCTCCCGGCAGAGCGCGTAGAAGCGGATGTTGTAGTTCGTGCAGTGGACCAGGCCGCTGTCCTCGGCAAGCCGGAGCAGCTCGCCGGACTCCTCTGAGGTGAGCGCGAGCGGCTTCTCGCAGACGACGTGCTTGCCGGCCGCGAGCACGGCCTTCACCTGCGAATAGTGGAGATGGTTCGGCGTCGTCAGGTGGACGACGCGCACGCGGTCGTCGTCCAGCATCGCCTCGAAGCTCTCGTACGGCTCCGGCAGGCCCGGCTTCTGGCGCGCGCGGCCGGGCGACGAGCCGACGACCCCGGTCACGTTCGCACCCAGGCGCCGCAGCGCCTCGACATGGACGACCCCGATGAACCCAGTGCCGACGACGGCTGCCCCGATCCCGCTCACTTCTCGCCGAATCTATCCGGCGTGAGAGGATCGGCGCGCCGTGCACGGGGGTCTCAGAGCGAAGGTGGCTGTCGTGACCGGGTCCGCCGGCGGGATCGGCGGCGCGGTCGCTCGGGCGTTCGCCGATGCGGGCGCGGAGGTGATCGGACTCGACCGCGAGCAGGCCGATCTGACCCGGCCGGACGACGTCGAAGCGTTCTTCTCCCGCCTCGAACGGCTCGACGTCCTCTTCAACGGCGCCGGCATCAGCGGCCGCTCGCTCGGCGACGGGCCGGTGGACGAGTGCACCGTCGAGGCCTGGGAGACAGTGCTCGCGACGAACCTGACGAGCGTCTTTCTCTGCTCGAAGCACGCGATCCCGCTCCTCCGCGCGGCCGGCGGCGGCGCGATCGTCAACCTCTCCTCGGTGATGGGAATGATGGCCGGCGACGACGACTTCACGACGCACGCGTACCAGGTGAGCAAGGGCGGGATCATCACCCTGACGCGGGCGATGGCCTACCACTACGGGCGTGACGCGATTCGCGTCAATGCGATTGCGCCCGGCCTGATCGCGACGCCGATGAGCCGGCGGGCGCAGACCGACCCCGGCATCGTCGCGCGACTGCCCGAGCTCCACCCGCTGACGGGCGACTTCGGCCGGCCCGAGGACGTCGCCGGCGCGGCCCTCTACCTCGCGACGGCGCACTTCGTCACCGGCACCGTGCTCACGGTCGACGGCGGCTGGGCCGTCCGGTGAGGCACCTCGGGCTCGATCTCGGCGCGACGTACGTCAAGTGGGTCGTGCTCGAGCAGGACCAGGTCGTGGCCGACGGCAGGCTGGAGACCCGCGCTGCCGAGGGCCCCGACGCCGTCATCGGCAGACTCGTGGCCGCCGGCAGCGAGGCCGGCGCCGTCGACACCGTCGGTGTCGGCGTGCCCGGCCTCTTCGACGCCGCGAACGGCACGACGACGTTCCTGACGAACATGCCGGGCGGCTGGCGCGGGGTGCCGGTCGTGACGCGCCTCTCAGAGGCGCTGGGGGCGCCGGCGGCGTTGATCAACGACGCGCGCGCGTTCGCGCTGGCGGAGTCGACGCTCGGCGCCGCCCGCGCCTGCGACACGGCCGTCTTCGTCGCCGTCGGCACGGGCGTCGGCGGCGGGATCACCGTCGGCGGCCGCTTCCACGAGGGCCGCGCCGGACGCGCCGGCGAGATCGGCCACCTCACGATCGCCGAGAAGGGCCCGCTGTGCACCTGCGGCAACAGCGGCTGCCTCGAGGCGTTCGTCCGTGAGGCGCTGGACGCTCGGCGGCTGCGGCGGGCGGGCCAGCTGCTCGGGATCGGCGTCGCGAACGCGGTCGTCCTGCTTGCGCCCGACCTCGTCGTCGTCGGCGGTGGCGTCGGATCCGTGGGCGAGAAGCTGCTCGAGCCGTTGCGGCGGGAGGTCGCGCGGCGGGTGTTCGTCTCGGTGCCGGTCGAGATCGTCCAGGCGGAGCTCGGCGTGCGCGCAGGTGCGATCGGTGCGGCTCTACGCGGCGCCGGCCGCGGCTAGAGCTTCCTTCCGCGCCTTGAAGTCCTCGAGCATCGTCTCGGTCGCGGTCGCGCCGATCCGGGTGACGCCGACGTTCATGACCTCGAGGAGCGCGTCGAGCGTGCGGACGCCGCCGGCGGCCTTGACCTGGACGTGAGCCGGGCTGTGCTCGCGCATCAGCTTCAGGTCCTCGAGCGTCGCGCCCGACGCGGCGAACCCGGTCGACGTCTTGACGAAGCCGGCGCCCGCAGCCGCCGTCAGCTCGCAGGCGCGGATCTTCTGGGCGTCGTCGAGGTAGGCGTTCTCGAAGATCACCTTCACGAGCCGACCCTGCGCAGCCTCGACGACCGCGCGGATGTCGCGCTCGACGTACTCGTCCTCGCCCGAGACCAGGCGGCCGATGTTCAGCACCATGTCGATCTCGTCGGCACCCGCGGCGATCAGCTCCTCCGTCTCCGCCGCCTTCGTCGCGGTCGTGTGGCTGCCGTGCGGGAAGCCGACGACCGTGGAGACGAGCACGTCGGAGCCGGCGACCAGCTCCGCCGCCACGGCGACGTCGGCCGGGCGGACGGTGGCCGAGGCGACGTCGTAGCGGAGCGCCAGCTCGACACCCGCGCGCACGGTGTCGAGGTCGAGCTCCGGACGGAGCAGCGAGTGGTCGATCGTCTTGGCGACCTGACGGTACTCCAGCGTGTCGATCCCGACAGTGCCGCTTACAACCATGATGCGAGGATACGCCAATGACTTCGCTGCGCACGACCGTGATCGGCAGCTATCCGTTCCCCGGCTGGCTCGAGCACGCGGCCGCGAACCTTGCCGACTTCGGCCCCGACGACGTCGCCGAGCTGCAGGAGGACGCGGTGATCGCGGCCGTCCACGATCAGGTCGCGGCCGGGCTCGACACGATCTCGGACGGCGAGCAGACCCGGCTCGACTTCAACCTCGGCTTCTACGGCTTCCTCGACGGGATCGAGCAGGGCGACGCGGCGCGGCGCTTCGGCCCGCCGGCGCACGACCAGCGCGCGAAGCACCGCGATCGTCGGCGAGCTGTCGGCGCCGCGCGGGCCTCGGCACGGTCGAGGAGTTCGAGCGCCTGCGGCGCGTCGCGCCGCCCGGGCCGACGCTGAAGGTCGCGGTGCCGGGGCCGTACACGCTCGCCGGACGGCTCGAGGGCGAGCGCTGGGAGACCGCCGAGGCGCTGCTGCCGATCGTGCAGGCAGAGCTCGTCGCGCTCGCCGACGCGGGCTGCGGGGAGATCGCGATCGACGAGCCGTCGATGAGCTGCTACGCGCACCGCGAGGATCCGGAGCGGCTCGTCGAGCTCTTCAACCGCACGGTCGCCCCGGTCGCCGGCCGCGCGCGGCTCTCGACCCATCTCTGCTTCGGCAACTACAAGGGCCGCGCGGTCGCGCCGCGCCAGTACGCGCCGCTCTTCCCTGCCTTCCTCGGCGTCGCCGTCGACGAGATCCACCTCGAGATGGCGAGCCGCGAGCTCGCCGAGGCCGAGCTCGTCGGGACGATCGCCGAGACGAAGGACGTCGCCGTCGGCGTGATCGACGTCAAGAGCTACTACGTCGAGACGCCGGAGGACGTGGCGGCGCGCGTGCGGCGGTTCGTCGCAGCTCGCGCCGCCGGAGCGGCTCGCCTTCTCGACCGACTGCGGGCTCAGTCAGACCGCGCGCTGGGCGGCCAGGCAGAAGCTCACGAACCTCGTCGCCGGCGTCCGGATCGTCCGCGACGAGCTGTGATCGAGCCGTCCATCGCCGGCACCCACGTCTGGTGGCTCGGGCAGAGCGGCTTCCTGATCGGTCACGAAGGCCGGCATCTGCTCGTCGACCCCTACCTCTCCGACTCGCTGACGGAGAAGTACGAGGGCACCGAGACGCCGCACGTCCGGATGCACCCGCATGTCGTCGCGCCGGAGCAGCTCGCCTTCGTCGACGTCGTGCTCTCGACCCACGGCCACACCGACCACCTTGACGGCGACACGCTTCGCGCGATCGGCGCGCCGCTCGTCGCGCCCGCCGCGCATCGTCGAGCTCGCGCGCGAGCGCAGCGGCGGCGACGTGACCGGCATCTCCGAGGGCGAGACCGCCGAGGTCGGCGGCTTCCGCGTCCAGGCGGTCCCGGCCGTCGCACCCCGGCGACCACTGCGTCGGCTACGTGATCGAGGCCGGCGGCCGCCGGCTCTACCACTCCGGCGACACGACCTGGATCGACCCCGGCGTCCGCGGCATCGACGTCGCCTTCCTCCCGATCAACGGCAAGCTCGGCAACCTCGACGGCCCCGAGGCCGCCAGGCTCGCGCAGACGGTCGAGGCAGCGCTCGCCGTCCCCTGCCACTACGACATGTTCGAGTTCAACACGGCGTCACCGGACGCGTTCGTCGCCGAGTGCGAGCGGCTCGGCCAGCCCTACTGCGTTCTCCGGCAGGGCGAGCGGCTCACGCTGGATTGAGGAAGCGGAAGAGCGCCTCGGCGACGCAGGCAGGCTTCTCCTGTCCCTCCAGCTCGATCGTCGCGGCGACCCGCGCCTGCTTGCCGAACGCGACCTCCTCGACGTCCTCGATCCGGAAGCGGCCGCGGATGCGGGCGCCCGACGGCACCGGCGAGGTGAAGCGGACGCGGTTGAGGCCGTAGTTGAGCGTCATGCCGTAGCCGTCGAGCGGCGGCAGCGCCTCGGCGAACATCGGCACGACGAGCGAGAGCGTCAGGAAGCCGTGCGCGATCGTCGTCCCGAACGGCCCCGCCGCGGCGGCCTCGGGGTCGGTGTGGATCCACTGCGCGTCGTCCGTCGCGCGTGCGAACTCGTCGATCCGCTCCTGCTCGATCGGTCCGCCACTCGGAGACGAGCTCCTGCCCGATCAGGTCCTCGATCACCACTTGATCACCGACGCCGCCCACGTGTAGCCCGTGCCGGCGGCGAGCAGCAGCACGAGATCGCCGGCCGAGAGCTCGCCGCCCCGCGAGGCACGATCGAGCGCGAGCAGCGAGTCGACGCCGCTCATGTGGCCGGTGTCGTCGAGGTAGGCCGCGCGCGGGCTCCCGAGCGCGCCGACGATCGCGTCGTGCATCGAGCGCTTCATGTGGATCCCGCAGAGGTACGACACGTCCTCCAGCTTCGCATCCGAGCGCTCGACCGCGCCGCGCGCGGCGGCGACGAAGTTCGGCAGGCTGACCTCGTCGAGCCCGCCCTTCATCTGCGCCGGGTCGGCGACGTCGAGGAAGTGGCGGCGACCGGCGACGCTCTCGGCCGACGCGGGCTCGACCGAGCCGCCGGCCGGCACCTTCACCTGGAGCGAGAAGGAGCCGTCCGTGAGCGCGTGGCAGCCGAGCAGCTCGTGGCCGCCGTCGCGCGTCAGCAGCCCCGCAACCGCGCCGTCGCCGAAGTTGAACATGAAGCGCGAGCGCTCGTTCGAGTAGTCGAGCAGGTGCGACTCGCGGCACGGCAGCGACGATCAGGACGTTGCGGAGGTCGGGCTCGGCGAGCAGGAAGTTGCGCGCCAGCCGCAGCGCGACCGGCGTGCCGCAGGAGACGTTCGCGTACTCGAGCGCGTAGGCGTTCTCGCAGCCGAGCCGGTGCGCGATCCACGGCGCCGCCTGCCAGACCGGATAGTCCTTCCAGAGCGAGCCGTAGTAGATGACGACGTCGATCTCGGCCGGATCGATCGCGTTCTCGCCGAGCAGGCGCGACGCCGCCGCGACCGACATGTCGCTGACGTGCTCGTCCGCCGCCGCGATGTGCTTGCCGCGCAGGCCGAACTTCTCGACGATCACCTGCTCCGGGATCCCGCTCGCGGCCCCGATCTCGGCCGCGCTCATCCAGGTCTCCGGGAGATAGGTCGCCGTCGCGGCGAGCCCGATCACGGGTCGAGGTCCTTCGCGCCGAGCGCGCGCACGATGATCCGCGCGAGCTCGTCGAAGACCTGCTCGGGCATCTCCCGCTCGCCGTTCCAGAGGATCCAGCGCATGCCGACCAGCTCGCCGATCCCCATCAGGCTCCAGGCGAGCACCTCGGCGTCGCCCTGCGCGACCTCTCCCGCCTCCATCGCCTGCTCGAGCCCGGTCGCGTACGGGCGCATCAGCCGGTCGTAGTGGGTGACGAGCGTCTCGGGCGAGACGAACTCGGCCTGGCGGATGATCCGGTACAGCGCCGGGTGGTCGGCGGTGAAGCGGAAGAAGGCGCCGAAGCCGAGCAGCTCCTGCTCGGCGCGCGTCGTGCCCTTCGCCGCCGCCTCGGTCATCGCGTGCCGGACGCGCGCGTTCAGGTCGAGCACGACCTCGTCGAAGACCTCCTTCTTGCTCGAGAAGTAGAGGTAGAACGTGCCCTGGCCGACGCCCGCGGCCTCGGTGATCTTCACGATCGAGGCCTCGTGGTAGCCGACCTCGGCGAAGATCCGCTCCGCCGACTCGAGCAGCTTCTGGCGAGTGCGCTCGCCGCGTGCGGTCAGCTGCTTCATCGCACGAGCTCCACGAGGGCCGACTTGACGACCTTGTCGAGGGCGTTCCGTGGCAGCGACTCGACGAAGCGGACGCCCTTCGGCACCTTGTAGCGCGCGAGCCGGCTGCGGCAGTGCTCCAGCAACTCCTCCTCGGTCGCGTCACCCGCGAGGACGACGAACGCAAGGCATGCCTCGCCCCAGCGCTCGTCCGGCACGCCGACGACGGCGGCCTCCTTGCACGGCCGGATGCTCGTGGAGCACGTTCTCGATCTCGGCCGGATAGACGTTCTCGCCGCCGGAGATGACCATGTCCTTCGTCCGGCCGACGATCCGGTAGTAGCCCTCCTCGTCGCGCGCGGCGACGTCGCCGGTCACGAGCCAGCCGTCCGCGAACGCCGCGTCGGTCGCCTCGGTGTTGCGCCAGTAGCCGGCGAAGACGTTCGGCCCCTTGACGAGCAGCTCGCCCTCGGCCGCACCGTCGAGCAGGCGGCCGCTCTCGGTGTCGCGGAGCGCGACGTCGACGTGCGGGTACGGCTTGCCGGCGAAGCCGCGCTTCCGCGCCGCGTCCTCGGGCGGCAGGCAGAGCACGTTCGGGGCAGCCTCGGTCAAGCCGTAGCCCTGGACGATCTCGACGCCGCGCTCGTGCCACGTCTCGAGCAGCGCCTCGGGCATCGGCGCGCCGCCGACGACCGCGCGCCGCAGCGTCCAGAGATCGGCCCTCGCGAAGCCGGGATCCTGTGCCATGAAGAGGTAGGTCGCGGGGACGCCCATCATCGTCGTCACCCGCTTCTCCGCGATCAGCTGCAGCGCGCGCGCCGGATCGAACGCCGGCTCGAGCACGACCGTCGCGCCCTTCCACCACGCGAGCAGCGGCTGCACGTTCCAGCCGCCGACGTGGAACTGCGGCAGCACCTGCAGCACCGTGTCCTCGGCGCCGAGCCCGGCGACGCGGTCGAAGGAGAGGTTCGTCCAGAAGCAGTTCGCGTGCGTGAGCAGCGCGCCCTTCGGCTTCCCGGTCGTGCCCGAGGTGTAGACGAGCAGCAGCCCGTCGCCGTCCTCCGGGCTCGGGAAGCGACTTAGTAACAGTCTGTTGCAAGGCTTCGAGCGGCGCCGTTCGCTCATGCAAGGTCGCGGCGAGCTCGGCGAAGTCCTCCGAGCAGAGGAGGACAGCCGGCTCGGCGTCGTCGAGCTGGTAGCGGAGCTCCGGCGCTGCGAGGCGCGTGTTCAGCGGCATCAGGATCAGGCCCGCCTTCGCGCAGGCGAAGAAGACGACGACGTGCTCGGAGCTCGTCGCCGTCAGCGTCGCGACGCGGTCGCCCGGCGCGAGGCCGGCCTCGAGCAGGCCTGCAGCGAGGCGGTCGGAGCGCGCGTCGAGCTCGGCGTAGGTCGTCTCGTCGCCGCGGCAGTCGATCGCGACGCGCGCCGGCGTCGTCCGGGCGCGGTCGCGGATCCAGCGGCCCAGGGTCAATTCGCTCATTGGAGGAACTCCGTCACGACCTCGACGAAGCGCTCGGGCTGCTCCCAGAAGAAGAGGTGGCCCGCCGCCGGGGAAGAGCTCGACGCGGGCGTCCGGAATCCGGAGCGCGAGCAGGGCCGTGTTCCGGGAGTCCACGACCGCATCCTCCGTCCCGTGGAGGATGAGCGTCGGCGCAACGATTCCTCGACGCGGTCGAGCGCGTCGAACGTCGCCCCCGCCGCGGCCTGCGCGCTCCACGCCTCGAACGGCTGCGCCGTTCGCCTCGCGGTGGCGCAGGATCCGCTCGACGATCTCCGCGTCGGGCTCCGGCGCGAGCGCGTTCTCGACGAACTGGCGCAAGGTGGCGCCGCTCGTCAGCAGCTGCACGGTCTGCTCGGGCATCGGGAACGACTCGGGGCCGCCGGGCGTCGTGCACGCGAGCACGAGCCTGTCGACGCGCTCCGGTGCAGCGAGCGCGAGCTCCTGCGCGACCATGCCGCCGAGGCTCGTCCCGAGCACGTGCGCCCGCTCGACGCCGGCCTCGTCGAGCACCTGCAGCCGCGTCGGCGGCCAGCTCGGCAGCCGTGTACGGCCCGGGTGGAGCGTCGCTCTCGCCGATGCCGCGGTTGTCGAAGAGGATCACGTCGAAGGACCGCGCCAGCGGCTCGACGATCGGCTCCCAGCCCCAGCGCGCGTAGCCGAGCCCGTGGATCAGGAGCAGCGGCGCTCCCTCCCCGTGCCGTTCCCAGGCGATCTTCACTGCATCCCCTCGAGCGGCTCCATGCGGCGCCGCCGGCGCCAGCGGCGGTGGCCGAGGCTGGCGAGCCCGCCCGGCACGAAGAAGACGAGCAGGATGAAGAGCGTCGCCGAGGATGAAGAGCGGCTCCGAGAGCGGCGTCGACAGCACCGTCGGCAGATCCTCGATCCGGGAGGAGCCGGCGAGCGAGCCGAGCCTCTGGTCGGCGAGCGTGTAGAGGAAGCCGCCGAGGAGCGCGCCGTAGCGCGTCCCGGTACCGCCGATCACGACCATGACGAGCAGCGTCAGCGTGAAGCTCGCGGTCGTCACCTGCGGCGAGGCACCCGTACCGAGCACGAGCAGCCAGACGACGCCGCCGGCAGTCGCGAGGAACGAGGCGAGCACGAATGCGAGCAGCTTGAAGCGGAAGGGCTGCAGCCCGATCACCTCGACCCGGCGCTCGTTCTCGCGGATCGCCTGCCAGACCCGTCCGGGCGAGCTGTTCACCGCCCAGCGCACGGCGACGAACACGACCGCCGCGTAGCCGAGCGCCAGCCAGTAGAGGTACTTCGTGTTGAGGACGCCGACGAAGGCGTCCGGGATCGGCTCGAAGTTGAGCCCGAGGCCCTCCTCGCCGCCGGTGAGCCCGTCCGGATTCTTCTGCACCAGCACCTGCCCGGCCTGCGCGAACGCGAGCGTCACCATCGCGAACGCGATCCCGCCGACGCGGAGGCTGATCCCGCCGAGCAGTAGCGGGACGACGATCCCGACCGCGGCGACGGCGAGCAGCGACGGGACGAAGCCCCACTCCCACTTCGTCAGCGCGATCGTCATCACGTAGACGCCGATCGCGAAGTAGAGCGCGTGGCCGAACGACAGCAGCCCGGTGAAGCCGAAGAGCAGGTCGTAGGTGAGCGCGACACCCGCGAAGACCAGGCAGAGCGCGAGCAGACCGAGCGTGCCCGGGCTGTCGAGCGGGCCGCTGAAGAGCACGGGTAGGTCGAGCGAGAGCAAGGGCACGACCGCGAACCCCACGAGCAGCGCGATCGGGAGCAGCAGCGGACGCGCGCGCTTCAATGCGCCACCTTCGGAGCGAGCCCCTCCGGCTTCAGCAGCAGCACGATCGCGAGCAGGAGCACGACCGCGAGGTCGCCGAGCCCGCTCGAGGCGTAGTAGTTCGCGTACTGCTGGATCAGGCCGACCGCGACGGCCGCGACGGCAGTGCCGCCGATCGAGCCGAAGCCGCCGATGACGACGACGATGAAGGCGAAGATCAGCAGCGAGGTGCCGCGGCCCGGGTCGACGACGCCGTAGTAGACGCCCGAGAGCACGCCGGCCAGTGCCGCGAGGGCGCCGCCGATCGCGAAGACGAGCGTGAACGCCTTGCGCACGTCGATCCCGAGCGCAGTCACCATCGCGCGGTTCTCGACGCCGGCCCGGATGATCAGGCCGTAGCGGGTGAAGCGCAGGAACGCGTTCAGGCCGACCAGCACGACCGCAGCCGCCGCGATCTCGACGAAGCGGTCGTTCGGGATCGAGGCGCCGAGCACCGTGGTCGTGTCGATCAGCCACGACGGGACCGGGAACGGCCGCGCGTCGAAGCCCCAGATCGCCTCGACCAGGGCATTCAATGCGAGCGCGAGGCCGACGGTCACGAGCACCTGCTCGACCGGGCGACGGTAGAGCGGCCGGATCAGCACGAGCTCGATCAGGGCTGCGAGCACCGCGCCGACGGCGATCCCGAAGACCGCGCCGACGAGCAGCTTCGTGCCCTGCCCGCCGTCCACCTGCGTCGACATCCACCACGTCGCGTACGCGCCGACGGTGATCAGCGCGCCGTGCGCGAAGTTGAGCACGCCCATCAGGCCGTAGATCAGCGAGAGCCCGGACGCGATCAGGAAGTACATCGCCCCGAGCCCGAGCCCCGTGATGGTCAGAAGCACGAAGGTGCTCAATGCGAGCCTCCGTGCACGCCGAGCAGCGAGCGCACCTTCTCGGGGTCGCCGAGCAGCTCGGCGGCGGGGCCGGTGTGCACGACCGTGCCCATGTCGAGCACGACGACCTGCTGCGCGACGCGGGCGACGACGGCGAGGTTCTGCTCGACGAGCAGCACGGTCGTCAGCTCGGCGGCGCGCTCGAGCGCCGCCGCCACCTCGGTCACGAGCAGCGGCGCGAGCCCCTTGGTCGGCTCGTCGACGAGCAGCACCGGATTGTCATTCAGGAGCGCCCGCGCGATCGCGACCATCTGCTGCTGGCCGCCGGAAAGCGTTCCGGCCTTCTGTGCGCCGCGGACCTTGAGCTCGGGAAAGAGCTCGTAGACGAGTTCGTAGCGCGGTGTCCCTCCACGCTCGGCGAGCCGCAGGTTCTCGTCCACCGAGAGACCGGCGAAGACGTCGCGGTCCTCGGGCACGTAGCCGACGCCACGCCGCACGATCGCGTATGTCTGCAGCCTGGTCGTGTCCTCGCCGGCGAGCGTGACCGCCCCCCGGCGCGGGACGAGGCCCATCATCGCCCGCAGCGTCGTCGTCTTGCCGACGCCGTTCCGGCCGAGGAGCGCGGTGACGCCGCCCTCGGGGACGTCGAAGCTGACGTCCTGGAGCACGTGCGACTCGCCCAGGTCGGACCCGGATCAGCGGGTTGGACGTCACCTGCGTCACCTCGCGTTCCTGGCGCGTGACTGGGGGTGCGCGGAGGTAGGCGGGCACAGACCCGGAGAGCCGCGTGCCGCCAGGCGCGCGAGGCGCCGAGGCCGGCTCGCCGCCGGAGCGCGCGCCAGGGGCGCGAGGTTCACAGCGGCTCTCCGAGATAGGCCGTCTGCACGGTCTCGTTCGCCATCACAGCGGCCGGCTCGTCGAACGCGAGCAGTGCGCCGTGGTGCATGACTGCGATCTTCTCGGCGAGGCCGATCACGACCTCCATCCGGTGCTCGACCATCAGCACCGTCTTGCCTTCCTCGCGGTGCACCGAGCGGATCAGCTCGACGAGCTCGTCGACGTCCTCGGCCGAGACGCCGGCCATCGGCTCGTCGAGCAGGATCACGTCGGGCCGGCCGGCGAGCAGCATCGCCAGCTCCAGCTTGCGCTTGTCGCCGTGCGAGAGCAGCCCGGCGGGCCAGAGCATCCGCGGCCCGAGGCCGACCCGGACGAGCGCGTCGTTCGCCCGCTCCACCGCCTCGCGGACCGAGGCGGCGCGGCGCCAGATCCGCAGCGAGCCGCCGAGCTCGGCCTCGGCGGCCAGGCGGACGTTCTCGTGCACCGACAGGAGCGGGAAGACGCTCGAGACCTGGAAGGTGCGGCCGAGCCCCGCGCGGGCGCGCCGGTACGGGGGCTCCGCCGGTGACGTCCCGGCCGTGCAGCTCGACGCTCCCCGCCGTCGGGCGGAGCAGCCCCGAGAGCAGGTTGAAGAGCGTCGTCTTGCCGGCGCCGTTCGGCCCGATGATGCCCACGAGCTCGCCCGCGCGGACCTCGAGCGAGACATCGGCGACGATCTTGGCGCCGCCGATGTCGAG
Organism: uncultured Gaiellaceae bacterium; assembly: GCA_963820695.1. Lineage (GTDB taxonomy): Bacteria > Actinomycetota > Thermoleophilia > Gaiellales > Gaiellaceae > Gaiellasilicea. Next base: position 5,472 of record CAWGAP010000002.1, on the reverse strand, counting down.
CCCGAGGTTTCGCGTGGCGAGGATCGGTGCGGAGGAGTTGCCACGATCCCCGGAGGTCAGGGATTCGCCGCTAGCTCCTCGGCTCCGGTGGGGCGACGAACTGCCCCTTGATGCGGGCGACGACCCTGGGCGCCCACTTGCCGTTCGCCTGCTTCACCAGCTTCACCTGGAACATCGGCTGGATCATCGCGTGGTCGGATGCGCGGATCGACTGCTGCCCCTTCGGGCCGACGAAGCTCCAGCCCTCGAGCGCGGCGATCATCTTGTCGACGTTGTCGCCCTTCGCGCCCGTCAGCGCCTGCACGATCATCTGGCCGGCGACGAAGCCGTCCGGCGTGAACAGGTCGGGCACCTGGCCGCGCTTCCGCATCGAGTTGACGAGGAAGTCGTTCACCTTGTTCTTCGGCGCCGTGTGGACGTAGTGCGAGAGGAAGTCGATCTTCGCGGCGACGTCGCCGAACGTCGACCACGTCGCCCGCTCGGCGAGACCGGTGGTGATCTTGTTGGAGACGCCGAAGGCGCCCTGCTGCTCGAGCGCGCGCCACATCGCGGGCGCGGTCGTGCCGGCCCAGGCGACGAAGAGCAGGTCCGGGTTCGCCTGCTTGACCTGCTGCGCGAACGGCGTGAAGTCCTGCGCCGACAGCGGCACGAGCATGCCGGCCGACGTTGTGGCCCTGCGAGCCGACGATCGAGTTGACGGCCGCGTAGTTGCCGACGCCGAAGGCGGAGTCCTGCGCGAAGACGGTGACCTTCTTGCCGATCCCCTTGAGGAAGGTCGCCGCGGTCTTGACGTCCTGGTAGGTCTGGCGGCCTGAGCGGAACGTGTACTTGTTGATGCCGGTGACCGCGTCCGTAGCCGCGGGCCCGGAGATGAACAGCACCTGGTTCTGCGCCGCGAGCGGCGCCATCTGCAGGGCGACGCCCGAGGAGACGCTGCCGGCGAGGATCTTGTAGCCCTTGCCGATCAGGTCGCGGCCGGCGGCGACGGCCTTCGTCGGATCGGTGCCGTCGTCGACGATCGTCAGCTCGATCGGCCGGCCGTTGACCTTCATCGTGCCCTTGGTCGCGTACGCGAGCCCGTAGCGCAGGCCCTGGATGTACTCGGCGCCGTACGCGGCCAGCAGGCCGGTGCGCGAGTAGACGATCCCGACCTTGTACGCGGCCGCTGCGGTCGCGCCGCTGCCGCCGTCCGTGCGCGCCTGTGCCCCGCCTGCGAACGCCGCGAGGAGAGTCGTTACCGCCGCGAGTGTCGCGACGCCACGCCAGTGCCTTGCCTGCATCTCCCTGACCTCCGTGAGGAAACGTGGACGGATCCGACCTCGCAAACCTGAGACCCGATTCAGGTCTAAGGTACGACGGCGTGACGAGCGTGTCAAGACCCGCGTGAGTCAGGCTCTCAGGCGCCGAGCTCGTGCAGCAGCGGTGCCGTGTCGAGCGGCTCGTAGCCGAGGCGCGCGGCGATCTCCTCGCTCGTCGGCCGCGTCCCCTCGCGCCAGAGCTCGCGCAGCCGCTCACCGGTCTCCGGCCGGCGCCACCAGTCCTCCCCGACCTCGCGGACGAGATACCGGCGCAGCTGCGCGGAGCGGATCCAGGCGCGCAGGTAGTCGGCCGAGTAGAAGCCCGAGTCCATGTCCGAGAGGTAGTTCTCGGCCGGGTAGCGGATCCCGGTCGCCGCGGTCAGGCGCTCCGAGTAGCCCGTCCGGCGTGCCGCCGTCCTCGGCGTAGCGGCCCCAGAAGTCGAGCTCGAAGCGGAGCTTCGCCGCGTAGCGGCGGAAGAGGAGCGCCTCGAGGAAGACCGTGGCCTCGGCGTTCTCGGCCGCCTGCTCGTCGCTGAGGCCGAAGTGCTCAGCGTGCCAGGCCGGCTCGCGGCTGATCGCCTCGACGATGTACGAGTAGATCTCCGTCAGCGCGTGGTCGCGCGAGATCTTGCGGAAGGTGTACGGGAGCCTGGGGTCGACGCTGGCGTAGTGGAGCGCGTGCCCGGCCTCGTGGAGGAACGCCTGGTAGTCGTGCAGCCCGCCCTGGGCACGCGTGATCAGGTGCACGACGTTCGGCGGGTCGGACGCGATCACGCAGGCGCGCGGCGACTTCTGCGGCCGGTCGTCGAGGTCGAGCCGGATCCCCGGCATCTCGTCCATGTTCAGGCCGATCGCGTTCAGCGTCGCCATGCAGACCTCGACCGCGCGCTCCTTCGTGTACGTCTGCTCGAGCGGCGAGAGCCGCCGCAGGTAGCTCGTGTGGTTCGACGTCGGGACGTCCTCGCGCTCCGGCCCGAGCAGCTGCTCGAACCAGCGCTGCCGCATGCGGTCGTAGACGCTCGGCGGACGCGCGGGCGGCCGTGTCGAGCGCCTCCTCGAGCTCGCGCAGCGAGATCCCCTTCTCCTCGCCGTTGCGCGCGATCGCGTCGGGCTCGCCGGAGAGCTCCGCCTCGAGCGACTCACCCGCGGCGAGCAGGTCGCGGCGGTCGTCGTTGAAACCGGCGCTGACGGCGTTCGCGAGCGAGCCCAGCTCGTCCCGGTCGCCGTAGCCGGGCAGCACGGCGAGCTTCGCCTGCGCGGTGCGCAGCGGCAGCTCCTCGCCGCGCCAGTCGACCCGCGCGGCCAGGATCCGGTTCTCCAGCTCGTCCTCGCGCCCGGCCAGCTCGGCGGAGACGATTCCGGCCTCGCAGGTCTTGCGCAGCCGGTAGAGGCGCTCGCGCTCGTCGGCGTCCGCGGCGTCCTCGGCCTCGCGCAGGACGTCGAGCTGCCCGTGCGAGAAGAGGTCGCGGTAGCGCTCGACGATCGCGGCCTGCTCGGAGGTCTCCTTCTCCCCCACGCGCACCGCGCGCCCTTCCTCCGAGCGCTCGAAGAGATAGCGCGCGAGGCGCTCCTCGTACTCGACCGGCGTCCTGACCCCCGTCACGCTCACGTGGGCCGAGCCTACCGGACGAGCGTGCCGGTGACGGCGGCCGCGAGCCGCTTCAGCTCGAACGGCTTGCCGAGCACGGAGTCGACGCGCGCGCGCAACTCCGGGCCGACCTCGCTCGTCCCCGACAGGAGCACGACGCGCGTCGGCAGCTCGAGGGCGGCGATCTCGTCGAGCAGCTCCAGCCCGTCGTCGGCGCCGACGTGGACGTCGAGCAGGATCACGTCCGGTGTCGCCCGCTCCAGCTCCCGCCGAGCCTCGGCGATCGTTGCCGCCTCGCGGACGTGATGACCGTCCAGCTCGAGGTTGACGCGGCAGAGCAGGCGGAGCGAGCGCTCGTCGTCGACGACGAGCACGTCCTTGACGTGCCGCCCCCCTTGAACGCCCATCAGGCCGCGCACTGTACCTCGGCGCCGTACCGCCGGACGAGCCAATTCCGTTTACCTATCGAAAATGAGAAGCAGGAAGGATCCCGTGGAGAAGGGCACCACGATGAAGCGCAACCGGGACGAGGACTACCTCCCCACTCCCGAGCGCCAGCTACCGCCGCCGGGCCTGGATCGAGTTCCAGCGCGCGCTCGACCCGCTCGCGCCGGTCAAGCGGCTGCCGCCGCCCCGCTCCTGAGGCGCGCGAGCGACGTCTCGCGGCCGAGCAGCTCCAGGCTCTCGTAGAGGCCGGGCGAGATCTTCGACCCCGTCACCGCGACGCGAATCGGCTGGAACGCCTGGCGCGGCTTCATGCCGAGGCGCTCCGTCACCTGCTTGAGCGCGGTCTCGAGCTGCTCCGCCTGCCACGGCTCGACCTGCTCGAGCGCCGCCGCCGCAGCCGTGAGGACGTCCCGGTCGAGCAGCTCCGAATCCGGCTCGACGTCGTGGAAGAGAAAGCCCGCGAAGTCGGGGAACTCACCGAGCTTCGCGATCTTCTCCTGCACGATCGGGGCGGCCGCGCGGATCCGCTCCTCCGGCCAGTCGTAGCCCTGCTCGCGCAGGAACGCGATGAGCGCGTCGGCGTACTCCTCCGCCGAGAGCTCGCGGAGGTAGACGCCGTTCATCCAGTCGAGCTTCGCGTAGTCGAACGTGGCCGGGCTGGCGCCGACCCGCTCGAGCGAGAACCGCTCGATCAGCTCGTCTCTCGACATGATCGTCGTCTCCCCGTCCGGCGCCCAGCCGAGCAGCGCGAGAAAGTTCATCAGCGCCGGCGCGATGTAACCGGCCTGGCGGAACTCGTCCACCGAGACGGCGCCGTGCCGCTTCGAGAGCTTCTTGCCGTCCTCGCCGAAGACGCTCGGCACGTGCGCGTACGTGGGGATCTCCGAGCCGAGCGCCTGCAGGATCTGGATCTGCTTCGGCGTGTTCGAGACGTGGTCGTCGCCGCGGATCACGTGCGTGATCCCGTCGAGCCAGTCCTCGACGGGCGAGGCGAAGTTGTAGGTCGGCCGCCCGTCGGAGCGGACGAGGACGAGGTCGTCCAGCTGCTCGTTCGGGAACTCGATCCGCCCCTTGACCGCGTCGTCCCAGCTCGTCGTGCCCTCGTCCGGCATCCGGAAGCGGATCGCGCCCTCGTCCTCGTAGGCGATGCCCTCCTCGACGAGCCGCCGCGCCTCCTGCCCGCAGCGCTCGAGCCGGTCGAGCTGGAAGGTGACGTCGCCGTCCCAGTCGATCCCGAGCCAGCGCAGCGAGCTCTGGATCTGCTCGACCGACTCGGCCACCTCGCGGCTCGTGTCCGTGTTCTCGATCCGCAGCAGGCACTCGCCGCCCTGCCCGCGCGCGAAGAGCCAGTTGAAGAGAAACGTGCGGACGCCGCCGATGTGGAGGAAGCCGGTGGGGCTCGGAGCCATGCGGACGCGGACGACATGCGGCGGCTAGCCTACCCGCGTGCTCCACGGCGCCCACTGCTCAGGCGGGATCAAAGGCGCACTCGACCGGGCGATCGAGATCGAAGCGGATGCGGTGCAGCTGTTCGCGCAGAGCCCGCGTATGTGGCGCTTCCCCGAGCATGCGGAGGAGGATCTGGCGAGTTTCCGGGAGCGCCGCGCAGAGGCGGGGATCGGCTCCGTGCTCGTGCACGCGCTCTACCTCTGCAACCTCGCCACGCCGGACGACGTGATCTACGGCAAGAGCCTCGAGACGATGCTCGCCACGGTCGACACGGCCTCCGCGATCGAGGCGGACGGCGTCGTCTTCCACGTCGGCTCGCACCTCGGCACGGGGTTCGACGCCGGCCTCGAGCGCTGCGTGCCCGCCCTGCGTGAGGTGCTCGAGCACTGCTCCGACACGACCTGGCTCCTGCTCGAGAACTCGGCCGGCGCGGGCGGCACGATCGGCCGCTCGATCAATGAACTGGCCGCGATCGTCGACGCGCTCGACAGACACGAGCGCCTCGGCATCTGCCTCGACTCCTGCCATCTCTACGTCTCCGGGGTCGACGTTGGCGAGCCGAAGGACGTGGCGGCGGTGCTGAAGGAGGTGGATGCGCGGATCGGGCTCAAGCGGTTGCGCGCTCTGCACGTCAACGACGCGGCCGCTCCGCTCGGCTCGAATCGCGACCGTCACGCGAACGTGCTCGAG
>CAWGAP010000001.1:0-403640 GCA_963820695.1 uncultured Gaiellaceae bacterium | reverse complement strand
CGGCCTCGCGGTCAGCAGCCCGCAGCGGCGCCTCGGCGCTGCCCGACATTCCCACGCACCTTGGAGTCGGGCTATCCGGATTCAGACTACACCTTCTGGATGGGGGTCTTCGCGCCCGCGAAGACGCCGCCCGAGATCGTCGCGAAGCTGAACCGAGGAACTGCAGAAGGCGCTGCAGGCGCCCGCGGTCAAGGAGAAGCTCGCAACCCTTGGCGTCGAGGCGATGCCGCTCACGGCCGCGCGAATTCGATGCACAGGTGAAGAAGGAGATCGTGCGTCTACGCCACCTTCGCCAAGGCCGCCGGGCTTGAAGCCCAACTGACGCGCGCCGTTAGAGCGAAAAGCTCGTACCGCAGCCGCAGGACGCGGTCGCCGATATGGACACGCACCAGCTTCGACTTCGCGAGACGGCAGCGTACCGACTACCGTATCGACGGGATCGAGGTCGACTGCAAGTTCTCCCGCAGTTTCGGCGGCTGGGAGATCCCTCTCGAGGCGTACGGGCACCTCTGCCTCCTTGTCTGGGCCGACGACCACCAGTCGCTGTGGTCGGCGGGCGTGGTCCGCATCCGCGACGAGTTCCTCGTCGCGTCGCAGAACCGCGACCGCAAACGCCGCCTCAACCCCGTCGGGATCGGCCAGATTGTCTGGCTTCACCGCGACGCCGACCTGCCCGAGAACCTCCTCCTGCACCTGCCGCGCGCCAGCGAGAGGCGATCTTCAGTCACCGCGGTGGCCAAGCGCGGGTCGACGAGTTGTTCCGACGCGTGCAGCGGCCGGATCGTCCCGCGCACCGCGGTCGTCACGCTCGCGCAGCAGAAGGACGCGCCGAAGCGGGTCCGCGACGCCCGCACGCACTCTGCGCGCCGAAGGAACGGTCATCCTCGGCCACCAAGGTGACCATCCTCGAATCGCGACGCTCGCTGGGCCTGCCCGCGGCCCAGAAGGGCGAGTGGATGACCGTCCGTCTGACCGACGCCGAAGATTGCGACGCCGGTGCGGCCCGATCGCCGTGCGTCAGCGACCGTACCGGTCGCCGACCCGAAGATCGCGCCCGAACCGGCACCCGTGCTCGACGCGCGGGCCGAGGAGGGCGAGGACGACAGCGCCTGCTCACGGGACCCGTTCCCGCAGGCGGCGCAGTAGGCTCCTCAACGCCCGCTCCCTCGTGGCCGACTCAAGGCATTCGGGGGACCGCCCACGGGCTCAGGCGGTCGGCAACGCAGCAGTAAGAATGCCGGGCGAGCTTGGCACGCGGTAGACAGAGCGTCCCCGGCCGTGTATGTCTCGAAAGGCGTTGACGACGGACAATGGGGCGGGGGACTTGGCAACACGAAAGGCTGCGACGGCAGAACTGAAGACCGAGGCATGGGACGGGGTGGACTCACCCGTCTGTCAGGAGGTTCGGGGACAGGCGCGGGCGAACCTCGACTCCTACCGGGTCAACCCGCCGCTCCTGAAGGAGCAGGCGAACAACGAGCGCGCCGCATTCCAAGGCGGCTACGCGCAGCGGCAGCTCTACGAGCTGATCCAGAACGGCGCCGACGCACTCCTTGGCGGAGCGGCGGTGGCCGGGTCGAGGTGATCCTCACCGACGACGCTTTCTACTGCGCCAACGAAGGCGAACCGATCGACGTGCCTGGGCGCTGAGGCAATCCTGCTCGCGCACGTCTCGCAGAAGCGCGGCGACGAGATCGGCCGCTTCGGCCTCGGCTTCAAGTCTGTCCTCGAGGTCACCGACTCGCCGCGAGTTCTATAGCCGCTCAGGCTCCTTCGTTTGGGACTACGAGCGTGCGCTGCGCGACATCGCCGAGGTGGTAACCGGGTTCGTTCCCGGCGAGTCCTCTGCGCCGCGGCTCCGGCTCGCGTATCCGGTCGACCCGGCTGAGGCGTTCGCGGACGACCCGGTTCTCGCCGAGCTGTGCTCCGTGGGCGACGACGATCGTGAAGCTGCCTCTAGCAGGGCGCTACGAGTGGCTCGACGACGACATCGCGAGCCTTCCCGCGCGAGTTCCTTCTCTTTTCTGCGGCACGTCGGTCGCCTGATCCTCGACAACCGATCGTCTACGATCGCGAGCCTCGACGAAGACGAGCTGCCGCTCCCGATCCGTCGCGAGATTGAAGTGTCACGGCAGACGGAGATCGTTACAGGCTCACCGAGAGGCGGCGAGGACAGCACCTGGATGCTCTTCTCGACGGTCTACGCACCGAGTGAGGAAGCGCTGCACGACGCCGGCGAGATGACCAATCGCGAGCGCGTTCCCATCCACTGGGCGCTGCCGCTCGAGGGACGAACGGGCCCCGGCGTCCTCTGGGCGTTCTTCCCGACCGAGTACGAGACGACCCTGTCCGGCATCGTTAACGCTCCGTGGAAAACGACCTCGGAGCGGCGCAACCTCCTCGAAGGCGTCTTCAACGAGGAGCTGCTCAGCGTGGTCGCGCAGCTCGTCGTCAATAACCTCGACGCACTCACCACTTGCCGACGACCCGGGCCGGCTACTCGACATCATTCCGGCCCGCGGTCGCGAGGCCCGGAACTGGGCCGACCGTGTCCTGACGGACGCCGTCTACGAGCTCGCGGCGAAGGCCGACTCGCTCCCGGACCTTGACGGGCGATCTCCGCAAGCCAGCGAGCTCTCGCTTCATCCGGTGCTGCGCCTGGCCGGAGAAGACGTCGACGCCGAGGTCGCGCAGCAGCTTCTCCAGCGCTGGGCGGAAGCATCGCCCAGCCGAGACTGGTGCCACCCGACCGTCGAGCGTCGAGAGCGGCGGCCGCGAGTCGAGCGGCTCATCCGTGAAGGCGACGGTGTGCTCGCGGGCTGGCGAGCGTGGCTCGAGGCGCTCGTCGAGCCCGCGTCACTGGCGGCATCCAAGGCAGCGCTTCTCATAGCCGCCGACGCCGTCGACGAGGGCTTCGTTCCGCGCGCACAGATAAGCGGCGCCAAGATCGTGCTCACACGCGACGGCCACCTCGCAGCCGCTGATCCGGAAGATCTCTTCCTTCCCAGCGACTACGAGGGCGGCGACGACGTCGACTTCGTGCATCCCGACCTCGCCGCAGGATCCCGAGGCCCGAGAAGCGCTCGAGCGATCTGGGCATCCAGGCAGTCGACGCTGCTGCCGACCTCGAGTCAATCCTCCGCGGCGGCTTCACCGGATGGCTTGATCACGAGTGGGAAGAGTTCTGGCAGCTCATCCGACGAATCGACCCCGAACGAGCGGCCGGGATCCTCAAGGCGCGCCGGCGTCTTCCGTTCGTCCGCGTGCGTAGCGGGAAGTTCCGGCCCCTGCTTAACACGCTCCTTCCCGGGACGATTGTTCCCGAGGACGCCAACCGTGACCGCGACAGCGGTCGTTGACACCGCCTTCCACCACGATGACCTCGAGCTCCTGCACCTACTCGGAGCTGTCGTCGGCGCCGCAGCCCGGCCTCGGCAGCCGAGTCGAGGGCTGGTTCTCGATGTACGAGCAAGAGACGCTTGTGTCGTACCGACAACGCCTGCCCTCCGGAAGGCGCCCGCGAGAAGCCCTCCTCGACTTCGCTCACGGCGACTTCGCCGGCCCACTTACGGCGCTCGAATCACTCAGTGACGAAGGGCGGATGCTCTTCACCGAAGCTGCGCTCGCGGCTGAGACAGACCTGGCGCCGTGGGAGTTTTTCCACGAGACGAACCGCGACGGCTATCCGATCATGGAGGTTGAAGCACCGCTGATTTGGCGGATACGGGACGAAGGTCGGCTGCGCACCTCACGCGGTCCTCAACCGGTTGCAGCGTGCCTCGCACCATCACTCGCCGAATGGGCGTCCGCCATGCCGGTCGCAGAGGTCTCAGACGAACTCGCCGAGTTGCTGCATCTTCCGACCTCGCTGGATGCTGTGCCCGAGCACACCTGGCGCAGCGCGCTCGAGGCGGCCCACTCCGTTTCAGACGACGGGGTGCTTGGTCGGCTCTACCTCGAGGCGTCGCGTCGAATCGATGACCCACCCGAGCACCTCCGCTGTCGCATCGGTCAAGGCTTCGGGCCTGCCCCAGCGGCGCTCGTGACGGTCGTCCACGATCACCGCGAGCTCAATGCGCTCATCCCGCAGAAGGTCCCGACGCTCCTCGTGCTCTCAATCGGTGAGGCGGAAGAACTTCGCAGCAGTTGGCGTCTCAATGCCGAACAGAAGGTCGAAACGTCGCTCGCGTACTCGGCCGTCGGCGAGGCAACCCCGCTGTTCGATCAATTCCCCGCCCTGCAATGGCACGTCGAACCTGACGCTCCGAACTTGATTCTCGTGCCGTGTGACGAACTCCGTCTCGAAACAAGCACCGACGCCGGGCAAGAAACAGAGGACACGGCCTTCTTTGTCAGCGACGGCCACGTCTACTTCGACCATGCGCTCGACCAGACAGAGCTTCTCGAGCACCTCGCCGGAACGCTTGGCCTCGCTGCCGACGCCCACTTGATCGACGAAATCCTCACTCGAGGAGCTGAGAGTGAACGACGACGCCGTACGGCCGAGATCCGGGGTCTCCCGGAAGAGTCGGCGAGGTCTGCTCGCCGCGGTCGGCGAGCCCGGGTTGCGCAGCAGACTGCCGAAAGGACTGCTGGTCCTACTCGAGAGCGACGGCACTCGCATCCCTGGAGAGCGGACAGCAGAACTTGCCCTCGCTGTGTACGGAATCGACGTCCTTCGCATGTACCGGAGCGAGCTCCGTGATCAAGGATTGGTGCCACCAACGCACTGGGTCGGCAGTTCAGCGGCGCTCAGCTTTGTCCGAAAGCTTGGCTTCTCCCGTGACTACGCTGGATTCGAGCAGCCCAAGCGCTCACCCCTGCTCGAAGTCGAAGGACCTCCAGAGCGTTCACGACTCTCCATCCGTACCAGCGTCTGATCGTCGACGAGTTCCGCGCGCTGGTTCGCGGCGAGCGCGAGGGCCGTCGCGCACTGCTCTCGCTCCCCACCGGCGCCGGTAAGACCCGCGTGGCTGTCGAAGCAATCATCGAGGCGGTTCAGAACGGACGAGCTTCAAGGGCCCGATCCTCTGGGTCGCCCAAAGCGACGAGCTGTGCGAGCAGGCCGTCCAGACCTGGAGCTTCGTCTGGCGAGGGGTCGGTCCACCCCGCGAGCGACTCGCCATCAGCCGCCTGTGGGGCGCAAACGAAGCCGAGCCTGTCGTCGGGGCTACACACGTCGTCGTCGCGACGATCCAGAAGCTCCACGCGGGCTGCATCAACGACCCCGAGTACGCCTGGCTCGCCGACGCCGGCTGCGTCGTCATCGACGAGGCACACCACTCCACGGCGCCGCTCCTACACCGATCTGCTCCGGTGGCTGGGGCTTGACAGGCTCAAAGAAGCGCGTCCGCTCGTCGGCCTCTCAGCGACCCCGTATCGTGGAATCAGCGAGGAGGAGTCCGAACGGCTCGTCTGGCCGCTACTTCCGACAGCGCCTCGACTCGACCAGCGTTCGGCGACGAAGACCCTTACCCGATCCTGCAAGACCAGCGGGATCCTCGCTCGGTGTCAACCACCGCGTCCTAGGTGGGTCGCAGATCCAGCTGACGGGCGACGAGCGCGCGCAAGCTCGAAGCGACGCCGCGTTCTTCCCGCGAGCGTCGAGGAGCGAACTCGGCGGAGCGTCGAGCGAAACCGACAGCTTCTGAAGGAAATCCTGCAGCTTCCGGATGACTGGACCACGCTTGGTCTTTGCGACATCGGTCGATCACGCGCAGACGATGGCGGCGCTGCTGACGCTTGAAGGCATCCCCGCCAAGCCGATCACCGGCCTCACCGACGACGGGCGCTCGGCGCCACTACATCGAGGAGTTCCGCGCAGGAGCGGATCCGCGTCCTGACGAACTACAACGTCCTGACGCAAGGCTTCGACGCCCCGGCCGTCCGCGCCGTCATCGTCGCCCGGCCGACCTTCAGCCCGAATCTCTACCAGCAGATGATCGGCCGAGGCCTCCGCGGCGACCGAGAACGGCGGCAAGGAAGCGTGCCTGATCGTCAACGTCGAGGACAACGTCGATCAGTTCGGCGGGAGCTCGCGTTCCGGGACTTCGAGTACCTGTGGACCGGAGCGCCTGACTCCGCAGACACGTCGGGGCTCAGTGACGTGCCGGCGTAACGAGCCCAAAGCGATACGCCGCGCAGTGACTTTGAAGCGGGCACTCCGCGCATCGGGGCCTCCCGCGGAGGCAGATGAGGGTTCCCAGGTCGACAAGGCCGAGCGCGACTGGAACTGGGTTCCGACTCGGAACGATGCGCGCCACAACCTCCCATACCCGCGTGTCCTCGCGAGGCCGCGCCTTGGCCGACCGCAGCCCGAAACAGCGGTCAAGCAGGCGAATCACATTCGGGTCGACGAGCGGCCGAGGCTGCGAAAAGGCCACGAGCAGAACGGCGTTTGCGACGTACGGGCCGACGCCGGGAAGCGATCTGAGGGCGTCGTAGCTATGGGGGACAGCACCATTGAACCGAGTGACAAGATCTCGGGCCAGGACGTTCAGCCTCGTGCTGCGATGAAGGAGGCCAAGCGGTCTCAGCAGTTCGACTACTTCGTCGGTCGGCGCATTGGCCAAGGCATGCGCGCTCGGATACCGGTCGATGAAAGCATCGAATACGGCCGGCACCAGGTCGGCGCGGGTTCGCTGCAGGAGCAGCTCCGCGATGATGACCTCGAACGGATCGTCGGTTTGCCGCCACCGAAAGGGTCGTCCGTGAACGCTGAACCAGTCCCGCACCTTGGAACGGAGCCAGCGAATGTCCGCGGCCGCGAGGCTGAGGTCGGCGGATGCGTCAGGCATCAGCCTCATCTTTGCTGCAGCCGCCGAGGCCGGGCGGGTGTCGATTGCGCATGATTCCACCGGTCGCGGTCGCGACTGACAGCACGGGCGAAAAGAAGGTCTTCGCGCTGCTCGAGGCAACAGACCTCGGTGCGCACGCGATCGCGATCCACTCGCTCAACATCTCGGAGCACGAGTACAAGCTCTGTGGCGAGCTCGACTTCATTGTTCTCTGCCCGGAGGGTCTCTTCGTTCTCGAGGTCAAAGGCGGCGGTGTCGCGCTCCACGACGGAATCTGGACATACACGGATCGCTTCGGCCGGGGACACAAGAACTCCGAAGGCCCGTTTCGACAAGCGCGCAGCGGCATGTTCTCTCTGCGCGACCGCATCCGCGCGGACGTACCGGCACCGATAACGAAGGGTCTTGTGTTCGGACACGGCGTCGTCCTTCCTGAGACGCATTTCGCGGATGTCAGCCCGGAGTGGGCGCCGGCCATGGTCATTGATCTCAGCAAGATCGAGGGCAAGAAGGAGATTGCCGAGCCGCTTCACGCTCTCATCGACTACTGGAAGGCGAAGACGCCACGCGCTGAGCTGCTCCCTCCAGCGCGCCTCGGAAAGATCGCCGAGTACCTTCGACCGGAATTCGACAAGGTTCCCTCGCTTCGCTATCGCGCCGACCAAATCTACGCAGCGATGGAGGAGCTCACCGAGGAGCAGTACCACCAGCTCGACCTGGTCGAGGGCTCCAATCGTGTCCTTTGCTCAGGAGGCGCAGGCACAGGCAAGTCGTTCCTCGCCGCCGAGGTCGCGCGCCGAGACGCCGCCCGCGGCTCGCGCGTGCTGCTCACCTGCCGCAGCCCATTCTTGGCGACATTCCTACGACAGCGGCTCACGCTCCCGAATATTGACGTCGCGCCCCTGCACGAAGCCCTCGGCCGTGACGTCGAGCCGTACGACGTCCTCGTGGTCGACGAGGCACAGGACGTTCTCGACTTCGACACGCTCGACGGCCTTAGTGGGTTGCTCGAAGGCGGCCTCGAGGACGGTCGCTGGCGCGTCTTCTATGACGCGAACAACCAAAGCAGCCTCACCGGCATCTTCGACCCCGAGGCGCTCGAGTACTTGCAGTCGTTGTCCAACAGCGGCGGCACACTTCGCCGAAATTGCCGAAACACCAAGGCGATTGTCGTGCAAACCCGGCTCCTGACCCATGCTGACCTCGGAAACCCGACTGCCGGCTGGGGCCCGCCCCCCACCTACGAATTCTTCGACGGTGCTCCCGATGCCGCCCGGCTGCTCGAGGGCCACTTGCGCTCGCTGCTCGATGATGATGTCGCGCCGGGTGACATCACGATTGTCTCGATGCTTCCTTACGAGGAGTCATGTGTCACGCACATGAAGAGGACCTGGCGCGAAAAGCTCTCCCGCCTCGATGCCGCGTCTGCTGCGGCTTGGCCACCCAATCAGATCACCTTCGCGACCGTCGAGGACTTCAAGGGCCTCGAGAACCAGTTCATCGCTGTGATTGACGTCCATTCACTCAACGATGACGCTCGCGCACGCAACCGGCTGTACGTCGCGATGAGCCGGGCTCGAGCAGGGCTCTGGATCGCCGTCGACTCCAATCTTCGAGAAGAGCTCGAGAACCTCAAGCGGGCAAATGCAGATGACCTTCGGGAGGATCCAACAGTTGTCAGCAACTAGAACATCAAGCCTAGCCCGCGACGCGATGATCGCGTACGCGCGCCGTGAGCTGATTGGTCCTGCCGGCGAGGTCGACGAGCTTCTGCACGACCCGCCTCACAGGCGATATCTGATGGGCACGCTGTACCCACAGGAGACCACGACGACTGAACTTGAGGAGATCGAACCTCAAGATGAGGCTGACGGCTCCGTTGGGGAAGACCTTGCCGACGACCCTGTAACTCTCGCGCACGAGTGGATGCCGAGCTCAATCGGCATCAGCTTCTACGTCCCCGCCAAGACGTCAGTCAACGTGGATGTCTGGGGAGCCCACTACGTCATCGAAAAGGAAGGACGCGGGCGCCGCTGGCGCCGCAACGAGCTGGCCTCGGAGCAGCAGCCGGAGGCAGCGGCGCTGACAGCCCCAAATGGGCGCCGCCGCGCAGAGCCACAAAAGGTCTTCGGCGGACGCGCCGTGCTCGAGAGCTACTGGCGTCCGCTTGGTTCCGGCTTCCTTGTCACCATCACGCTCGTCAACACCGCAAGCGGTGACCCGAAAGACGTAGACACCGAAAGCACGCTTCACCAGGTCGGCTTCCGCTGCCTCATCATTGGAGGGCAGGCACTCGAGTATCCCAACGTCGACGCACTCTCAACAGAAGACGAGGATGACGAGCTCCGACTGCTCTACCGCAAGGCGAAGGTGTTCGCCGTTGGCCACGGATGCTCTGCCGTCTGGGACCCGCACGCCGTCGACGGCGTAGACGTCATCACCGCCGAATTCATGCCGACCTTCGAAGTGCCGGCGCTGACCCAGAACGTGGGCGATGACGACACAGACGTCCTGCGGCTCACCTACCTAAGCGATGACTCAGTAGCCGACGCCGATCTCTTCGCGGCCCTCGGCGGATTCGTTCGTTCATACGAGGACTGGATCACCCAGCTGCCGGAAGCGAACAGTGACATCCCCGAAACACTCTCGTCGGCTCGCGAACGGTTACTCGAACGCCTCGACGCGGCGGCCGAGAGGATGCGAGGGGGAATAAAGACACTCGAGGACGATCCTGTTGCCCTTCGAGCATTCCGGCTCGCCAACCTCGCCATGGTGATGCAGATGCGTCACGCCGAGACCGACATTGCCGGAACCAAGAGACACCGCGACGACTCGATGCCCTACGCGGGCGACTACGCGCATGAGGATCAGTACCGCTGGTATCCGTTCCAGCTCGCGTTCCAATTGCTGACGATTGAGTCGCTTGCCCGCGACGATGCTGATGACCGCGAGCTCGTTGACCTACTGTGGTTCCCGACCGGCGGCGGCAAGACCGAGGCGTACCTCGCGCTTACCGCATTCACCATTTTTCTCCGGCGACTCCGCAGCGGTAACGGGGGCGCGGGCACCGTTGTCATCACCCGCTACACGCTACGGCTGCTTACAGCGCAGCAGTTTCAGCGTGCGGCTGCGCTCATCTGCGCCTGCGAACTCATCCGTTCCCAACACGAAGATGAGATGGGCGATGAGAAGCTCACGATTGGGCTGTGGGTCGGTGGGGATGTCACCCCGAATCGGTACGCAGGCGAAAAAGGCGCCGCCGCGCAATATGAAGAAACGTTGAACGAACCCGAACCTCGCAACCGGTTCCAGCTCGAACTGTGCCCGTGGTGCGGCACGGAGCTCGTCCCTCCGGCAAGAGAAGACGATCGCGGCAACTACGGCTTCGTCGCAACCGACACGTCCTTCCTTTTCTACTGCCCGACTCAGACGTGCCCGTTCCACGCGCGGCTCCCTGTCGCGGTAGTCGACGACGCGCTCTACGAGGATCCACCCACTCTCCTGATCGCCACAGTCGACAAATTTGCCCGGCTTGCATGGCTCGATAAGGCCGGTGCCTTCTTCGGGGACAACACGCATCAACCGCCGTCGCTGATCATCCAGGACGAGATGCACCTCTTGTCCGGACCGCTTGGAACGACCGTCGGCCTGTACGAAGCGGCGGTGGAGGCCCTAATCGAATTCCGCGGTGCACCGCCGAAGGTCATCGCTTCGACGGCGACCATCCGGCGTGCCGACGACCAGTCTCTCGCGCTTTTTGGCCGTCGAGTGAGCCTATTCCCTCCGTCGGGCCTCGACGCCGCAAACTCATTCTTCGCCCGTGTAGATCTAGACCGCCCCGGGCGCTGCTACGTCGGCGTAATGGCGCCGGGCCACACGGTCTCCACCGCAATCATCCACACCGCCGGCGCTCTACTTCAAGCTCCGCTTGAGCTGAAACTGCAACCTCCCGAAGACGACGCGTACGCGACGCTCGTGGCGTACCACAACAGCCTCCGCGAACTCGGTCGCACCGTCACGCTCGCGCGAGATGACATACCTGCACGCATCAAGTTCATCTCGGCCGACGAGAAACACATGCGGCTCCTCGACGACGACAACGTCGTCGAACTAACGAGCAACGTCTCGGGACGCGAGCTTCCGTCGCTACTCAGCCGTATGTTTCTTCCGGCCGCGTCAGCGGGAGGAGTCGCGCTACTCGCGACCACGAACATGCTCTCCGTCGGAGTCGATGTACGCAGGCTCGGGTTGATGCTCGTCAACGGCCAACCCAAGACAACCTCGGAGTACATCCAGGCAACAAGCCGCGTGGGACGTGGGGCAGTGCCCGGACTCGTCGCCGCGTTGTTCACATCCACGAAAGCAAGAGACCGGTCGCACTACGAGAGCTTCCTTCCCTACCACGCCGCCCTCTACCGCCATGTCGAACCCACCAGCGTTACCCCGTTCTCCCCGCCGGCCAGGACACGTGCCTTGCACGCCGCACTTGTCATCCTGATCCGCCACGGCGCAGGACTCTCCCGCGACGACAGCGCGGGGCAGATGCGTCGGGATGATGAACAAGTACAGAAGGCTGTCGCGACGCTCATGCGACGTGTCCAAGTTGTCGACCCGGACGAAGCAGACGCGACCGCGCGTCAACTCGACCGCCTCCTCGGTGAATGGGAGGAGCTCGTGGAAGAGGCGTCCGGCCGTGGTCTGCAGCTCTACTACGCGCCCCACGGGAGGCAACACCTTTCCCTCCTGAAAAACTTCGGCGACGGCGGCGCGGCGTGGGAGACGCTGCACTCGATGCGAAACGTTGACCGCGAGTGCGACGTCGAAGTGCTGGGTGCCCGATGAACGAGCGCACCGTTCGGCAATCACAAACACTCGCACCATTCGGGGTCGGCGCGATTTACGACGTCCTCGGTGAGTCGCTCGTCGCGGCCGACACCACCTACTGGAAGAACCGAGGCGATGTGATCCATGCGCCGCGGCTCGAACGCGAGCTCAAAGTGGAACGCTTCAAAGCTGCGCCGGAAACGAAGGGCGTCCCGTACGTTCGCTTTCCGAAATGGCTCTTTTGCGCGACCTGCAGACGAATGATCCAGTGGCGATGGGCAATGGAGGAAAAGAACGAACCCGCCGTCTGCAACAACTGTGCAGGGAAGCGCCAGCTTGTCCCGATGAGGTTCGTCATGACATGCGAAAACGGCCACCTGAGTGACGTCCCCTGGGTCCGGTGGGCGCACTCGCGGTCGAAAGCTCCCGAACAGAAGCAGTGCCAGGCCACAACCCTCCGTTTCAAGGTCGCGCGCGAAGCCGGCGCAGGTCTAGAAACGCTCTTCGTTGAATGCCGCTCCTGCCGCGCGGGCAGGTCGCTAGCCGGCATCACGGCAACCGGGAGCCTGGAGCCGCTACGAATCCAATGCCCGGGGACACAGCCGTGGCAACGTCGCGAGGACGGGGCACAGTGCGACAAGCAACCTCATGTCGTGCAACGCGGCGCCAGCAACCTCTACTTCGGAACCGTACGGTCGTCGATCGATATTCCTCCCGAGTCAGCGTTCTCCGAATACAGCAAGCCCGCCCTAAACATCCAAAGCTCACACGAATTCGCAATCATCATGAGCGAATCAGAAGGGCCGTTCGTCGACGATCTCATCCGTGTTCTCGCACGCCGACTCGAATGCGACGAGAAGGACATTCGCAGCGTCGTCAACGCCGAACGGCGCCGCGCAGGCGGCGGTGGCTCAGCGCCAGAGACGGACACCGACGACATACAGACGGAGGAGTGGCGCGCCTTCTTGACTCCTCAGCCTGAGCATGACGATCGAGATCGCTTCATCACCGAGCACGTGCAGTTCGTCAGAACGCAGGACACAAATCCCGCGTATCGCGAACTCTCGCCGTACATCGACCGCGTCGTACTCGCTACCAAGCTCCGCGAAGTACGCGCACTGGTCGGGTTCCGACGATACGACCCGGAAGGGCCACTCGTACGGCCCGACCTCGGCCAGAACCTCGACTGGCTACCCGCCGTCGAAGTGTTCGGGGAAGGCATCTTCCTCGCCCTCGATGAGCAACAGGTCGAGAAGTGGGAGTCGCAAGAAGCGATTCAGGATCGCGCAAGTGAGCTCGAGCGACGCCGTGCCGACAGCTTCCTTGCCAACCGATTCGATCTGGTCACACCCCGCTTCGTCCTGCTCCACACCCTTGCGCATCTCCTCATTCGCCAGCTCGCCTACGAGTGCGGCTACGCGTCTGCGTCCCTTCGCGAGCGCATCTACAGCCGCACACCGGAAGAGGGAGAACCACAGGCCGGAATTCTCGTTTACACGGCTGCCGGCGACGCTGAAGGGACGTTGGGCGGGCTCGTGCGGCAAGGAGAGCCGCCGCGGCTAGCCAGGACGCTACTCAACGCGCTTCAGGATGCCATCTGGTGCTCCTCCGATCCCCTCTGCCGGGAAAGCCGAGGACAAGGATTTTCATCGCTCAACCTTGCGGCATGCCATGCCTGCGCCCTCGCATCCGAAACCAGCTGCGTGTACTCGAATGTCTTGCTAGACCGGACTACGGTCGTGGGGACTCCCGAAGCGCCGACGGGTTATTTCTCCGAGCCTCTCTCCACCGCCCTCGACCTCACAGCTCAGACAGCCGACGGATGAGATTTCCGACATATGACGACTTCTCGCGCGAACAGCTCGAGATCCACAGCCTGCCCCTCCGAGGGTCATACCTCGTCACAGGCCCTCCAGGCACTGGAAAGACCGTGATGGCTGTCTACCGAGCCGAAATGCTTACCCAGAATGCAGCTGAGACGCGACTTCTAATGTACTCACGCCTTCTATGCAATTACGTTCGATCAGCCATCGATCAACTTGACCTTGACGGCGTCGCAAGCACATACGACTCATGGATTCGCCGCTTCTACCAAGCCCAATACAACCGCAGGCTCCCGGAAACAGGCCCATGGTCTCCGGACTGGAATGAGATCCTCAAGACCTTGAACGCCAATCCACCGCCGCCGAATACCATTCCATTCCTCATCATCGACGAGGCGCAGGATCTACCAAGTCAGTTCTTCATGATCTCGAAGTTCGTGGCCAGGCACGTAACTATATTCGCCGACGAAAATCAGAAACTGACCGACACGAATAGTACGCTTGACGAGATTGAAGCGTACGGAAATATTCCGCAACCACGTTTTACTCTCACGCGCAACTATCGAAATACGAGGGAAATTGCGGCACTTGCGGCGCACTTTTTCACAGGCCTTCCCACAGGCATCCCGGAACTTCCAACCCGGAGTGGAGAGAAGCCCCAGATTCTCCGCACCGGCAACATCGGGGAAGCGGTCGAGTTTATCGCTCGTTACGAGCGCAACAACACCAACAAAGAGATCGGAGTTTTCACGCCTACAAGATCTCTCCAGCGAAGGTTTGTCAACAGGTTAGAGGGAAAGACAAAAAATGCGATTCGAATTCTATGACAGTCGCGATCCGCAAGAGCTCGACTTCGATGTGCCTGGGGTCAAGGTCGTCAACTATGCCAGTGCCAAGGGACTCGAGTTCGACACGGTCTTCCTGCCGGAGCTTCAGGCGGTAACGGACGACCCGCACGGAGCGACGTTGAGGATGCGCTTCTATGTTCTTGTCTCGCGTGCACGCGATTCGCTGTACCTCATGTACTCATCCGATACTGAGCCGCCCGTCATCCAGGACATGCCTCCCGATCTCCTAGAAGGCACGTTGACCGGGTCGCCCTCCCTCTTCGACGAGCCGTCAGGTGACTCGCGCCGGTTTGTACTCACGAACCGATTCAACCTGCTTGAGATTCTCCCAGCCGGCTCATCAAGACCCGGGCAGGACACGATGACGAACGCTATTACGCAGACCTCCTCGAGGTCGCACCGGGACGAATCACGATCCTGCGTGGCCCGCCGTCACCCGACCTCATCGAGGTCGTCGTGGGTGGAGCCGCGAACGCATACCCAGTACTTCTAGAGCTTGACGTCTCAGGTCTCCGCGACCTCGACGTGCCGGCCTTCGGCACAGGTGCCACCCCAGCGAAAGCGCCGGTTCAAGCCGACAGCGCGGGAGCCTGGGCCCCTGCCGGCCCAATCCCAGCGTCCGCAATCAGGTCAATCCACTTCCGTTCAACCGAGGAACTCGACGAGCATCAGTTGAGGCGCTTCGACAACGTTTCAACAGACCTTCCGCTCGAAGCCACGCCAGCATTGTTCAGCAGTGAGGCAGCGCGCCCGGGACTGCTCGACTGGCTACGTCAGCTACCACCAGCCTTGGAACAAGACGGCCGCGCAGCGGATCAAGTGTCAGGCGCAATCACGCTCCTCGCCGCAGATCTCCCCGCCCACGACGACGCATTCGCAGTGCTTCGAGACCTGCTCTCGGTACGAGGGGGAGGAAATCGACCGCGCAAGACAGGGCCACGGTACGCCGAGTGGCTACTTGCTCTCGTCAGCGGACCGCGCCGCGGCGCGACGCTCGATGAGCGACTCTTCACAGCATGCGTCTCGGCGCTGGGCGACGTTCGTCCCTCCGAATCTTGGCGGCCGCTCGAGATCCTGGCCGACGTTCAGGCGGAGCTCAAGGACAAGCGAATGTCAGCCGACGAGCGGAAAACTCTCGACAGGCACTTTGAAGGAATCGAGGCGATCCTCAGAAACGACCGCGACTTCCGGCCCTTCCGTCCTGACGCCGGCCTAACGAGCGCCAAGGCTCTACTGATGACACTGATGCGGCCAGGACCGACCGACCTCCTCCAGTGGCCCACTGACGAAAGCGGAGCCGACGAAGTCACACGGATCACTGCCACCGCCCTTGCCGGGTTCATCCACGGACGAAAACGCATCAGCACCACCCTCCGAACACCAACCCTCGACGACTACCTCGCGCAGCAAGAAGCGGACGTGACGGCTCCAGAAAAAGACACCGTCGTGACACCTCCTTTGCGACTGCAGCTGCAAGCGACCGCCGAGAGACTTCGTCTGGTCACCCGCGCGCCAAGAACAACACTCATTGAGCGCACGAGGGAGCAACTCACCGAAGAAACCTCAGAAGATCCCGCATCCCAGGCGGAGGCTGCTCCCGAATACGTCAGAGCACTCGCGTTCGCAGTCCGAGCGCACGGAGCACAGGCGCGAAAGGGGACACGATTCCCCTGACGTCGTCCATCCGATCCGCGTAGCCGAAATTCTGGCTCAACACGGCTTCGAGGAAGACGTCGTCGCGGCGGGCCTGCTTCACGACACACTCGAAGACACTGAAACGACGCCGGAGGATATCGCGCAAGAGTTCAACGACCGCGTGGCGCAACTCGTCGCAGCTGTTTCAGAACCAAGCAAGCTGGCGGGCCAAGACTCACCACGCGAGGAGCGGATGCAGCAAACGGTTGAGCATCCCCGTGCAGAGTCTGACCTGGATGTCCTTCGCATCGCCGCGGCTGACAAGCTCGACAACGTACGCGCCATCCGAGACACACTGTCTGAGCGCGGACCCACCGCGACGTGGGCTCTTTTCAACGCGCCCCGCGACGCGCAGATCCGCTACTACCGCGCAGTAGCCGACGCGTTGACCAGTCGGCGTGCGAATGAACCTCTGTTTCAGCTTCTCCAGCTGGAGGTCCAGTCACTCTTCCCTCCCGCCCGAAGCGCCGAGGACACGCGCTACTTCTACGCAAAAGAGCTTTGGGGGCCCGAGCAGGCCCGTCCCTACCTGGCTGATCCGAAGGTTCAATGGAAGCAAGGAAGATCCGCGTACGAACTCGCGCACAGCTGGATCGGCGCGAACACAATCCCATCGACGGTCGAAGCTGTCCTTGAGTCGTCCGAGCGGTACCGTGGATCTCGGCTCGTCGAGGGCCTCTTCGAGCGACAGGTGAACCTCCGAACCCCAGGGCGATCGAGCCAAACGGATCTCTTAGCTCTTCTAAAGCTGCGCGACGGCCACGCGGTCGTCGCGGTGGAAGGGAAGGCAGGCGAGTCGTTCGACAAGACCGTGGCTGAGTGGAACGACAGCGCCGGCAAGGAGAAGCGCTTGGCAAGCTTGTGCTCTGCGATCGGAATTCAGCCCGAGCAGGCCGGTGCCCTGCGGTATCAGCTTCTGCATCGGACAGTGTCAGCTCTGTACGAGGCGGAGAGATACGGAGTCTCGAACGCGCTAATGCTCGTGCACGCGTTCGCCGACGACGAACGCTCCTTCGAAGACTTCACAAGCTTCGCACGCGCAATCGGCACGACGCTCCAAACGAAGAACGCGGTCTCCGAGCCCGTGCAGCTTGGCGGAGTCGACCTGCAACTGGCGTGGGTTCAGGATCGCCCCGCGGATCTCAGCCAGACGCAGACGCTCGACTAGCAGCCGCGCAGCTCTAGCCGGGTGGCGAGCTCGCGAAGCTGCTCGGTTTGAGCCGACTTCACGATCGTGTGTCTCATCGCCAGTGACGGCTCGCCGAGCGCTGCAAGCGCGACATGGTCGGTCCACACGAATCTGATCAGCTGACCGATCGGCTCCTCACGGGGATGACCGACGATCGCCGCAATGATCACCCCACCTGCGATGAAACAGTCGTGATCCTCACGAGGAAACTCGCGGAGGAGAGACGGCACACACGAGCGCCCCCGCAACGCTGACTGCAACGCTCGATGTCGGCTTCACCCATGTCGGTGAGACAGCAGCACCTTCTACGACAACGGCATTGCCGCGCACGCGCGCCACGTAGTCCACTCCGTCCAGCTCGATAAAAACGGACTCGAGCGTGTCGCGCGGAAGCTCGTACGTGGGCTGCGCCATCATGCGGGAGTCCGCACTCAGCGTTGCCAGTGTGAGGATGTTGAAGGATGAACACCGAGCGCGCCTTCGGGAAAGCCATGACCCAGCTCTATCACGAGGCCAAGGGAGATGGCTACACCGCCAGCTACTTCATTCGGATGATCGGCGATCTCGGACCGCTCGAGACTGCGAGAAGCTGATCTGTTCCCCGACACCCTCGGAGGGTTCACGCGTCTCTACGAGCTTGGCAGGCTCGACTTGACGGTTGAAGCACTCGCGTTCCGGCGAGAGTGGCGGGATCTCTTCTCAGCTGACGAACGACGCATCGCCCGAGACCGGCTTGCCGCATACGGATGGGCGGGAATCGGTGAGTAGAGACACGTCGCCAGCGCATTTGGTGCGCTACTCAGCCTCGCTATCCAGGTCAGGGAACCGGCGGCCACGACCTGTATACGAACGAGCGGCAGACCCAGAGCCTTTGGCGGAGTCATAGGCGTCCTTTGCCGCGGTGGTTCGACCAGCGTCGCCGAAGATACGGGCCGCGATGCGTTCCCAACGCAGCTGGCGCTTATCACGCAGGTACAGGACGACATCTTCTCTAGGGTCGAAAGCGTCGAGCTCACCCTCGAGCCGGGCTTCCTCCTCAATCGCGATCAGGTAGACGCGTCGCTTCTTCCCACGTTGGGCATAGACCTGATCGGGGGTTAACCCAGCCTGAAGTTCGTCCCTGATGCCTCCGCGATCGAACTTGTCTTGTTCCTCCATGTTGCGAGGGTAACGGCAGGTGGCGTGTGCCATACGCGTGTGGCGGTAGACCCAGCAAAGTCGGGTTGCCAAAGAAGTGGACCGGTCCCTGGCGCAGGATGCCCGCACACTGGGTGTGTCTGCGGTGAATGAGTCACGCACCCGAAGCCACAGTGAGGCGACGTGCATGATGCGCACTGTCGGCGGCAGTGGCCGGTCGGTCCGCAACCCTTGGTCGGTGCGCACTTCACGCCGACCAGCCTCCACCTCTCGCCGTCCGACGTCACGGCCTTCCTCGCCTGCGAGCACCTGACGACGCTCTCGCTCGCGCACGCGCGCGGCGAGATCGAGAGGCCCGAGGTCGAGAACGAGCAGGCGGAGCTGATCTTCCGCAAGGGGCTCGAGCACGAGCGCGCCTACCTCGAGCACCTCCGCGCCGACGGGAAGACCGTCCTCGAGATCCCCGACCCGAGGGCGACTACGACGCACGCCGCCCGCGCGACCGCCGACGCGATCCGCGACGGCGAGGCCGACGTCATCTACCAGGGCGTCCTCGCCCACGAGCACTGGCGCGGCGTCGCCGACTTCCTCCTCCGCCGGCCGGACGGCACCTACGAGGCGCTCGACACCAAGCTCGCGCGCTCGGCGAAGCCCGCCTACATCCTCCAGCTCCTCTTCTACAACGAGCAGCTCGGCCGGATCCAGGGGCGCGAGCCGGAGCACATCCACGTCCTGCTCGGCAACGGCGAGCAGCGAGTCGTTCCGGCCGGAGGAGTTCGCCGCCTACTACCGGCGCGTCCGCTCGCGGCTCGAGCAGTTCGTCGCCGACCCGCCGCCGACCGAGCCCTACCCGGTCGACCACTGCCGCATCTGCGACTTCAAGGCCCTCTGCGACGAGTACTGGGATCGCGTCGACCACCTCAGCCGCGTCGCCGGGCTCTACCGGACGCAGATCGAGAAGCTCGCCGACGCCGGGATCACGACGCTCGCCGCGCTCGGGCGCGCGCCCGCCGAGCCGGTGCCGGCCGGGATCGACCCGGACAGCTGGGCGAAGCTGCGCGAGCAGGCCGAGCTCCAGCTGCACGCGCGCGAGACCGGCGAGGACAGCTACCGGCTGCTCCCGCAGCAAGCCGACGCCGGCTTCGCGCTCCTCCCCGAGCCCTCGCCCGGCGACCTCTTCTTCGACTTCGAGGGCAACCCGTTCTGGGACGCGAGCGGCTCGCTCGAGTACCTCTGGGGGATCCTCGACGTCGACGGCAACTTCACGCCGCTGCACGCGCACGACCACGACACCGAGCGGCACGCGCTTCGAGCGGTTCATCGACCTCGTCCACGCGCGCCTCGCCGAGCACCCCGACCTGCACGTCTACCACTACGCCGCCTACGAGATCACCGCGCTGAAGCGGCTGATGGGCCGCTACGGCACGCGCGAGGCCGAGCTCGACGACCTGCTCCGCCGCGGCGTCTTCGTCGACCTGCTCAAGGTCGTCCGCAACGGCCTCCGCGCCTCGCGGCCGGGCTACGGGCTGAAGGAGATGGAGGCCTTCCTCGACTTCGAGCGGCAGGCGGAGGTGAAGGACGGCGGCGCCTCGATCGTGATCTTCGAGCAGTGGATGCAGACCGGCGAGCAGGCGCTGCTCGACCAG
This sequence comes from uncultured Gaiellaceae bacterium, assembly GCA_963820695.1. Lineage (GTDB taxonomy): Bacteria > Actinomycetota > Thermoleophilia > Gaiellales > Gaiellaceae > Gaiellasilicea. The sequence continues at coordinate 383,681 of CAWGAP010000001.1, read as the reverse complement.
ATCGACGCCTACAACCGCGAGGACTGCATCGCGACGCGGCTGCTGCGCGACTGGCTGCTCGAGCTCAAGCCGCAGGCCGGGCCGATCGCGCCGGCGCCGCCGCCGGAGGAGCCGAAGCCGATCCCGGAGCGCAAGGCGGAGCGGGCCGAGCTGAGCGCGCAGCTGCTCGACGCGGGCGAGGAGCTCGCGGCGCACCTGCTCGACTACCACGACCGCGAGCGCAAGCCGGTCTGGTGGGCGTTCTTCGACCGGATCGAGATGACGCCCGACGAGCTGCGTCGAGGACGCCGAGTCGATCGGCCAGGTCGAGCTCGTCAGCGGCCCCGAGCCGGTGAAGAAGTCGCAGGCGTACGTGCTCAGCTACCCCGCGCAGGAGCACAAGATCGGGCAGGGGCAGGACGTGCTCGACCCGGCGACGACCGACAGCGCCGGCGAGATCCTCGAGCTCGACCGCGACGAGCGCAGGCTGACGCTGAAGCGCGGGCCGTCGCTCGCGGACGTGCCGCTGCCCGAGTCGCTGATCCCCGGCCGGCCCGTACTGGACGCGGGATCAGGAGGACGCGCTCGACCGCTTCGGCCGCTCGCTGCTCGCCCGCGACCACCGCTATCCCGCGCTCGAGTCGATGCTGCGGCGCGAGCCGTTCGACCGGCCGGTGCAGACGGGCGAGCTCGAGGAGATGAAGGAGCTCGTCCGCTCGCTCGACGGCCGCCACCTCGTGATCCAGGGGCCGCCCGGCTCGGGGAAGACGTGGACGTCGGGGCGGCTGATCGCCGACCTGATCGCCCGCGGCAAGCCGCGTCGGCGTCGCCTCGACGAGCCACAAGGCGATCCACAACCTGCTCGCCGCCGTCGAGGAGGCCGCGGCCGAGACCGGGCTCGGCTTCGAGGGGCTGAAGAAGGCGAGCGCCGGCAACCCGGAGTCGTTCTACGAGGGCGCGAACGTCGAGAACGTCACCGCCAGCGAGGACTGCGTCGACTGCGACCTCGACGCCGGCACCGCCTGGCTCTTCTCGAACGAGCGGCACGACGGCACGCTCGACTACCTCTTCGTCGACGAGGCCGGGCAGGTCTCGCTCGCCGACGCGCTCGCGATGGGCACGGCCGCGCGCAACCTCGTGCTCGTCGGCGACCCGCTGCAGCTCGACCAGGTGCTGCAGGGCACGCATCCCGGCGGCAGCGACGCGTCGGTGCTGAAGCACCTGCTCGGCGAGCACGCGACCGTCCCGCCCGACCGCGGCCTCTTCCTCGAGCGCACGTTCCGGCTCCATCCGGACATCTGCGGCTACATCTCGGAGGAGTTCTACGAGGGGCGGCTCGAGCCGGCCGATGTGGCCCGGGAGCGGACGACGCCGCTCGGGACGGGACTGCGGTACGTCGCGGTCGAGCACGAAGGGCGCCGGCAGGAGTCGTCAGAGGAGGTCGCGGCGGTACGGCGCGTGGTCGAGGAGCTGCGATCGGCAGGTGTGACCGACGTTGTCGTCGTGGCGCGCGTACAACGCGCAGGTGAACGCGCTCAAGGAGGCGCTCCCCGGGCGTGCGCGTCGGCACCGTCGACAAGTTCCAGGGGCAGGAGGCGGACGTCGTCGTCTACTCGCTGGCGAGCTCGAGCGGGGAGGACGTCCCGCGCGGCCTCGAGTTCCTGCTCTCGCGGAACCGGCTGAACGTGGCGATCTCGCGGGCGCGCTGCCTCGCGTATCTCGTCTGCTCGCCGCGGCTGCTCGAGGTGAACGCGCGCTCGATCCCGCAGATGCGGCTGGCGAACGCGCTTGCGGTTCGTCGAATTGGCACACAGCTGAGCAACTCGTCACAGGTTTTCTGCTTCGCTTTGCGGTGGGAACTGAGGGATTGTGGATCGGCTCGAGCTGGACTTGATGTCCTCGGGCGTGTGCCCCTGACGTTCGTCGCGTTCCGCTCGACCTCGGCGATGAGCGCAAGGCGCGACGCGAGGCGCGGAGGATGACGCCGGAACTCTGGGCGGACGGGCTTGAGCTGACGACCGTGCTGGCTCTCGAGACGGCGCGGCGAGACGGTGTTGACGGCGCCCGCGAGGCGCTCGACGACGTCAATCGACTGGCTCGGTCCGTCGTGGCGGAGGCGATCGTCTGGCGACTCGCCGAACTGATGGTCGAGGACATGCACCGTCGAACGGCTGCGCGGTCAGAGCGAGCCGAGCGGCGCGATCGCCCGCACGGGCTGGCCCGTGACCTCGGCGATCAACTCGAAGTCGCGGTCGTAGTGCAGGATGGTTAGCTCGGCGAGCTCGCCGGCTGCCGCGATCAGGAGATCGGCGATCCCGACCTGCCGATGGTGGAGCGGCCCTCGCTCGGCGAACGCCTCGAAGACGTCTATCGCGCGGCGCCACACACGATCTCCCATCGGCGCGGAGCGAAGCGCGTCGAGCTTGGCCCGCATGACGCGAAGTCCGAATGGTCGCGACTCGTCCACAAGAGCTCGAGCTGGACCATGTCGCATGACACGATCTGTCCCGCTCTGACGCGATCGTCGAAGTCGTCGGCGACGGCTTCGTCCCTGTCGTGACCGGCCCAGGCGCTAGTATCGGCGAGCTCTACCAGGTACGGGTCGCCCGCAGCTCGCGCAGCTTCTCGGGCGTCAGCTCCGAGAAGTCGTACTCGGTAAGCCGGCGCAGCTTCTCCCTGCGGACGACCTCCTCGAGCGCGCGATGCACCGTGTCTGTCGTTCCGTTCGAGCCGAGCACCGCGCGTGCCTCTGCGACGAGGTCGAGATCGAGGTTGAGGGAGGTGCGCTTGACCATGGGCATATCGTAATGCGCGCCGAAGGCATACGCAATCGTCCTCTTGGGGCATATAGCGGAGGCGCCTCAAGGCCTTGCCCGGCATGGCCGGATGTGGCACAAGTTCCTTTGGTGTCCGCGTTTCGCGTGATCCTGCTTCCGGGGATCGTGCTCCCGGCCGAACCTGCCTACGGCGCTCTGATCGCCGCGCTCGGCCCCGACGTTGAGGCGGCCGCGAAGGACCTCGAGATCTACGCGACGCCGGAGCCGCCCGAGGACTACAGCCTCGAGCTCGAGATCGCGGGTGTGTTGCGCGAGGCAGACGCACACGGCTGGGACCGGTTTCATCTCGTCGGCTACTCGGGCGGCGGAGCGGCCTCGCTCGCATTCGCCGCGGCCAGACCGGACCGGCTTGCGAGCCTGGCGCTGCTCGAGCCCGCCTGGGCGGGAGACTGGGATCTGAGTCCCGCGGAGAAGGCGCTGTCGCTCGAGTACGACCGGCTCGTAGGGCTCCCGATCGAACAGTTCATGCCGACCTTCATGCGGCTCGGGCTCAAGCCGGGCGTCCCGCTCCCGGCGCCGCCGCCCGGCGACCCGCCGCCCTGGATGGCCAACCGTCCGGCAGGCATCCGGGCGATCCTGCGCGCGTTCGAGCGGGGCGACATCGACCGCGCGGCCCTCGAGAGTTTCGATCGCCCTGTCTACTTCGCGCTCGGCGCTCTCAGCAACCCGGACCAGTACGGGGAGATCGCGAAACGCCTCAGCAGCGTGTTCCCAGACTTCGAGCTCGAGGTGTTCGAGCAGCGCCACCACTTCGACCCGCCCCACCGGATCGAGCCCGAGCGCCTTGCGAGCTCGCTCATGAAGCTGTGGCGGCGCGCCGAACGGTCGCCTCCCGCCAATTCATAGGGGACCGCGTCAGGGAGACGATCGAGCGCTTTCGCCGCTGAGGAGCTCGGCGCGCACGTCCTCGAGGCGCGGGAGCGTCTCCCAGTCGCCGGTCCCGGCGAGCGCATACCTGGCGACGACGTTGCCGGCTCTCGCGCACTCCGCAGGGCTCCACTCGCGCAGCAAGCCGAAGACGAAGCCTGCCGCGAACGCGTCGCCGGCGCCGACCTCGTCGACGACCGCGGCCGTCGTCGGCGGCGGCACCTCGATGCCGGCGACGATCGCGCCCCTGGCGCCGACGCGGACCACGGAGGGGACGGGGATCTCGCTCCCCAGCCACAGGAGCTGGGCCTCGCCCTCGCCGCAGAGGTACCAGTCGACGTACTCGAGCACGGCTTGCTGCCGCGCGGCCGCCGCGTCGGGTGTGTCCGGGAGCGTGGGGCGGAAGTTGGGATCGAAGACGACCGTCGCTCCCTGCTCCTTGGCCCGCCGCGCGACGTCGAGGACGAGCTCGCGGGCGCTCTCGGAGATCGCCATCGTGATCCCCGTCAGGTGGACGACCTGGACGCCGTCGAGCGCCTCGTCCGGGACGTCGCCCACGTGCAGCTGGGAGGCCGCCGAGCCGGCCCGGCGGTAGGTGACCTTCGTCTGCCCCTCCGAGCGCCACTTGCAGAAGAGGCCTGTCGGCGCTTCGTCGCGCTGCACCCATCGGGTGTCTGACCCCTTCGGCCGTGACAGCGCCGAGGATCAGGTCGCCGAAGGGGTCGCGTCCAGAGCCTCGACACCCAGGCGACGTCGATCCCGAGCCGCGCGAGCGCGATCGCAAAGTTCGACTCAGCGCCCAGGCGCAGCGCAGCGTCAAAGGCATGCCGAGCCGCAGCTCGCCGTCCTCCAGCGGGTCGAGCAGCGCCATCGTCTCACCGAGCGTGGAGGACGCGCTCACGCGCGCCCCTCGCCGGCGCCGGCTCCCGCCCGGCAGAGCCGGGCTCCGCCCGCGCCTGACGCCGCTCGCAGCACCCGGCTCTCCGGGGCCGTACTACGCGTACTGTCCCCTCCGGCCGGGCACTGCGAGCGTCGCCCGAGGAACGCGCGGGCCGACATGGCAGACACAACTCGCCTCAAGCCTGGTCGTAGATCGCGATCCCAGTCTCGAGGTCGAAGAAGAGGTGGAGCCGCCGCGTGTCGACGCCGACCTCGATCGGCTCGTCGACGGCGGGCCGGCGTTGCGGCCTCCACCTGGTCGTGCGTCACGTAGATCGTCGTCACGCCCAGGTCGCGTTGCACGCGGGCGACCTCGGCGCGCATCTGGACGCGCAGGCGTGCGTCGAGGTTCGACAGCGGCTCGTCCATGAGGAAGACACGCGGTTCGCGCACGATCGCGCGCCCCATCGCGACGCGCTGGCGCTGGCCGCCGGAGAGCTGGCGGGGCTTGCGCTCGAGCAGTTCCTCCAGGCCGAGCGCGCGGCTCGTGCTCTCGACCCGGCGCCGGATCTCCTTCCTCGGCGCCCGGCGCGCGCGCAGGCCGAAGGCGATGTTCTCGAACACCGTCATGTGCGGATAGAGCGCGTAGTTCTGAAAGACCATGGCGACGTCGCGCCGGCGCGGGTCGAGCTCGTTGACGGTCTCGTCCCCGATCGCGATCTCGCCGGCGGTGATCTCCTCGAGTCCGGCCACCATCCGGAGAGCCGTCGTCTTGCCGCAGCCGGAGGGGCCGACGAAGACCATGAACTCGCCTGCCGCGACGTCGAGCGAGAAGTCTTTGACCGCCGTGACGTTGTCGTAGACCTTCGTCACGCCGTCGAAGGTGACGGACGCGGGGACGCCGATGGAAGCGCTCACGAGGGGAGAGTATGCACCGGCTGAGTTGTCATTACAACATACTTGCATTACATCGTCCGACCATGTTACGTTCGGCTCGCTTTCGGCCTCTGCGAAGGGAGCGTGGCATGACGATGGACGACCGGGACCTGTTCGACGAGCTCCTTGCCGAGGAGCTAGAGGCGGGAATGACGCGTGCGGACGTGCTCAAGCGGGGCGCGGTCGCAGGCGCATCGATCTACGGCATCTCGGCGCTCTTCGGCGCCGGTACCGCGCTCGCGGGGCTCGAAGCGCGGGCGTTGACGCCGACCTTCTACCAGTGGATCTACGGGCTGTACCCCGACATCCCGAGCAAGATCAACAAGGACTACGCCAAGCAGCACAAGCTCGACGCGAAGATCGCGCCGGTGCAGGGCTTCGGCATCGACCGCTTCGTCGCCGAGTCCAAGAAGAAGAAGAGCACCTGGGACGTGTACGTGGGGATGACGCCGTTCGTCGAGATGGCGGCCCTGATCCAGTCCGGCGCGATCGAGCCGTGGGACAAGTACATCCCGAAGTCGGTGCTGAGCGACCTGATCCCGTCGATCCGGGCGGAGGCGACCTACCAGGGGCACATCTGGTCGTTCCCGTTCCTGCTCGACATCATCATCCAGGCGTGGAACGGCGAGCTCGTCAAGAAGGCCGGCCTCGACCCGAACAAGACGCCGAAGACGTGGGACGAGTTCATCGCCAACGCGAAGAAGGTCGTCAGCTCGAAAGCGGCGCCGTACGGGGCCGTGTTCGACGCGCACGGCTGGCGCTCGCTCGCGCCGATCGCGCACACGTTCAACCCGAACGTCTACACCCCGGCCGGGCTGTTCGACTTCACGAGCGACGCGGCCGTCAACGCCCTCGAGATCATGAAGCGGCTGATGGAGGTCGCGCCGAAGAACATCCTCGAGGAGGGCAAGGTCGACGGCGGCGTCAACACGACGCCCGACGAGGAGGCGTTCGCCGCACGCCAGGCCGCCTACTACATCAAGTACCAGAACGCGCCGACGCGGTTCGCCGGCACGTGGCCCAACCCGGCGGTGCTGCACATCGCCGGCCTGCCGAAGGCGAAGGGCGGCGGCGGCACCGTGTTCTGGAACACGGGCGCGGCGCTCTTCAAGTACGGCCAGAACAAGCAGCTCGCGGCCGACTACATGGAGTTCCTGACCCGGGACGTGCGCATCTGGCAGCACGCGCTGGGCAAGAACGTCCGGGGCGCCTCCGGGCAGCTCTCCCCCTACAAGTCCGACTGGGCGAAGTGGGAGAAGAATCCGCCGGCGTGGATGGCCAAGTGGGCGTTCACGGTCAAGAACGAGCTCGCGACGAGCAAGGCGATCCGGACGCACAAGTTCGGGCTGACCCAGTTCGTGATCGGCAAGCCGGCGTGGGAGGCGTACCTGAAGGGCGACGAGACGAACGCGAAGAAGGCGCTCGCGAAGGCGAAGGCCCTCGTGCTGGCCGAGGTGAAGAAGAGCCGGGGGTAGGAGACCTGTCCTCGGAGCCAGTGGTCCCTCCTAGGGTGAGGCGGCCGGGCGGTGGCTAGCAGAGCAGCCGCCGTCCGGCCGCCTTCCAGCTTTCACGCGGTTTGGCGCTCGACGACGCGCTTCGCGCGGACGTGGCCTTACCTGATCCCGGCGCTCATCTTCTTCGTCGGCTGGCAGCTGTGGCCGATCGTGCGGGCGCTCTGGATCTCGTTCACGAACTTCAGCTTCCTGCTCGACGACTCGCCGGAGTCGGCGAAGTGGATCGGGTTCGAGAACTACGTCAACGCGCTGCAGGACCCGCTCGTGCGCACCGGGCTCTGGCATGCCGCGATCTTCACCGCGATCTTCCTGCCGGGGATGGTGTTCCTGCCGATGGTCATCGCCGTGCTCGTCGACCGCGTGCGCAACCAGAAGCTCGCGACCACCTACCGGCTGATCCTGTTCGTCCCGGCGATGATTCCCGGGCCGCTCATCTTCATCCTCTGGGTGTGGATGTACTCGAACGGGATCGGGCCGATCAACTACGTCCTCGTCGACGTGCTCGGCGTCTACGACCTGACGAATCAGCCGACGTGGCTCGGCTCGACGAACACGACCTTCATCTCGCTGGCGCTGATGGAGTGGTGGTGGGGGCTCGGCTTCCACACCATGTTTTATCTCGCCGGGCTCTCGACGATCCCGAAGGAGCTGTACGAGTCGGCGCGCGTCGACGGCGCCAGCGAGTGGCGCATCTTCTGGAAGATCACCTTCGCCCGGCTGCGGCCGATCCTGCTCGTGCTCGTCGTGCTGCGCTTCGGCACGGCGTACGCGCTGATCGACGAGTACATCCTGACCGGAGGCTTCGACCGCTCGAAGCCGACGTACACCTGGACGGTGTACATGTGGGACACCGCCTTCCAGGTCGGTGACCAGAACCGCGGCTACGCGGCGGCGATCGGCTGGATCGGCACGATCGGGATGCTTGCCGTCGTCCTCTGGCTCTTCTACCTCTTCAGGAACAAGGACTGATGGCGACCCGGGTTGAGACCGAGCACATCGCGGCGACCCGCCGCCGGCCGAGGCGGCGCCGTCTGCGGATTCCGTGGGGCTCGATCGTCAAGCACGGCATCCTGCTCTTCTGCTGCGTGATCATCCTGTTCCCGCTCTTCTGGGTGTTCCTGCTTTCGATCAAGTCGCTGCCGGACGCGTACACGAACCACATCTGGCCGAACGACTTCGAGTTCGGTTCGTACCGCACGGCGCTCACCGCGATCGACACGCTGCCGCAGAACATCCGCAACAGCATCGTGCTCACGCTCTCGACGATGGCGATCACGACGACGATCGCGGTGCTCGCGGGCTACGCGCTCGTGCACCTGCCGACGCCGGGGAAGCGGCTCGTGCTCGCGATCCTCGTTGCGTCGCTCTTCGTGCCGAGCCGCGTCACCGGCCTGATCTCGATCTGGGAGATCCAGGACCGGCTCGGGCTGATCAACTCGACGTGGGGGCTGATCCTCCCCTACCAGACCCTCGCGCTCGCGGTGAGCATCTTCATTATGCGCGGCGTCTTCGAGACGATTCCGAAGGAGCTCGCGGAGTCGGCGCGCGTCGATGGCGCGAGCTCCTTCATGATCCTGCGCCGGATCATGCTGCCGCTCGTCCGGAACGGCGTCATCGTCGTCCTGATCACCAACTTCATCGCGGCGTGGGGCGAGTGGCTGCTCGCGAACACGCTCACCAACGACCAGGAGCAGCGGCCGCTGACGGTGGTGCTCGCGTCGGCGAACGCCGGCTTCGGCCAGTGGCTGTGGCCGACCATGGCGGCGATGTTCGTCGTCGCGATCCTGCCGGGCCTGATCGCATTCATCATCGTGCAGCGCTGGTACATGCGCGGACTCCAGGAAGGAGCGCTGAAAGGATGAGCCGTCTCGAAGGCAAGCGGGCGATCGTCACCGGCGGTGGCTCGGGGATCGGGCAGGCGATTGCCAGGCGCTTCGCGGCCGAGGGCGCCGAGGTCGTGGTCGCGGACCTCCTGGGGGAACGCGCCGAGGCGGTCGCAGCGGAAGTCGGCGGCACGGCGGTCCAGGCCGACGTCACCGTTGCCGCAGACGTCGCGCGGATGGTCGAAGCGGCGGGGCGGATCGACGTGCTCGTCAACAACGCCGGCGGCGGCATGGCCGACGACCTGCTCGAGATCAGCGAGGAGGAGTGGGACACCGACGTCACCGTCAATCTCAAGTCGGCGTTCCTGTGCTCGAAGGCCGTCCTGCCCGGGATGATCGAGCGTGGCTCGGGCGTCATCCTGAACATCTCGTCCGTGAACGGGATGGCCTTCTTCGCGAACGAGCCGTACAGCGCGGCGAAGGCCGGCGTGATCAACCTCACCCGCAGCATGGCCGTGCGCTACGGCAAGCACGGGATCCGCGCCGTCGCGATCGCGCCGGGCACGATCCGCACGCCGCTCTGGCAGGAGCGCGTCGACAAGGAACCTGCGATCTTCGACCGGCTGATCCGCTGGTACCCGCTGGCCCGGGTCGGCGAGCCGGACGACGTGGCCAAAGCCGCCGTCTTTCTCGCCTCCGACGACGCGTCGTGGATCACCGGCGAGGTGCTGCGCGTCGACGGGGGCCTGCTCGCAGGCAACGCGCAGATGGCGCGCGAGCTCGTCGCGAATTTCTCGCCCGACGACGAGGAATAGTGCTCGACGTCTTGATCCGCGGCGGCCGCGTGATCGACGGCGCGGGCAATCCCTGGTACCGCGCCGACGTCGGCATCGCCGGCGACAGGATCACGGCCGTTGGGCGCCTGGGGGACGAGCCGGCGAAGCGCGTGATCGACGCGGACGGGCTCTTCGTCTGCCCCGGCTTCGTCGACATGCACACGCACTCCGACCTGCAGCTGCTCGTGAACCCGGCGCACGAGGCGAAGGTGCACCAGGGCGTGACGCTCGACGTGCTGGGCCAGGACGGGCTCAGTTACGCGCCCGTCACCGACGAGATCCTCGAGCAGCTGCGAGGGCAGCTGGCCGCCTGGAACGACGACCCGCCCGGCTTCGACTGGAGCTGGCGCACGGTCGGCGAGTACCTCGACCGGCTCGACGCCGACGGGATCGCGGTCAACGCTGCCTACCTCGCGCCGCACGGGACGATTCGCATGTGCGCGATGGGCTACGACGACCGTCCGCCGACGGCGGACGAGCTGGGTCACATGAAGCGGCTCCTGGCCGAGGCTCTCGAGCAGGGAGCGGTCGGGCTGTCGACAGGCCTGACGTACACGCCCGGCATGTACGCCGACGACGACGAGATCGTGGCGCTGCTCGAGGTCGTGCACAAGCACGGTGGCTACTACACGCCCCATCACCGCAACTACGGGCGGCGGGCGCTCGAGGCCTACGCCGACTGCATCGAGATCGCGCGCCGTTCGGGCGTGCCGCTGCACCTCGCGCACGCGCACCTCGGCTTTCCGGTCAACAAGGGCAGCGCTCCCGAGCTGCTCGGGATGCTCGACCGGGCGCGCGACGACGGCGTCGAGATCACCCTTGACACGTATCCCTATCTGGCCGGCTCGACCTACCTGGCGGCGTTCCTGCCGAGCTGGATGCACGTCGGCGGCAGCGCGGCGACGGTGGAGCGGCTACGGAACCCCGAGCTGCGGGAGCGACTGCGGGCGGAGATCGAGGACGAGGGCTCCGACGGCTTCCACGAGATCCCGATGGACTGGTCCGTGATCGTCGTCGACGGACGCCCTGTCTCCGAGGCCGCGGCGGCGGCGGGCGAGCGGCCGATCGACTACGTCTGCGAGCTCCTCGTCGAGCGGAACCTCGCGGTCTCGTGCATCGCCCACACGGGTAACGAAGAGAACGTGCGCGCGACGATGGCGCACTGGTCGCACACCGTCGGCAGCGACGGGATCATCGTCGGCGACCGGCCGCACCCGCGCGGCTGGGGCACGTTCCCGCGCTACTTCGCCGTCTACGTGCGCGAGCTCGGCATCCTCAGCTGGGAGCAGGCGGTACGGAAGATGACCTCTCTCCCCGCTCAGCGACTGGGCTTCCCCGATCGCGGGCTGCTGCGTCCCGGCATGGCCGCCGACGTCACGTGCATCGACCCCGAGACGGTTCGCGACACGGCGACGTACGAAGACCCCCGCCGGCAGCCGGAGGGCGTCCCCTACGTGCTCGTGAACGGCGTCGTCGTGGTCGACGACGGCCGGCACACGGGTGCGCTCGCCGGGCGGACGCTCAGGGGGGCGCCAGGGCGGCGCGGATCCAGTCGAGCGCGTCCAGCCGCATGAGCCCGTAGTGGTAGAAGTCGACGCGCCTCACGCCTCGGTCGCGCGCCAGGTCGACCTTCACGCGCACCGCTTCCTCTGAGTCGCAGTCGGGGGTCGACGGACGGTAGATGACCGAGACCGCCGCGTCGCCGTAGACGTCCAGGTCGCCACGGATGCGCTCCGGGTCGGCCGCGTAGCCCATTGCCTGGATCCCTGCGCAGGCGTCGGCGACCGCCTCGACGTCGACGCCCAGCTGCCACGCGATCGAAGGCGCAGGCGGGCCGGTCGGCCGGCCGTCGGCGTAGCCCTTGATGGCGCCCGACAGCTCGATGAACTCGAGCGGTGTGTCGCCTGCCGCCTCAGCGACCTCGGCGACGAGCGACGTGACGACCTGCTCCCGCACGCGCGCGTAGTCGTCGCGCTCGGGCTCGCCGCCCGGGTCGCCGCCGGCGAATGCTCGCTCGATTGCATCGCGCGCATCCCGTCGCGCCGCCTCGCCGTCGACCCCGGCCGCGCGTGCGGCTGCGAGACAGTGCTCGCAGAAGCAGAGGCCGAGCAGGTAGCGCGTGCGCGGCCCGAGCGGGACGAAGTAGCGCTCGTGCGCGTAGCCGTGCTCGAGGCTCAGGAAGTGCAGGGCTTCCGAGCAGATGCCGGCGACACCGAGCGCCGCGATGTCGGCGGCGAGCGCCCGCGCGTACTCGCGGGCAGCGGGGTTGGCGGGGCAGAGCTCGGTCACGTAGCGGTCGCCGAACGCGTTCTCGGGGGCGCACTCGGGGTGCGCTGCGGCAAGGGCGCCGTTGTGGAGGAAGACCGTCCACGCGCGCACGGCGAGCCCGCGCTCGCCCGCGGCGGCGACGGCCTGGGGCAGCACGCGCGCCGCGTCGCTCACGGGCGGCTGCAACCGCGCGCCGCTCAGAGCCGGCCCGGGCGGGAAGAAGACGGCGCCGCTCTCGAGGAACCGCACCCTGCGGACGGGGTTGTGCGGGAAGACGTCCCGGCCCTCGTGGTAGGCGGCCGCAACCGTGACGCCATCGAGGCCGCCGCGGTGCTGGACGTTGTCCAGGACGGCCTCGATGCCCTCGTCCCCGAGGTCGGTCGCGAAACAGAAGATCGAGCTGTCCATTGCTAGCGCGAGAGCCAGCCGCCGTCGACCGGCAGTGTCACGCCGTGCACGTAGTCCGACGCCGGCGAGCAGAGGAAGACGGCGGCGCCGCCCATGTCCGCTGGCTCACCCCAACGGCCGGCGGGGATGCGGACGTTGATCTGCTCCGTCCGTTCCGGGTCGTCCCGCCAGATGCGTGCGTTCAGAGCGGTCTTGACGTAGCCCGGGGCGATCGCGTTTACGTTGACACCGTGGGGCGCCCACTCGTTTGCGAGCGCCATCGTCAGCTGCGAGACGCCACCCTTGCTCGCCGCGTACGACGAGACCCGGAAGCCGCCCTGGAAGCTGAGCACCGAGGCGATGTTCACGATCTTGCCGCTTCCTTGGGCCACCATGATCCGGCCCGCGAGCTGGCAGAGCTCGAACGTCGAGGTGAGATTGACCTCGATCACCTCGTCCCAGTCGGCGAGGTCGTGGTCGACGGCGTCTGCGGCACGGCCGATGCCGTGGCTCGCGACGAGGATGTCCAGCCCGCCCAGGCCTGTCACCGCCTCGGCGAAGCCGCGGCCCAACTCATCACGGTCGGAAAGGTCGGCGCGCACGGCGATCCCGCCCAGCTGTGCCGCCGCCTCGTCCGCGCTGTCCGAGCGGCCGAGCACGGCAATGCTCGCACCGGCTTCGGTGAGCGCGTCCGCAATCCCGCGCCCGATCCCGCCGCCGCCGCCCGTCACGAGCGCACGGCGACCGGTCAGATCGAAGGGACCGGCCACTGCTTGCGCGCACCGAGCTCGGCGAGGATCCGTGCGGTCTCGCGATAGGACTCCTCGACGAGCTCGACCATCCGGTCGGGCTCCGGGACCCGCTCGAGCTCCACCGACACCGTGCCTGTGTAGCCCGTGTCGAGGATCGCCTGCAGGTACTCCTTGATCGGCGTCACGCCGCGTCCGGGAGGCATGTCGCCGTGCACTTTGCCGTCGCAATCGGAGACGTGCACGTGCCCGATCATCCCCGTCAACACCGCGACGTCGTCGAACGACGCCCCGGAGAGGTGGAGGTGTGAGACGTCGGCGTTTCCCTTGACGGCGGGATGGTCGACCGCGCGGATCAGGTCTGCGAGCTCGTGCACGCTGTTCGCGACCGCGTGTTTGAACGGCTCGAGCTCGATCACCAGCTCGATTCCCTGCGGCTCCGCGTGCTCTGCCAGCTCGCGCAGGTTCTCGGCGACCAGCCCGAAGATCTGCTCCTTCGAGAAAACCTGCAGGTCGCAGTAGTACTCGCCGGCGACAAGCAGCACGTTGCGGCCGCCGAAGTAGGCCTGCTGGTCGATGTACGCCTTGCAGCGGTCGAGCGTGAACCGTCGCACCGCCGGCACGAAGTCGACGAGACCGAGCGCGATGCAGACGGCGGAGCGGATCGGCAGCCCCAGCTCTTCGCAGGCTTCCTTGATCTCGCGGCGCTCCTCGTCGGTCGTCGTCAGCGGATCCTCGAAGAGGTCGTAGCTGTCGAAGCCGATCTCCTTCGTCTTCGCGATCCCCTCGAGCACTCCCACCGAGGCGCCGTGCCAGGCCGAGCCGATCAGCCCGAGCTCGAGGGCGTGACCCATCAGCTGGCGACGTGCGCGGCCCGGGCGGCGGCCAGGTCGGTCGCGCCGGACGGCCGGAACAGCTCCGTCTCGAAGCGGCTGCGATCCCCTCGGTGCAGGCCGATGAAGTACTCGACCGGACGGCCGTCGTCGAGGTACGTGACGCCGCTGAAAGCCAGGATGGGCGATCCTTCGGGCACACCGAGGTGGTGCGCGATCTCCGTGGCTGCGGCGCGCGCCTCCATCGCCCGCGAGCCGCGGTGGAGCTTCAGGCCGAGCTCCTGCTCGTACGTCTCGAAGAGCGAGCGGTCGCTCATGTCGAGCTCGAGGATCGGGGCGCAGATCGAGTAGGGCATGTACGCGGTCGTGACGACGAGCGGCTCGCCGCGCAGGAATCGCAGCCGTTCGAGCAGCACGATCTGCTCCGATTCCGGCAGCTCGAGCATCGCTGCGACGTGCGGCGAGACCGGCTCTGCCTCCAGCCGCAGCACCTTCGTCTCCAGACGCTCGCCCCGAGCGCTGAGGTCCTCGTGCAGGCTCGTCAGCGACTGCGCGACGAACTCAGACACCTTCGGCTGGGCGACGAACGTCCCCTTGCCCTTGAGGCGGGTGACGAGGCCGGTGCGCTCGAGGTCGCTCAACGCCTGCCGCACGACGGTGCGGCTCACGTCGTACCGCTCGCACAGCGACGCCTCGGTCGGAATCTGATCCCCGGCGGCAAGGACGCCGTCGGCGACGGCGCGCTCGAGCAGCTGGCGCAGTTGGTAGTAGAACGGGACCGGCGACGCCTTGTCGATCGTGCCCGCGATCGTGGCGCCCTGGGGCGCCGAAGCTGCTTCACTCACGTGCAATTCCCTCCGTCGCGCCGGTCCTCGAGCCGCAGGGGATACTGTAATGACAACATGCTTGTATTACAACATCGCCTGAGATAACGTCGCCCCGATGAGTGAGGCTACGGTGCTCGGCCCCGGCTCGCTGGTCGGGATCGTACGCTTCCACGAGGGGGGCGATGTCTCGGGCGCGATGGCGGCGCTCGTCCGCGGCGGGATCGAGCAGGTCGAGGTGACGATCGACACGCCCGGCGGGCTCGCAGCGGTCGCGGACGCGGCAGCGGAGGGTAGGACGGTCGGCGTCGGCACCGTCGTCGACTCCGAGCAGGTGCGCGCTGCGGCGGAGGCGGGCGCCCGGTTCGTCGTCAGCCCCGGGTTGGTCCAGGAGGTCATCGAGACGGCGATCCGGCTCGGCCTCGAGCCCGTCCCCGGTGTCTTCACGGCGACGGAGATCCTGGCCGCAACGGCGGCCGGCGCGCGCGTGATGAAGCTCTTCCCCGCGTCGTGCGGCGGGCCCGCTTACCTGCGCGCGCTGCGCGGGCCCTTCCCGACGATCGCATTGATTCCCACGGGCGGCGTTCGGATCGACGAGGTCCGGGCATACCTCGAGGCCGGCGCGACCGTGATCGCGCTCGGGAGCGAGCTCGTCGGGCGGGTGGCCCCCCGGTCGGACGCCGACCTCGACTGGATCGCGGCGCAGGCAGCCCGTGCGACGGCGGCCGTGCGCGACGGCGCTCTGTCTGCCCAGGCGAGCGGCTGATGCGGCTCGCAGAACTCGAGACGCCGGTGCTGACAGCCGACCTCGATGCGATCGAGCGCAACATCTCCCGGATGCAGGCGTACTGCGACGAGCACGGGGTCGAGCTGCGGCCGCACATCAAGACCCACAAGCTGCCCGAGCTCGCTCGACTCCAGCTCGAGGCCGGAGCGGTCGGAATCACCTGCCAGAAGCTCGGCGAGGCCGAGGTGATGGCCGATGCCGGCGTCGAGGACATCCTGCTTTCGTTCCCGCTCGTCGGCTCGGCGAAGGCCGAGCGGCTCGCCGCGCTTGCGGGACGCGTGAAGATGACAGTCGTCGGCGACTCGGCTGCGGTCGCGGAGGGACTCTCGCCTGTGCTCGCTCGGCAGGGCGTCGAGGTCGACTTCCTGGTCGAGTGCGACACGGGGCTCGGCCGGACGGGCGTCCAGAGCCCGGAGGAGGCGGCCGCATTGGCCGAGCTCGTCGACGGGCTCGAGGGACTTCGTTTCGCCGGGCTCATGACCTATCCGTCGCTGCCCGAGACGGCGCCGTGGCTCCTTGCCGCCCGCGAGGCGGTCGAGGCTCGCGGCCTCTCCGTCGAGCGTGTCAGCGGCGGCGGCACGCCGACCGCCGAGCGTACCCACGAGCTCGGCGTGGTCGACGAGCTGCGCGTCGGCACCTACATCTACGGTGACCGTGCCTGCATCGCCAACGGCTCGGTGCCGCTCGACGACTGCGCCCTGCGCGTCGTCGCGACAGTTGTCAGCCGACCCACGCGTGAGCGGGCGATCATCGACGCCGGCTCGAAGACGCTCACCTCGGACCTGGCGGTAGATGCGACTGGTCTCGGTCTGCTCGTCGAGTACCCCGACGCGGAGGTGTATGCGCTCAACGAGGAGCACGGCTACGTCGATGTGAGCCGCTGCGAGCCCGCACCCGAGATCGGCGACCGCGTCACGATTGTCCCCAACCACGCCTGCACGACCGCGAACATGCACGACGAGATCGTGCTGCACCGCGGCGGCGAGGTCGTCGAAACGCTGCCGACGGCGGCGCGCGGAAAGGTGAGGTGAATCAGATGAAGGAAGCGATTCAGCCGGAAGGGCTCGCGCGCCCGGCGGCGCCCTACTCCCCGGTCGTCGTTAGCGGCGATCTCGTCTACACGGCGGGTCAGGTCGGGTTCGACGAATCCGGGCAGCTGACGGCCGATGACATCACGGGTCAGACCGTGAAAGTGTTCGAGAACCTCGTGGCGTGCCTGCGGGCCGCCGGCTGCGAGCCGGCCGACGTGATCAAGGTCAATGCCTACCTCCTCGACCTCGGCGACTTCGCTGCGTTCAACGAGGTCTACAAGGCGACGTTCGCGGAGCCGTATCCGGCGCGAACGACGGTCGGCGTCAACCTCCCCGGCGGCATCCTCGTCGAAGTCGAGGCGGTCGCGCGCAGGCCGGAGCGCTAATTCCCTCACGCCGCGTTCCGACGTAGACGCTAGGCGGCTCCGGCTAGAGCTTCCTCCGCCAGAACAAGCCCTTCCGCCCGGAGCTCGCGGCCGCCCAAAAGGAGGGCGGTAGGTCAGGAGCACGGCCGCGAGGAGCGCGACTGCCGAACTCAGCCGCATGACCCGCGCGGGTAGCCAGACGCGTGCAGTTTCAATCGTCGGCGCTCGGGTAGAGGTCCGCCGTTCTTTCGCGCCAGAAGGAGGCAGCGATGCTTAGGTACAGGCGCAGGGCGTTGATCGCCCTCTCGATCCTGGTACTCGGCGCGGCGGTCACGAGTGGAGTCGTCGCCGCCACGCAGTCGAGCGACGAGCAGGCGCTTCAGCCGACGCGGCAGGCGGCCGGTCCGCCCGTCGACGCGCGGGTGAACAGGCTGCTCGCGCAGATGACGCTCGAGGAGAAGTTGCAGCAGATCCAGCTGCTGCCCGATTTCCTGGTCACAGACAACGATGTACGCAATGGGCTCGGGTCGATCCTGAGCGTGACCGATCCGGCACGAATCAGGGAGCTCCAGCGGCTCGCGGTCGAGGAGTCGCGGTTGAAGATCCCGCTGCTCTTCGCCTTCGACACGATCCACGGCTTCCGGACGATCTTCCCGATTCCGCTCGGCGTGGGCGCCAGCTTCGACCCGGAGGTTGCCTCGGCCGACGCGACCTACGGCGCGCGCGAGTCGGCCGCCGTCGGCCTCAAGCAGACGTATGCCCCGATGGTCGACGTCTCGCACGAGCCCCGGTGGGGGCGGATCGCCGAGGCCGCCGGCGAGGACCCGTACCTGAACGCCGTCATGGCGGCGGCGCGCGTCAAGGGAATCCAGGGGTCCGACTACAGCGCGCCGGACAAGCTCGTCTCCAGCCCCAAGCACTTCGCCGCCTACGGCCAGCCGGAGAGCGGCCGCGACTACAACACCACCGACATGTCGGAGCAGCGGCTCCGAAACCTGTACTTGCCGCCGTTCAAGGCGGCGCTCGACGCCGGAGCCGATACGTTCATGTGCGCGTTCAACGCGCTGAACGGCGAGCCGGCCTGCGGGAACGACTACCTGCTGAACGACATCCTCAAGGGCGAGTGGGGCTTCGATGGCTTCGTCGAGAGCGACTGGACCTCCGTGGCTGAGATGCGGGCCTGCCCGCCGAGGACGCCCGACTCCGGCGAGTGCGGCCACGGCGTCGCCGCGGACGGGCCCGAGGCTGCGGCGCTGGCGTTGAACGCTGGAGTCGACTCGGAGATGACGAGCACGCTGATCCGCGACTTCGGCGAGGAGCTGCTCGCGAAGGGCGAAATCTCGATGAGCCGGATCAACGATGCAGTGCGCAGGATCCTGCGCGTCAAGATGCGCGCGGGCCTGTTCGAGAACCCGTACGCGCCCTACACGCCAGAGCAGGCCGAGGCACAGATGCTCCGGCCGGACGCGGTTGCAGCCGCGCGCCGCGCCGCGTCGCGCTCGATGGTGCTGCTGAAGAACGAGGGCAGCGTCCTGCCGCTCGATTCCGCGAAGCGGACGGCGGTGATCGGGCCGCTGGCGAAGAACCAGCACGACCTGCTCGGGCCGTGGTGGGGTCGCGGCGACGACGGAGACGTGGTCACTGTCTTCGACGGCATCGCCGAGCAAAGCACAGCGGAGACCACCTACGCCGAGGGCTGCAAGCTCTCCAACACGGAGGTGCCCCACACCGACCCCGAGGGCTGCGGCTCCGACGCCGGCTTCGCCCAAGCGGTGGCGGTCGCGCAGGCCGCCGACCAAGTCGTCCTCGCGCTCGGCGAGACGCGGGAGATGAGCGGCGAGGCGAACTCCCGCAGCACACTCGACCTCCCGGGACTCCAGGAGCAGCTGATCGAGGCGATCGCAGCGACCGGCAAGCCGTTCGTGGTGGTGCTCTTCAGCGGCCGGCCGCTCGCGCTCGAGGACATCGTCGACGACGCACCCGCGATCCTGGAGGCGTGGTTCCCCGGCGTCCAGGGAGGCCCGGCGGTCGCCGACGTCGTGTTCGGCAGCGTGAACCCGGGCGGCAAGCTGCCGGTGTCGTTCCCGTACCGCGTCGGCCAGGTGCCGATCTACTACAACCACGAGCGCACCGGCCGCCCCTGCAACAAGACGGTCAAGTGGAACTCGCAGCACCGCGACATCCCGAGCTGCTCGCCGCTGTTCGAGTTCGGCTACGGGCTCAGCTACACCACGTTCGCGATCACGAATCTGCGACTGAGCGGCCCCAGCGTCCCGACGAACGGCTCGATCAGCGCCTCGGTCGACATCGAAAACACCGGAACCGAGACAGGGGACGAGGTCGTGCAGCTGTACCTCCACGACCCGGTCGCCAGCATCTCGCAGCCGGTCCGCCGACTCCGTGGCTTCGAGCGGGTGACGCTCGCCCCCGACGAGAAGCGAACAGTCACCTTCACGCTCGACAAGAGCGACTTCGGCTTCTACGACAATCACGGCAAGTTCGTCGTCGAGCCGGGCCGGATCGACATCTACGCAGGCAACAGCTCGAGCACCGAACTCGTTCGGTCGTTCACGGTTGTCGACTAGCTGCTCGGGCGCGGCCTGGTCCTCGGCGACCGGCCGCGCCCGGCACACGTCGACCATCCGTCGAGTCCCGCTGCGGAACACAGCCGTAGCGCGTCGCGCAGGCGGCGACGTCCGGCCGCCAGACCCGAGCGCCTGATCGGGGCCGTCACGCCGGCGTTCGCCGGCTCGGGTCCGGCTTTGCCCGCCGTCGGGTCTAAATGGGGGTGAAACGCGGGTTCTGTTCCTGCGGAGCTCTTAGCGCCGGTGCGAGCAACGCCACGGGTTCCCATGCAGAGGGTTCGTTGAATTGGCACAGAGCTGACACAGACATGTGACGCTTTCTCTGCTTCGCTCTGGAGGTGCGAGCACAGCAGATCGTCGACTCGCATACGCCGAGGTTGCGAGTGCGCGCACACAGTCGGTGCGGGCTGGAATCCTCGAGCCGCAGGACGCGCGGGAGATCCTCGTTGGGGTGGTCGCGTTGCCGCTGCCGTCGCACCGCCAGGTGGGGCTCGCGGCCGCATCGCTCGCGATCGCGTTGGAGCAGAGTCTGTCCGCATACGACGCGTCGTACGTCGCACTCGGGCGCTCGACCGAGGCTACGTTGATCACGGCGGATCGCCGGCTTGTCGCTGCAGTCCCTGGCTCCGAGCTGCTGGCCTAGCCGCGTACATTGAACGAGTGAGAAAGTTGCTCCGCGACAAGCGCGTCTACGTCACGCTCGAGCTGATCGGGCTCGCGATCCTGCTCGCGGCGCTCGGGTGGGCGCTGCGCGACGTGTGGGCGGAGGCGGTGCCGCTGCTGCGGCACGCGGATCTCGGCGACTTCGCGATCGCGACCGCGATCGTCGCCGTCTACTACCTCGTCTTCGTGCTCGGCTGGCTGCGCATCCTCGCCGCCTACGGGATCCGGATCCCGTACCGCTACGCGCTCCAGGCCGAGATGCTCTCGATGCTCGCCAAGTACATCCCCGGCGGCGTCTGGACGCCGACCGCCCGCGTCGTCGCGCTCCGCCGCTTCGGCGTTCGCGACACGCCGGTCGTGCTCGCGTCGATCCTGCTCGAGGCGGGGCTCTCGGCGCTCGCCGGCGTGGGTGTGTTCGTGGTCGGGCTCGTGATCATCGGCGGCGCCGACGTGCCGCTGCTGCCGCTCGGCGCCTTCGCCGTCCTCGTCGGCTTCCTGCTCTACCCGCCCGTGTTCTCGGCCGTTACGCGCAAGCTGCTGCGGCCCTTCGGCGCCACCGAGGTGGTGCCGCTGCCGGCGCGAACCGCATTCCAGCTGCTCGGGTTCTACGCGCTGACGTGGCCGCTCGGCGGCGCGGCGCTCTTCTTCATGCTGCGGGCGCTCGGCGGCGACCCGTCGGTGTCCGAGATCCCGTACCTGGGCGGCGTCAGCGCCGTCGGTGCGATCGTCGCCGTGCTCGCGATCTTCGCCCCCTCCGGGCTGGGCGTCCGGGAGGCCTCGATGTACGGACTGCTGCTCGCGGTCACGACCGAGGCGATCGCGCTCGGCGCGACCGTGCTGAACCGGCTCGCGATCACGCTTGTCGAGGCTTTGCTCCTGCTCGTCGGCGCGCTCCTGATCCGGCACTCACGGAAATCGGCTGACGCTCGGAGCGAGATCGAGCCGACCCCCGTTGCGGCACTCTCCGGGGACGAGGTACTCCGGGGCTGACTTCGCCTGGATCGGGTTCTCCGCCAGCTGCTGCCGCATCATCCGCTCCGCCGTTCCCGGCGAGAGGCCGAGCCGCTCGCCCAGGCCGACGCCGCTCTGGAACGCGTAGCAGTTCGTCACGCCCTCGTCCGCCTCGCCGCGGAGGTGCCACGCCTCGTGCGCGAGCACGGCGATCGCGCGCGCGGTCTGGCTGAACGCGCCCTCGTCGCCCTTGAACGCGAGCCGGTAGAGCCGGAAGCAGATCTCCGGCGTCAGGAAGGCGTTCGTGCCGCCGACCTCGGCGACGCCGTCGGCGTGCTGGACGATCCCGACCGCCTCGCCCTGGCCGTCGCAGCGGATCCGCGCGTCGTGGCCGGCGATCCGCGCCGCCTCGGCCGAGAGCCGCGCCTCCGTCCGGCGCTGGTCGGCGGCGTCGAGGCCGCGCCAGCCGCCCTCCGGGAGCAGCACGAGCAGCAGCACCAGCCCTGCGAGCACGAGCACGCCTTCGAGCCGCGGGAGCAGGCGCCGGCGCGGCCGCACGACGCGCGGCCCGCGTTCGATGTCGGCCGGCACCCACACCTGGTGGCCCTCGGCCTCGATCAGCACCGGCTCGAGCCACTCGGGCCCGCCGAACTCCTCCACGTCCTCGGGGAGCGGTGCGCGCCCGCGCTTGCCGCGCGGCGCCTCGCGCTCGCGCCACCCCGCGACGAGGAACTGTGCCTCGAGCGCGGCGAAGGCGAGGAAGGGGATCCAGGCGGGGATCGAGCTCCGCAGCAGCGGCACGAAGAACCAGGCCAGCACCAACGCGACCGCCGCGATCCGTAGGCGCCGCTCCATCCCGAGACGGTAGCCGTGCGTGCCCGCTTGACCCCGGTCCCACCACGGCGAGATAGTCCTCGCAACCACTGCAGGGGAGGGGGAGTTATGAAACGAATGACCTGGCGACTCGCCGCGGTTGCCGCCGCGCTCGTCACCGTGCCGGCCGCGACAGCAGCGGGCTACGAGACCTCAGCCAAGCCGAACGCGCTGCACATCTCCGTCGTCTCGAGCCCGGCGCAGTACGTCTCCGGCGGCGACGCGCGGATCGAGATCGCCGTGCCGGACGCGACGGCGCTCGGAGATGTCGACGTCACGCTGAACGGAACTGACGTCACCTCGGCCTTCGGGCCCGACCCGGAGGGGAATCACCAGCTCGAAGGCGTCGTCGCCGGCTTGCCGCTCGGCGCCAGCAAGCTCGCCGCGAGCAGCCACAAGAAGGCGAAGGGGAACAAGCACTACGACGAGGTCACGCTGACGAACAACCCGCTGCAGGGCCCGATCTTCTCCGGCCCGCACCAGACGCCCTTCGTCTGTGCGACCGCGGGCAACGCAACCGGGATGGGCCTGGGTCCGGCTGCGATCCCGCAGTCGCCGACCTGCGAGACGCCGACGGTCGTGTCGTTCGTCTACCTCCCGCCAACCGGCACCACGTGGTTTCCGTACGACCCCGCAGCGCCGCCGCCGGCGTCTTCGATCCGGCAAACGACGACGCTGGACGGCCTGACCGTGCCGATGATCGCCCGCTGGGAGCGCGGCGTGATCAACCGGTTCATGTACTCGATCATGGTCCTCTCGCCGTTCTCGCAGACGTCCGCGATCGATCTCTCGGCGTGGAACGGGAAGGCGCTGTTCAGCTTCTCCGGCGGCGTCGCGATCGGACACACGCAGGGCGCGGCCAGCGGCGGCGACATGCGCCACCTCGCCGGGCTGCAGATGGGCTACGCAGTCCTCTACTCGTCCGGCACCCGCACGAACACGCACTACAACCTCCAGCTCGGCGGCGAGACGGCGATCATGGTCAAGGACCGGTTCGTCTCGGCGTACGCGGAGCCGGAGTACACGATCGCCGTCGGCGGCTCCGGCGGCGCGATCCAGCAGTACGTCTACGGCCAGAACCACCCCGGCCTGCTCGACGGCGGGGTGCCGCAGTACTCGTACCCGGACATGGTCACGCAGACGATCCACGTCGGCGACTGCGAGCTGCTCGAACGCTGGCTCGACGCGAAGGCTGCTCCCGACCCGGTCTCGATGTGGCGAACGTGGGTCAACCGCACACTGATCGAGGGCATGAACGCCTCGGCGACGTTCCCGAACCCCTACGCGGCCCTGCTGGGGTGGGTGCCTCCGGCGCCGCCGAACGGCTCGAGCGAGTGCATCAACGGCTGGCGCGGCCTCTCACCGTTGGCGCTCAACCCGCACTTCGGCACCGCGCCGGGCTACAACCCGGCGATCCACGGGCCGGTCGAGTGGACCCACTGGGCCGACCTGGTCAACATCTACGGCACCGACGAGACGGGCTTCGCCCGCTCGCCGTGGGACAACGTCGGCGTCCAGTACGGGCTCAAGGCGCTCCAGAGCGGGGCGATCACGCCGGCGCAGTTCCTCGATCTGAACGCGAACGCCGGCTCCTGGAAGGCGTCCAAGGACATGGTCCAGGAGGTCTGTCCGTTCGTGTCGACCAATCCCGCCGTCTGCGCTGCGATCGGTTTCGATGTGTGGAGCGCTCGGAACATGAGCCTCTCGCCCGACGGCGGCGCCACGCCGGCCGCGCGGCGTGAGGGGAACAAGGAGGCGGGCTACGCCGCCTACCGCTCCGGGATGGTCTTCCGGGGCAAGCTCGACATCCCGGTGATCGACTGGCGCCACTACCTCGAGCACCGGCTCGACATGCACAACTCGCACCAGTCGTTCGCCTCGCGGCAGCGGCTGCTCAACTACGACGGCGACGCGTCGAACCAGCTGATCTGGTTCACCGACGCCCGCCCGGGCACGCCGCAGTCCGATCCGACGCCGCAGGCGTTCCTCGTCCTCGACAGCTGGATCAAGAACATCGAGGCGAACCCGGAGAAGAGCGTCGGCGAGAACAAGCCGGCCGACGCGAAGGACGCCTGCTTCGCGACGAACGGCAGCCTGATCGCGAGCGGCGACGGCGTCTGGAGCGGCATCCTCGACGACGGGGCCGCGGGCGCCTGCACGCAGGCGTTCCCGATCTTCTCGACGTCCCGGATCGTCGCCGGCGGCCCGATCGAGGGGAGCGTCTTCAAGTGCGCCCTGCAGCCGGTCGAGAGTGCGCTCGCGCACGGCATCTACGCGGCGTGGACGCCGAGCCAGTCGGAGGTCGCGCAGCTGAACGCGATCTTCCCGTCGGGCGTGTGCGACTACTCGAAGCCCGACCAGATGGTGCCGCCGGAGCTCTCCGGCAGCTCGAACGGGGCGAAGAAGTAGGAACGTGAAGGAAGTAGAGGACGGAGGCCGCGCCCCCAAGCGCGGCCTCCACGTCCTCTGGATGAGCTCTTAGGCGCCATGGCTCTGGGCGGCGCCCCGGCGGTGCCGGAGCAGCCCGAGTGCGGCCTCCAGCGTCAGCCGCTGCCGACGCCGGTGCTGACGACCGCGGGCCTGCAACGCCAGGCGCTCGTTCTCAGCCTCGCGCCGACGCTCGTGCTGACGATCATGGGTCAGCTGAAGAAGCGCTTCGTGGTGCAGCATGTTCATCCCTCCTTTCCGCGTGAATTCGGTCGAGTGCGTCGAAATAGAGAACAGCAATAGCTGCGCTCATAAATGAGCCTTCCTTTCGTGTCTGAATTGACGGCAAAATGCACCAGCCGACGCTGTGACGTAGCGTCGTGACGCTCAGATGCAGGTGGCTACGCGGCGCAGGAGCACCGTGGGGCTACCTCTGAGGAGCCGGCTGCCTACGCCGGAAAGCGGAGGGGCCGGCCGAGATACGTCGTGATCATGAGGTTCACCAGGCCTCCTTTCCGCGAAGACCCGAGCGGGATGCTCGGATACGAACCGTAGAGTTTGCAGACTCGCGCGCGTTATGTCAAGTGAAATTGCGCGAGAAATATCACCGATCGAAAAGAGGGGGGCCGCGCGCGCGGCCCCCCTCGGACTTCTCAGCCGACGTTCGGGCCGATCAGCTTGAAGCGCGTGCCGGTCGGGTCGAGCGCTGTGGCGAGGCGGCCGTAGGGCGTGTCCTCGGCCGGGTGCTCGACCGTACCGCCGAGCTCCTCCGCCTTCGCGAGGCTCGCGTCGACGTCGTCGACCTGGAAGTAGATCGACCAGGCCGCCGGTGCGCCCTCGGGCTGGAACGCGGACGCGTCCATGATCCCGGCTTGCATCGACTCGCCCTCGCCGAGGGTCGTGTAGCGGAGCTCGTCGGAGTCGCTCGCCGTGTGCGTGTCCCAGCCGAAGACGTCGCGGTAGAAGTCGACGCTCTTGTCGTAGTCGCGCGTCTGCAGCTCGAACCAGCTCGCCGCGCCGGTCTCGCCGCGGATCTCGAACCCCTTGACCTCGCCCGGCTGCCAGACGCCGAGCGTCGCTCCGCCCGGGTCGCCGATCATCGCCATGCGGCCGTTCTGGGTGATGTCCATCGGCTCGAGGTAGACCTGGCCGCCGTTCGCCTTCGCGGCCTCGACCGTGCGGTCGGCGTCGTCCGTGTTGAGGTAGATCGTCCACATGTCCGGCATGCCCTGCTCGCCGTCGTTGTGCATGCAGCCGGCGACGACCTTCCCGTCCTTCTGGAAGAGGAAGTAGCCGCCGTACTCGGTGCCGGGGTCGAAGGTCGTCCAGCCGAAGAGGCCGCCGTAGAACTCGGTCGCCTTGCCGGTGTCGGAGCTGTACAGGTCGTTCCAGCAGGGTGCGCCGGCGACGATGGTGGGTGCGGGCATTTGGGTGCCTCCTTGGGCTCGGGATCCGTTCTGCCTCTTCGACTTCGACGGCTGCGAGAACTCATCGGTCGGCCCTGTCGCGTACCTCCGGTTGCGGGCGTGTTGCGCTTCGATTAAGCGCCTAACCTCTTTGCACTCGCGTCGTTCTATGTCACATGAGCGTCGCCCACGCCGAGCCAATGACGATCGAGCTCGACCCGGCGCGCCAGTTCGACTTCTGGCTGGGGGAGTGGGACTGCACCTGGCACGCGGACGGCCTCGAGCAGATCGGGACGAACTCCGTCTACGCAGATCTCGGCGGAATGGTGCTCGTCGAGAACTTCGACGGCCGCCCGAGCCTCGACTACCAGGGGCTCAGCTACTCGGTCTACGACCGCAAGGCGCAGTGCTGGAAGCAGACGTGGGTCGACAGCGAGGGGATCTACCTCGACTTCAGCGGCCGCTTCGAGGACGGCGCAATGGAGCTGCGCCGGGTTGCCGAAGGCGCGCTCTTCCGGATGCGCTGGGAGCAGATCGACCCGAACGGGTTCGACTGGTCGTACCAGCGCTCCGACGACGGCGGCCAGACCTGGACGGCCCTCTGGGAGATCGGCTACAGCCGTGTCCTATAGCTGGGTCGACCCGCACTTCGCGGCGCTCTACGCACGCCGCGAGGAGGAGCGGCTCGCGGAGCGGCTCGTGTCGCGCATGCGCGAGCGGACAGCCCGCGAGCCGTTTCTGCAGACCACCGGCCGGCGCCACCCCGGCCGGCTGGAGAACGATGCCGTCTTGCGCGGCGGGCACCTCCGCTTGCTCTAGTCCCTCCTCTAGAGCGATCGGACGTGCCCGCCGCGGGCAGCGAGGGAGGCTGTCGGGACCCCCTGCAAGAATGGGCCGTCCGTGAGCGCCGACTTCGTCCACCTGCACGTCCACAGCGAGTACTCGATCCTCGACGGGGCGTGCCGGATCCCCGCGCTCGCGGCCCGTGCAGCCGAGCTCGAGATGCCCGCGGTCGCGCTCACCGACCACGGCTCGCTCGCCGGCTCGGTCGACCTCTACAAGGCCGCGGCCGACCAGGGGATCAAGCCGATCGTCGGCTGCGAGGTCTACGTCGCCGACGATCGTCACTCGCGCACGCGCGGCTACGCGCACCTGACGCTGCTGGCCGAGTCGAACCAGGGCTACTCGAACCTGATCAAGCTCAGCTCGCTCGGCTATCTCGAGGGCTACTACACGAAGCCGCGCGTCGACTGGGAGCTGCTCGAGACCTACTCGAGCGGCCTGATCGCGCTCTCCGGCTGCCTCTCCGGCCGCGTCTGCAAGGCGCTCGAGGAGAGCCGACCCAAGGATGCCGCCGCCGACCTCGACCGGCTGGCGCAGGTGTTCGGGCGCGAGAACACCTACGTCGAGCTCCAGAACGCGGGCCTCGAGGTGCAGCAGCGGGTCAACCCGGAGCTCGTGAAGCTCGCGGCCGAGGCGAAGCTGCCGCTCGTCGCCACAGGCGACGTCCACTACCTCACCGCCGCCGACGCCTACTCGCACGAGGCGCTGCTCTGCATCCAGTCGGGCGACTCGCTCAAGAACCCGAATCACTGGAAGTTCGACACGAACGAGTTCTATTTCAAGACGCCGGCCGAGATGGCGCTCGACTTCCCCGGCCACGAGGACGCGATGCGGCGCACGCTCGAGGTCGCCGAGCGCTGCTCGATCGAGATCGAGCTCGGCAACATCCTGCTGCCGAAGTTCCCGACGCCGAACGGCCGCGACGCGTTCGAGTACCTCGTCGAGCTGTGCGACCAGGGGCTCGAGCGGCGCTACGACAAGGTGACGCCGGAGCTGCGCGAGCGGCTCCAGTTCGAGCTGAAGACGATCCGCGAGATGGGCTTCGCCGACTACTTCCTGATCGTCTGGGACTTCATCCACTTCGCGAAGGTGAACGGGATCGGCGTCGGCCCCGGCCGCGGCTCGGCCGCCGGCTCGCTCGCCGCCTATGCGCTCGAGATCACCGACATCGACCCGATCAAGTACGACCTGCTCTTCGAGCGCTTCCTCAACCCGGGCCGCAAGTCGATGCCCGACATCGACATCGACTTCGCCGTCGAGGGCCGCGAGCGGGTGATCAACTACGTCTCCGAGAAGTACGGCCGCGACCGCGTCGCCCAGATCATCACCTTCGGGACGATGGCCGCCCGCGCCGCCGTCCGCGACGCCGGCCGCGTGCTCGAGATCCCCTACGGCGTCGTCGACCGGATCGCGAAGCTGATCCCGGAAGGCCCGGGCCAGACGCTGGCCGAGTGCCTCAAGCCCGGCTCCGACCTGAAGACGGCGTACGAGACCGATCCGGCCGCGAAGGAGATCATCGACCTCGCGCGGCCGCTCGAGGGGCTCGTCCGCCAGGACTCGATCCACGCCGCCGGCGTCGTGATCGGCGCCGAGCCGCTGATCGACACGATCCCGCTGCAGCAGAAGGGCGCCGACCAGGAGGTCGTGACCCAGTTCTCGATGAACACGGTCGAGGCGCTCGGGCTGCTGAAGATGGACTTCCTCGGCCTGCGCAACCTCGACGTGATCGACAAGGCGGTCGAGCTGGTCGGCGGCGTCGACATGACGACGATCCCGCTCGACGACAGGAAGACGTACGCGATGCTGGCGCGCGGCGAGGCGATGGGCGTCTTCCAGTTCGAGTCCTCCGGCATGCGCGAGGCGCTGCGGCAGGTGAAGCCGACCGTCTTCGAGGACCTGATCGCGCTCGTCGCGCTCTACCGGCCCGGTCCGATGCAGTACATCCCGAACTACGCGAAGCGGAAGGCGGGCCAGGAGCAGGTCACCTTCATCGACCCGCGGCTGAAGGCGATCACCGGCTCGACCTACGGCATCTCCATCTACCAGGAGCAGTCGATGGAGATCGCGAAGCAGATCGGCGGCTTCAGCCCGGCCGAGGCGGACGACCTGCGCAAGGCGATCGGCAAGAAGATCCACAAGCTGATGGCGTCGCTGAAGGACAAGTTCATCGCCGGCTGCATCGGCAACGCGACCTCGGAGCAGGTGGCGAGGCAGCTCTGGGACGACATCGAGAAGTCGCAGGACTACTCGTTCAACAAGTCGCACGCGGCCTGCTACGCGCTGATCGCCTACCGGACGGCGTGGCTGAAGGCGAACCACCCCTGCGAGTACATGGCGGCGCTGATCTCCTCGGTGATGAGCACGAAGGACCGGGTGCCGCTGTACGTCAACGCGTGCGACGAGCTCGGGATCGAGGTGCTGCCGCCGGACGTCAACACCTCGCAGACCGACTTCGCGGTCGTCGAAGGGAAGATCCGCTTCGGCCTGAACGCGGTCAAGTCGGTCGGCGAGTCGGCCGCGAACGCGATCATCCGCGCCCGCGACGAGGGCGGCGCCTTCGAGTCGATCTGGGACTTCACCGAGCGGGTCGACCCGCAGGTCGTGAACAAGCGCTCGCTGGAGGCGCTCGTCAAGTGCGGCGCGCTCGACTCCACCGGCGCCTCGCGGATGGGGATGCTCGCCTGTCTCGAGCAGGCGCTCGCGTGGGGGCAGAAGCACGCCGCCGACCGGCTCGCCGGCCAGGCCTCGATCTTCGACATGGGCGACACGGAGGAGTCCTCGGCGCCGCGGCACCATCCGGTGATCCCGACCGGCGAGTTCGAGAAGCCGGAGCTCCTGAAGCTGGAGAAGGAGACGCTCGGGCTCTACGTCTCCGAGCACCCGCTGCACGCCGTCCGCGAACAGCTGCGCCGCAAGACCGACTGCACGCTCGGGGAGATGGAGCGCCGCCGCGACGGCGAGGTCGTCAGCGTCGGCGGGATCGTCTCCTCGGTGAAGCAGCTGACGACGAAGAAGGGCGAGCCGATGGTCTTCCTCACCCTCGACGACCCCACCGGCGGCGGCGAAGTCGTCGTCTTCAACTCCACCTACGCGCAGGCGCGCGAGCTCTGTGTCGCCGACCGGATCCTCGTGATCAAGGGGCGCGTCGACCACAAGCAGCAGGGCGAGACGAAGCTGATCGCAATCGAGGTGAACGGCTTCGAGGCGGTGCAGGAGCGGACGGAGATCAAGTTCAAGCTCGACGCGCGCGCGGCGCGGGCCGGCCTGATCCGCGACCTCGCGCACCTCGTCAAGGACTACCCGGGCCCCTCGCGCGTGCTCGTCGCGCTGGACACCTCGATGGGCCCGAAGACGCTGGCGCTCGGGCCTGGCTACACGGTCGCGATCGACACGGACTTCCTCAGCGAGGCGCGTACGCTCCTCGGCGCCGACGCGATCGTCTAGCCCCGCAGGAGCGCTTCGAGCCCCGGTAGGTGCCGCAGGCAGAGCTGCGGCAGGCCGGCGTGCTCGACCTCGTAGACGATCGCCGGGATCCCCTGCTCGAGCAGCCATTCGTCGAAGGCGCCGGGCGAGTCGACCTCGAGCTCCGTGACGACCGGCAGACCGGCGGCGGCCGCGAGCAGCTCGACCGGCTCGCGCGGGACGCCCTCGCGGACGAGGATCAGCTCGATCGGGGCGTGCAGGTCGAGCACGATCTTCGGCCTCAGCTCCTGGACGAGCGCCATCAGCGCGCGCGTCTCCGGCTCGGACGCAGGCTCGGCGCCCGGCGAGGAGCGGCTCGTGCGGTTGGGGAGCTCCCGCAACGCCGGATCGATCCCGGGCGGGAACGTGAAGGACGGGTCGGGGCGCCAGCTCGCGCAGGGGAAGTTCCGGTTCAGGTCGACGCCGGCCGCGTTCTGCCGCGTCCCGTTCATGAGCCCGTCGGGGTTTGCGGCCTGGATGACCGCCCAGCCGGTCTCGTCGCCCGGGATGCGCTCGAGCAGCCGCCGTGCGAGCAGTCCGGTTTCCGCTTCCTCGCCGTGCTGGCCCGCGACGAGGAGGCCGGCGACAGGCGCACCGCGCGAGGGGAGCTGCACGCGGAGCGGCAGGTCGCCGCGTGAGCGGCCGTACTCCTTCTCGCGCCAGCCGTGGAGGACGTTCGAGGTCTCCATCAGACGTCCAGCCGTGCATCCTCGAGGTCGAGGTCCCGGATGACGCGCAATGCGACCTCGTTCGAGATCTCGCCCCTCTGCCGGAGCTCGACGACCACCTCGCGTTCGGCGTCCAGCAGTTCGCGACGGAGCCGCTGGTAGTCGAGCGAGCGGGCCTCGATCGCGCCGTCGTCGCTGTCATCCAGGCGGGCCGAGAAGCGTGCCTGCCGGAAGTTGTAGAGCCCGCGCATGCGCTCGGCCGTGTCGTCGCGGACCCAGTCCTCGGCCGCGAGCTCGTCGAGCCGCGCGACCGCGGCTGCCGCCGCGTCGATCCTGGCACGCGCCTCCTCCTGCACCTCGACGGCGCTGTCGTCCTCGAGGTCGAGCAGGCGGATCACCGCCGGCAGGCTCAGGCCCTGGATGACGAGGGTGCCGAGGATGACGGCGAAGGTGAGGAAGAGGATGAGGCTGCGCCCGGGGAACGGCTCGCCCGCGTCCGTGGTCAGCGGGATCGCGAGGGCGGCCGCGAGCGAGACTGCGCCGCGCAGGCCTGACCACGACATCAGCGCCAGCTTGGCGGTCGGATGCGGTTGGTCGCGCTGCCGGCCGCTGAGCGGGCTGGGCAGCTGCGCCGTGCCAAAGATCCAGAGGGCACGCGCTCCCACGACCGCCAGCCAGATTGCCAGCGCCCACCAGAGCAGCTCGCCGGCGGAGTACGCGTCGAGCTCGTCGAGTATCCCCGGCAGCTGGAGCCCGATCAGGGTGAAGAGGAAGGCGTTGAGGACGAAGATGACGATCTGCCACGTCGACACGCCGATGAGGCGCACCTCGGGCGTCGTCAGCTCCGGCGTGTACCAGCCGAGGTAGATCCCGGCCGTCACGGCCGCGATCACGGCCGAGACGCCGAGCAGCTCGGCCGGGATGAACGCGAAGTAGCCCGTGAGCAGGGAGATCGTGATCTCCGCCGGCGGGAAGTCGAGCCGCTGCCGTACCTGCCTGACGATCCAGCCGACCGCGAGACCGATCGCAATGCCTCCCGCCACATTCAGCACGAACTCCAGCCCTGCCTCCCAGAGCGTGAACGAGCCGCTGACGACGGCCGCAACCGCGAAGCGATACGCAACGAGGCCCGTGCCATCGTTGATGAGTCCCTCGCCCTCGAGGATGTACATGACGCGCCGGGGCGCGCCGAGCCGCTCCATGATCGCGACCGCCGCGACCGGATCGGTGGGCGACACGATTGCGCCGAGAACGAAGGCGGACGACCAGGGCAGGCCCGGCACGATCGCGTGGGCGACCACGGCGACGATCACCATCGTCAGGAGCACGAGCCCCACCGCGAGCATGCCGACGGCGCGGACGTTGGCGCGGAGGTCGCGGAGCGAGGTGAAGAACGCGGAGCCGTACAGGAGGGGCGGCAGGATCCCGACGAGCACGAGTTCGGGCGGCAGCTCGAGCTCCGGCATCCACGGTATGAAGCCGAGCGCGAGGCCGCCGAGGACGAGCAGGATCGGGTACGGCACCCGTACCTTCGGCACCAGCACGAGCAAGGCGGCGCCGGCGACGAGCAGGGTGAGGAGGGCGGCGAGATCCTGGTGGCTGAGCTCGCTCAGGCCAGGCCCTTGTCGCGCAGTTCCTTCTTCGCCGACTCGGACTTCTCGAGCTCGAGGCCCATCCCGCGCAGAATCTCCGGTGTCTTCGTGAACTGGATGTCCTCGTAGGCGACGACCTGCACGTGGTTGCCCCATGGGTCGCGGAACGAGTTGCCGCCGAAGATCTCGACACCCGCCTCCCGCGCCGCGGCGAGTACCGCCTCGCGGTCGTCGACGACGAGGCCGAAATGCCGCTCGCGATCGGGCTCGCGCTCCGAGCGCTCGGCGAGCGCGATGAACTGGTCGCCCATGTCGATGAACGCCATCCCGGCGATGCGGCCGCGCAGCTCGAGCTCGAACAGCCGTCCGTAGAAGGCGAGCGCCTCGTCGATCGAGCCGACCTCGAGCGCGAGATGATTGATCCCAACCGCACGAGCCATGGAACCGACATTACCCATCGGGTGTAAGAGGACCGAGTGGTGAGCCGACCACCGACAGAGGACGAGCTCGTCGAGCGCGCACGTGGCGGCGACGCCGCAGCTTTCGCCGCGCTCGTCCGCGACCACGAGGAGATCGCTTTCCGCACCGCGTACCTGATCACCCGCAACGCCGCCGACGCCGAGGACGCCGCCCAGGTCGGGCTGACGAAGGCGTGGCGGGCGCTGCCGCGCTTCCGTCGCGGGGCGCCGCTGCGGCCCTGGCTGCTCGCGATCGTCGCGAACGAGGCGCGCAACCGCCGCCGCGCCGAGGGTAGACGCGAAGGACTCGCGCTGCGGGCGGCGCACGAGCTTCCCTCGGGGGACGCGGCTCCGTCTCCCGAGGGGAGGGCTCTCGCCGCCGAGCAGCGCGCCGAGCTCCTGGCCGCACTCGAGCGGCTGAGCGAGGACGACCGGCTCGTGCTCTCGTGCCGCTACCTGCTCGACCTCGGCGAGGAGGAGACGGGCGAGGTGCTCTCGCTCCGGCGCGGCACGGTCAAGTCCCGCACCTCGCGGGCGCTCGGCCGCCTGCGCGAGCAGCTGGAGGAGGCGGGATGAACGAGCTCGAGCGCAGGCTTCAGGAGCTCGGCGGCGAGATCGCCTATCCGGCGACGCCGCGCTTCGACCTCGGCTTCGACCGCCGGCCCGCCCGCGCGTCGCGCCTCCGTCCCCTCGCGCTCGGCTTCGCGGTGCTCCTGGCGGTCCTCGCCGGCGTGCTCGCGCTCTCGCCGGGCGCCCGGAGCGCGTTCCTCGAGATCTTCCACATCCGCGGTGCGACGGTCGAGCGCGTCGAGACGCTGCCGGACGTGCGCGCCCAGAGGCTCGACTTCGGCGAGCGCGTCGGCCGGGACGAGGCCGAGCGGCGCGTCGGCTTCGAGTTGCTCGACCTCGGCGACGAGCCGGACGCGATCTTCGTGCGCCCGGACGGCCTCGCGTCGGTGGTCTACGGCGACCCCGCGCAGCCGCGGCTCGTTCTCTCGCAGGCTCGGGGCGCGATCTACGAGGGCTTCATCAAGAAGACGGGGGGCCGCGGCACGACCGTCCTCAACGTCATGGTCGACGGAGAGCCCGGCCTCTTCGTCGACGGGGACGAGCACTTCGTCATGTTCCGCGACGAGAACGGTGCCATCTCCGACGAGCAGACCTACCTTGCGGGGACGGTCCTGCTCTGGAACCGCGGCGACCTCTTGCTGCGGCTCGAAGGCGACCTCACCCGCGACGAGGCGCTCGAGCTCGCCGGGTCCGTCGAGTAGCGGAACCCGGCCGTCGCGACCGGTGTATCCGCTTCATCAACCCGAACGGAGGTCCGGATGAAGAAGCTCCTGCTCGTGCTCGCTGTCGCCGCCGTCGCTGTCCCGGCCGCGAGCGCCGGCGGCTGGGCGACGGTGGGCCTCAGCTCGCTCCCGCCGGCGGGGCTGCCGGCGAACCAGGACTGGCCGGTCGACATCACCGTGCTCCAGCACGGCCAGACGCCGCTCGCCGGGGTGACGCCGGTCGTGCGCATCCGGGACGACGGCGGCAAGGTCGTGAAGAGCTTCACCGCCGCGCCGACCGGGAAGACGGGCGTCTATCGCGCCGTCGTCAGGTTCCCCGGCGAGGGCACGTACTCGTACGAGGTCTACGACGGCTTCACCCAGTACGGCGGCGCCCAGACGCACACGTTCAAGCCGGTCGTGATCGGCGTCGCGGACGGCGGCTTCCCGTACGGGCTCTTGGCCGTCGCGCTCGGGCTCGCCGCCGCGCTGGCGGCCGCGACGATCCTGATGCTGCGTCGTCGTCGCCCGGAGCCGCAGCCGGTCCATCTGAAGGAGGCCGCATGAAGAAGCTGTTCGTCTTTGTCGCAACGGTAGTCGCCGCGCTCGCGGTCACGGCCGCCGCCTACGCCGGTTGCATGGCCACGGTCGGGCTCAGCTCGCTGCCGAAGGCCAACCATGCAGCGGGACAGCCGTGGGTGGTCACCATCCGCGTGCTTCAGCACGGCCGCACGCCGATGTCGGACGCAAGGCCCGAGGTGCGGATCCGCAACGCCGCCGGGAAGCTCTTCGTCTTCAAGGCGAAGAAGACCGCCAAGATCGGCTCGTACCGTGCCCGAGTCGTGTTCCCGAAGGCCGGCCGCTACTCGCTGGGGGTCTACGACGGCTTCCCCGTCGCCGAGTGCGCGCGGGTGCACACGTTCAAGTCGGTGCTGATCGTCGCCGTCTAAACCGTTGCCGGGGCCCGGGCTCGTCGAGAGCCCGGGCCCCAGATCGCTACCCGATCGTCAGCGGGATCGCCGGGATCTGGCCCCGGATCTCGCCTGCCTGGTTGCGCGGCGTGTGAACGTTCACGTACGCGCGACCCGCCTCGAGGGCTACGAGAGCTGCACCGCTCACCGTGGCGCGTCCGGTGGCGCCGCTCCGGCACGGGCCGCACAGCGACACCGAGACCGGGCCGGCGACGCCGCTTCGGCCGAGATGGATGTGCGCCGCGATCGCACGTCCGGTCAGCTTCGAGAACGTCAGCCGCCACGTGACGACGGCCGAGCTCCCGGTCTTGACGGCGGTCGCGGTGAAGCGACCCGTCGCCCGGGCTGCACCTTTCGGCCGCGGCACCTCCTGGCGGGCGTTCAGCGCCGGCCTGACCGTCGCGATCGTCGAGAGCTGCGCGCGGATCTCCCCGGCTGGATTGGTCGGCGTGTGGACGTTGACGTACGCGCCGCCGCTCTGGATCGTGGTCAGCAGCGCCGCGTCGACGTTCGCGGTCCCCGTCGCACCGCTCGTGCACGGCCCGCAGAGCGCGACCGAGACCGGCCCCGAGACGCCCTTCGCGCCGGTGTGGATGTGTGCGGCGACGGCATTCCCGCTCAGACTGCTGAAGGCCAGCCGCCACTGGAGCGTCGCGCCGGTCGCGGTCCGCTCAGCCGCGGCTGTGAACGTGCCGCGCGCAGCGCTCACGTCGCCTCTTGGGGCAGGTACTTCGTCCGCCGCCGTCAGCAGCGAGCGCATGTTCGTGCGGTCTGCGGACGTGCGGGCTACGGCGCTGCCGGCGACGACGATCGCGATCGCGCCCGCGCCCGCGCACGCCAGCAGGCCTAGTGCGTGTGGCTTCATCGAACGGCTCCTCTCCCTCGGAAGGCACGTCTCTGCCCGTGACTACGCCGCCGCCCGCCGCTCGGATTCAGCCCGCCAGTCCGTAGTCACCCGCAACTCGAGTCCGCGGAGTCGCCGATGGCGCCGGGGGCGAGAGCGACGAATCTTCTGCTCAGGGAACGGCCGACAAAGGAGCAGAGGATGAAGAAGGTTTTCGCATACGGAGGCATTGCAGCGAGCATCGTGCTCGTCGCGTTCGGCGCCGGCGCGATCGTGATCGGCGCGACCGGGCTCAGTGACGTGCGCAGCGAGATCTCCGCGCAGGGCATCACCGCAACGGATGACGCCGCGGAGCTGACGAACGGACGTCTGCAGCCCGGCCAGGCGATCAAGACGGGCGCCGACGCCCGGGCGTTCGCGGACATCATGGAGCACCACATGCTCGAGTCCACCGAGGGCAAGCGCTACGCCGAGATGGGTCGCTTCCTGACCCCGAGCGGCAAGGACACGAGTGACGAGGAGCTGGCGGCGACGACGCCGGACGGCCGCCCAGTCGAGAACGGGCTCCGCAACATGTGGGTCACCGAGACGGCTCTCACAACGGCGCTGAACACCGCGTTCTTCGCAGAGCGGGTGGCGCTCTTCTCGATCGTGATGGGCATCGCGCTCCTCCTGACGGGCATCGGCTTCGTCGTCCTCACGCTGGGTGGGGCGCTCGGACTGGTCACGATTCCCAAGCGCGAGAAGAAGCTCAACACGGTGTCGGCCGCGGTCTAGCACCAGGCGGCTTCAAGCGAAGGGCGGGCCATGCGCCCGCCCTTCGTCCTTCTGAGATCGAGGAGAGCAGCTGATGGCGAGTCACACGCATTCCCGCAGGATCATGGTTGCGTACGACGGCTCGGACGCCGCCCGCCGCGCGCTCGCCGCCGCCGCCGACCTCGTCGGGTACGGCTCGACACTCACCGTCGTGACCGTCCAGAGCGGGCTGCACTCGGCGGCTGTCGCGACTGAGGCGCGCGAGCTGCTCCTCCTCCGCCACGTCCAGGCCCGCTACTTCGAGCCGGCCGGCAAGCGCGCAGACAGACTTCTTGAGGCCGCCGCCGAGCTCGAGGTGGATCTCGTCGTCGTCGGACATTCGAACGGCAGCGCACGGGTGGTCCGCCGCGCGGCGTGCGACGTGCTCGTGGTGCGATGAACGCGTCCTTGTACGGCCGGTACGCAGCGGCGTCGGTCGGCTTGATGACGATTGCGACAGCGAACGGCGTCGCCCGGGAGCTCACCTACGCCCACGCCGTCAGAGAGCGTGCAGCGCACCTGATCTCCCTGGCTCCGATGGCCGCCATGTTCGCGGTGTACGCGACTGCGCTGGAGCGCCGCTGGCCGCTGCCGGGCCGGCGCGACGCCGTTGGCATCGGCGTCATGTGGGCCGCGATCGCGGCAGGGTTCGAGCTCGGTGTCGGGCATTACGCCGAGGGGAGGAGCTGGAGCGAGCTTCTCCGCGAGTACGACCTATCGGCGGGACGCCCCGGTGGGCTCGTCCTCGCATTCACGGTCGCGCTCCCGAGTCTCGTTCGTGCACGCCGCGGTCACGTCGCTCAGCCTTCGAGCATCCCCTCGGCGAGCGCGTAGCGGACGAGCTCGGCCCGGCTCCCGAGCTGGAGCTTCTGCAGGATGTGCGCTCGGTGCGTCTCCGCGGTTCGGACGGAGATGAACAGCATCGTGGCGATCTCTTGATTGGTGTGGCCGAGCGCGAGCAGGCGGAGCACCTCGCGTTCACGGTCGGAGAGGGGATCGTCCA
This sequence comes from uncultured Gaiellaceae bacterium, assembly GCA_963820695.1. GTDB lineage: Bacteria > Actinomycetota > Thermoleophilia > Gaiellales > Gaiellaceae > Gaiellasilicea. Next base: position 345,954 of record CAWGAP010000001.1, on the reverse strand, counting down.
CGGCCCGCCTGCGCTCCTCGGCGTCGGCCTCGAAGAGCCGGGCACCCAGGCTCGGGTGGACGTAACGGTCGCCATCCGCGACGGCTCTGATCGCGCGGACGACCTCGGTGTCGGCCGCCTCTTTCAGGACATAGCCGCTCGCGCCGGCGTCGAATGCCTCGCGCACGTACCGCGGGTCGTCCTGCATCGAGAGCACGAGCACTTTCGCGCCGGGAACGGCCTGGAGCAGAGCGGGCATGCCCTCGATGCCGCTCTTGCCGGGCATCATCACGTCAAGGAGGACGACATCCGGCCTGCTCTCGATCGCTTCGAAGACGGCGCGCTCGACGTCGGCGGCCTCGCCGACCGTCTCGATGTCGGCCTCCGCGTCGAGCACGCGGCGCAGGCCGGTCCGGACCACCGCGTGGTCGTCGACGATCAGGACGCGGATCGTCACACCAGCGGCACCTCGGCGACGAGCGTCGTTCCCGCGCCCGCGGACGATTCGATTTGGAGCCGGCCGCCCACGAGCGCGACGCGCTCCCGCATGCCGGCCAGCCCGAGCGCGTCTTTCCGTGTCTCGTCGGGGTCGAATCCGGAGCCATCGTCCTCGATCATCGCCACGACCGCGTCGCCCTTCCTCTGCAGGAGGATGCTCACCCGGCCTGCCTGCGCATGCTTGATGATGTTCGTGAGTGCCTCCTGCACGACGCGGTACAGCGCCGTTTCGGAGTCGCGTGGCAGCCGCTCGTCGCCGAGCCGCGCCTCGAGATCGACGCGCAGGCCGCTCTGCTCGCGGAACGTCTCCGCGAGCCGCTCCACGGCCGAAACGAGACCGAAGTCGTCGAGGGCTGTCGGCCGGAGCTCGACCGCGAGCCGCCGGACGTCCTGCAACGTTGAGACGACGAGGTCGCGCACCGACGCGACCGCGGCGCGCGCCTCGTCCGAGTCGGCCGACTGCTCGAGCGGCTTCAGACCGAGCAGGATCGATGTCAGCGCCTGCCCCGTCTCGTCATGGAGCGCCCGGGCGAGGCGCGCACGCTCGAGCTCCTGCCCCTCGACCACGCGGCGAACAGCGTCGCGGCTCACGCGTGCGGAAAGGTCAACGGCGATCGCGGCGCGCGCGGCGAGTGTCTCCGCGAGGCGCAGGTCGTCCTCGCTGAAGGCGGGCGACGCTCCGTGCTTGTCGTGCGCGATCATCACGCCGATCGGGCCGCCGCGGGCGAAGAGCGGCACGAACAGGGCAGAGCGGACACCAAGGCGCCGGGCCGCCTGCTGGTCGATCTCGGGGTCGTCGAGCACCGAGTCGATGCGCTCGCTGCGGCCTCGTTCCAGGACCCGTCCCGCCTTCGAGCCGGCGAACTCGAGCTCCATCCCGACGACCTCGGAGGCACCCTCTCCCTCGGCAGCCGCGACCCGCAGGGCTGTGCCGTCCGGCAACGCGATCAGCACAAGCCGTGCCCCCAGGAGCTCCTGCAGGCGGCCTGCGACGAGGGACAAGAGCGGCTCGAGCTCGAACTCCGAGGCGAGCACGTTGCCGATCTCGTTCAGCGACTCGATCTGACGTAGCCAGCGGGTCGAGCTCTCGTAGAGCCGCGCGTTCTCGATCGCGACGGCCGCCTGGGCCGCGAGCAGCCCGACCAGCTCCTCGTCTTCGTCCGAGAAGTCGAGGTCGTCAGCCTTCTCGGTCAGATAGAGGTTGCCGTACGCGACGCCGCGGAGCACGATCGGGAGCCCGAGGAACGACTTCATCGGCGGATGGTTCGGCGGAAACCCCACTGAACGCGGATCGTCGGCGATGTCATGCAGCCGCAGCGGCTGCGCGTCGCGGATCAGCACACCGAGAATTCCACGGCCTTGGGGGAGGTCGCCGATCGCCTCGTGCGTCTCGGCGTCGAAACCGGTGGTCACGAACTGCTCGAGCGACTGACCCGTCTTGTCGATCACGCCGAGAGCGGCGTAGCGCGCCCCCGTCAGCTCGGCCGCCGACTCGATGATGCGCTGGAGGAGCGCGTCAAGCGAGAGCTCAGAGCTGAGGGCGATCCCCGCATTCACGAGGACGCGCAGCCGGTCGAGCTGGTCGGCGGGCGTCGTCACGAGGGCATTGTCGTGGCCGATGGCCTGCTCGTGTGTCTCACGCGGGCGTAGACCCACTCGTTGCGATTTGCAAAACCCTTACCGCAGCTTCATCGCAATCCCCTATCAGGGGGACAACCTCTTCGCTTCACTGGACGAAGTACGGATACACACGACCAAGAAGGTACGAGATGGCTGCGGCAGAGACGACCACCGAGACGGAACAGGAGCGGATCGAGCGCTGGCGCGCCGACGAGCTCGAGCGCGCCGGGTACGAAGCGTCGGCCGCCTCGCTCCTCGCCAGCCGCGCCGACGTCGATCTCCACTACGCGATCGACCTGCTGCGCAACGGCTGCGCTCCAGAACTCGCGCTCCAGATCCTCCTCTGACGCACCGATCGCCGGGCTCCCGCCGGGCGAAGCCCGGCTCCGCCCGGCTCGCGCCGCAGCGCCAGAGCCTGCGGCTCTAGTCGTTTCCCCCGCGGTCAATCTGCGTGACTCGGCAGAATGCGCTCTGCGGTGACGTTCCTCGCCTCGATCCCCTCGCCATCCTCGGGCACGCTCGACCTCGGGCCCGTGACGATCCACATGTACGGCCTGATGCTGCTGGCCGGGATCGCGGCGTGCATCGCCATCACCGGCCACCGCTGGGTCGCGCGCGGCGGCGACTGGGATTTGATCTTTCGCGTCGCCGTCTGGGGAGTCGGTGCCGGGATCGTCGGCGCGCGCCTCTACCACCTCGCCACCAGCTGGAGCGAGGTCCCCGACGAGTGGTGGGGCCCGTTCGCCGTCTGGGAGGGCGGCCTCGGGATCTGGGGCGGCATCGCCGGCGGCGTCCTTGTGGGCGGGATCATCGCGCACCGCGCCGGAGCGAGCGTCACCGAGCTGCTCGACGCGGCAGCGCCGGGGCTCCTCGTCGCGCAGGCGATCGGTCGCGTCGGCAACTGGTGGAACCAGGAGCTCTTCGGCAAGCCGACCGACCTGCCCTGGGGCCTGGAGATCGACACGGCGCGCCGGCCCGACCAGTACATCTTCGACGCGACCTTCCACCCGACGTTTCTCTACGAGGCGCTCTGGAACCTCCTTGCCGCCGGGCTGCTCCTCCTGCTCGACCGGCGCTTCCGCTTCCGGCCGCCCGCGCTCTTCTTGCTCTACGTCTCGCTCTACACCGGCTTCCGTTTCTACCTCGAGTCGCTCCGGATCGATCCGTCCAAGGAGTTCGCCGGCCTGCGCGTGAACGCCTGGGTCTCGCTGATCCTCTTCATCGCCTCGACCGCCTTCTTCATCTACTGGCAGTTCTTCCGCGGTCGCCGGGATCAGCCCACCCGCCGCGGGGGCCCGAGGCGCATCGAGCCGAAGCAGACGATGGCCGTCCCGAGCGGCCGCGTCCGACCCCGCCGCTAGCCTCCCGAGCGCCATGGTTGTGCGCGAGCTCGAGCTGGACCTCGACGCGTTCGAGGGCCCTTTCGACCTGCTCCTGACGCTGCTCCTGAAGGAGGAGCTGGAGCCGGCCGACGTCGACATGGCCGAGATCGTGATCGCCTTCGTCGAACGGCTTGCCGACCGCGAGGAGCTCGACCTGGAGGCGTGCGGCGAGTTCCTCGTCCTGATCGCAGCCCTGCTGGAGCTGAAGGCGCGCGCGCTCTTCCCCGACGAGGAGGCCGAGCTCGCCGATCTCGAACCGGAGGAGGCTGCCGAGGAGCTCGCGCGCCGGCTCGCCGAGTACCGCCGGATGAAGGAGGCGGCCGCGTGGCTGACCGAGCGCCTGGCCGGCGAGCGCGACCGCTACTTCCGGATCGGGCCGGCAGCGCTCGCGCCGCGCCCGGAGCGGAAGCTCGCGCCGCAGGATCCGGAGCAGCTCGCGGCGACGCTGAGACTGCTCGCCGCACCGCCGCCCGAAGTCTCGCTCGCGCACATGACGCTCCGCTTCCCGCCTGTCTCGCAGTTCCTCGAGCGCTTCCGTGCCGTCCTGCGCACGCGCCGGCGCTTCGACTTCGACGCCGAGGTCGGCTCGCTGCCGCGCGTCGACCAGGCGGTCGCGTTCCTGGCGCTGCTGGAGCTGCGCAAAGCGGGGGAGATCGGCCTGGAGCAGGCTGCTCCCTTCGCTCCAATCAGGGTTTCCCGTCCCGACGTCGAAAGAGGTGCCGAATGGATCGTCCGCTCCGCCTGATCACCGCGAATCCGGTCGACCAGCTCGCCCGGACGCTCGAGGCTCTGCTCGTGGTCGCCTCGGCGCCCCTGTCGGTCGACGAGCTCGCGGATGCGGCCGTGGACGACGCAGAGCGGATCGAGCTCGCGCTCAGCCTCCTCTCAGACCGCTACCGCGAGGGCCGCAGCGGGATCGTGCTCGAGCACGTCGCCGGCGGCTACGCCTTTCGCGCCGCGCGCGAGGCTGCGGAGGCATGTGGGCGCCTGTTCGAGCGGCCGATCGAGCGCGGGCTCTCGCAGGCGGCGCTCGAGACGCTCTCGATCGTGGCCTACCTCGGCCCGTGCAGCCGTCCGGAGATCGCCCGCATCCGCGGCGTCGCGGCAGACTCGGCCGTCGCCGGCCTGCTCGAGCGCGGCCTGATCGCGGAAGCCGGTCGCGACGATGGCGCCGGCGGAGCCGTCCGCTACCGGACGACGCCGCTCTTCGAACGGGTCTTCGGGCTCGAGAGCGCCGCGGCGCTGCCCCGCCTCGACGACCTCGGCGAGAGCGCCGCGGAGATCCGCGAGCGCCTGCACTCGGTCGCGGTCGGCAAGACCGCCTGAGCGCCAAGTAACAGTCTGTTACTTGGCTAGATTTGCCTCGACGCCGACGCCGACGACAAGGGGGGCTCGTTGGGAACCATGGGTTCCCCCCACGGTTTCTAGATTTGCCACGCGCCGTGGCGGAGCACCGGCACGCGGTCTCCCTCGCGGGTGATCCCGTCGACGTCGAGCTCGTTCGAGCCGATCATGAAGTCGACGTGGATGTCGCTCTCGTTGACACGCCCGCGGTCGGCCTCGTCCTCGACGGGGAACGTGTACGCGTTGCCGAGCGCGATGTGGCTGGCCGCGTTCTCGTCGAGCAGCGTCTCGTAGAAGACGGTGCCGAGCGGCCCGATCCGCCCCTCCTTGTCGACGAGCGCGATCTCGCCGAGGCGTGAGGCGCCGTCGTCGCGCGCGGCCGCGGCCCGCAGCGCGTCGGCGCCCTGGTCGGCGTCGATCTTGACCGCCCGGCCGCGCTCGAACTCGATCCGGATCCCGTCCATGAACGAGCCGTAGAGCTCGAGCGGCATCGTCGCCGACACATAGCCGTCGACGCGCTCGGGATCGGGGGTCGTGAAGACCTCCTCGGTCGGGAGGTTCGGGTAGTGGGTGAGCTCGTCGATCGTCTTGAAGTCGGCGCCGAGCCACTTCGAGCTCCCCAGCAGCCCGATCGTCAGGTCGGTGCCGGGCCCGTGCAGATGGAGCGCGTCGAAGCGGCGCTCCGTCAGCCGGTCGGCACTCGCGACGATCGTCGTCATTCGCTCCTGCCAGGCCGCGACGGGATCGTCGCTGTCGAGCCGGAGCACGTACACCATCTCGTCCCAGAGCTTCTCGAGCGCGTGCTGCGGCTCGAGCTCGGGGTGCACGCGCTGCGCCCAGCCGAGGTTCGGCGACGGCCCGGCGCACCAGTTCGTCGTCCGCTGGTTGACGATCCGCGGCACCGCGGCGACGTAGGGCAGCAGGTCGCGGCCGGTGCGGGCGGGGTCGAGCCCTTCGAAGACGGCTGCGCTCGTGCCCGCCAGGGACACACGGGCGGCATGCTCGTCCGAGAGCCACTGCATCCGCTGCTCGATCCAGGGCGGCACGAAGTCGAGCGTGCTCTCGTCGGCGTGCTCGAGCCGCTGGCGCTTGACGAGGTGATCCCACCAGAAGACGTCGACGTACTTGGCGCCGCGCTTGTAGCCGGCCCGGGCGACCGCGTACGCCACGTCCTCCATCCCGTGGTAGGCGGTGACGCCCAGGATCTGGCCGGGCTGGATGTTGGCGCCGAAGCCGACGAGCAGGTCGGCGAGGCGGTCGACGTCCTGGGAACGGTCGCGCATGAGCGGCGGGCAGACTACCGGGATGCGCCTCGAACGCGTACCTGGCACCCGCGGCGGGCGTGGCGTCGCGCCGGAAGGCGGACGAGCTGATCAAGGCCGGGCGCGTGCTCGTCAACGGCGAGCCCGGGCAGCTGAACACGTTCGTGCAGGCTGCCGACGCCGTCGAGGTGGACGGGCAGCCGGTCGCGAAGCAGCGGCTCGCCTACGTGCTCCTGCACAAGCCGCCCGGCGTCGTCACGACCGCCAGCGACCCCCAGGGACGCCCCACCGTCGTCGAGTTGGTCGAACACGGTTCACGGGTCGTCCCGGTCGGCCGGCTCGACGTCGACACGACCGGTGCGCTTCTGCTCACGAACGACGGCTCGCTCGCACATCGCCTGGCCCATCCGCGCTACGGCGTCGAGAAGGTCTACGAGGTCGAGACCTGGAAGGAGCCGAACGACGAGGCGCTGCGGGCGCTCGCCGAGGGAGTCGAGCTCGAGGACGGCGTCACCTCACCCGCGCGCGTCCGCCGCCTCGGTGCCGCCCGCTTCGAGCTCGTCCTGCACGAGGGCCGCAACCGCCAGGTGCGGCGGATGTGCGAAGCGGTCGGCCACCGCGTCCGGCGTCTGCACCGCAGCGTCTACGCGGGGCTGGGTGTCGAAGGGCTGGCGGCCGGCGAGTGGCGCGAGCTCAGAGAGCCCGAGGTCGAGCAGCTCCGAAGAAGCGGCCCGCCTCGCTCTTGACGAAGCCCATCCGGTCCAACATCTCCTCCAGCGTCGGCTCGGACGCCTTCCGCGCCTTCTCGGCGCCGCGGGCCAGCAGCCGCTGCAGCTCGACCGGGTCGGCGCGCAGCTCGCGGTAGCGCTCCTGGATCGGCGCCAGCGCCTCGACGACCGCGTCGCCGACGTCGGACTTGAACTGCCCGTAACCCGAGCCTTCGTAGCGTGTCTCGATCGCGTTCGGCGCCTCGTCGGTGAGCGAGGCGAGTATGTCGATCAGGTTGGTCACGCCAGGCTTGTCATCGCCGCGCCGAACATCCGAGCCCGAGTCCGTGACGGCCGACTTGAACTTCTTCCGGATCACGTCCGGCTCGTCGAGCAGCTTCACCGTCCCCTGTGGCGTACCGCCCGTCGTCGACATCTTGTTCGTCGGCTCCTGGAGGTCCATGATCCGCGCGCCGACGTCCGGGTAGATGCCCTCCGGCAGCTTGAACGTCTCACCGAAGCGGCTGTTGAACCGCTCCGCGACGTCGCGCGTCAACTCGAGGTGCTGGCGCTGGTCGTCCCCGATCGGGACGAAGTCGGTCTGGTAGAGCAGGATGTCGCCCGCCATCAGCACCGGATAGGTGAAGAGAGCCGACGAGATGAACTCGTGCCGGTCCGATTTGTCCTTGAACTGTGTCATTCGACCGAGTTGGCCGAAGCTCGTGACCGAGCCCAGCAGCCATGCCGCCTCGGCGTGCGCGGGCACGTGACTCTGTGCGAAGACGGTCGAGCGCTCGGGGTCGAGCCCGGTCGCGAACAGCATCGCCGCCAGGTCGAGTGTCTTCTCGCGGAAGTCGGCCGGGTCGTAGTCGACGCTGATCGAGTGCAGGTCGACGATGCAGAAGAACCCCTCGCCGCGCTCCTGGGTGACGGCGTACTGGCGGAAGCCGCCGATCAGGTTGCCGAGGTGCTTGTCGCCGGTGGGCTGGATGCCGGAGAAGATGCGCATTTCTGCTCCATTTCTACCCGCTTCCGGCCGTAGAGGCGCAACTACACTCACCCGGTGGCTGCAGTCGGTTCTCCCGAGCTCCTGATCGTGATGGGCGCGCAGGCGTCCTCCGAGCAGGTCGACGAGGTCGTCGCGCGGCTGGAAGAAGCCGGCGCGAGCGCCCATGTCAGCCACGGCCGCGACGCGACCGTGATCGGCGCGATCGGCGAGCGCGAGCTGCTCGCGACGCTCCCGCTCGAGGGCTTCCCCGGGGTCGAGCAGGTGCTGCCGATCCTGAAGCCGTACAAGCTCGTCTCGCGCGAGCTCCGCCGCGACCCGACCGTGATCGAGGCGCGCGGGCGCCGGATCGGCGACCACTACTTCGGCTTCATCGCCGGGCCGTGCACGGTCGAGACGCGCGAGCAGACGCTCGAGACGGCGCGCGTCGTCCACGCGGAGGGCGTGACGATGCTCCGCGGCGGCGCGTTCAAGCCACGTACCTCCCCGTACGCCTTCCAGGGGCTCGGCGTCGAGGCCCTGCACATCCTGGCCGAGGCGCGGGACGAGACCGGGTTGCCGCTCGTGACCGAGCTGATGGACCCGCGCGATGTCGAGGCAGTGGTCGAGATCGCGGACGTGATCCAGATCGGCGCCCGCAACATGCAGAACTTCAACCTCCTCTCCGAGGTCGGCCGCGCACCGAAGCCCGTGCTGCTGAAGCGCGGCCCCGCGTCCTCGATCGAGGAGCTGCTGATGGCGGCCGAGTACGTGGTCAAAGAGGGAAACACGCAGGTGATCCTCTGCGAGCGCGGGATCAAGACGTTCGAGCGGGCGACCCGCTACACGCTCGACCTCTCCGCGATTCCGGTGCTGAAGCACGAGACGCACCTGCCCGTGATCGTCGACCCCTCGCACGCGGCCGGCAAGCGCGACCTCGTCCTGCCGCTCGCGCGGGCGGCCGTCGCTGCGGGCGCGGACGGGATCATCGTCGAGGTGCACCCGCGGCCCGAGGAAGCGCTCTGCGACGGCCCGCAGCAGATCCCCGCGGGCGAGTTCGCCGACTTCGCGCACGAGATCAGGGCGCTCGCCTCACTGCTCGGCAAGACGATCGGATGACCAAGGTCGCGATCGTCGGAACGGGCCTGATCGGGGCTTCCGTCGGGCTGGCCGCTCGCCGCACCGGTGTCGAGGAGGTGCGCGGCTGGGATCCGGACGCAGCGCATCTCGCAACGGCCGCCGAGCGGGGTGCGGTCGACGCCGCCTCCGACCTCGCGTCGGCGCTCGAAGGGGCCGATCTCGCCGTCGTCGCCGCTCCTGTCACCGCGCTGCCGGCCCAGGTCCGGGCGGTGCTCGACGCCAGCGCGCCGTCCGTGACCGTCACGGACGTCGGCTCGACGAAGGGCGGCGTCTGCGCCGCCGCGGCCGGGGTCGGACGCTTCGTCGGGGGCCACCCGATCTGCGGCTCCGAGGCGCGTGGGCCGGAATGGGCGACCGCCGAGCTCTTCGAGGGCGCGACGTGGTTCCTGACCCCGGTCGCCGCGACCGACCCGGACAGCTACAAGGTCCTGCACGGATTCGTCTCCTCGCTCGGCGCGGTGCCGGTCGCGATCGATCCCGAGGCGCACGACCGGCTCGTCGCGGTCACGAGCCACCTGCCGCACGCGCTCGCGAACGTGCTCCTGAATCAGGCGGGCGGCGGGAAGGTCGACGGCCACGACCCGCTCGACGCGGCCGGCGGCTCGCTTCGCGACATGACGCGCGTCGCCGGCGCGAACCCGAGGATCTGGGTCGACATCTTCCTCGACAACCGGGAGGCGCTGGCCGCGTCGCTCGCGGAGCACCGCCGCCGCGTCGAGCAGCTCGAGGCCGCGCTCTCCGCCGGAGATGCCGGCTACCTCGCGCGCTGGATCGGCGAAGCCTCTGCCAACCGGCGCCGACTGCTCGAAACCGCCTACGAGAACGCGGGGGCGTTGCAGCGCCTGCGCGTCCATGTGCCCGACCGGCCGGGCGTGATCGCCGGGATCGCACAGGCGCTCGGTGCGGAGCGGATCAACATCGCCGACTTCGACCTGCAGCACCTCTCGAGCGAGCGCGGCGGCACGCTGGCGATCCTCGTCGCCGGCGAAGGCGAGGCGGAGCGTGCGGCGGCTCTCCTGGAGGAGCAGGGCTACGGCGTCGTCGTCGCCTCCGTGCTCGAGGACGAGTTGTGAGGATCGAGCCCGCGGCGGCGATCACGGGCCACATCGGCGTGCCGGGGGACAAATCGCTCTCGCACCGGGCCGTCCTGCTGGCGGCGGTGGGTGAGGGCGAAACGCGCATCTCCGGCTTCGGCCGCTCCGAGGACACCGAGGCGACGATCAAGGCGGTGCGCGACCTCGGCGTCCGCGTCTACGAGGCCGATTCCGAGACGCTGCGCGTCTTCGGCGCCGGCCTGCGCGGCCTGACGGCGCCGAAGCAGCCGATCGACTGCCGCAATGCTGGGACGCTGATGCGCCTGCTGCCGGGGCTCCTCGCCGGCCAGCAGGGGCGGTTCGAGCTCACCGGCGACGAGTCGCTCAGCTCGCGGCCGATGGAGCGGATCGCGGAGCCGCTGCGGCTGATGGCAGCGCGCGTCGAGACGACGAACGGCCGCGCTCCCTTCACGGTCGAGGGCGGGGCGTTGACCCCGATCACATACGAGCTGCCGGTCGCGAGCGCGCAGGTGAAGTCGGCGGTGCTGCTCGCCGGCCTCTACGCAGAGGGCGGCGACACGACGGTTGAGGAGCCGCTGCCCACCCGCGACCACACCGAGAACCTGCTCGCGCAGGCGGGCGTCCGCGTGACGCGAAAGCCGCACAGCGTCTCGGTCTCACCGGCCGAGCGGCTCGAGCTCGGCGACGTCGAGATCCCCGGCGACTTCTCTTCGGCTGCCCCGTTCATCGTCGCCACCACGCTTCTCGCCGGCTCCGAGCTGACGGTCCACGGGGTCAACCTGAACCCGCGCCGGACCGGGCTGCTGGTCGTGCTCGAGCGGATGGGGGCGAACATCACCGTCTTCAACCGCAGGCGGATCGGCGGCGAGCCGGCCGGCGACCTCGACATTCGTCCTTCCGAGCTCGTCGGCACGACGGTGGGCGCCGCCGAGGTGCCGCTGCTCGTCGACGAGCTGCCGCTCTTCGCCCTGCTCGCGGTGCACGCCCACGGCGACAGCGCTCTGCGCGGGGCCGCCGAGCTGCGCGCCAAGGAGAGCGACCGGATCGAGGCGGTCGCCGACGGCCTCCGCAGCCTCGGCGCGCACATCCGCGCGACGCCCGACGGGTTCACCGTCCGCGGCGTGCCGTCGCGGATCCGCGGCGGCGGCGCGTTCGACTCCCGCGGCGATCACCGGATTGCGATGCTCGGCGCGATCACCGGGCTCGTCTCGCGCGAAGGGGTGGAGGTCGAAGGCGCGGCGGCAGCGGCGGTAAGCTTCCCCGGCTTCTACGACCTTCTCGACTCACTGCGAGCGACCACCTCCTGATGATCGTCGCCATCGACGGGCCCGCAGGGGCCGGCAAGAGCACGGTCGCACGGCTCCTCGCCGAGCGGCTCGGCTTCCGCTACCTCGACACCGGGGCGATGTATCGCGCGCTCACGTGGCTGGCGCGGCGCCGTGGCGTCGCACTCGACCGCGCCGGCGAGCTGGCCGCGCTCGCGGTCGAGCACCCGGTCGGCTTCGACGAGCAGGGCCGCGTCTTCATCGACGGCAGCGACGTCACCTCCTCGATCCGGAGACCGGACATCGACAAGCTCGTCCCCGTTGTCGCGCGCCATCACGAGGTGCGCGAGGTGATGCGGGAGCGGCAGCGCGCACTCGGGAGCGAGGGCAATGTCGTGATCGAGGGCCGCGACATCGGGACGGTCGTAGCACCTCAAGCTCAGGTAAAGGTCTACCTGGTCGCAGACGAGCGAATCCGGGCTGCGCGGCGCTCGTCGGAGCGGCCGGGAATCGGCGCCGACGCGCTCGCCACCGACCTACGGCTCCGCGACGAGAAGGACGCGGTCAACATGAGGCCTGCCGAGGACGCGATCCAGATCGACACGACCGACCTCGCCGTCGACGACGTCGTGACGCGCATCGAGCAGATCGTCGTCGCGCAACAGCCGGCATGAGAGTCGCTCGCCTTCGGCTCGCTCCCGTGGGGGAAACCATGTTTCCCCCACGAGCCCCCTTCTTCCGGTCTGTGGGGGAACTTCCAAGTTCCCCCACACCCCCTAAAGCTCATTGGCCGAGGCTCGGCCAATGAGCGGCGCCGACGCCGTCTGGCAGGTGGGCCGCTTAACGATCGGCAGCCTTGTTCGGCTGCTGACGCCGCTCCGCAACTACGGCGCCGAGCGGGTGCCCCGAACGGGCGGCGTCGTGCTCGCCTTCAATCACTTCCACTGGGTCGACCCGCCCGTCTTCGGCCTGCTCTCGCCGCGCCCGATGAACTTCGTCGCGAAGGTCGAGGCGCACCGGATCCCCGGTCTCGGCCAGCTGATGCGGAGCTTCGGGACGATCTCGGTTCGCCGCGGCGAGTCGGATCGCGAGGCGGTGCGGCTGATGCGCGAGGCCGTCCGCGAAGGGCGTGCGCTCGGCCTCTTCGTCGAGGGGACACGACAACTGAACGGCGTCCCCGGGCAGGTGCAGCCGGGCGCCGCGATGGTCGCGCTCCAGGAAAGCGTGCCGGTCGTCCCTTCCGCGATCTACGGCTCCTACGACTGGAAGCCCGGCAACTTCCACCCGATCTCCGTCGCATGGGGCGAGCCCGTGCGCTTCGACGGGCTGCCCAAGAACGGCAAGGGCTACCGCGAGGCGTCCGCGGAGGTGCAGCGGCGGATCCACGCGCTGCACGAGTGGCTGGCCGAGATGCACGAGCTCGGCCGGCCGAAGCACGCGACCCCGCCGGCATGAACGAAACCGAGACACCGGACGTCGAGCCGCCCGAGATCATCGGCACGGTCGCGATCGTCGGCTTTCCCAACGTCGGCAAGTCGACGCTGATCAACCGGCTGACCGAGTCGCGGCAGGCGGTCGTGCACGAGACGCCCGGTGTCACCCGTGACCGCAAGGAGCTGCTCGCGGACTGGAACGGCAAGCACTTCCTCCTGATCGACACCGGCGGCGTCGACGATCTCGCGACCGACCCGTTCAGCCCGGAGATCGCGAAGCAGGCGCGGGCGGCGATCAAGGAGGCCGATCTCGTCCTCTTCGTCGTCGACGCCCGCCACGGGATCACGCCGGGCGACGAAGAGCTCGCCGTCACGCTGCGCGCCTCGAAGAAGCCGGTGATCGTGCTCGCGAACAAGATCGACGATCCGCGCAAGGACCTCGAGGCGATCGAGTTCCACAAGCTCGGCCTCGGCGATCCCTTCCCGCTCTCCGCCCTGCACGGGCACGGCACCGGCGACCTGCTCGACCTCGTCGTCGAGATGCTCCCCGGCCAGGGGCCGACCCAGGTCGGCGACGAGGCGATCCGCGTCGCCATCCTCGGGCGCACGAACGTGGGCAAGTCCTCGCTCCTGAACGCGCTCGTCGGCGCCGAGCGGGTGATCGTCTCGGACGTGCCGGGGACGACGCGCGACACCGTCGACACGATTCTCGAGCGAGACGGGCGGATCTACCAGCTGGTCGACACCGCCGGCCTGCGGCGGAAGCGGAAGCAGCGCCAGGGGATCGACTACTACTCCGAGCTGCGCGCGCTCGAGGCGGCGGAGCGAGCCGACATCGCGCTCGTCCTGATCGACGCGAGCGAGGGCATCGTCGACCAGGACCTCGCGGTCGCCGACGTCGCGCGCAAGGCGGGCAACTCGACGCTCGTGGTGCTCGCAAAGTGGGACGAGACCGAGGTCACGATCGAGGACGTCCGGCCGAGGATCGAGGCGAAGCTGCGCCAGCGTCCGCCCTTGATCGCCGTCTCCTCGAAGACCGGCAGGGGCCTCGACCGGCTGCTCCAGTACATCGCCGAGCTGTTCGAGAAGCACACCGGCCGGATCTCGACGCCCGATCTGAACAACGCGCTGGCCGAGCTGCGCCAGGCCCGACAGCCGCCGTCGTCGAAGGGAAAGCGCCTCAACATGCTCTACGGCACTCAGGTCTCGACCCGTCCGCCGCGGATCCGGATCCACGTCAACGATCCCGGCCTCGTCACGCGCGACTACGCGTACTGGGTCGAGAACGAGCTGCGCAAACGGTTTAACCTCGCCGGCGTGCCGGTCTCGATCGACTTCGTCAAGCGCTCGTGAACTCGCTCACGTTCCTGGGGCGTCGCTCGCGGTGCGTAGGCCGGTGGGACAGTACGGAGGTACGGCCCGCCGGGTGGAGCGCCGCGAGCGACGCCAGCCTGTCGCGGAGCCCGGCTCTGCCGGGCGGGAGCGAGAGGCGGCCAGGGACGTGAGGGTCGTCGTCGTTGGGGGCGGCTCGTGGGGGACCGCGTTCGCGCGCGTGCTCGCCAACCGCGACCACGACGTCACGCTCGCCTGCCGTGACGCCGAGCAGGCCCGGACGATCGCCGAGACGCACCGCAACCCGCGCTACCTGACCCACTGCGACCTGCGCGGCGTCACCGCGACCACGATCGAGGCGGCGCCGATCGAGGACGCGGAACTCGTCGTCGTCGCGGTCCCGAGCGCGGTCTTCGGCGACGTCGTCCGTTCGCTGCCCGGCGACGCGCCGATTCTGTCCCTGACCAAGGGGCTCGATCCGGCCACGGGCGAGCGGCTCTCGACGCTCGTCGAGGGCAGGCCGGTCGCCGTGCTCTCCGGCCCGAACATCGCGGACGAGATCGCGCGCGGCCTCCCCGCCGCAGCCGTGATCGCGAGCGACGACGAGCAGCTCGCGCTCGACCTGCAGACGGAGATCACGTCGATCACCTTCCGCGTCTACAGCAGCGACGACGTGATCGGCGTCGAGCTCTGCGCGGCCGCGAAGAACGTGATCGGGCTCGCCGCCGGCGGAGCTGACGGCCTCGCGCTCGGCGACAACGCGAAGGCGGCGCTCGTCGCGCGCGGGCTCGCCGAGATGGCGCGCCTCGCGGTCGCGGCCGGGGGCAAGGAGGAGACGTTCTCGGGGCTCGCGGGCATGGGCGACCTCGTCGTCACCTGCTGGTCGCCGGTCGGCCGCAACCGAAGAGCGGGCGAGCTGATCGCACAGGGCGTCGAGCCGGACGAGGCCGTCCGCCAGATCGGGATGACGGTGGAGGGCCTGACGACCGCGCCGGTCCTCCGCGACCTCTCACACCGGCTCGGGATCGAGCTCCCGATCACGACCGGCGTCTGCGCGGTGCTCGGCGGTGAGCCCTTGCACGAGCTCGTCGGCAACCTGATGCGGCGCGCGCCGACGACCGAGTAGCGCGTACCTCGATCGAGGTATGAACCCTGCGCAGACGACCGACGATGGTCGTGAGTAGCCGCTGGAGTTCACGACCGGGGACGAGGGGGTCTCGTGCCGTCGCATCAACTACGCCAATCGCTTGCCATGGTCCTGGGGACGCTCTCGTTCGCTGCCCTCGGAGGCGCACAGGCGCTGGCCGTCGGCAGTGCGGAGCCCTCGCTTCCGCACCTGAAGCGCGACGCAGTCCCGGTCGGGCTCGATGCGCGTCTCGACGACGTCGTCGACCAGTACCGGGCGAAGGGGCTCGCGTCCGCTCTCGGCGTCGCCCGGCGGACGAACCTCGACGTCGCCGGCGACAAGATCGAGGTCGTCGTCGAGGCAGACCGCGGCCGCACCGGCACCGTGCGCTCCGCCCTCGCCGCCCGCGGCGCCGTCGTCGGGGAGTCGTACGGCGAGCTGACGAAGGCGCTCGTCTCGGTCGACGACCTGGCCGGGCTCGCTCGTGGGCCGGGCGTCCGTTTCGTCGAGCCGCCGCAGCGCGCGACGCCGGCGGCGATCGCCGGACAGGGCGTGTCCGCCTCCAACGCCTCGCTGGCACAGGCGGGCGGCGACAAGGGCGCCGGTGTGAAGGTTGGGATCGTCGACGTCGGCTTCTACGACTTCGCGGCGATGCAAGCTCAAGGCGAGCTGCCTGCGACGCTGGCGACGCAGAGCTTCTGCGGCGACTTCGAGGGGAGCGAGCACGGGACGGCGGTTGCCGAGATCGTCCACGAGATGGCGCCCGAGGCCGAGCTCCACCTCATCTGTGTGGAGGACGTCGTCGACCTCGGCCTGGCGAAGGACTACGCGGTCGCGAACGGGATCACGATCATCAACCTCTCCGCCGGCTTCTACAACACGGGCCGCGGCGACGGCAGCGGCGGGCCGAACACTCCCGACGGGATCGTGGAAGCGGGACGCGATGCCGGGATGCTGTGGGTCGTCTCGGCGGGCAACGAGGCCGAGCGCCACTGGTCCGGCACGTTCTCCGGCAGCGGGAACACGTTCCACGACTTCGCGCAGGGGGACGAGGGGATCAACTTCACGCTCGCTCCCAACCAGGAGGCCTGCGTCTTCCTCAAGTGGGATGCGTGGCCGACGACGACGACACAGGACTTCGACTTCGGAATCTACGAGGCCCACACGTTCGAGCTCGTCACGGCGTCGGCCGGCGACCAGGTGACGCTCAACTCCCGCCCGACCGAGGAGGCGTGCGTGCTCGCCCCGCCGGAGGGCATGGAGTACTTCGTCGCGATCGAACGCTACGCCGGCACGACGCCGCGGCTCGACCTCTTCCTCGACGGGGCACCCTTCGACCAGTACCGCGTTGCCGCCGGCAGCCTGACCGAGCCGGCGTCCGCACCGGAGGCGCTCGCGGCGGGGGCGATCTGCTGGCACGACGGCGGGCTCGAGCCGTACAGCTCTCAGGGGCCGACGATCGACGGCCGCGTGAAGCCGGACATCGCCGGCTTCGACAGCAACTCGTCCGCGACGTACGGCCCGTTCAGCCTCTCGCCGGGCTGCGGCGGCACCGGCTTCACGGGCACGTCCGCTGCCGCCCCGCACGTTGCCGGGGTCGCGGCGATCCTGCAGCAGCAGAGCGGCCCTCTGACCGCCGGCCAGCTACAGGCGCAGCTGGAGGGAAATGCGGAAGACCTGGGCACGGTCGGCAAGGACAATGCGTACGGCTGGGGACGCCTCCGCCTCCCGGCCGCACCGAACGCGACGACGAACTCGGCGCAGGATGTCGGCCGTCGCATGGTCAAGCTGCGCGGGTTCGTCAATCCCAACCGCTGGGCCGGCTCGTACCGCTGGGAGTACTCGACGGATCCGACCTTCGCGACGTTCGCAAGCACCGCATCGACGGCGTTCGCCGCGGGCTCGACGCTCACGTCGGTGTCCTTCCTGCTCGACGGGCTCGAGCCGACGACGACCTACCACGCGCGCTTCGTCACCCAGAACCCTCATGGGACGGCGACCGGCAACAGCACCGCGTTCACGACGCTGGCCAGCGCGAAGCCGTACGCGTCCGTGTCCGCTGCGACCGGCATCACTCAGCAGTCGGCGACGCTGCACGGGATCGTCAACCCGAACGGGCTCGACACGACGTACCGCTTCGCGTACGGCCTGTCATTCCCGCCGACGACGGACACCGCCGAGGTGACGCTCGCCGGCGACTCCTCGCAGCCGGTTTCGGTCGACCTCACCGGCCTGACCGCGAGCCGCACCTACGCCTACCGCCTCTTCGCCACGAACAGCGCCGGTTCGGAGGAGATCAGCGGCACCTTCACAACGGCGGCCGCTCCGGCTCCGCCCGCTCCGACCCCGCCCCCGAGCGGTGGTGGCGGCGGTGGTGGCGCCGGCCCCGACCTCGGTGTCCTGATCGGCCATGGCCCGACGGCCGTCGCCGCGGGAGACTCGTTCACGTACACCTTCCTGCTTCGAAACGCGACCGGCGCCAAGGCCAGCAATGTCTCGTTCGCCTTCACGCTGCCTGACGCGCTCGAGCTCGTGTCGACGTACGCGGAAAAAGGCTCCGGCTGCCAGATCTCGTCGGGCCGGACGTCCGTGTGCCCGCTCGTGTTCATGGACGGCATGCAGAGCACGAGGGTGACCGCCACCGTGCGGGTGCGGGCCAACGGAACCGTGACGACGACCGCGGCGATCACCTCGTCGGAGAGCGACCTCAACACCGCCGACAACCAGGCGACGTACACGATCACGGCAGGCCCGGTCCCGACGATGTCGCCGCCGCCCGCGGCCCAACCCGGTCGGATCATTCCGCCCGTCGGCGTCACGAAGACGGGAAGCCGCAGCTCCGACACCCTGCACGGGGCCGGCGGGCCGGACACGCTCCGCGGACTGGCCGGCAACGACCGGCTGCTGGCCGGCTCGGGCAACGATCGGCTCTACGGCGGTCCCGGGAACGACCGGCTCGTGGGCGGGGCGGGGAACGACCTGCTCCACGGGGGAACCGGCCGCGACCTCCTCGAGGCCGGCCCCGGCAACGACACGGTCCAGGCTCGCGACCGATCGGTCGACACGATCCGCTGCGGCGCCGGGCGCGACACGGTCTTCGCCGACCGCAGGGACCGGGTTGCGCGCGACTGCGAGACGGTCCGGCGGGCGTAGCTCCCGAACGCCTGCCGGTCGACTAATGACACGAAAACACCCCTCGATCGAGGGAAATTCTGTCGGTATGTGGTGAATTCCATTGCATTCGTCCGACGCCCGAAGTAGCTTCCGACCCTGATGAGGGGTGGGGGGATGGCGCGGACAGCGCTCAATACACGTTCGGGCCCGGCCTAGCCGATGTCGCCCTGGTCTGTCACGAACCGCCGGCGGCGGCGGTACTCGAGAGCGGCCGTATTCGCCGCGATGGCCTTCGCGCTCGTCGGCGTGATCAGCTCCGCGCAGGCGACGCCGGAGAGCGAGGACGCCGAAGCGGTCGGCAACGCACTCCAGAGCTTCGCCACGCGGCTCGCGTCGGGTAGCGACGCCCTCGGCGACTACGGCGACCTGGCGGAAACCCTCCCGCTGACCGATCTCGCGCCCGGCGACCCGGACGCGCTCGACCTCAGCAACCTCCTCGGCACGTACTTCACGCCCGCGAACCTCGGCAGCTTCGCGAGCATGTCCGACCTCGCCTCGTCGATCGAAGCGCTCGACAACGACAGCGGCCCGCTGAAGATCCAGTTCGGCACCGACGCGTCCAGCCCGATCGCTCCGGGGGCCGCTGCCGTCACCGCGACGGCGACCTCGATCACGATCCCGATCGCCGCGCGCCGGGCGGTCTCCGAGCCGCTCGAGTTCGAGTTCGGCCCGACGTCGATGAAGGGCGGCAGCCTCGGCGTCGACTTCGCGCTCGACACGACGCTCACGCTCACCGTCGATCCGAGCCAGATCACGGACGCCGACACCGCGCCCGCGACGGCCGTGTCGCTCGCGCCGCCGACGATCAACCTCTGCGCGAACGCGACCGGCAGCGTCGGCGTCTTCACCGCGCGCTTCGGCTTCACCGACCTGAAGGTCTCGACCGACAACCCGGCCACCGGCGGCACGACCGAGAACGCGACGCTGCACGCCTGTACGAACGTCGTCTTCACCGACCCCGACTCGACGGGCGGGATCACCGGCGACGAGTGGGCATCGCACGCGCTGACCGAGCTCGCGACGGCGGAGATCGTCGACGCGCCCGGGACCGACCTCGCCGCGACGTTCTACGCGGACGCGAGCCTGATCGACGGCGATGCGTTCACCGACGTCGAGGCCGCGGACGCGTCGATCGCGTTCAACGACGACAACCTCGCCAACGACTTCACGACCCCGGCGCCGACCCTCGGCGCGCTCGACGACTGGGACAACATCTCCGCCGGCGACGTCGCCAACGGCCTCGCGCAGTTCGTCGCCTCGCTCTCGGGCTCGCAGTCGAAGGCGAACGGGCCGCTCCCGTTCCTGAAGAAGGGCCTCAGCGAGACGTTCGAGGCGGTCAAGCCCCTGACCGACTACACGGCGCGCCTGACGAGCGCCGAGGTCGGCTGCGGTACCGAGCCCGGCGACGCCGACAGCTTCCCGTCCGGCCTCACCGACAACCTCGCCGCCGACACGCTCGTCTACTGCCGCGCGAGGACGCAGCTCGACCTGCACGCTGGGAGCGTCTCCTGGACGCTGCCGGCCGGCGTCAGCGCGACCCCGGTGTCCGGTCAGACCTCGGACGCGACGCTCGGCAACGCGAGCACGACGCCGCCCGGGCCGAGCCCGACCGCCGACACCGTCTTCAGGATGACCGCCGCCGACAGCTTCGACGTCGAGCTGACCTGGGATTCGGACACGGGCGCCGGCACGACCACGATGACGGCGATCCCGCGGCCGGGGACGGCGCAGGAGCTGTTCCAGAAGCTCGCCGCCGCAGCAGGGCTCGACACCTCCGGCGCCAAGCTCGCCTACTCGTCCGCGACCAAGTCGCTGACCTTCCGGCTGCAGAAGGACAACTTCGACCCGGCCGCCGTGAGCATGAACGCGAGCTTCGGCGACCTGCTCCGGAACACGACCAACCTCTCCGGCCTGCAGGACGCGCTCGACGGCACGGCCTCGACGAGCTTCAGCGCCGACGTCTCGGGCGTCGACTTCGACGTCACCTTCGGCGTCCTCCTGCTCCCGAACACGACCGACATCACGCCGCTGCGCGGCACGGCCACCGGCGGCGCGGGCAACACGCTCACCGACTCCGGCGCCAACTTCACCGACGGCGTCAACGACCCGCGCCTCGGCCAGGTCGTCAAGAACACGACCGACGCCACCCAGTGCACGATCGCGTCGGTCGACGTCACCACGCTCACGTGCCCGAGCGGCGGCACGTGGAGCGCCGGTGACGCCTACGACGTCGACGGTGGCCTCGTCGACCGCTTCTACGTCAAGGTCGACAGCGCGCAGCCGGAGCTGTCGGTCGACGCGCTCGCCGTCAGCGGCACCGTCGCGCTGACCGGCAAGCTCGGCTTCCTCGAGGTCGAGGCGGGCGGCAACGGCGGCGCGAACACGTTCGAGCCCGGCACCGCGCTCGGCGATCGGCAAGGCGGATGCCTCGAAGCCGGTGATCCGGCTCGACATCAACACGCCCGAGACCTTCACGATCGACACGAACGGGTCGAGCGCCGGCGGTGAGGCGACCGTCGCGGACTCGATCGGCGTCGCCGACCTGCTCTTCCATCTCGACGACGCGCACCTCGACGCCGTCTGCAACCTGAAGGCGACCGCCGGCCTCGGCGTCAGCGCCAGCGTCGACGGCAACGAGCTGGCCTCCGGCAACGTCGCGATCAACTGGCCGACGGTGTTCGAGGCCGACAGCTGCGAGCCGGACTTCTCGGCGCTCGCCGTCTCGGCCGACGCGGACTTCACGAAGAACCTGAAGGACTTCGACCCGTTCCCGTCCGTGAGCGGCAAGCACACGGCCGACGGGCCGCCGGCGCCCTCGACGCAGGGGAGCACGAACCTCCACGACGCGACGAAGAACTTCGAGGCGAACGCCCTCAACGGCGACAACCTGCTCAACCTGACCCTGCGGAACAAGACCACCGGCGCCAGCTGCATCATCGTCACGGTCGATCCGAACGAGCTCGAGTGCACGCTCTCGGGCGGAACGCGCTCGAGCGACACCGCGAACGCGAACAAATGGAAGTTCGGCGACGAGTACGAGGTCGAGGGCAACGCGCTCGCCTTCCTCGGGATCATCCTCGACCACCTCGACGAGCTCGTCGAGCAGGTCGACAACATCGATCCCGGCCTGACCGAGAAGGAGATCCCGCTCGTCGGAGTCTCGACGAAGGACCTCGTCGCGAAGATCCAGTCGATCAAGCAGACGATCGACGAGCTGCGCGGCTCGCCGCTCGCGGAGATCGACTGCTCGCAGAACCCGGACGGCTCGAACTCGCCCGGCTTCGACCTCCAGGCGATGCCGGACAACACGATCGTCTGGTGCCGAGCCATCTCCACCGTCGAGCCCGACTCGGTCACGTGGACGGCGAAGGAGACGGTCGGCGCGGTCGGCAACCTGACCGTCGGAGCGGCAGCGCTTCCGGGCGGCGGCGCCGGGAACATCCTCCAGACGGTCGGGCCGGACCCGAACGGCACCGACCAGGACGACCGCGTGCCGATCACCGTCACCGACAACGACGGCACCGATCCGCTGACGACGATCGAGGAGTGGCAGACGCAGGTCGAGTTCACGGACGCGGCCGGGAACCACACGGCCGAGTTCCCGACCTCGGCCCCCCCGACGTCGCTGCAGGATCTCGAGAAGCTGATCGGCGAGAAGCTCGGCGTCGAGAACGTGCTCAAGCTCGACCTGCTCGACCTGCCGGCGGCAGGCGCGGGCGCGAAGACGAGCGGCACGGCCACTGGCGGCAGCACGGCCGACAACGTCCTCGAGGACTCGACGGCGAACTTCCCCTCGCTGGCCGAGGCGAACCGGCCCGACGTCGGCAACCTGCTCGTCAACAAGACCGACAACAGGCACTGCACGATCACCCTGGTCAGCGACCAGACGCTCACGTGCGAGCCGGGCTCCGCGATGCAGTGGAGCGCGTCCGACGCCTACGAGGTGGTCGGGAACGGCACCAAGGACCTGATCGTCCGGCTCGGCGTCGGCTTCTGCTCGGGCGGCGGCCTCTGCGAGTCGACTGACCGCTCGGTCGCGCCGGTCTCGGCGCCGCTGAACATCGCCGACGACTTCGCGGACATCATCGCCGTCGAGACGCAGGGCGACATCGACCTGCAGTACGACGCGAGCGCCCAGCTCGACATCGGCATCCCGATCAAGCTCGACCTGACCCCGGACATCGTCGTCCTCGACACGACCGGCGCCGAGGTCGAGGCGAAGCTCGACGCGAGCGACATCGGCCTCGAGGCGTCGATCGGCCCGCTCTCGGTCAAGCTCGGCACGACGATCACGGACACCGATCCCGTCACCGACGGAGACCAGCCCGGCGTCGGCGTCGGCAAGGTCGGCGCGAAGCTCTCGGTCGGCGAAACGACGGACGACGCGATCGCCGACAACAACACCTTCACGTTCGGTGACTACTTCAGCGGCTCGAACCTCGACGTCGACTTCAGCGGGCAGGCTCAGGACTGCGATGCGCCCGCCGGCGCGCCGGTCGAGGCCACGGGACACGCCTGCGCGCTGCTCAACGTCGAGGCCGCCGGCCAGAACTTCGCCGACCCGATCAAGATCGAGTGCAACCTCGGCTCCGACCCGATCTGCGACGCCACTCTGCCGCCGACGCTGCAGGCACTGATCAACGGCGAGCCGCTCGACTGGACGCTGCTGCTGCAGGCCCTGCCCGAGATCCTGGCAAACCTCGAGCAGAGCCTGGACGGCGCCGCGCAGGACGTCCATATCCCACTGATCGGCGACACGCTCGACGCCGGCGCGGACGTCGTCGGCACGTTCAACGACGGCGTCGTGGTTCCGCTCGCCGCCCTCGCCGCGCAGCTCACCGCAGCAGGCGACCAGGACGGCGACAGCGACGTCGACGCCTACGACCTCGCCAAGCTCGCCCGCCAGTTCGTCCTCACCGAGCTCGGTCCCTCCGGCGCCGACCTGCTCAGGAACACGAACGGGATCCCGGGCGACCCGAACGCGGACGGCGACATCGACGACATCGTGATCACGCCGCTCTGCGGCACACCCGCCGAGGTCTGCCCCGACGGAGACGGGGTCACGGCCAACCTGATCAAGGACTTCCGCGTCACCTTCAAGATCGGCCAGGCGATCGACGGCGACGTGCCGTTCGACATCGGCCTCCGCGGCCTGCCGGTGCGCCTCACCGGCGGCGTCCACGGCGCCGGCTCCTGGAGCCTCCTGGTCGACTTCGGCCTGTCGGCCGAGGACGGCGCCTACATCGTCGCGAACGGCAAGGCGCCGCTCGCGGGCAAGACCGAGAAGCGCCCGTTCGACGTCGACACGACCGATCCGCCGGACGGGACGAACGAGGCCCATTCGGTCGCCAAGTTCCTCCAGGACGACGACACCAACTTCAACGACGTCGCCGAGCTCGGCATGTGGCTCCAGAACACGTCCTCGTCGACGGGCTGCCGCGTCACCAAGATCGAGATCCACACGCTCTGGTGCGACGACTTCGGCACCGCCGCCGTCGAGGGGGTCGACTGGCACGGCACCGACGGCTACGAGCTGCGCGCCCGCCACGCGCCCGACACGCCCGGCGCCGGCGGCGCCTCGGAGCTGAGCCTGACCGCGTCCGTGACGATGGGCGACCTGCCCGGCGACGCCGGCTTCACCTGCACCGACGAGGATCACGACTACTCCTCCGGCGGCGGCGACCCGGCATACCTCGCCGGCTTCTCGGACACGCGCTGCCTCGCCGGCGAGCTCGCGTTCCTCGCCGTCACGATCCGCGACACGGCGGCCGGCGACGATTGCGACCCGGCGACGCCGCCGACCGGCGGCGCGGACGGCGACATCAAGACCGGCCAGGACCCGACCGCGCTCTGCCTCACCGTCGGGCTCGACTTCCAGAAGTCCGACGCCGAGCGCGTCAGCCTCTCCGACCTGATCTCGGGCGACTTCGAGATCGGCTCGCGCCTCCGCGGCGACGCGAACATCGACGTCCGCTTCCGCACCGGCCTGAACGTCAACCAGAGTGCCGGCTTCCCGAGCGTCCTCGGCAAGTTCCACCTCTACTGGGGCTTCGAGGCGACGCCGAGCGACGGCCTCGACTTCGACTCGCTCGACGTCGGCTTCGACGGCCTCAACCTCGACGCCGGCAAGTTCATCAGCGAGTTCCTGACGCCGATCGTCAAGCAGGTGAAGAAGATCACCGGCCCGCTGATGCCGGTCGTCGAGACGCTGCAGGGCGAGGTCCCGATCATCTCCGACCTCTCCAAGCTCGTCGGCGACGGCCCGGTCACGGTGCTCGACGTGCTCGAGGCCGTGAGCGGCAACGACCTCTCGCTCCTGCGCTCGATCCTGCAGTTCGTCCGCTTCGTCAACACGATGCCCGGCGACGGCAACCTGCTGATCTCGCTCGGCGGCGCCGAGGGCGGCAGCTTCGACGTCACGAACGAGCGCGCCTCCGAGGACCAGCCGCTGCCGGAATCGGCCGCCGACGGGATCACCAAGGCCGCCGACACGCAGGCGAGCCTGATCGACGACTTCGCCGGCGACTCCGACTACGGCGCGATCGACGACGCCCCGGACGAGTGCGCAGCCGGCCGCGGCTCCACCTTCGGCGTCTGCGGGCTCACGTTCCCGTTCCTCGGCGACGCCGGCCAGATCTTCGGCGTCCTGATGGGCAAGGACGCGACGCTCGTCCGCTACGACGCGGGCACCTTCGGCGCGGGCGCGGGCTTCGGCTTCTGCTTCCCGCCGATCCTGATCGGCCCGGTGCCGGTGCAGATCTGCATCGGCGGCTCGTTCCGGGTCGAGGGACGCTTCGCGATCGGCTACGACACGTCCGGCCTGCGCAAGGTGCTCGAGGGCGGCACCGGCACGCACCTGCTCGACGGCATCTTCATCGACGACTACGACGCCAACGGCGCCGAGGTGCCGGAGGTCAAGTTCACCGGCACCGTCTACGCCGAGGGCGCGATCAGCGTCTACATCTTCAAGGTCGGGATCAGAGGCGAGGTCATCTTCACCACCAACCTCGACCTGCACGAGGACGACCCACAGGACGGCAAGCTGCGGATCGAGGAGATCATCTCGCGGCTCAACAACCCGCTCTGCCTGTTCGACGTCAGCGGCAAGATCGAAGCGGCGCTCTCCGCCTTCGTCGAGATCGACCTCTTCATCACCTCGATCGAGTTCTCGATCGAGATCGTCCGGATCACCCTGCTCGAATTCAACCTCGACGTCTGTGAGCCCGAGCCACCCGTGCTCGCCCGCGTCGACGAGGTCGCGGGGGTGGAGAGACTGATCCTCCACATCGGCCTCGCCGAGGCGTCGAAACGCAACGTCGCCGAGGACGAGATCGACGAGACCTTCGTCGTCCGGCAGATGGAGTCGTACTCGACCGGCCCGAACAGCGGCAAGACGCGCTTCTCGGTCACCGCCTTCGGGATCCAGCAGGACTACTTCCTGACGACCGCCAAGGTCGGCACCGCCAACTCGGTCCTGATCGCGAATGCCGACACCGGCGACGACACGATCTCGCTGCTCCCGGGCGGCAACTCGGGCACGAGCAACACGCCGAACGCCCAGAACCCGCCCGTGCCGTTCACGCTCCGCGCCGACATCTCGGCGGGCGACGGCGCCGACGAGATCACGACCGGCGACGGCAACGACGAGGTCGACGGCGATCCCGGCAACGACCGGCTGCTCACGAACGGCGGCAACGACACGATCCGCGGCGGCACCGAGAACGACAAGATCGACGCCGGCTTCGGCGACGACTCGAACGTCCACGGCAACGCCGGCGTCGACAACATCAACGGCGGCAAGGGCGCCGACAACCTCTTCGGCGACGCCGACGACGACATCGTCTCGGCCGGCCCCGACAATCCCGCCGCGACCGTCGGTCGACCAGCTCCACGGCGGCGTCGGCAACGACACGCTCACCGGCGACGGCGGCAACGACAAGCTCTGGGGCGACGAGGATCTCGACTTCAACTGCGACAGCGACGGCGCCGACACGGCCGGCGACGGCAACAACAACGACACGCTGATCGGCGCCGACGGCAACGACGAGATGCACGGTGGCGCCGAGGGCGACCAGCTCGACGGTGGCAACGGCGACGACACGATGTGCGGCGGCGGCGGCCCGGACGAGATGGTCGCGCGGCGCCGGCAAGGACACCGCCGAGGGCGGCAGCGGCGACGACAACATCGTCGGCGGCACCGACAACTCGCCGGTGGCGAGCGGCGGCGACCTGCTCAACGGCGACGCCGGCCGCGACTACATGCTCGGCGACGAGGGCACGCTCACGCGCAGCGGCGCCGACGGTCACCGTCGCGCTCGCGGGCTCCTTCGTCGGCAACGACACGATGAACGGCGGCAGCGGCGACGACTTCATGTGGGGCCAGGGCGGCACCGACGCGATGAACGGCGACGCCAACGACGACGAGATGCGCGGCGGCCTCGCGGTCGACACGATGCACGGCAACGACGGCGACGACGAGATGTACGGCGAGGACGCCGACGACGTCATGTTCGGCGACGCGCAGAACGACCTGATGCGCGGCGGCCCCGGCATCGACACGATGGAGGGCAACGCCGACTCCGACGAGATGTACGGCGACTCCGAGCCCGATGTCATCCGCGGCGGCGCGGCCGACGACCTGATCCGCGGCGGCGGCGGCGACGACAAGATCGAGGGCAACGGCAACAGCTCGTCAGCGCTCCCGCTCGACGACGCCGACCACGCCGATCGCGCCCGGTCAACTTCGACCTCCACCTCGTCCCCTCCGGCGACCAACGGCTGGGCGCCCGCCGGCGGCGGCGACGGCGACGTCATCTACGGCGACGCCAACGAGGACGACATCGTCGGCGGCTCGCAGGGCACGCCCGGCCGAGGCCGACGGCGGCGACACGATCCTCGGCAACGCCGCCCAGGACGTCATCCTCGGCGACGACGGCGACATCACGCGGCCGGGCGGCACCGATCCGGACGGCACGACGACGCGCTCCGTCACGCTCCGGAACCCGGGCACCGACGGCGGCGCCGACTACATCCAGGGCAACGACGAGAACGACGACGTCTACGCGGGCGGCGCCGGCGACCTCGTCCACGGCGACCTCGGCGACGACTACGTCGAGGGCAACGGCGGCGCCGACGGCGATCCCGCCGGCGACCACCTGCCCGTCGCCGCGATCGGCCTCTACGGCGACGCGGGCCAGGACGACCTGATCGGCGGCACGAGCCAGGGCACCGGCGGCATCGCCGACGGCGCCGACGACATCTGGGGCGGCCAGGGCGCCGACGTGGCGACCGGCGACAACGCAGACGTCACGCGCGCCGCGGGCAGCGACTGCCCGGCGGAGCCGAACGGCAGCGCCGGCTACGACTGCAACACGTTCCGCGCCGACGCGGCCGACACCGTGATCCGGCGGATCCAGCTCGCCGACGTCGCTACGACCGGCGGCGCTGCACCGGCCGGCTCGGCGGGCGGCGACACGATCGGCGGCCAGGACGGCCACGACCGCCTCTACGGCCAGGGCGGCGACGACTGGATCGAGGGCGGCGGCAACGACGACTTCGCCTTCGGCAACGCCGACGCGGACACGATCTTCGGCGGCGACGGCCAGGACGACCTCGTCGGCGGCACCGGCCGCACCGACTCCGCCGACCAGGCGACGGCCACCGACGGCCGGCTCGACGCCGGCGACATCATCCACGGCGAAGGCGACTTCGACGCGATCGCGGGCGACAACGCGCGGATGGTGCGCCAGACCCAGGACGGCGACACGGGCCCGAACGCCGACGCGACCGGGCTCTGGAAGGCGAACACCTTCAACAGCGCCGTCGACCGTCTGATCGCGCTGATCGACGTCGGCATCGTCGGCGCCCCCGCGGGCGCGGGCACGAGCGGCAACGACCAGCTGCTCGGCGGCGCGGCGGACGACACGGTCTACGGCCAGGGCGGCAACGACGGCATCTCCGGCGGCGCCGACCAGGATCTGCTCGAGGGCAACGCGAACGGCAGCGGCGACGCGCCCGACCCGGCCGGCACGTACGGCGGCTCGTGGCCCGCGTTCGCCGGCGACGTGATCCACGGCGACGCAGGCGCGGACGACATCGCCGGCGGCACCGGCTGGATCTACCGGATGGTCGGCGGCGTCGAGACCGCGGATCCGGTCGCCGCAACGGTGCGAATCGGCGCCGACGGCCGGCTCGACGGCGGCGACACGCTCTTCGGTGACGCCGGCGGCGACGCGATCGCGGGCGACAACACGGTGATCGAGCGCGCGCTCACCGGCGCGGGCGCCTGGATCCTCGACGACCTCCACAACCCGGACGCGCTCGGCGTCGTCCGGCGCGTGATGCGCCAGCGCGACGTCGCGACCGTCGCAGACCTGGCGCCGCTCACGAACGGCACGTCCGGCGGCGACACGATCTTCGGCAACGACGGCGTCGACGTGGCGTACGGCCAGGGCGGCGACGACGCGATCCAGGGCAACGCCGGCGACGACCACCTCGAGGGCAGCGCCAACGACGACACGATCACCGGCAACGAAGGCCGCGACGACGTGATCGGCGGCACCGGCCGGACGTTCTCGAACGACGAGTCGACGGCAGTCGCCGGGCGGATCGACAATCCAGCCGGCGACGACGCCGCCAACGACCTCCTCCACGGCGGCGACGGCCTCGGCGGCGTCGTGGCGGACGACGACGACGTGATCTCCGGCGACAACGCCACGATCGACCGCACGCGCGGCACCCTCGGCACGCCGGGCGCCGAGCTCAACCGGCTGCCCTTCAACGGGACGTGGGGCGAGGCGAGCTGGGACGAGCCGAACATCCTCCGGGTCGTGCGCCTGCTCGATGTCGCGACGACGGCCAACATCGCACCGGAGACGAACGCCACGAACGGCGACGACACGATCAACGGCGAGGCGAACGAGGATGTCCTCTTCGGCCAGGGCGGCGCCGACACGATCAAGGGCGACGACGCCGATCTCGACGCGGCCGATCTCGGCGACGCCGGCGCCGACGACTACATCGAGGGCAACGGCGGCGCAGACCTGATCCACGGAAACTTCGGCGAGGACGACATCACCGGCGGCGGCTCGGCGACCGACGGTGTCCTCGACGCGAACCGCGACGGCACGCTCGATCCGGCGCGCTCGGGCGAGACGCTCCGTGACGGCAACGACCTGATCGCGGGCGACAACGGCGACGGCGCCGCCGGCGACGGCGACGTGGTCGCGGGCGACAACGCCCGCATCCAGCGGCCGCTGGCAGCGGGCGACTGGCGGCTCGACGCGCAGCGCAAGGATCTCGACGCCGAGCCCGGCGCGCAGCTCCGCGACGTCTTCCTCTTCGACATCGAGCTCGTCGGCACGGGCGAGCCCGGGCGACGCGGCCACCGGCGAGAGCGGCGTCGACACGATCAGCGGCAACGGCGGCGAGGACATCCTGATCGGCCAGGGCAACGGTGCCGTCGCAACCGCCTACGGCAACGAGTCCGGCATCGCCGGCCCGGCTGACTGTCAGGACGTCACCGGCGGCCCCGGCACCGGCGCGATCGCCGGGTCTGAGGAAGCGCCGAACGGCGACAACGACAACGACGACCTGCCCGACCTGAACGACCCGCAGTGCCGCGTCACGGCCCCCGGCGACACCGTCCTCGGCGAGTCCGGCGAGGACTACATCGAGGGCAACCAGGGCTCGGACAACGCCTTCGGCGGCGCGGGCGAGGACGACGTCGTGGGCGGCTCGTCCTCGAACACCGGCCACCTGAACGTGATCCTGCCGCCGGCAGACCGCGATGCGGGCTTCGCCCCCGGCGCGATCACGGAGGCGAACCGGCCGTTCAACCTCGTCGACGGACACGACGTCGTCGAGGGCAACGAGGAGGACGACATCGTCACCGGCGACAACGCCTTCGTCGACCGCTACACCGGTGCCGCCGGTGCCTGGCTGACGATGGCAGGCCCCGGAGCCGGTCCGTTCGCCGCCACCGACCGTCCGAACTCCGAGCCCGCCCGCGGTGCATACACGCCGACAGACATGGTTCGTCGTGACGTGACCACCCGGACGGTCAAGGAGAGCGCCGGCGCGTTCGGCAACGACTACGTCCGTGGTGGCGGCGGCAAGGACGACGTCTACGGCCTGCTCGGCAACGACTGGCTCGAGGGCAACGAGGACGAGGACGCGATCGTCGGCGACATGGGCAAGATCGTCGACAATCAGCTCGGCGGCCCGACGCCGGACACGATCGCCGATCCGCCGCTGAACCAGTTCATCGCCCCGAACCAGCCCTTCCTCGGCTCCACGATCAACTACGCGGGCACGCTGAAGCGCGAGGTCACGCTGTATGCCTTCGACGAGTCCGCGCCCGCGACGGCGGGGATCGGCCACGACGTCGCGCTCGGCGGCGACGGCAACGACGCCATCCACAGCGGCCCGGGTCAGGACCTCGCGAACGGCAACGCCGGCGACGACCGGATCTGGCTCGGCGACAACGCCGAGGACAAGATCTCGGACGTCCAGAACGGCCTCGCCCAGGCGCACGACCAGGTCGACGCCGCCTGGGGCGGCAGCGGCCACGACCACATCTGGGGCGGCTACGGCGCCGACTATCTCGACGTCCGTCCGCGCAGCCAGGCGACCTCGCCCGGCATCGTCCCGACGAGCGACCCCGAAACGTGGTTCCAGGTCGCCGGCGGCGAGGCGTCGCACAACACGGTCGTCTACGGCCAGGAGAGCTTCGAGGGGTTCGACTACCTCTACGGCGGCTGGGATCAGGACACGATGCAGGCGAACGAAGGCGACAACGGGCCGAAGCCCGGCGACCGGCTGCTCGACTGGTCGGGCGTCTACAACGGCTACTACCTCTGCCCGTCGACGTACGGCGACTGGGTCTCGACCCGCTCCGCCGCACCGGGCCTACTCGCCTTCCTGCAGTCGATGTCGCAGGGCTTCGGCGCCACGACGACCGCCACCGCGGGCACGTCCGGCTTCCGCGAGACTGCGATCGTGTTCCAGAACGAGCACGGCAAGAACACGAACCCGATCCATCCGGACACGCCCGCGCACTTCACGTGCGGGCCCGGCGTCATCGTCCCGTGAGCCCGCGCATCGGTGCGCTCGCGGCGGCGGTCATCCTCGTCGCGGCCGCGGGCTGCGGCGGCGGCGAAGGAGACGACGCGACCGGGACGACCACGCGGCCTCCGGCCGAGACGACTGCGTCGGCGACGACCGACGCCCGTCCCGAGCCGCCCGAGGACCAGGGGCGCTGGGCGCGGCAGGTGGATGCCGCCTGCGAGCCGTGGCAGGGCAGGATCGACGCCGTGGCACCGCCGGCCGGCGCGGCCGATCTCGACCGTTGGCTCGGGCAGACGCTGCCGCTCGTGCGCAAGCAGGTCGCGGCGGTGGAGGCGGTGAAGCCCCCCGTGAAGAAGAGCGAGGCCGAGCGCGCTGCGCTCTTCACCGCAGGCCTGCGCAAGGTCGAGCGCGGGCTGACGCGCTACCGGGCGGCGCTCAGCGACGGCGACGCGGAGGCCGTGCAGCAGGCGCTGGCCGAGGCGAACGCCGCGGGCACGGAGACGCGCGGCTATGCCCTCTCGCTCGCGGTGACACGGTGCGGCGGCTACTCGAGCGGCTGATCCCTCGGCGGCATCGCTAAGCTTCCCCGCTCATGGCTGCGCGCGAGTTCTCCTTCACCTCGGAATCGGTCACCGAGGGCCACCCCGACAAGATCGCCGACCAGGTCTCGGACGCCGTCCTCGACGCCGTCCTCGAGGACGACGCGGCCGGCCGCGTCGCCTGCGAGACGCTGATCACGACCGGCCTCGTCGTCGTTGCCGGCGAGATCACGACCGAGACGTACGTCGACATCCCGCGGCTCGTCCGCAAGACGATCGGGGACATCGGCTACACGCGCGCCAAGTACGGCTTCGACGCCGAGACGTGCGGCGTCGTCGTCGCGATCGACGAGCAGTCGGCAGACATCGAGCAGGGCGTCAACGACTCCTTCGAGGCGCAGCACGGGGACGACGATCCGCTCAACCGTGTCGGCGCCGGCGACCAGGGGATGATGTTCGGCTACGCCTCGAACGAGACGGACGAGCTGATGCCGCTGCCGATCCAGCTCGCGCACCGGATCTGCAAGCGCCTCTCCGAGGTGCGCAAGGCCGACGTGCTCCCGTATCTCCGTCCCGACGGCAAGGCACAGGTGACGATTCGCTACGAGGTCGACGAGCACGGGCGGCAGCGCCCCGTCGAGATCGAGCGGATCCTCATCTCGACGCAGCACCGCGACGGGCTCGACTCGGAGGCGCTGATCAAGCCCGACCTGATCGAGCACGTCCTCCATCCGATCCTGCCGCACTCGCTCTACGACGAGAAGCGGCTCGAGGAGAAGGACTTCGTCTACGTCAACCCGACCGGCAAGTTCGTGATCGGCGGCCCGATGGGCGACACCGGGCTGACCGGCCGCAAGATCATCGTCGACACCTACGGCGGCGCCGCACCGCACGGCGGCGGGGCGTTCTCCGGCAAGGATCCGACCAAGGTCGACCGTTCGGCCGCATACGCGGCGCGCTACGTGGCGAAGAACGTCGTCGCCGCGGGCCTGGCCGACCGCTGCCAGATTCAGGTCGCCTACGCGATCGGCGTCGCGCAGCCGCTTTCCGTGCTCGTCGACACCTTCGGTACCGAGGCGAACGGGCTCACGCAGGACCGGATCGAGCAGCTCGTCCGCGAGCACTTCGACCTGCGCCCGGCGGCGATTCTCCGCGACCTCGACCTGCGCCGCCCGATCTACCAGAAGACGGCCGCGTACGGCCACTTCGGCCGCGACGACCGCGACTTCACCTGGGAGCGGACGGACAAGGCCGACGCACTGCGCCGGGCCGCCGGCCTCTCGCAGCCCGCAACCGTCTAGTCCCGAAGGCCGTTCACCTCATATGGCCGCAATCGAGCCTCGGCGCCGCTTTCCCACGAGCCTGGTCGCGCTCGGGGCGGTCGTGCTGACCGGCTTCCTCTTCATCGGCTGGGTCAAGGATCTCGTCCCCGGGCTCGGCAACCCGTTCGGCAGCGAAACCGTCGACCGCTCCGGGCCGGCGGTGTTGAAGTCGATCGAGAACCTGCGCGACTTCCGCGCCGCGAGCGGGCACTTCGAGGTGATCGTCGACGTCGAGCAGGACGCACGCTTCGTCCCGGCGAAGATCAAGGGCGAGCGCGTCCTCTTCGTCGCGATCGGCTCGGTCGACGCCGGGGTCGACTTCACCGGCCTCGAGGAGGATGCCGTCCAGGTCTCCAACGACGGCAAGGGCGTCTCGCTCGAGCTGCCACCCGCGACGTTCCGCGAGCCGGAGCTCGACCTCGAGCGCTCGTATGTCTACGACCGCGACCGTGGGGCGATCGACCGGCTTCAGTCCCTCTTCGGCGACGACGTCGGCGTCGAGCAGGATCTCTACCCGCTCGCAGAGGAGAAGCTCGCCGACGCCGCGCGCGATGGTTCCGGGCTGCTGGCGCGGGCCGAGCGGAACACCCGGCTGATGCTCGAAGGGCTGCTGCGGTCGCTCGGGTTCGTGCGCGTGGACGTGCGCTTCTCCGAGGTCTGAGCGCCGTTTCATCGAGTGAACGACTGGGGGTCGGCACAGCATGGAGGGCGAGGAGTGGCAGAGCTTCGTGCTGTACGGGCGCACGCTGCTCGTCCGCCGGGACGGGGACCGCTGGCGCCTGCGCCTGGACGAGCGAGAAGTCAGCGGCGTCTATCTCGACCGCGTGCTCGCCGAGCTGCTCAGCGTCCCATCGCACATGGGTCTGACGCTCGCGCTGGCGCTGCTGAGCGCGGCACCGGGATCCGACATCTCCTGATGAGCGGTCCCGCTCCTGCACCGCACTAGAGTCGGGCGCATGCGCTCGCTCGACGCGATCTGCGAGACCTTCGCGCCGGGAGCCGTCGAGCAGGGCGTTCCGGACGCCGTCCTCGATGCGATCGAGCACGACCTGACCGCGCGTGAGCGGCAGCGGCTGCTCCTGCTGCTCCGAACGTGGCTGCCCGGCTACTCGCGGTTGTCGCAGTCGCGTCGTGAGGCGGTACTGCGGCTGTGGCGCGACAGCCCCGTCCCGGTGCTCCGGACCGGCTTTCAGGCACTCCGGAAGGCGGCGCTCGCGTTCGCCTACCTGCTGCCGGGCCGTTGGGAGGAGATCGGGTATCCGGGGCCGCCGGGTGCTCGGGAGGACGCGCCGGCGCCTCGGCTCGAGCCGATCGAGGTGGGGAGCGGACTCGAGCTCGAGTGTGACGTCTGCGTGATCGGATCGGGTGCCGGCGGAGGCGCCGCGGCCGCCGTGCTCGCGCAGGCCGGCCTCGACGTCGTCGTGCTCGAGGCGGGCGGCTACTGGTCGGAGCGTGACTTCGACGGGGCCGAGCGCGCAGGGCTGCGCAGGCTGTACCGGGGAGGCGGCGCGTCGGCGACCGACGACCAGGGCGTCGCGCTGATCGCGGGCGCGTGCCTCGGCGGGGGAACCGTCATCAACTACACGACCTCCTTCCGCACGCCCGACGACGTCCTGGCGGAGTGGGAGGGTCTCGGCTTCCCGTCCGCCGAGCTCGGGCCGAGCCTCGACGCGGTCTCTGAGCGGCTCGGGGTCAACACCGATCACAACAAGCCGTCCCGGCGCGACGAGGCGATGGCACGCGGGCTCCAGTCGCTCGGCTGGCACGTCGAGCCGATGCCGCGCGACGTGCTCGGCTGCGAGCAGGGCGTCGTCTGCGGCTCGTGCGGCTACGGCTGCCCGGTCGGCGCCAAGCAGTCGACGACGGGAACGTGGCTCGAGGACGCCGCCGGTGCGGGAGCGCGGATCGTGGTCGGCGCAAAGGCCCGGCGCGTGTGCGTCGAGAGCGACAAGGCCGTCGGCGTCGATGCGGGACCAGTGCAGGTGCGGTGTCGCGCGGTCGTCGCGGCGGCGGGCGCGATCGAGACGCCGGCGCTGCTGCTTCGCTCCGGGCTGCCGAACCCGAACGTCGGCCGCGGGCTGCGGCTGCACCCGGCGACGGCGGTCTTCGGCATCTTCGACGAGGAGATCCGGCCGTGGGAGGGGACGCTGCAGGCCCTCTACTCCGATCAGCTCCGCTTCCTCGACGGCGGCTACGGCGTCAAGTTCGAGACGGTGCCGTTGCATCCCGCGCTCCTGACCGCGGCGCTGCCGTGGGAGGGGGCGGCGGCGCACGCCCGGCTGATGGCCGGCCTGCCGCGGCTCTCGCTGATCGCCGTGATCCCGCGCGACGCCGGCGCCGGGCGGGTCCGGATCGGCCGCGACGGCGAGCCGATCGCGACCTACCGGCTCGCGGAGGACGACGCGCGCCGTCTGGGGGCCGGAATCGACGGCGCCGGCCGGGTCATGGCGGCCGCCGGCGCCCGCGACATCTTCACGGCCAACGCCCGGATGCAGGCCTGGAACGACGGCTTCCCGGTCGGTGCGTACCGCTTCGGCCCCGCGCGCGGCTCGCTCTACTCGTTCCACATCATGGGCTCGGCCCGCATGGGCGGCTCACCGGCCCACTCGGCGGCGTCGCCGACGGGGGAGACGTGGGACGTGCGCAACCTTGTGGTCGCGGACGGATCGGCGTTCCCGACCGCCTCCGGCGTGAATCCGATGATCACGATCGAGGCGATCGCGCACCTGAACGCGACGCGGCTGGCGGAGCGGCTGGGCTAGCTCGGGCGAACGTACAGGCCGGCCGCGGCCTTCTCGCCGATCGCCCGCTCGTTGCCGCCGAGCAGCACCTTGAACTGACCCGCCGCCGGCTGGGCCTCGCGGATGACGACGTGCGCTCCGGGCGTGAAGCCCTCGTCGTAGAACCAGTGGAGGAGCGCGCCGTCGTGCTCCGCGAGGCGAACGATCTCGGCCTCGCGGCCGACGGCGAGGTCGGCCAGCGGCGCCAGCTCCTTGTTCTCCCGCTGCTCGAACGCCGGATCGACGGGCCATCCGTGCGGGCAGCGCTCGGGGTTGCCGAGCCGCTCCTCGATCCGCTCGACCATGTCGTCCGTGAAGGTGTCGCCCAGCTCGTCCGCGTGCACGTGCGCCTCGCCGGGGGTGTAGCCCATGAAGTCGGTCAGTAGGCGCTCGATGATCCGGTGCTTGCGGACGACACGCTCGGCCCGCTCGATCCCGGTGTCGGTGAGGATCGCCTCCTTGTGCTCGCCGCGTTCGACGAGCCCCTCGGCCTCGAGCCGCCGCAGCATCTCGCCCGCGGACGCTCTCGACACGCCCAGCATCTCCGCGACCCTGGAGGCGATCGCCGAGGAGCTGTTCGGATCGGGCCGGTACTCGCCGATCGGGAAGGCGAGGAAGTAGATGGTCTCGAGGTACTCGTCGACCGAATGTCCCTGTCCGTGCGCCACGCGGCCAGTCTAGTCGCTCAGTCG
Organism: uncultured Gaiellaceae bacterium; assembly: GCA_963820695.1. Taxonomy (GTDB): domain Bacteria; phylum Actinomycetota; class Thermoleophilia; order Gaiellales; family Gaiellaceae; genus Gaiellasilicea. Next base: position 309,251 of record CAWGAP010000001.1, on the reverse strand, counting down.
GGAGCCCGACGAGCGCCCGGAGGTCGGCGGCGGTCTCGGACGTCGCCTGCTCGACCGCCGCGATCTCACCGTCGTTTTCGAGGAGGCGTTCGAGCTCGTCGAGGTCCTGGAGCAGCATCCCGGTACGCGCGGCGTCCCGCTCGAGCAGGTCGTCCTCGACCCCGTCGATCGTGTCGCGGGCAACTGCGAGCTGCTCGGCGGCGGCCGCGCGCGTGCGCGGGTTCGTCGACTCGTAGTGGATCGGGATCAGCTCGAGCGCCGCGAGCGCGGGCTGCACGTCGTCCTGCAGTGACGCCAGCCGGTCGGCCTCGCTCTGCTCGCCCCCGAGCGCGACGAGTGCGATCGCGATCGCGGCGATGCCGACCACCGCGACGCCCGCCACGAGCAGGAGGCGCCGACGCCCGGATCGAGCCTCGCGGTAGAGCGACATCTAGCGGACGACGACGGCGACCGCGGTGCCGGTGTGGCCCTCGAGCATGCGGGCGGCTGCCGAGGCGACCTCGTCGGGATGGCGCGCGTCGGAGAGGTCGAGGATCTGGGAGCCGCAGACCAGCGAGACGCGGGGAAGGAGCGTCGCGACGCCGAGGTTGCGGGTCGCGGCCTCGACCTCGCGCCGCAGCTGCTCGACCAGATCGGCGCCCGTGGACGCGACGACGCGGCGGGCGTCCTCGGCGAGCGCCACCGCGCCGAGCCCGTCGACCGCGGCGACACGTCCGGAGCCGTTCTCGGAGTAGACGCGGTAGAAGCCTGTCTCGGCGATCAGTTGCAGGTCGTCCGGCGCGAGCCCGAGCGCGCTCGCCGCAGCGTGCAGCCGCGTCTCGTCGGCCGCAGGCTCACGATCTGCGGCGCCGACCTCGAGCGCGACGGCTCCCGTCGCCACCGCCCGGAGCACGCCCTCGCGGGCGTCGTAGTTCGTCTCGACGGAAACCGTGGCCGGGGCGGCTCCGGACGCGACGCACGCGCGCTCCGCCTCGCGGGCGAGCTCGAGCGCGGCGCCGTCGCTGGTGCCGTTCCTCGTCACCTCGGCGCGGACGAGCGAGACCGCGGCGCCGATCGACGAGAGCATCTCGGGGTGCTCGGGGCGGATCGACGGTCGGCGCAGCCGCTCGGCGACGATCGGCACGAGCGCTTCCCCGGCCCCGCCGAGGGCGACGAGCGGCACGTCGGGGCCGAGCTCGTGCTGGCGGACCGCGTCGGCGACGGCCTTGGCGATCTTGTCCACTGCGCGGTCGAGCAGCTTCCGCGCGGCCTGCTCCGGCGTGGTTCGCAGCCGTGCGGCGAGCGGGCCGAAGGCGGCGAGCGCAGCCTCCTGGTTGCCACGCGAGTACGCCCCTTCGGGGACGAGCCCGAGCGCGTTCGCGGCGCAGGTGACGGTGAGCGCGTACAGCCGCCCTGAGGCACGGATGGCCGCGTACGCCTCCGGGTCGCCCGCGCGCGGCGCGATCGTCTCGAGGGTCGCGCCGGCGAGCTCCTCAGGCCGGGCGAAGCACGCGTACGGGAGGCCGGCGATGTGGGCGCTGCGCGGGCCCGTCTCCGCGACCGACGACCGCTTCAGGAGCGCCATGCTGCCGCCGGCGGCGCCGACGACCCAGCTGTCGACCGCGCGGACGCAGGTCGGACGTCCCATCACCCGCAGCGAGCGGACGACCGGCCGGCCGCGCTTGACGACGGAGACGTTGGAGCTCGTGCCGCCACACTCGACGACGATCGCGTCGGCGAGGCCGAGCTGGTGGAGCGCGGCCGCCACGCCCGCCGCCGGCCCGGAGCCGATCGTGAAGGAGGGGCGCCGCCGGAAGGCGTCGACGCTCATCGCGCCGCCGTCACCACGGAGGACGAGCAGCGGCACGTCGAGCGCGGCCTCTTTGAGCGCCTCCTCGACCACCGACGCGGTGCGCTCGACGATGGGAAGGATGCTCGCGTTCACCGCGGCGCTGACCGTCCGCATCTCGAGGCCGTAGGCGCCGGTGAGGTCGTGGCCGACGCACGCGGGCAACCCGTGGGCCTGCGCGCGAGCGGCGGCGAGGAGCTCGGCCTCGGGATCGTCGACCGCGAGGGCGCCGCTGACCGCAACAGCGGCGCAGCCCGCCGCGCCGAGCCGCTCGAGCGCGTCGTCCACCTCCTGCTCGCAGAGCCCGCCGGTCGCGTCGAGGAAGGCGTGCTCGGTCTCGAGCGCGTGTCCGGGCGCGAGCGCGACGGAGCCAACCTGCGTCCGTTTGCGCGCCGCGCGCAGATCGGGCGCTGCGCCGATGCCGAGCACGCCGACGCGGGCGACGTCGCCCTCGAGCAGCGCGTTCATCGCCTGGGTCGTCGAGAAGGCGACCAGCGCGACCCGCTCGCGCGCTTCGCCGAGCTCGGCGAGGAGCGTCCGAAGCGCTTCGGCGACGCCTTCGGCGACACCGGCCTCGGCCGCGTGCGAGGTCGGGACGGACGTGTGGGCGAGCAGCCGCAGCGGCGGCGTCTCGATCGCCACCGCCTTCGTGAACGTGCCGCCGACGTCCACACCGATCCGGATCGGACCGCTCACGCTCTGACGGCCTCCGCTGTTCGTCGCCGCCACGGCTTGATCGCGAAGACCCAAGCCGCTCCGAGCACGTAGACGGTGAGGAGCACCGCCTGCACCGTCAGGCCCTCGCGGGTCGGATGGATGCCCGTCAGCTCGGCGAGGAAGATCGGGAGGCGCGCCCAGTCGGCCTGGACCGGCGTGATCGACACCCAGTCGGCCCCCTGCAGCGAGCGGACGGCATTCCCTGCAAATGTGACCGAGAGCAGGAGCAGCGTCGCGGCGCCGGCGGTGAGCATCGGCTTCACCGGAATCCTGCGGCCGAGTTTCAGCACCGCGTAGGCGACCACGGCGAGCGCGACCGCGGCGGTTGCGAACCCGAGCGCGACGTAGAGCCCGAGGCCCTTCGCGAAGATTGCGAGCGCCTGGTAGAAGAGGACCGTCTCGAAGCCCTCGCGGTAGACGGCCGTGAACCCGAGCCCCGCGAAGGCGGCGGCGCTTCCGGCCGCGATCGCCGAGGCCACGCGCGCACGCATGAACTCGAGCCAGTGCTTGTGGTCGAGCCTCGAGACGAGCCAGAAGCTGACGACGAAGAGCACGGCGACCGCGAGGACGGCGGTGACGCCCTCGAGCAGCTCCCGCTGCACGGGAGCGATCTCGAGCACGACCGTCGCGAGCACCCAGGTGAGCGCCGTCGCCACGAGCGCGGCGATCACACCGCCCGCGAGCGGCTTCCTGTAGCCGCTGGCCCGGCCGGCGCTGAGCGCGCCGAGCAGGATCGCGAGCAGGAGCACCACCTCGACGCCCTCGCGGAAGAGGATCGCGAAGGCGAACGCGAATGCGAGCAGGGGGGCGGCGAAGCCCTTGTCCGCGAGCGTCCTGTCGACGTCGAGCAGGCCGGAGCGGATCTCCGCCGCGCTCGATCGGATCTCGGACATCGGCGCGCCGTCGCGGATCCCGTTCCGGAACTCGGCGAAGCTGAACTCGAGATCGAGGACGAGGTTCGGATCGCGGAGGCGCAACGGCACCTCGGCGAGCTCGAAGTGGTCGAGATAGGCGGTGCGGGCGATGTCGTACGCCCGCTCGCGGTCGCCCGCCTCGGCCGCCGCGACGGCCTCGTCGACGAGACCGCGAGCCTCGGCCACCCGCGCCCGCACGTCGGCGAACTGGTCGTCCGACGAGGCCGCGAGGGCCGGCGCCGCGAAGGCGCCGGCCGCGACCAGCGTCAGCAGGAGGGCGAAGCCGCGCATCAGCCCTGGAGGAGCTCCACGGCCTGATCGAGGTCTTCCTCGATCGCGTCCACCTGGGTCCGGATCTCGTCCGCGGACTTGCCCTCCTTGATGTCGTTGCGGAGGTCGGTCGAGATCGCTTCCTCGAGCTCCTCCATCAGCTCGTGGTCCTTCTCGCCGAGCGGGCCTTCGACATGCTCGAAGTGCTCGAGATAGGCGTCGCCGACGGTCTCTTCGGCGGCTTCCGCGTCGCCGTCACCAACCAGGTCGACAGCGGTCGCGAGCATCGTCTTGATCTCCTCGATCTCGGCGACGGCTTCCGCCGGAGTCGCCGACTCCTCGTCGGATTCGTCGGAGCCTCCGCAGCCGGCAACGGCGAGCAGGAGGGCCGCAAGGACGAGGATCAGCACGGGTGACAGTCTACGCATGGAGCGCCTTTCTTTGGTCTGTGTGAAGGTTTACGAGCGTTGTAAGGCTGACCTTACAAGCGGAGCCTACAGACGTCCGGGCCGTCGCGCCGCACCTCTACGCTGGCCCGGGTGCTCGCGTCCGTCTATCCACTCGTCTCCTCCCGCGCAGTCGCGCGCCTCTTCACGTACGAGGTGCCCGCCGACGTGGGGAAGGGCGCCGTGGTCTCGATCCGCTTCGGCGGCTCGGCCGCGCGCGGCGTCGTCGTCGAGACCGGAGTCGCCGCGCCGGACGGCGTCGAGCCGGCGCCGATCGAGGGCGTCCTCTACGAGCTGCCGCCGGCCCTCGTCGAGCTCGCGCTGTGGCTCGCCGACTACTACGGCTCCACGCCTGCCCGCGCGCTCGAGCTCGTTGCGCCGAAGCTGCGCGCGAGGCGCGGGGAGCGGCGGCAGACCGGCGCGGGCATGCCCGGCGAGGCCGAGCCCGCACAGCTCACGACGGCGCAGCAGTCGGCGGTCGCGCGGATCGTCGAGGCGATCGACGGCGGCGGGGCGCACCTGCTGCTCGCGGGCGCGACCGGCAGCGGCAAGACGGAGGTCTATCTCCAGGCCTGCGCCGCCGCGCTCGAGCGCGGCAAGGGCGCGATCGTGCTCGTCCCGGAGATCGCGCTGACGCCGCAGACGCTGGGGCGCTTCCAGGCACGGTTCGGCGACCGCATCGCCGTGCTGCACTCGGGGCTGACCGAGGCGGAGCGCCGAGACGAGCGTGAGCGGATCGTCGCGGGCGAGGCGCCCGTCGTCGTCGGCGCCCGCTCGGCCGTCTTCGCGCCGGTGCCGAACCTCGGCCTGATCTGCGTCGACGAGGAGCACGACTCGTCCTACAAGCAGGAGTCCGATCCCCGCTACGACGCGCGCACCGTCGCGGCGAAGCGGGCCGCGCTCGAGGGAGCCGTCGCCGTCTATGGGAGCGCGACCCCGCGGCCGGAGAGCTGGGAGCGGCTCGAGCGGCTCGAGCTCGGCGAGCGGCTCGGAGCGCCGATGCCGAGTGTGCGGATCGTCGACCTGCGCCGCGAGGCCGGCTATCCGCTCTCGGCGCCGCTGCTCGAGGAGCTCGGCCGGATCTCGGAGCACGGCGGCAAGGCGATCCTGCTCCTGAACCGGCGCGGCCTCGCGCCCGCGATTCACTGCCGCGCCTGCGGCGTCTCGCGCCGCTGCGGCCTCTGCGACGTCGCGCTGACGCTGCACGGCGACGCGCGGCTCCACTGCCACCACTGCGGCTACTCGGAGGCCGTCCCCGAAGCGTGCCCGAACTGCGGTTCCGCCGAGCTGGCGCGGATCGGCGCAGGCACGCAGAAGCTCGAATCCGAGCTCGCGAAGCGCGTGCCGGAGCTCGAGCGGATCCGGCTCGACGCGGACACCGCCGCGAAGCCGGGTGCGCTGCGCGAGGCGCTCGACCGCTTCGCCGCGGCCGATCGCGCCGTTCTCGTCGGCACGCAGATGGTGGCGAAGGGCCATCACTTCCCCGGCGTCTCGCTCGCTGCGGTCGTCGACGCCGACACGGGGCTCGCGCTGCCGGACTTCCGGGCCGAGGAGCGCACCTTCCAGCTCGTCACCCAGCTCGCCGGCCGCAGCGGCCGCGACGCGCCGGGGAAGGTGATCGTCCAGACCTTCCAGCCGGACGCGACGCCGCTGCGCTACGCCGCCCGTCACGACGTCGCCGGCTTCCTGACGGAGGAGCTCGACCGTCGCCGCGAGCTCGGCTACCCGCCGTTTCGGCACCTGATCTCGATCGTCGCCTCGGGTACGGACGCCGACGCTCCGGAGCGGCTGCTGCGGGAGCTCAACGGCGAGCTGAAGGGCGCCGATCTGCTCGGGCCCGCGCCGTTGCTCCGCCTTCGCGGCCGCCACCGCGCTCAGCTCGTCGCGAAGACGGACAGCCCACGTGCGCTCGCGGCCGCTGCGGGCCGCCTGCTCGCCGCGGCCGCGCCGGCGATGCGCCGGGCCGGCGTCAACGCGGTGGTCGACGTCGACCCCCAGTCCCTCTGATTACACTCGCGCGCATGTCTGAGGCGGACGTTCATCCTGCACCCGAGGGCGGAGACGAGGTCGACGAGCGGCAGCTCGACGCGCAGGAGCGCGCGCGGCGCCGCGTCGCGCTCGCACAGATCCGCCAGTACCCGGACGCGGTGCTGCGAATGCGGGCGCGCGAGGTCGAGCAGTTCGACGACGACCTGGCCCGGCTGGCCGAGAAGATGGGGCACCTGATGCACGACGCGCGCGGCGTCGGGCTGGCGGCGACCCAGGTGGGCGTGCTCCAGCGGCTGTTCGTCTTCCAACTCGCCGACGACGAGGACGTGACGACGATCGTCAATCCCGAGATCACCAAGCGCTCGAAGTCGACGGAGACCGCCGACGAGGGCTGCCTCTCGCTCCAGGGGGTGCTCGTGCCGGTCGAACGCGCACGCGAGGTGACGATCGAGGGGCAGGACGTGACGGGCGCCCCGCTCGAGCTCGAGCTCGAGGAGATGGACGCGCGCGTCGTCCAGCACGAGCTCGACCATCTCGACGGCGTGCTGATGATCGAGCGTACGGACGACGAGTCGCGCAAGGACGCGCTCGCGACCCTCCGCCGCTCGCTCTAGCCAAGTAACAGACTGTTACTTGGCATAGCCTGGCCGCGTGAGGATCGCAGTCGCCGCCACGGCGCCGTTCGGCGCAGACGTGCTCGAACGGCTCGCCGCGCGGCACGACGTCGCGGCCGTGCTGACCCGGCCGGACAGCCCGGCGGGACGGGGACGCAGGCTGGCGCCGCCGCCGGCGAAGGTCGTCGCCGAGCGGCTGGGGATCCCGGTGCTCCAGCCCGAGCGGCCGACGGCGGCGGTCGAGCTCCCCGGGGACGCCGTCGTCGTCGCCGCGTACGGCCTGCTGATCCCCGAGAGCCTGCTCGAGCGCGGGCTCTGGCTCAACGTCCACCCGTCGCTGCTGCCGCGCTGGCGCGGCGCGGCTCCGGTCGAGCGGGCGCTGCTCGCCGGCGACGCGGAGACGGGCGTGACGATCCACGAGACGGTGAAGGAGCTCGATGCCGGTCCGATCGCGGCGCAGCGCGCGTTTCCGCTGACGCCGGAGGACGACGCGGGGACGGTCTACGCCCGAGCCGCCGAGCTCGCCGCCGACCTGCTCGACGAGGTCCTGCCGGCGCCGACCTTCACGCCGCAGGACGGTGAGGCGACGTACGCCGCCAAGATCGAGGCGGCAGACCGCGAGCTCGACCTCTCGAAGCCGGAGGAGAGCCTGAACCGGATTCGCGCCCTTTCGCCGCACATCGGCGCCCGCGGCGAGCTGAACGGCCGCCGCGTCACGATCTGGAAGGCGCGGCTCGAGGACGGCGAGCTCGTTCCGGTCGAGGTGCAGCCCGAGGGCGGCAAGCGGATGCCCTACGACGCGTTCCTCCGCGGTCTCCGTTGAGCGTCGCTCCGGCACGCCAGGCCGCGTACGAGGTGATCCGCCGCGTCTTCGAGGAGGACGCCTACGCCGACCGGGCGCTCCGCTCCGCCTCCGAGCAGCTCGACGACCGCGACCGGTCGCTCGCGCGGCAACTCGCGTTCGGGACCGTGCAGAGGGTGCGGACGCTCGACTACGCGATCGAGACGCTCGGCAAGCGGCCGGTGCGCAAGCTCGACGCGCCGGTGCTCGCGGCGCTGCGCCTGGGCGCCTTCCAGCTCGGCTTTCTCGGCGGAGTGCCGGACTACGCGGCCGTGAACGAGTCCGTCGAGCTCGTGCGCCGCGCGCGGCTCGAGCGGGCGGTCCCGTTCACGAACGCCGTGCTCCGCCGTGTCGGCGACGGGCTCGAGCGGCTGCTCGCCGATCTCCCGGAGGGTCCGCTCAAGCACTCGTATCCCGACTGGATCTGGGACGTCTGGCGGCGCGACCTCGGCGAGGAGGCGGCGCTGGCGCTGATGCGGGCGCAGAACGAGCCGCCGCCGACTGTGGTCAGGCACGTCCGGGGTCCGGTCCCCGACGGGTCCGCAACGGACATCCCCGGCGCCTACGAGGTCGCCCGCGTCGACGAGAAAGCGCTGCACAGAGGGGAAATCTGGCCGCAGAGCAGAGGCTCCCAGCTCGCAGGCCTCGTCGTCGGCTCGCGCGAGGGCGAACGCATCCTCGACCTCTGCGCTGCGCCGGGCGGCAAGACGACGATGCTCGCCGGCGACGTGATCGCGGTCGAGGCGAACGAGGCCCGCGCGCGCGAGCTGGAGGACAACGTCCGCCGTCTCGGCGCCGACAACGTCCGCGTCGTCCACGCCGACGGGCGCAGCCTGCCGCCGGAGCTGACCGGCTTCGACCGTGCGCTGGTCGACGCTCCCTGCTCGGGCCTCGGCGTGCTCGCCGCGCGTCCCGACCTGCGCTGGCGCTCGCAGCCGCTGCCCGAGCTCCAGCTGGAGCTGCTGCGAGCCGCCGCCGAGCGGCTGCGGCCGGGCGGCACGATCGTCTACTCGGTCTGCACGATCAACGTGGACGAGTCCGAAGCAGTCGTCGATGCATCCGGGCTGGCGGTCGAACCGATCGAGGGCTGGGAGCAGTTCCGGCACCCGACCCGGCCCGAGTTCCTCCAGACGCTGCCGCACGTCCACGGCACGAGCGGGTTCTTCATCGCCCGCCTCCGGGTCGAGTCGTAGGATCGCCGCGTGGGCTGGCGCGACTGGGTGCGGACGGTCGAGATCGAGCCGTCGCTCTACGCGGCGGACTTCTGGCACCTCGGAGTGCAGATTCAGCATCTCGGGCACGCAGGCGCCCGCATCTTCCACTTCGACGTCGGCGACGCCCATTTCATCCCGCCGGTGACGATCGGACCGGTCGTCCTTCGCTCGATCGCGCCGCACATCCATGAGTTCGGGGGAAGGATCGACTGCCATCTGATGGTCGACGACCCGGCGCACCACTTCCAGGAGATCGCCGAGTCGGGCGGCGACAGCGTCACCTTCCATGTCGAGGCGGTCGACGACGTCGGCGCCGTGATCGCGCAGGCGCGCGAGCACGGGCTCGAGGTCGGGGTCGCGTTCAACCCGGAGACGCCCGTCGAGGTGGGCGCCGAGGCGGCGAGCCAGGGCGCCGACCTCTGCCTCTGCATGTCGATCAAGCCGGGCTACTCCGGCCAGGAGTTCATGGAGGACGCGTACGAGCGGATCGCGCGCACGCGCGAGCTGGTCGACTGCTTCGTCCAGGTCGACGGCGGCGTCAAGGCGGAGAACGTCCGGGCCGTGCACGAGGCCGGGGCGGACCTGCTCGTCGTCGGCACCGGCATCTTCGGCTTCGAGGATCTGCCGCGCGCCTACCGACGGCTGGTACAAGCCCTGGCATGAGCATGGAAAGGGCGCTCGAGCTGGCAGCGAGCGCGGACGGCAGGGCGTATCCGAAGCCGACGATCGGCGCGGTCGTCGTCGCCGACGGAGCCGTCGTCGGCGAGGGGGCGACCGAGGCGGACGGGCGGCACGGCGAGGTCATCGCGCTCGCGGCGGCCGGCGAGCGGGCGCGCGGCGCCACCCTCTACGTGACGATGGAGCCCTGCGCCCACCACGGGACGACGCCGCCCTGCGTCGACGCCGTGCTCGCCGCCGGGATCGACCGCGTCGTGGCGGGCTCGCTCGACCCGAACCCCGAGGCGGGCGGCGGCCTCGAGCGGCTGCGCGAGCAGGGCGTCGCGACGGAGCTGACGGACAGCTTCGCAGCGCGCCGCCAGAACGAGGCCTGGCGCACGTGGGTGTCGCTCGGACGCCCGTTCGTCACCTACAAGGCCGCGACGACGCTCGACGGCCGCGTCACCGTCCCCGGCGAGCGCTGGGTCTCGGGCGAGCAGTCCCGCCGGCTGGTGCACGAGCTCCGGGCCGGGTCCGACGCCGTCGCGGTCGGAATGGGCACCGTCCGGCTCGAAAACCCGCGGCTCGACGCCCGCGACGTCGGCGCAGGGCGTCAGCCGCGCCGGCTCGCATTCGGGAGCGGGCCGCTCCCCGAGGGCTCCGAGCTCGAGCTTCGCACGGGCGCGCTCGACGATGAGCTGAGTGCTCTCGCCGCCGACGGTGTGCAGTCGCTGCTGCTCGAAGGCGGCCCGACGCTGGCGCGGGCGTTCCTGAACGCGGGGCTCGTCGACAAGCTGCTTCTCTTCGTCGCGCCGAAGCTCTCCGGCGACGGCCCGGTCGTGCTGCCGGGGCTCGACGGCCCGGTCGAGCTCAGCCGCCTCACGAGCACGCAGGTCGGCGACGACGTCCTCCTCGAGGCCTACGTCCGGGAGCCGTAACCTCTCACCATGTTCACCGGGCTGGTTCGTGAAGTCGGGAAGGTCGCGTCGTTCGAGGACGGCAGGCTCGTCGTCGAGGCGGCCGTGACAGCCGAGCTCGGCGACTCGGTCTCTGTCGACGGCGTCTGCCTCACCGTCGTCGAGAACGGCGGCGGCCGGATCGCTTTCGACGTCGTGCCGGAGACGCTCGACCGCGTCAAGCCCTTCGGCGACCGCGTCAACCTGGAGCCGGCACTGCGCGCCGGCGAGCCGCTCGGCGGGCACTACGTCCAGGGACACGTCGACGGGGTCGGCCGGGTCGCGTCGGTCGCACCGGAGGCCGGCGGCGTCCGCCTCAGAGTCGAGCCTCCCGCGGAGCTGCTCCGTTACCTCGTCGAGAAGGGATCGGTCGCGCTCGAGGGCGTCTCGCTGACCGTCGCCGCCGTCGACGAGACCGGCTTCGAGATCGCCCTGATCCCGCACACGCTCGCGGAGACGACGCTCTCCGAGCTCGTCCCGGGCTCGCAGGTCAACCTCGAGATCGACGTGTTGGCGAAATACGTCGAGAAACTGCTCCCCGGTACGATGCCCCGGTGACGATGACCGCCGACACGCGCACCGAGAGCCCATTCGCCACCGTCGAAGAGGCGATCGAGGACATCCGCGCCGGCCGCTTCGTGGTCGTCGTCGACGACGAGGACCGCGAGAACGAGGGCGACCTCACGATCGCAGCCCAGTTCGCGACGCCCGAGGCGGTCAACTTCATGGTCACGCACGCACGGGGCCTCGTCTGCCTCTGCCTGACCGAGGAGCGCTGCGACGAGCTCGGGTTGCGGCAGATGACCGACCAGAACGAGACGCCGTTCGGCACCGCCTTCACGGTCTCGGTCGAGGCGCGCGAGGGCGTCACCACCGGCATTTCCGCGCACGACCGCGCACACACGATCCAGGTCGCCGTCGACCCGTCGTCGGGACCGCGCGACCTCGTGCAACCGGGCCACATCTTCCCGCTGCGCGCCCGGCCTGGCGGCGTGCTCCAGCGCTCCGGGCAGACCGAGGCCGCCGTCGATCTCGCGCGGCTCGCGGGCGTGATCCCGGCCGGTGTCGTCTGCGAGATCATGAAGGACGACGGGACGATGGCCCGCGTGCCCGACCTGACCGAGTACTGCGCCGCGCACGGGCTGAAGATGATCACGGTCGCCGACCTGATCGAGTACCGGCGCCGCCACGAGAAGCTGGTCGAGCGGATCACCTCCGTCAGCCTGCCGACCGCGTACGGAAAGTTCACCGCGGTCGCCTTCCGCGAGACGCTGACGGGGAAGCACCACGTCGCACTCGTGAAGGGCGAGGTCGCCGGCGAGCCGGACGTGCTCGTGCGCGTCCACTCCGAGTGCCTCACCGGCGACGTCTTCCACTCGCTCAAGTGCGACTGCGGCGAGCAACTGGAGCGCGCGCTCGCCCGAATCGAGCAGGAGGGGAAGGGCGTCCTGCTCTACCTCGCCCAGGAGGGCCGCGGGATCGGCCTGCTCAACAAGCTGAAGGCCTACGAGCTCCAGGAGCAGGGGCTCGACACCGTCGAGGCGAACCTGCGACTCGGGTTCGCCGCCGACCAGCGCGAGTACGGGATCGGCTCGCAGATCCTCGCCGACCTCGGCCTCTCGACGATCCGCGTGCTCACGAACAACCCGAAGAAGATCTCCGGGATCGCCGGCTTCGGGCTCGAGGTCGTCGCTCAGGAGCCGATCGAGGTGACGCCGAACAGCGAGAACCGCCGCTATCTCGAGGCGAAGCGCGAGAAGCTCGGCCACAAGCTGCACCACCAGGACCTCCGCTTCGACCCTGACCTGTACGACGGAGCCGAGGCGTGAGCGAGCGCGACAGCTGGCCCGAGGCGCCGCCGCTCGAGGATCCGCCCGGCGAGGAGGACGAGGCGACGGAGGCGGAGGTCGAGGAGGTCGAGGTCGAGGAGATCGAGGACACGCCGGCTGCAGAGGACGAGGAGCCGGCGGTCGAGGCCGAGTCGAGCGAGCACGCCGCGGGCGACTTCCGCGTGCCGGAGGGCTACGGCGTGCTCGAGGGCAGTCCGCAGGGCGGCCGACGCGCCGTCGGGATCGTCGTCAGCCGTTTCAACGGCGCCGTCACCGGCAAGCTGCTCGAGGGCGCGCTCGCCGAGCTCGAGTCGGCAGGTGTGGCGCGCGAGGCGATCACGGTCATGCCGGTTCCGGGTGCGTTCGAGTTGCCGATCGCTGCGATGGCGCTCGCGAAGACGCGCCGCTACGCCTGCATCGTCGCGCTCGGCTGCGTGATCCGCGGCGACACGCCGCACTTCGACTTCGTCGCCGGCGAAGCCGCGTCCGGGCTCCAGCTCGCCGCGCTCGAGACGGGCGTGCCGGTTGCCTTCGGCGTGCTCACGCTCGAGCAGGCCGACCAGGCCGACAACCGGCTCGAGAAGGGCGCCGAGGCCGTCCGGACCGGGCTCGAGATGGCCGATGTCTTCGCGCAACTCCGCGCCGCAGCGCAGCGCTGAGCCAAGTAACAGACTGTTACTTGGCTGCTATCATCCGCGGCCGTGTCCAAGGTCTGCGCATCCTGCGGCAAGAAGCCGTCGTTCGGCAACAACCGGAGCCATTCGATGGTGGCGACGCGCCGTCGCTTCAACCCGAACCTGCAGAAGGTTCGCGTGCTCCTGAACGGCGTTGCCAAGCGGGCCTACATCTGCACGAAGTGCCTCAAGGCCGGCAAGGTCCAGAAGGCGGTCTAGCACGTCCTGACCGGCCACACCTGCGGCCGGCGGAGCCGGCCTCCGGCGCGGCCTCGCTCTGCTCGCGCCGCTCCAGCCGTGGGCCCGTATTTTCATACTGTTCCCACGGCCTACGCGACGCGAGCAAAGCGTCATGACGCGCTAGACCTGACCGCAACCTCCCAGCTCAGCTCACCGTCTAACGTTGCATGCAGCAGGGCCACCTCACGGAGCAGTCCGAGCTCGGTGCGATTCGGATCGCATCCGACGCGATCGCGCAGATCGTCGGGCATACAGCAGCCGAGTGCTACGGCGTCGTCGGCATGGCCGGCAAGGGCCTGACGCGGCTGCTGACGCGGGACAAGCTGACGCAGGGGATCGACGTGTCGAGCACGCAGGACGGCCTTCGCGTCGACCTCCATGTCGTCGTCGAGTACGGGCTCAACCTGGCCGAGGTCGCGGCAACCGTCCGTTCGCGCGTCGCCTACGAGCTCGAGCGGCTCACCGGCCTTCGCGTGGCGGCGGTCGAGGTGCACATCGAAGACGTGCGGCGATCCGCGTGACCGAGCTCGAGCGGGCGAAGGAGCTCGGCCAGGCCGCGCTCGCAACGCTCGAGGCCAACCGCCGCCGGATCGACGACCTCAACGTCTATCCCGTCCCGGACGGCGACACCGGCACGAACCTGACGCTGACCGCGCGCGCGATCATGGAGGTGCTCGACGCCTCGACGGCTGCCGATCGCGCGACGCTCGCGAAGGAGTTGACGCGAGCCGCGCTGATGGGCGCCCGCGGCAACTCGGGCGTCATCTTCTCCCAGATCCTCCGCGGCGCCGCCGAGGCGCTCGGCGAGGCCGGGCTGCTCGACGCCGCGACGATCAGGCGCGCCTTTCGCGCGGCCAGTGACGCCGCCTACCGGGCGGTCCGACGGCCGGTCGAGGGGACGATGCTGTCCGTGATCCGGGAGCTCGCCGAGGAGGCCGAGGACCCGCGCAACGCGGCGCTCGAGCCGGCCGCGCTGCTGAAGAAGCTGATCGAGCGCGGAGAGGACGCGCTTGCGCGCACGCCCGACCAGCTCGCCGTCCTGCGCGAGGCCGGAGTCGTCGACGCGGGCGGCGCCGGCCTGCTCGAGATCGTCCGCGGCGTCTCGGCGGCACTGTCCGGGGAGCCGATCCCGGACGCGCCGGCCGAGGAGGCGCACGAGGCGGGGGTGGACGCGGTCCACCAGGAGCTCTCCGAGTTCCGCTACTGCACCGTCTTCGTGATCGAGGGCGAGGAGCTCGACGCGCAGGCGCTCGAGGCTGCAGCTGGACGAGCTCGGCGACTCGCTGCTCGTCGTCGGCGACGCGACGGCGCTGAAGATCCACGTGCACACCGACGAGCCCGGCCGCGTGCTCGCGCTCGGCACCGCGCTCGGGACGATCGAGGGCGTCGAGATCGCGAACATGCACAAGCAGACCGAGCAGCGCTCGGAGCGGATCCTCGAGTCGGTCGCCCGATCCCGGGCTCACGCTCGAGACCGGCGTCGTCGCGGTCGTCCCCGGCGACGGCAACCGCCGCCTGTTCGAGAGCTACGGCGCCTCGAAGGTGATCGAGGGCGGCCAGACGATGAACCCATCGACCGCCGACATCGTCGCTGCGATCCAGGCGACGCCGGCGACCGAGGTGCTCGTGCTCCCGAACAACTCGAACGTGATCCTCTCGGCCGAGCAGGCCGCGAAGCTCGTCGACAAGCAGGTTCGCGTGATCCCGTCCCGCTCCGTCCCCGCCGGCCTCGCGGCGATCGTCCGCTACCTGCCCACGCTGAGCGCGGAGGAGAACGAGGCGGCGATGCTCGAGGCGCTCGACCAGGTCGCGACCGGAGAGGTCACCGTCGCGTCGCGCGACGTCGAGCTCGACGGGGTGGACGTGCGCAAGGGTGCCTGGCTGGGGCTCGCGAACGGCTCCGCCGTCGCATCCTCGTCCGACTTCGACGAGGTCGCCTGCGCGGTCGCGGAGAAGCTCCTCGGCGACGGCCGTGAGGTGCTGACGCTGCTCACGGGCGAGGACGAGCCCGATCTCGCCGGCTTCCTGCGCCGGCTCCAGGAGCTCCATCCGGCCGTCGAGCTGGACGTCCAGCCGGGCGGGCAGCCGCACTACCCGCTGCTCCTCTCTGCCGAGTAGCGCTTATGGTCTTGCAGTGGCGGACGAGCCCAAGCCCATCCGCGTGCTGCTCGTCGAGGACAACGACGTCTTCCGGCAGGCGTTGATCCTCCTGCTCGAGCTGCAGGACGGGATCGAGGTCGTCGGCGCGGTCTCCGAAGGGAACGCGGCCGTCGGCGCATACCGCGAGCACCGTCCGGACGTCGTCGTGATGGACTTCAGGCTGCCGGGGATGGACGGTGTCGAGACGACGCTCGCGCTCGTGAACGAGTATCCGGAGGTGGCCGTCGTCTGCCTGACCGCGTCGGCGAGCCCCCGCGAGCTGGACGCGCTGATGGCTGCGGGTGCGATCGACTGCCTGCGGAAGGACGAGGAGCTCGACATCATCGTCGGTGCGATCCGGCGCGCGGGTGAGGCGCGGGTGCGCCGGTGAGCCTGACCACCGAGAACACCGCGATCGTGCTCGACTCGACCGCCGACTTCCCGGACGCGCAGATCCGCTTCCCGAACATGCGCGTCGTGCCGCTCTACGTCCGCTTCGGCGAGGAGAGCTTCCGCGACTACGTCGAGCTCGACCCGCACGACTTCTACGCGCGGCTGAGGACGGCGTCCGAGCTGCCGACGACATCGCAGCCGACGCCGCAGGACTTCCTCACCGTCTACCACGCACTCGCGGGCTACGAGCGCATCTACTCGCTGCACATCTCGGCGAAGCTCTCCGGGACGTTCCAGAGTGCGTCGCTCGCCGCGACCGAGGAGGGCGAACGGATCCGCCTCGTCGACACCGAGTCGGCGTCGGTCGGGATCGCGATGCTCGCGATCGGGATCCAGGAGCTGCTCGCGCGCGGCACGACCGACGAGGAGATCGAGGCGCTGATCGAGCGCTACCGCGAGCGCTCGAGGATCCTCTTCACGGTCGACACGCTCGAGTTCCTCGCCAAGGGCGGCAGGATCGGCCGCGGCAAGGCGCTGATGGGGAGCCTGCTGAACGTGAAGCCGATCCTCGCGGTCGAGGAGGGCGAGGTCGTGCCGGTGACCCGGGCCCGCGGCCGGGGGAAGGCGTTCGAGGAGTTCCGCAAGCGCTTCGAGCAGGCGACGAGCGACGGCCCCGGGCTCTCGGTCGCGATCGCCCATGCGGAAGCGGAGGACGCAGTCGAGCAGCTGCAGGCGATCGTGATGGCAAGCCGGCCGCAGGCAGACGTGAAGCTGGTGACGAGCCTCGGCGCCGTCGTGGGGACGCACGCCGGACCCGGGACCGTAGGTTTTTTCTGGTACCAGCAGGGCTAGCCGGACCGACTGCAATACTCGGACGATGAGCCGGCCCCAGCCCGGTTTTGCCGCTGTGGACCCGCCTGAGCGCTGGGCGCCGACGCGCGGCCGCTTCCGCCCGGAGCGGCTGGAGGCGCCGCTGGACTCGCTGGCCGGCGTTGGGCCGACACTGAAGAAGCGGCTGGCGAAGCTCGGGCTCGAACGGATCGGCGACCTGCTCGACCACCGGCCCGCGCCGCTACGAGCGACCGGCGCCGGAGAAGCGGATCGCCGACCTGTTCGGTGACGAGGAGGTGTTGATCGAGGGCGAGGTGATCCGGACGTCGCTGCGGCGCGGCCGCGGCCGGCTGCAGATCCTGACCGCGCAGGTCTCGGACGGCACCGGCCAGATCAGCGCAACCTGGTTCAACCAGCCGTGGCTGCAGGAGAAGCTGAAGCCGGGCACGCACGTCCGCCTGCGCGGCGCGCCGAACCGCTTCGGCTTCGCGGTCCGTTCGTTCGACCTCAACGGCGGCTCGGCGACGGCCGACTTCGCGCCGGTCTATCCCGCGAGCGAGGAGATCTCGGCCGCGAAGCTGCGCGAGCTCGTCGAGGCGGCGCTGCCGCTCGTGACCGACCGTCCCGACCCGCTGCCGGCGCGGCTGAAGGCCGAGCGCGGGTTGCCGCTTCGCGGCGACGCGCTGGCGACCATCCACAAGCCGCGCTCGCTCGAGGAGGCGGAGGACGGAAGGCAGCGGCTCGCCTTCGACGAGCTGCTCGTGCTCCAGCTGGCCCTCGCTCGGCGCACGGCGGAGCGCGAGGAGCAGGTCGCCGCTTCGCTCCCGGAGCCGGGCGAGCTGATCGGCCGCTACCGCGCCGCGCTCCCGTTCGAGCTGACGGAGCATCAGGAGGAGGCGATCGCGGAGATCGACGCCGACCTCGCCCGCACGACGCCGATGCAGCGCCTGCTCCAGGGGGACGTCGGCTCCGGCAAGACGGTGGTCGCGCTCTACGCGCTCCTGCGGGCGGTCGAGGCCGGCCGCCAGGGCGCGTTGATGGCGCCGACCGAGACACTCGCGGAGCAGCACTTTCTCACGATCGAGGGCATCTGCATGGAGCTCGGCGTCAGCTGCGCGCTCGTCACCGGCTCGGTCAAGTCGAAGATCGGCGGCCAGGCGGACGTCGTCGTCGGCACGCACGCGTTGATCCAGAAGGGCTTCGAGTTCCGCGACCTCGCCGTCGCGGTCGTCGACGAGCAGCACCGCTTCGGGGTCGAGCAGCGCTCGGCGCTCGTCGAGGGCCGTGCGCCGCACGTCCTCCACATGACGGCGACCCCGATCCCGCGCACGCTCGCGCTCACCGTCTACGGCGACCTCGCGGTGAGCGAGATCGCGAAGCCGCCGGCCAGCCGCAAGCCGGTTGTGACCGCGTGGGTGACCGACGAGCGCAGCTCCGAGGCGTACACACGCCTGCGCGCCCACCTCACCGAGGGCCGGCAGGCCTACGTCGTCTGCCCGCTGATCGAGGAGTCGGCGACGTCGACTGCGCGGGCGGCCGAGGCCGAGGCGGAACGCCTGCGGGACGGCGAGCTGAGCGGCTTCCGCGTCGGCTGCATGCACGGGCGGCTGAAGCCGGCCGAACGGCGCGAGCTGATGGCGCGCTTCAAGGCCGGCGAGCTCGACGTCCTCGTCGCCACGACCGTGATCGAGGTCGGCGTCGACGTCCCGAACGCGACGATCATGATCGTCCAGGAGGCCGATCGTTTCGGCCTCGCACAGCTGCACCAGCTGCGCGGCCGCGTCGGACGCGGGGGAGAGCAGTCGTACTGCCTGCTCGTCTCGTCGGGCTCGAAGGAGGAGCTGACGGAGAGCGCGCGCGAGCGGCTCGAGGCGATGGTCGCGTCGACAGACGGCTTCGAGCTCGCCGAGAAGGACCTCGAGATTCGCGGCGGCGGCGCGCTCCTCGGCGCGCGCCAGTCGGGCCTCTCCGATCTCCGCTTCGCCCGGATCACCCACGACCGCGACCTGCTCGAGCAGGCGCGCGAGGCGGCGCAGGCGCTGCCGGCCGGGACGATGGCGGTTGAGGTCGACGCCCTGTTCGGCGATGCCGAGCACCTCGGCGAGTCCTAGCCGCGCGGCCGCAGCCTGTTTTGAAACCGGGTTGGAGATCCGTCGAAAAAGGGTCTAGGTTGGGGAGGGATGCGGCGTTGGGTCTGGACAGTCGTCGTGCTCGCCGTGCTGGCCGTTCCGCGACCCGCAGGCGCTGAGCCCGGCATGCTCGTCGGCGCCCGCGAGGACCGTCTCAAGTGGTCGACCGGCTCGACCCTCGCGGTCGCACGCGACCTCGGGCTGCAGGCGATTGGGATCACGCTCCCGTGGCAGCCGGGTCAGATCGACCTCGCGCCGCTCGACGTCATGCTCGTCAACCAGGCCGTCGTGCAGGGCGCCGGCATCCGCATCGTCGTCTCGGCGTTCTCGCCGCAGGGCGAGGCGCCGCTCGACGACCGCGCCCGGGACGAGTACTGCACGTACCTCAGCAGGCTGATCACTCGCTATCCGCAGATCAACGACCTCGTGGTCTGGAACGAGCCCAACCTCCGGTTCTTCTGGAAGCCCCAGTACGACGTGGCCGGCGCGAGTGACGCACCAGCACGCTACGTGGCGCTGCTCGCGCGCTGCTGGGACGTCCTCCACACGCTCAGGCCGTCCGTCAACATCGTCGGTCCCGCTACCTCCGTCTGGGGCAATGACAATCCGAACGCCTTCTCGAACGTCTCGCACTCGCCGACGTCGTTCATCAGGGGGATGGGAGCTGCCTATCGCGCCAGCGGGCGGACGCGTCCACTCTTCGACACCTTCGGGCACCACCCGTATCCGACCAGCTCGAACGAGCGACCGTGGGTGGCGCACAGCGACGAGCTGATCATGTCGCTGGGAGACCTCGACCGGTTGCTCGTGCGGCTGCGGGAGGCGTTCGGTGGGACGGGGCAACCGACCCCCGACAACGGCGTCCCGATCTGGTACCTGGAGACCGGCTACCAGACGCAGATCGACGACGCGAAGCAGGGTCTCTACACCGGTGTCGAGAACTGGCCCGGTTCGCTGCCTGACGTCGGCCCGCCGGCGCCGCAGGCGAGGCCTCCGGACGCGAGCCCGGCTCCGGACCAGGCGACGCAGCTTGCGGACAGTCTGCGGATGACCTACTGCCAGCCCCACGTCGCCGCGGTCTTCAACTTCCTGCTCCGCGACGAGGCGAACCTGTCGGGATGGCAGTCCGGGCTGCTCTGGGCCGACGGATCGCCGAAGGACTCCTACGACGCCTTCCGCTCGATCGTCCGTGAGGTCAACGAGAAGCGCGTCGACTGCAACAAGCTCAAGGCTGCGCCGGGCGTTCCCGGGGGCGGGAGCGGAGCGGCCAAGACCGCGGCGCCGAAGGCCACCCGCTCCCTGACGAAGATCACCTACCGCAGCGGCAAGCTCGTCCCGTACGGGTTCCTGCAGCCGCGCGCGCAGCTGACGCGCGGGCGGACGGTGAGCAAGACGGGGCTCGCACGGAAGCAGCTGCAGTTCCTGGTCGGCTCGACGGCATACGTCGGGGTGACGAACAAGGCGGGCTCGGCGGCCGTCAAGCCGATGCCGCCGCCGAAGCCCGGCCGCTACCGCGTCGCCGTTCGCTTCGCCGGCGACACCGTCAATCTCGCCTCCGGGCTTCGCGTCGGCGTGCGCGTCGTCAACTCCAAGGCTCGGGTCAGTTCCGTCGGCACACTCCGTCTGGGCGCCGGGCTGAAGGCTCAGCTGTCGGTTCGCTCGGACCCGAAAAAGGTGAGAGGGACGCTGACGCTGAGTGGGCGCGGGCCGGCCCGGTCAGTCCGGCTGACCGCTCTCGGGGTGCGCACGGATGCACGCGCCTTCTGGCTGAACGGCACCGACGGCGCCAAGCGCTACCTGCTGCACGCCGAGCGCGTCGCGGGCAAGCCGGCGTTCCGCGTGCGCGTCTGGCGGGACGGGATCCAGCTCGTCCGGCCGACGCTCGTTCCCTCGCGCCGGCTACTGGTCTCGCGCTAGGAGGGTTTGGCGGAATGGCGCTCGTCGACGGGGTGCGATGGTCGCTCCGAGGCAAGGACGCAGGGAGCGTCGATAGCCGAAGCTATCGGCGCGACTGAGGACGCAGCATCGGGGCGACCAGCGCGGCCCGGCGGCCCAGCCGCTATTTCGCCAAACCCTCCTAGAGCGCCTTCCAGAAGTAGGTCGTGTCGCACGGCCGTCCGTCCGGGTAGAGCGCGAAGTTCGGGACGACGCCGACCGTCGTCCACCCGAGCCGATCGTAGAGACGAGCGGCGTCGCCGCCCGTGACGGCGTCGAGCACGAGCAGCGTCTTCCCCTCCGCGCGCGCCTCGTCCTCGGCGTGCTCCATCAGCTTCCGGGCGATGCCGCGGCCGCGCGCGGAGCGGTGGACGAGCACCTTCGCGATCTCGCCCCGGTGGGGCTGGTTCGGCATCAGCTCGAGGATCACCTGCGCGGTGCCGACGAGCTCCTCGTTGGAGAACGCCGCGAGAATCAGCCGGTGCCCCTGCTCCGCCTCGGCGGCGAACCCCTCGAACGCGCTGAGCGCATCCGCGTGCGAGAACGGCTCCATGTAGCCCACCGACGCGCCGCCCGCGACGCAGTCGTGCAGGACGGCCGCGAGCGCATCGAGCTGCCCGCGAAGCTCGGCGGCGGAAAGACGGCGGATCTCGACCTGCTCGGCCACGGTTCCCGGGAGTCTCGCACCTCGGGTGTGGTACTCAGCCCCTGCATGAGAGTGATCGCCGGCACCCACCGCGGCGCCCGGATCGCCGCGCCGAAGGGGCTCGCCACCCGCCCCACCGGCGACCGTGTCCGCGAGGCCGCGTTCAACCTGATCGGGCCGGTGGACGGCGCCCGCGTCCTCGATCTCTTCGCGGGCTCGGGGGCGATGGGGATCGAGGCGCTCTCGCGCGGGGCCGCGAGCGTCACCTTCGTCGAGAGCGACAGGGCGGCCTGCAGGACGATCGCGGAGAACCTGGAGCGCCTTCGTCTCACCGGCGCCCGCGTCACGTGCGGCGATGCGCTCTGGGAGCTGCGGCGCGAGTCGCGCACCTACGACCTCGTCCTCGTCGATCCGCCCTACGAGGCCTGGGCGGAGCTGCAGCCCAGGCTCGCCGAGCACCTGCCGAAGGTGCTCGCGCCCGACGGGCTGCTCGTCGTCGAGACCGGCGCGCGGACGGAGCCGGCGCTTCCGCTTCCGCTGCGCACCTCGCGGCGGTACGGTTCCGCGCGGCTTACCCTCTTCGAGCCCTCCCCATGATCACCGCAATCTGCCCAGGAAGCTACGACCCGGTCACGATGGGACACGTCGACGTGATCTCGCGCGCGGCCTCGATCTTCGACCGCGTCGTCGTCGGCGTCGTCGGCAGCCCGCGCCACAAGACGCCCCTCTTCAGCCTCGACGAGCGCGTCGAGTTCCTGAAGGAGGCGGTCGCCGATCTCGACAACGTCGAGGTCGACGTCTTCTCCGAGCTCGTCGTCGAGTTCGCCCGCCGGTGGCAGGCAAAGGCGATCGTGAAGGGCCTGCGGGTGATCTCGGACTTCGAGTGGGAGACGCAGATGAATCAGCTCAACCGGCACCTCGCCCCCGAGATCGAGACGGTCTATGTGATGGCGAGCCCCGCCGTCAGCTTCGTCTCGTCCAGCGGCGTGAAGGAGATAGCCGCCTTCGGCGGAAAAGTGGACGAACTCGTGCCGGACACGGTGGCGCGCCGACTCGCGGAGATGTTCCCGAACGGCCGACCCGGCGCTCCGGAAAATCCCAGGGAATAGGAAGCCGTAGACTTAGAGCCATGGACGTTCTCGTATTGATCGACAAGCTCGACGACCTCGTGCACAACGCGAAGGCCGTCCCCCTCACGGATCAGGTCCGGATCGACCGCGAGGAGATCTACGACATCCTCGACCAGATGCGCGCGACGATCCCCGAGGAGATCAAGCAGGCGCGCTGGATCGTCAAGGAGCGGCAGGAGATGCTGGCCGAGGCGAAGCGCGAAACCGACCGGATCCTCGGCGAGGCGCGCGAGCAGGCCGTGCGCGAGGCCTCGCAGACCGAGATCGTCAAGCTCGCCGAGCGGCAGGCGCAGGAGATCGTCGACGACTCCCGCCGCCAGGCGCGCGAGACGCGGCTCGAGATGGAGGACTGGGCGGACGGGATCCTCTCGACACTCGAGGTCAACCTGGACAAGTTCCTGTCGGCCGTGAAGCGCGGCCGCGAGCGGCTGCACGAGCGCTCGCAGGAGTCGGTCGTGGCCGGCGTCGGCCCGCGTGACCTGAGCCCGCACGAGCCCGAAGACGACACCTCCTACTTGTAGCTCGCGCTCCCGACCGGCGACACCTGCGGCCGGCGGAGCCGGCCTCCGGCGTCGCCTCGCGCCGCTGCGGCCGCTCTGGTCGGGGGCCCGTGCTCACGCACTGTTCCCCCTCCCGGCGCGACCGCAGCGACACGTCGTGAGGGCGATCTACCCGAGGCGCGTTACCCTCCTTCCATGACCAGCTTTCCGCTCCGTCGCCTCCGGCTCCGGCCGGGCGAGGAGCACCGCGATGCGATCTCGATCGAGCTCGAGCCGTTCGAGCTCGGCGGGCTCCGCTATCTGCCGGTGCCGCACGAGGTGGAGAGCGAGTTGACGATCGTGCAGGCGACGACAGGGCTCGACCTCCGGCTCGCATTCGAGGTGCGCCTGCACGGTCCGTGCATGCGCTGCCTGACGGACGCGGTCGTCGACCTCGCCATCGACGCGCGCGAGTACCACGCCAACGAGCCGGGCGAGGCGGCGGAGCTGCGGAGCGAGTACGTGGTCGACGACCAGCTCGAGCTCTCCGCCTGGGCGCGCGACGCGATCGCCCTGGCGCTGCCGGATCAGATTCTGCACGCGCCCGACTGCGCCGGCCTCTGCCCGGTCTGCGGCAAGGATCTGAACGTCGAGCCGCACACGCATGCCGACGAGACGCCGGACCCGCGCTGGTCGGCGCTCGAGGAGCTCCGCGACCGCTTGTAGTACGCTGACGGGGCGCTTCGGCGCCAGCCCATGACGGACTAGACGAGACCCAGACGTTCACCGGCGCTCACGCGCCCGTCCTCGTCCCGCGTCCTCTGGAGGCTCTTTGCGTGTCTCACTCCACGGCGTCGTCCGCTCGTTCGGCGCCCGCACCGTTCTCGACCATGTCGACCTGACGCTCGGGCCGCGCTCGCGGCTGGGGCTCGTCGGCCCCAACGGGGCCGGCAAGTCGACGCTGCTCCGCCTGCTCGCCGGCCTCGACGAGCCGGACGAGGGACGGGTCGAGCGAACACCCGCAACGCTGACGGTCGGCTACCTGCCGCAGGAGCACGATCGGCGTCCCGGCGAGACGCTGCTGGCGTACCTGGCCCGTCGTACCGGCGTCGCCGATGCCGAGGCCGCCGTCGAACGGCACACCGCCAGCTGGAGCCCCGATGCGTACGCGGCCGCGCTCGAGCGCTTCCTCGCGCTCGGAGGCGCCGATCTCGAGCCGAGAGCGCGGGCGACGTGCGCCGAGCTCGGGCTCTCCGTCTCGCTCGACCAGGAAACGGCGACGCTCTCCGGCGGCGAAGCTGCGCGCGCCGGGCTGGCCGCGATTCTGCTCTCCCGCTTCGACGTGCTGCTCCTCGACGAGCCGACGAACGACCTCGACTTCGACGGGCTCGACCGGCTCGAGCGCTTCGTCGACGCCTTTGTTGGCGGCCTCGCCGTCGTCTCGCACGATCGCGTCTTCCTCGACCGGACGGCAACCCGGATCGCGGAGATCGACCCGTGGACAGGCAGTCTGCACGAGCACGCCGGCGGCTGGAGCGAGTACGCGGCAGCCCGGGAGCGGGCGCGGCAGCGGCAATACGCCGCCTTCGCCGACGCCCAGGAGCGCCGCAGCGAGGTCGAGGCGCTACTCCACGCACGCCGTAACCAGGCAGGGCGGGCGGCGCCTTCCTCGCGCACGCGACCGGTGGCTCCGATCGGCGTGGAACGAAGGCGCTTGCGGGAAAGGTGCGCCAGGCCGAGCGGGCATTGGAGCGGATCGAGCACGTCGAGAAGCCGTACGAGCCTTGGCGGCTGCACCTCTCGCTTGCCGCTGCGCAGCGACCCGGCGACCGCGTCGCCGCGCTCGAGGGTGCGGTGGGCGAGCGGGGCGCGTTCAGGCTCGGTCCGATCGACCTCGATCTGGCGCCCGGCGAGTGCGTTGCAGTCACGGGCCGAAACGGCAGCGGCAAGTCGACGCTGCTCGCGCTCCTCCTCGGCGAGCTGCCGCTCGCCGCGGGCCGGCGGACAATCGGGCGCGCGACCGTCGTGGGCACGCTCGACCAGCGCCGGCAGGCATACGACGGGAGCGAGAGGCTGCTCGACGCGTTCACCGCCCGCGCGGGCCTGCCCCAGGAAGACGCGCGTACCCTGCTCGCGAAGTTCAACCTCGGCGCCGAGCACGTGCTTCGGCCTTGCGAGACCTTGTCACCAGGCGAGCGGACGCGCGCGCACCTCGCGGAGCTGGCGGCCACCGGCGTCAACTGCCTCGTCCTCGACGAGCCGACCAATCATCTCGATCTGGAGGCGATCGAGGAGCTCGAAACGGCGCTGCAGGCGTACGAGGGCACGCTCGTCGTCGTCTCACACGACCGCCGCTTTCTCGAGGCCGTCGCGCCGACCAGGTCGATCGACCTCTAGCTATACTCGGCAGCCGCTCATGGCAGTCCCCAAGAAGAAAACATCGAAGGCCCGTCGGGACAAGCGGCGCGCGCAGCACGGCATCGAGGCGCCGCGCGTCAACATCTGTCCGACCTGCCATCAGCCCAAGCGGCCGCATCGCGTCTGCCCGACGTGTCACACGTACAAGGGCCGCGAGATCGAGCCGCTCCGCACGCCGGCTCCGTAGCCTTGGCCCGCATCGCGGTCGATGCGATGGGGGGCGACAGAGCTCCTGCCGAGATCGTCGCCGGTGCGCTCGAGGCAGCCGCGGATGGGATCGGCGTGACGCTCTTCGGCCCCGCCGGGCTCGACACGCACGGTCTCCCGCTCGTCGAGACGACCGAGACGATCGGGATGCACGAGAAAGCCGCCGAGGCCGTCCGGAGCAAGCCCGATTCGTCGCTCGTCGCCGCGCATCTGGCCGTCGCAGAGGGCCGTGCCGACGCCGTCGTCTCGGCCGGGAACACCGGTGCGATGCTCGCGGCCGGCCTGCTCCACCTGCGCCGGATCCCCGGCGTGATGCGGCCGGCGATCGCCGTGCCGATCCCGACGAAGAAGGGACCTTCGGTTCTGCTCGACTCGGGCGCAAACGCAGACGCCCGGCCCGAGCATCTGCTCCAGTTCGCGCACATGGGCGTGATCTTCGCCGAGGAGATCCTCGAGATCGCGCGGCCTGAGGTGCGGCTGCTCTCGATCGGCGAGGAGCCGGAGAAAGGCAATCAGCTGACGCTCGACGCGCACGCGCTCCTTGCTGCGAGCGAGCTCGGGTTCGCCGGCAACGCCGAGAGCCGCGACCTGCTCGCCGGTGCAGCCGACGTCGTCGTCTGCGACGGCTTCACAGGGAACGTGGCCCTGAAGCTGCTCGAAGGGACGATCAGGACCGTCCTCGACGCGCTCCGCGAGGAGATCGTCGCGACACCGCGGGGCAAGCTCGGAGGGCTGCTGATCCGGCCCGCGACGCGGCGGCTGCGCTCGAAGCTCGATCCGGAGACCTACGGCGGTGCCTACCTGCTCGGGCTGCGCGGGCTCTCCGTGATCGCGCACGGCAACTCCTCCCGGCGCGCGATCTCGAACGCGATCCACCTGGCAGCCCGAGGCGTCGAGCACGACGTCGTCGGCCGGCTGGCGGCCCGTATGCCAGAGCGACGTACGCCGGCCGCGGTATGATCGTGCGCGCTCAAGCCCTGACCACACCAGCAAGGAGTCGATTTGGCAGCGTCGCGTGAAGAAGTCTTCGAGCGAGTCAAGGAAGTTCTGACCGAGCAGCTCGGAGTCGAGGAGACGGAGATCAACGAGGAGGCCTCGTTCCAGGAGGACCTGGACGCCGACTCGCTCGATCTCGTCGAGCTGATCATGGAGCTCGAGGACCAGTTCGGGATCAAGATCTCGGACGAGGACGCCCAGAAGATCACGACCGTGGGGCAGGCCGTCGACTACGTCTCGACGCACCAGTAGCGGCACAGCACCGACCGGGGACCCGAGCGAGCTCGGCCGCCTGATCGACGCGTTGCCGCGCGAGCGGATCGAGCACGTCTTCACGCATACGTCCTGGGCGCCCGACCGGGCGTCCTCGTACGAGCGCCTGGAGTTCCTGGGCGACAGCGTGCTCGAGCTCGCGATCGCAAAGGAGCTGTACGACCGCTACCCGGATGCGTCGGAAGGGCGGCTGGCGAAGATCCGATCGCACGTCGTCTCGCGTCAGAGCTGTGCGGCCGTCGCGCGCGAGCTGCGGATGGGCGAGCGGCTGGCCGAGGCAGCCGGCGAGAGCCTCGCCGGCGAAGAGCTCTCCCGGATCGTCAGGAGCCGGAACGTGACGGCGGCGCTGCTCGAGGCGGCGATCGCGGCGCTCTTCCTCGAGCACGGCTACGAGCCGATCGCGCCCGCGATCGTGGCTGCGTTCTCCGATCGGATCGAGTACGCGAGGACGACGCACGTCGACCACAAGACCGAGCTCCAGGAGGCGCTCGCAAAGACCGGTCGCAGCGTCAGTTACATCATCGTCGACGTCGACGGGCCGGCGCACGAACGCCACTTCTCCTGCGCCGCCCAGATCGACGGCGAAGAGCTGGGGGCGGGAACCGGCCGGACGAAGAAGGAAGCCGAGCAGGAAGCCGCCAAGCAGGCGCTCGCCGCGATCGGCGCCTGATTCTCATCCTTGCGGATGACCCACAATCGGCCTTCCGACGGATGCCATCTGGCATCGCATCGGTCATTCTCCCGTGTGCATCGAGGAACGGCTGAGGGAGAGCACGCAACCCGGACCAATGGCGTGGGGGCGCCACCGGCAGCTGCTAACCCAAGAGGCGACGGTGTAGAGCCTGCGTCAACGAGGTGAGGCGGCCCTCAACTCGTGACGCAGGCGCCGTCGGCTCGATCCACGCAGACCTTGTGTCAGCGGCGGGCCGCGAAGTGAGCGGGCAGGGTTGTCCGTGCCGCTCGCTAGCCTCCCACCCGTGCATCTGCGCTCTCTCCGCCTGCGCGGCTTCAAGTCGTTTCCCGACACGCTGGAGCTGAAGCTCGAGCCCGGGGTCGCCGTCGTCGTCGGACCGAACGGCTCGGGCAAGTCGAACGTCGCCGACGCGATCGTGTGGGCGGCCGGCTCGCTGACGCCGTCCGAGCTGCGCGCGGAGAAGCCCGACGATGTCCTCTTCAACGGCGCCGAGGGCCGTACCGCGGCCGAGAGCTGTGAGGTCGAGCTCGTCTTCGACAACGAGAGCGGCGACTTCGGTGAGCTCGACTTCTCCGAGGTCTCGATCGCCCGGCGACTGCACCGAGGTGGCGAGGGCCAGTACCTCGTCAATAGGGCGCAGGTGCGCCGCACCGATCTCGTCGAGCTGCTCGCCGACGTCGGGCTCGGCGGCTCGATGCACTCGATCGTCAGCCAGGGCAAGGTCGAGGCGGTGCTCGCGTCGAAGCCGGAGGAGCGGCGCGAGCTCATCGAGGAGGCGGCGGGCCTGGGCAAGTTCAAGCGGCGGCAGCACCGGGCCGAGCTGAAGCTGAACCGGGTCGGGATCCAGGTCGAGCGCGCACGCGACGTCGAGGCCGAGGTGCGGAAGCGCCTGCGGCCGCTGGCGCTGCAGGCGACGGCCGCCGAACGGGCGGAGAAGCTCGCGGACGAGATCGCAGGATTGCGTGCACGGATTGCCGAGCTCGATCTCGCCGCCGCCGATGCCCGCCGCGTCGCGGCCGAGGAGCGCAAGACCGCGGCGGGGATCGGCCGCCGGAGCGCGCAGGAGAAGCTGACTGCGCTCCTCGCCGCGCGTCATGCCGCCGAGGAGGAGCTCGCCGACGCGGCTGGGAGGCGCGAGGCGGCGATCAAGGCGCTCTACCGGCTGCAGGGGGCGACCGAGCGGATCGCCCTCCGGCAGGAGGGCGCGCAGAGCCTGCTGGCCGGATTGCAGGGCGATCTCGGCGAGGCCGAGGCGGCCGCGAGCGAGGTCACGGACGAGTCGACGCGGGAGCTGGAGCGGACAGCGGCCGAGGCGACCGCGGCCGCGCGGGCGGCAGCCGCTGCCGGCGGCGCCGCCGCCGAGCGCGCACGCGCGGCCCAGGAGCGGCTCGCGTCGCTCGAACGCGCAGCTGCCACGCGAGCCGAGGAGCGCCTCGACGCGCTGCGCCGTGAGCGGCAGGAGACCGAGGCCGAGCTGGCCGACGCGGCCGGAGGCCGTGAAGGCGCGACCGCAGCGCTCTACCGGCTCGGCGCTGCGCGCGAGCGGATCGCGATGCGCGGCGAGTCCGTCTCGGCCCTGCGAGAGCGCGTCCGTGTCGAGCTGGCCGAGTCCGAGGCCGTCGCGAGACGGCCGGGCCCAACAGCGGCCGACCTCGAGCAGGCGGCGAACATCGCGGCTGCCAAGGCCCGGGCCGCTGCTCACGCGCGCGACGACCTCGCCGAGCGTGCGGCGATCGCGAAGGAGCGGCTCGAGGCGCTCGTGCGCTCACTGGCCGAGCGCGAGGGCATTGCCCCCGCCGCGCGGATGCTCGCGGACGAGGGCGCCGAGTTGGCCCTTTCGCTGCTCGACGTGGCGCCCGGTGCAGAGCGAGCCGTTGCGGCCGCGCTCGGCCGGGGTGCGTCGGCGGTCATGGCCGATGACGCTGCCGCAGGTCTGGCGCTGCTCCGGCGCGCACGAGATGCGGGCCTCGGCAGTCTCGCTGTGCTGGTCGGCAAGCGCCCGGCCGAGCGCGTCGCCGAGCTGCCGGTCGTCTCGCTGGACGAGCTGCTGTCGGCGACGGTCCCGTCGGTGACGGGTGAGGGATTCGGGTACGACCCACAGCGCGGCGAGCTCTGGTTCGCGGGCGAGGCCGCCGAGGCCGTCCTGCTCGAGCTGGAAACCCGGCGGCGGGCGCTCGCGGCCGAGGTGGAGGAGTTGCGGGCGCAGTCGGAGGCCGCAGACGTCGCGGCCGCGCAGGCTGCCGTAGCCGCCGAGCAGGCGGAGGCGGCGTACGCGCAGGTGGCGCATCTCCGCAGCCTGCGCGCTGCCGACCCAGCGTTGCTCCGCCGCCTCTCCTCCGGTGCCGACAGGCTGGACCAGGCGCTGCTGGCGGCCGTCGCCGTGGCCGCGCGCCTCGAGCAGCCATTGCGGGCGCGTGCCGACGCGGGCACCGAGCGAGCGGGAGTGCTGGCGACCGAGCTTGCGCGGGTCGGCGCGCTCGAGCACGAGGCGCGCGCGGCGTCGACGACGGCGAACGAGCGCGCCGGCGCAGCAGAGCTGACGCGCGTCCGACTCGGCGGCGAGGGCCAGATCCGCCTGCTCCACGTCGAGGAGGCGGAGCGCGAGCAGGTCGAGCGCGAGGCTCGCGAGCTGACCGAGGAGGCGGCGCGGCTCGCTGCGACGGCGGCCGAGGCCGGTGAAGTCGCCAGGGACGCCGCGGCCGCCCAGGCTGCGACGGGTGCCCGCCGCGCGGCGGCGCGGGACGTCGACTTGCTCCTGAGGATCCTGGCGGGCGCCGAGCGCCTCAGCGAGACCCTTGCAGCCGCAGGAGCCGCCGCCGGGCGCTTCGAGGCGCCCCTGCGCGCGCGTGTCGATGCGGGTGCCTCGCGAACCGGCGAGCTCGGTACGAGCCTACGAGATCTCGGCGCCGCCGAGGTCGAGCTGCGCCAGGGCGCCGAGGATGCGGCGCAGCGCTCGACCGAGATCGAGATCGAGCTGACCCGGATCGAGGCGGAGGCCGCAGACGCGCGCCGCCGGCTCGAGGAGGCGTCCGCGGAGCCGGCCGAGGGCAACGACCGCGACGAGCTCGCCGCCCGCGCGGAGCGCCTCGAGCTGCGGCGAATCCAGCTCGGCCAGGTCAATCCGCTCGCGAAGGAGGAATACGAGGCGGAGAAGGAGCGGCTCGTGGAGCTGGAGACCCAGCGCGAGGATCTCGAGCAGAGCCTGAAGGAGCTCGCCGACCTGCGCGACGAGCTCGCCGCAACGGTGGAGCGCCGCTTCGCCGACACGTACGCCGCCGTCGCCGAGCACTTCGAGGAGGTCGCGTCGACGCTCTTCCCGGGCGGCGAAGGCCGACTTCGGCTCGTCGAGCCCGAGGAGGACGGCGGCGAGACCGGGGTGGAGGTCGAACTGCGGCCGGCGGGCAAGAAGATCACGCGGCTCGGCATGCTCTCGGGCGGCGAGAAGGCGCTCGGCGC
This sequence comes from uncultured Gaiellaceae bacterium, assembly GCA_963820695.1. GTDB lineage: Bacteria > Actinomycetota > Thermoleophilia > Gaiellales > Gaiellaceae > Gaiellasilicea. Next base: position 278,336 of record CAWGAP010000001.1, on the reverse strand, counting down.
GATCTCGTTCCTGTTCGCGCTCTTCCTCGCGAAGCCGTGCCCGTTCTACCTCCTCGACGAGGTCGAGGCCGCGCTCGACGACGCCAACATCGGCCGCTTCGTCGAGCTGTTGCGCCGCTACGCCGACCGCGCCCAGTTCGTCGTGATCACGCACCAGAAGCGGACGATGGAAGCCGCCGACGTCCTCTACGGCGTCACGATGGGCGGGGACGGCGTCAGCCAGGTCGTCTCGCGCCGGCTCCCGCGCGAAGACGCCGCCGCGCTCGCGCGCTAGAGCCGGAACGCCGCATCCCTCGGTCGACCTCGTACGACCGTCGCGCGGCCGACCGTGGCCAGCCGCGTTGTCAGGGACTGTCCCTGACAACGAACGTTGTCGCGACAACAGCGGTTGTCAGGGACAGTCCCTGGTTTTCGTTGTGGTCGCGCGCCGCCTGGCGGCGGGGATGGCCGCTAGTCGAACTCGTGCTGGGCCGCCAGGCGCTTCGGCGCCTGGATCAGCCACGCGTCGATCAGCCGCTCGCGCACCTCGTCCTCGTCGATGTGCTCGAGCCAGATCAGCAGGAACGCGGGCGAGGCCTCGAAGTGGGGCGTCAGCCGGTACGCGTCCGGATTGGACGCAACGAGCAGCGGTCGCTCCTCCCGGTCGCAGCGCGACCACATCGCGCCCTCGTGGCGCGTCGAGAGGCCGGCGAACTTCTTCCCGCGCACGGCGAACGACGGCTTGCCCCACGAGGTCGTCTCCTCGATTTCGGGGAGCTCGCGCGCAATCTCCGCCACCCGCTGCCACGTGACCATGCGCTGAGGCTAACGTTCCGCGCCGATGGCGAGAAGCTGGGCAGAGCTGCTGGGGGACGCTGAGGGGCCGGAGGAGACGGTCGAGCAGCGCGACGGCTTCTTCGGACGCCTGCGCGACTCACTCGGCAAGAGCCGCCGCGCCCTCACCGGCGAGCTCGCCGCCGCGACGTTCGATCCGGGGAACGACGAGGACTGGGAGCGGCTCGAGGAGGCGCTGATCAGGGGCGATGTGGGCGTCCGCGCCACGGCCGAGCTCGTGCGCCGCCTCGAGGCCCGCAACGAGCTGGCCGACCTCAACGGCGCGCTCGCAGAGGAGCTCGCGGAGATGCTCGGCGAGCCGGGAACGCTGAACCTGCCCGACAGCCCGAGCGTGATCCTCGTCGTCGGCGTTAACGGAACCGGCAAGACGACGACGATCGGAAAGCTGGCGCAGAAGCTCCGCGAGCACGGCCGCACCGTCCTGCTCGGCGCCGCCGACACCTGGCGCGCCGCGGCGGAGGAGCAGCTCGAGATCTGGGCCGAGCGCGCCCAGGCCGACTTCGTCGGCGCCGCGCAGGGGGCCGACCCGGCCGCGGTCGCCTACGACACGATCGAGGCCGCCCGCGCGCGCGGCAAGGACGTCGCGATCGTCGACACGGCCGGCCGCCTGCACACGCAGTCGAACCTGATGGAGGAGCTCGCGAAGGTGCGCCGGGTGATCGAGAGCCGCCTCGAGGGCGCGCCCCACGAGACGCTGCTCGTCGTCGACGCGACGACCGGCCAGAACGGCCTCCAGCAGGCCCGCCTCTTCGGGGAGACCGCGGGCGTCACCGGCGTTGCGCTGACGAAGCTCGACGGGTCCGCGAAGGGCGGGATCGCCGTCGCGATCGCGTACGAGCTCGGGCTGCCGGTGAAGCTGATCGGCGTCGGCGAGGGCCTCGACGACCTGCGTCCGTTCGACCCACACGACTTCGCCCGCGCGCTCGTCTCCGGCTAGCCAAGTAACAGACTGTTACTTGACCGCTCGGTCGACGTCTGTCTCGGCGATTGGCGAAATGCCTTTCCGGGCAAACCAGCTCTATCGTGATCTGGCGATCAGTGATCGTCGCGGGGTATGGAGCGCTTGCGATCCTCGTCGGCATCGCCTATGGCGGCCAAGGTCTGGCGACTCTGTTCTTCTTCTACTTCTGCGCTGGAGCTTGGGTCGCCTTCCTGCTCGTGTGGAACTGGGCCGCGCGTGCCGCCGGCCGCTGGAACTACGAGCGACTGGACCGGGAACCGTTGCGTCGCGAGTCGAACCGCTCCCGCCCCGGCCAGGGCGAGCCTGAGGCGACCGAGCAGCCGAGCTCGCTCGATGGCGCGCAACCGCAGGAGCGCGAGCCCGTTCCCGCGCTTTAGCCGTCCGAGCCCACCCGCGCGCGCGGGCCTACGAATGCAGGTTGTTCAGCGCTCGACCGCGAACGCGATGTTGACGGTCGTCTTGAACGTCGTGATCTTGCCGTCGGTGACGTCGCAGCTCATCGACATCACCTGCGCGCCGGAGACGCCGCGCAGCGTCTGCGACGCCTCGGTCACCGCTACCTGAGCCGCCTCTGCAAACCCGTCCGGCGAGCTGCCGATGACGGTGATCACCTTCGCGATGCTGGCCATGCCGCCTCCTTCGTCTCGTTGAGCGGTATCTACACTGTTCGCCCATGTTCGACACCCTCTCAGACAAGCTCCAGCACGCCCTCGGCGACCTCCGCGGCAAGGGCCGCCTCGACGAGGAGGCGATCTCGAAGGCGATGCGCGAGATCAGACTCGCGCTGCTCGAGGCGGACGTCAACTTCCAGGTCGTCAAGGACTTCGTCGCTCAGGTCCGCGAGCGCGCTACCGGCCAGGACGTCCTGAAAGGGCTCGACGCGGGCCAGCAGGTGGTGAAGATCGTCCACGAGGAGCTGACCGCGCTGATGGGCTCGGGCGACTCGCGGCTCGCGTTCGGGAAGCCGCCGACCGTGATCCTGATGGCGGGTCTCCAGGGGTCGGGCAAGACGACCACGTCGGCCAAGCTCGCACTGCTCCTGCGGAAGGACGGCAAGAAGCCGGCGCTGATCGCCGCCGACCTGCAGCGGCCGGCAGCGATCGACCAGCTCGAGCAGCTCGGCCGCCAGATCCAGATCCCCGTCTACCGTCGGGACACGAAGGACGCGGTCGAGGCGGTCAAGCACGGGCTCGACGCCGCCCGTGAGGCCGGCAACGACGTCGTCATCGTCGACACGGCCGGCCGACTCCAGATCGACGAGGCGCTGATGGCGGAGCTCGCCCGCGTCCGCGACGCGGCGAAGCCGACGAACGTCCTGCTCGTGCTCGACGCGATGACCGGCCAGGAGGCGGTCAACGTCGCACAGTCGTTCTTCGAGCGGATCGCGTTCGACGGCGTCGTGCTGACGAAGCTCGACGGCGACGCGCGCGGCGGCGCCGCTCTCTCGGTTCGCGCGGTCACCGGCAAGCCGGTCAAGCTCGTCTCGGTCGGCGAGAAGCTCGACCAGCTCGAGTACTTCCATCCCGACCGGATGGCCTCGCGGATCCTCGGCATGGGCGATGTGCTGACGCTGATCGAGAAGGCCGAGGAGGCGGTCGAGGAGGACGAGCAGGCCGCGATGGAGGCGCGCATGCGCGCCGGCATCTTCACCTTCGACGACTTCCTCGCCGCGCAGAAGATGCTGAAGAAGATGGGGCCGATCCAGGGCGTGCTGAAGATGATCCCGGGGCTCGGCAACCAGCTGAAGGACGTCGACATCGACGAGCGCCAGCTCGCGCGGGTCGAGGCGATCGTGCTCTCGATGACGCCGCAGGAGCGGGGTAGGCCGCACCTGATCGACGGCTCCCGCAGGCAGCGGATCGCGGCCGGCAGCGGCCAGACGATCCAGGACGTGAACAAGCTTCTCTCCGCCCGCAAGCAGATGGAGAAGATGATGAAGCAGATGGGCAAGGGAAAGATGCCTACACTTCCCGGGCAAATGACCAAGACAGGACGGAGATAGAGGGAATGGCAGTACGCATGAGGCTGACGCGCGTCGGCTCGAAGAAGAACCCGATCTACCGCGTGGTCGTCGCCGACCAGCGTTCGCCGCGTGACGGCCGCTTCATCGAGATCATCGGGCGGTACAACCCGCAGACCGAGCCCTCGACGATCGAGCTCGACGAGGCGAAGGTGACCGAGTGGCTCGGCAAGGGCGCGCAGCCCTCCGACGCGGTCGCCAAGCTGATCAAGGCCGCCGGGATCAACGCTTGATGCAGACGCGCTCTTGGGTCGCCGCAGGCGGCCCCTTCAGGGATCTTGGCGCGATGAGCATCCGCTTCTGCGGATGGTCATCCTGCGCGGTCAAATAGTGGCGGAGCTGCTCACCTGGCTCGCGAAGCAGCTTGTGGACGATCCCGACGCGGTGCGGGTCGAGCAGGTCGAGCGCGAGGATGCGACCGTGCTCGAGCTCTACGTCGCCCCGGAGGACCGCGGCAAGGTGATCGGCCGCCAGGGCAGGCTCGCCCGGGCGCTGCGCACGATCGTGCGCGCCAGCGCAGCAGGATCACGGAAACGCGTGATCCTCGACATCGTTGAATGAGCTCGTGACGGTGGGTCGCGTCGGCCGGCCGCACGGGGTCGACGGCTCTTTCTTCGTCGAGGGCGCAAGCGACGCGCCCGAGCGCTTCGCCCGCGGCGCGATCCTCCTGGTCGAGGGGACGCCGGCGGAGATCGTCGTCTCGAAGCGCGGCGCTGGCGGACGGCCCGTGATCAAGCTCGAGCGCCCGGTCCCGCGGGGCGCCACGCTGGCCGTCCGCCGCGACGAACTGCCCGAGCCGGGCGAGGACGCTTACTACGTCTTCCAGCTCGTCGGGCTGCGCGTCGAGGAGGAAGGCGGCCGCGCGCTCGGTACTGTCACCGAGGTGGAGAACGGACCGGCCAACGACACGCTCGAGCTCGACTCCGGCCTGCTGCTGCCGCTCGTCGAGTCCTGCGTGCTCGACATCGATCTCGACGGCGGCCGAATCCTCGTCGCCCGCGGCTTCGCGGACGCCGACGAGTAACCTGCTCCGGCCTTGCGTCTCGACGTCTTCACCCAGGTTCCGCACGCATTCGCGTGGATGACCGAGCAGCGACCCCTCGCGGCCGTCCTCGGCACCGAGCTCGAGCTGCGGCTCTTCAATTACCGCGACACGACGCCGCTCCGCAGCGGGCAGGTCGACGACGAGCCCTACGGCGGCGGCGCCGGGATGGTGCTGCGCGTCGACGTCGTCGCGGCCGCTCTCGATGCGGTGTACGGCAGCTCGCCCGAACAGCGGGTGATCGCGCTGACGCCGCAGGGGCGGCCGCTGAACCAGTCCGTCGTCGAGGAGCTCGCGGCCGAGCCGGCGCTGACCGTGCTCTCGTCGCGCTTCGAGGGCTTCGACGAGCGGATCGTCACGCACCTCGCCTCCGACGCGATCTCGATCGGCCCGTACGTCCTTTCCGGCGGCGAGCTCCCCGCGATGGTGCTGCTCGACGCGATCGCGCGGCGGCTGCCGGGCGCGCTCGCGGAGGGGTCGGGCGAGCACGAGAGCTTCTCGACCGAGCTCGAGGGCGGCCTCGAGTATCCGCACTACACCCGGCCCGTCGAGTTCCGCGGCTGGACCGTCCCCGAGATCCTGCTCTCCGGCGACCATGGCCGGGTCGCCGAGTGGCGGCGCGACAAGAGCCGCGAGCGGAGCGCGAGATGAGCGACTACGAGCGCTACGGCTGGGAGCCCGACGGCTCCCGGCAGGAGCCGCCGCCTCCGCCGACGCCGGCCGAGACCGGAGAGAGTGGCTCCACCGGGCTCGCGCTCCTCGCCGGCCTGGTGGCGGCGGTCGCGGGAGGCATCGCGTGGGGCCTGATCGCCAAGTACACCGACTACGAGGTCGGGGTCGTCGCCTGGGGAATCGGCTTCGCGACCGGGTTCGCGGTCGAGCGGGCCGCCGGGGGCCGGCGCTCGCCCGACCTGCAGGCGATTGCGATCGTATCGGCGCTGCTCGGCGTCCTGATCGGCAAGTACCTCGGCTTCGCCTTCACGATCCAGGAGGCGGAGCAGGACTTCGGCACCCAGACCGGACTGCTCTCGGGCGAGATGTTCTCGCTCTTCCGCGAGAACCTGCGCGAGGTGTTCGGGCTGTTCGACCTGCTCTGGACCGGGCTCGCGGTGGCGTCGGCGTGGTACGCGCTCCGGCCCGAGGAACCGGCTCCCGAGCCGGAGCACGTCCCCGTGGCGCTGCCTCAGTCGTCCCCGGAGCCCGTCGTCACAGCCACGGAGCCGGCGCCGCAGCGGCACTCGCGCAACCCGGTCGACCGGCTCACCCGCGGGCTGCCGCACGGATGGCGGGTCACGATCGACTGGGTCGTCACGATCGCCGGCGCGATCCTGATCGTGCTTGCGATCAAGGCCTGGGTCGTCAACCCGTACCGGATCCCGTCCTCGTCGATGGAGCCGACGCTGCACTGCGCCCGCCCGGCGAGCGGCTGCGAGGCGCGCTGGTCCGACCGGGTGCTCGCGAACCGCTTCATCTACCGCTTCCGCGATCCGAGGCGGGGCGAGATCGTCGTCTTCCAGACGCCGCCCGCGGCCCGCCAGCGCTGCGGCGCCGGCGGCACGTTCGTGAAGCGGCTGATCGGCCTGCCCGGCGAGCGCGTCGAGCTGCGCAACGAGCGCGGCTCGAGCTACGTCTACATCGACGGCAAGAAGCTCGACGAGCCGTACGTCCAGCCGAAGCGGCGCGACACCCGCGGGGCGGAGACGTTCAACGTGCCGCAGGGGCAGTACTTCATGATGGGCGACAACCGCTCGCAGTCCTGCGACTCGCGCGAGTGGGGGACGGTTCCACGCAAGAACCTGATCGGCAAGGTCTTCGCGACCTACTGGCCTCCAAACCGCATCTCGGTTCGCTGACGCCACCGGTCGCGTGCGGCTCCCGCCGGGCAGAGCCCGGCTCCGCCGCACGCTCGACCCGCTCGCTGCGCCGGGCTCTCCGGGTCTGTACTTTCGTACTATCCCCTCCGGCCCGGCACTGCGACCGGGCCGCCGGAGCCGTCAGTGAGTTTTCGCTACCATTGGCCGCCGGCCGCAGGCCGACCCTTTGTCATGAGCACGATCATCGAGAGCATCGAGCAGCGCCAGCTGCGCAAGGACATCCCCCGCTTCAAGGCGGGAGACACCGTGCGCGTGCACTTCCAGGTGATCGAGGGGCAGCGGCGCCGCGTCCAGGTCTTCGAGGGGATCGTGATCAAGCGCCAGGGCTCCGGCGCGCGCGAGACGTTCACCGTGCGGAAGCAGTCGTTCGGCGTCGGGGTCGAGCGGACGTTCCCGGTGCACTCGCCCAAGATCGAGAAGATCGAGGTCGGCGCGATCGGCGACGTCAACCGCGCCAAGCTCTACTACCTGCGCGAGAAGATCGGCAAGAAGGCGCGCGTCCGCGAGCTGCGCCAGACGCCTGCCCAGCTGGCGGCCGCGCGTGCGGAGTCGGAGGCGAACCAGGCGGCGATCGACGCTGCTGCCGCCGAGGCCGAAGCCGAGGCAACGGCAGAGGCGACCGCCGAAGCCGAGCCCGAGGTCGAAGACGCTGCGGTCGAGCCTGAGGCCGTCGCCGAGGCAGAGCCGGAGACCGAGGCCGAGCCCACAGCCGAGGCGGAGCCGGTCGCCGAGGCGGAGGACGCTCCCGCCGAGGAGCCCGCCGCCGAAGCCGAGACTCCCGAGACCGACGCGCCGGCTGCAGAGAAGGCGTAGCGCCGCCGGACTGGCGGCGCTGGTCCTGGTCGCCGCCGGCTGCGGCTTCGAGGACGCGCAGCAGGAAGCGGCGCGGGAGGAGGTACAGGGGCACGTGCGCGCCCTCGGCGCAGACGCGGGCTACGACGCCGACGACGTCCACTGCACCGGGGCCGCGTCGACCTGGTACCGCGAGGTCGAGACGAATGAGTTCACCTGCGCCGTTCGCCGCGACGAAGGCGGCTGCGACTGGTTCGATGTCGCGATCGACCGTGAACGGCGCGTGGTCAGGGTCCGGCTGGCGCAACGTGACGCCGGTTGCACGCTCGGTTTCTGATCAGCCCGACGCAGATTCGCCGAAGAGTTGTTGCACGGCCGGCCGAGCACGTGGCTACAGTCGAGTGATGTCGCGGTCGACCGGCCAGAAGCTGCTCTCGTTCGACCGCAAGCTGGGCGCGCGCTTCGTCGCCGGTGCCGACGAGGCCGGTCGCGGTTCGCTGGCGGGGCCGCTCGTCGTCGCCGGGGTCCTGCTCGACTACGAGTGCCTGCGCAACCATCGCGTGCGCCCGCTCGCGTCGCTGAACGACTCGAAGCAGGTCTCGCCGGCCGAGCGTGAGGAGCTGTTCCGCGCGGTCGTCGGCTGCGCGGCGCGGATCAGCGTGCGCGTGATCCCCTCTACCGACATCGACCGAAACGGCCTGCACAAGTCGAATCTGTGGGGGCTGCGCTCGGTCCTCGCCGACCTCGCGCCGCCTGCGGAGGCCTGCCTCGTCGACGGCTTCCGGCTCGGCCCGGCCGCGCCGCAGCATCGCGCCGTCGTCGATGGAGACACGAAGAGCGCGGCGATCGCGGCAGCGTCGATCATCGCGAAGGTGACTCGCGACCGGGTGATGCGCCGGCTGGACGCGCTCTACCCGCGCTACGGCTTCTCCCGGCATGTCGGTTACATCACTCCCGGCCACTCCGCAGCGGTGCGGGAGCACGGCCCGAGCGATCAGCACCGGCTCTCCTTCAACGCCCTTGCGTACGCATCGCAACCATGACGAGCGCCGCGCCGCCCGCCACTACCGCCTGCGCGGCTACCGCATCCTCGGCTCGAACGTCTGGTCCGGCGGCTACGAGCTCGACCTGATCGTTCGCCGCGGCCGGCGGGTCGTCTTCTGCGAGGTGAAAGGCAAGACGGGTGCCGGCTTCGGCGACCCGCTCGAGATGGTCGACCAGGAGAAGCTACGCCGGCTCCATCGCGCGGCCGAGTCGTGGCTCGCACGCAATCCGGACTGCCTCGAGCTCGAATGCCGCTTCGAGGTCGTCGCCGTGCGGCTCGGCCGGCTCGAGCGCGTTGCGGTTTAACTCCGCGGCAACACGGTACGGCCACCGCGCTGGCTACGATTCGGGTTGCCGGAAGGCACTATCCCCGAACGGGTGCGCTCGTCAAGACGGCTACGGCCCGGGCGCACAGGCCGACGAGTGTTGGCGGGAGAAACTTCCGGCTGAATCGGAACCACCTACATTCAGCCGGAAAGGAACACGAAACTCCATGTCGATCACGCAAACCAAGTTCGCAACCCAGGCCCGGACCTGGGTCATCCTCTCGGGGCTGATGGCCCTCTTCATCGGGCTCGGGTACCTCTTCGGGGGCTCGATGGGTCTGATCCTGTTCGCCGGGATCGCGATCGTCTTCAACCTCTTCATGTTCTGGAAATCGGACAAGCTCGCGCTGAAGGCGAGCAAGGCTCGTCCGGTCGAGCAGAGCGAGGCGCCCGAGCTCTATCGCGACATCGAGGAGATCGCCGGCCGCGCCGGCGTGCCGATGCCGCGCGTCTATCTGATCCCGTCCGAGCAGCCGAACGCGTTCGCGACGGGCCGCAGCCCGAAGAAGGCCGTCGTCGCGGTCACCGAAGGCCTACTCCGATATCTGCCCCGTGATCAGGTCAAGGGCGTGCTCGCGCACGAGATGGCGCACATCGCCAACCGAGACATCCTCGTGATGACGATCGCGGCGATGATCGGCGCCGCGATCGCAGCGATCGCGAACATTCTCCAGTTCTCGATGTTCTTCGGCGGCGGCGACGACGAGGACAACAACCCGCTCGGGATCGTCGGCGTGCTCGTCGCGATCATCGTCGCACCGCTGGCCGCGACGATCCTCCAGCTGGCGGTCTCGCGTCAGCGCGAGTACCTGGCCGACGCGACAGCTGCGCAGTACCTCGGCGAGGCCCGTCCGCTGGCGGAGGCGCTCGGGACGCTGGAGCGCGGTGTGGAGGCGGTGCCGATGAACGTCAATCCCGCGACCGAGTCGCTCTACATCGCGAACCCACTCAGCAGGCGCGGCCTGACGGCGCTCTTCTCGACGCACCCGCCGATGGAGGAGCGGATCCGCCGCCTGCGCGAGCTCGACGCCGCGTCCGGGATCCACTACTAGAGGCAATGCGCCGGCGCGGACTCTGGCGGCGGATCAAGCGGGCTCTCGGGCTCGCGCCGCCGGATCCGCCCTCCGCGCCTCCCGACGAGGAGCCGGCGCTCGTCCCGGCCGGCCCACCCAGGCGGCCGCTCGGCAGCAGCGGCGTCGCGCTCGAGCTCCCCGAGGAGCCTGAGGACACGGACGCGCGCGGGCGGGAGTCGGCCTAGTAGGAGGGTTTGGCGAAATAGCGGCTGGGCCGCCGGGCCGCGCTGGTCGCCCCGAGGCGGCGTCCTCAGTCGCGCCGATAGCTTCGGCTATCGGCGCTCCCTGCGTCCTTGCCTCGGAACGACCAGCGCACCCCGACGACGAGCGCCATTCCGCCAAACCCTCCTAGGCCTCGAACTCGCGCACGACGGCCTCGACGTTGTTGCCGTCGGGGTCGAGCAGGAACGCGGCGTAATAGCGCCCCGCGTCGTCGGAGCTGTACTGCTCTCGGACGCCGGGCGCACCGTTGTCCCGTCCGCCGGCCTCCAGCCCAGCCCGGTGGAAGGCGTCGACCTGGGCGCGGTCCGCGGCCACGAAGGCCACGTGGATCGGGCCGCCCGGCTCGCCCTCGAAGACGACGAGGTTGGCGAACTGCGCTCCGCGCTCGCTCTCCCAGAGCGGCGGGATCTCGAGCTCCGCGAGCACGGCCCGGTAGAAACCGACGCTGGCGGCCGGATCGCGGACGGTCAGCTTGACGTGGTCGAAGACGACGCGAGTCCAGTCCCACTCGGCGGCCATTGGAGGCGACCGTACCAGGGCGGCGAATGCCTAGCCATGGGCCTGACGCAGACCCAGCTCTACGGGGAGCTCGATCTTGCGCTCTCCTGGTCGGAGCGGGAGCTACCGGAGCGCGAGCGGACGAAGCACGTCCATCGGCTGCACCCCTACCTGGGCAAGTTCGTGCCCCAGCTCGTCGAGGCGCTGCTGGAGCGCTACGTGCGACCCGGCGGCCGCGTGCTCGACCCGTTTGCCGGCTCGGGGACGACGCTCGTGCAGTCGCTCGAGTCCGGCTATGACGCGGTCGGCGTCGACATCGCGGCCTTCAATGCGCTCCTGATCTCCGTCAAGACGCGCGAGCACGATCTCGACGTGCTGCATGCCGACGTTCGCGACGTGGCCGGGCGGCTCAGTGCCGCGAGTGAGCGGCCGACCGGGTTCGTGCGCGACTGGTTCGCGCCGCAGGCGGCCGGCGAGCTGCTCCATTTCCGCTCGCTGATCCCCGAGTACGCGAGCCACGACGTGCTCCGGATCGTGCTCGCCCGCGCAGCGCGCTCGGCCCGGCTGACGACCCACTTCGACCTCGACTTTCCACGCGCGCCGCAACATGGCGAGTACTGGTGTCACAAGCACCGTCGCACCTGTCGGCCGGTCGAGAGCGCAGCCAAGTTCCTGACGCGGTACCTCGCCGATACGGCTGCCCGGATCGCGGGCTTTGCGGAGGTGCGCGACCTTCGGCGCGGCGCCGTCGTCCTGCACGGCGATGCGCGCGAGCTCGAGCTCGGCGGCCCGTACGACGGTGTGATCACGTCGCCGCCCTATCCGGGGCTGATCGACTACCACGAGCAGCACCGGTACGCGTACGAGCTGCTCGGGCTCGACGACCGGCGCGAGCGGGAGCTCGGGGCGGCCGCGCGGGGAACGAGCAAGGCGGCGATCGAGGAGTACGTCACGGGGATCGCGGCCGTGCTGGCGCGGTCGAAGGCGGCTCTGCGCCCGGGCGCGGCGGTCTGCATCGTCGTCAACGACAGGCGCGAGCTGTATCCCGCGATCCTCGAGCGTGCGGGGCTGAGGCTCGACGAGCGGCTCGAGCGCCACGTCAACCGGCGGACGGGGCGCCGGGCGGGCGAGTACTTCGAGTCGATCCTGATCTGTCGCTGAATCCTTAGAGACACGTGTCACATCCGTGACGGTTGTCGCCGTACGGTCGAGGCAGTGCTCGCGCGTTCCATCACTCACGCGCTCGTCGGCCTCGAGCCGCGCCGCGTCGAAGTGGAGGCGCACATCGAGAGCGGCATCCCCGGCTTCGCGATCGTCGGGCTGGCCGACCGCGCCTGCGCGGAGGCGAAGCACCGGGTCCGGAGTGGGATCGGCTCGGCGCAGCTCGAGTGGCCGCTGAAGCGGATCACGGTCAACCTCGCACCTGCGGGCCTGCGCAAGGAAGGGTCCGGGTTCGACCTCTCGATCGCGCTGGCCGTGCTGGCAGCGTCGCGGCAGATTCCCCCCGAGCGGCTCGCCGAGCACGCCGCGGTCGGCGAGCTCGCGCTCGACGGGCGCGTCCGCCCCGTGCGCGGCGCGTTTGCCGTCGCCGAAGGGGCGCGGCGAGCCGGGCTCGAGCGGATTCTCTGCGCGCCCGAGTCGGCCTGCGAGGCCGAGCTCGGCGGGGTGGAGGCGATCCCGGTGCGGCATCTCGCCGAGGCTGTCGCGTACCTCCGCGGCGAGTTGCGTCCGCCACCGGCGGAGCCGCCCGACGAGGAGGCCGAGCCCGATCCGCCCGATCTTGCCGACGTCCGCGGCCAGGAGCGCGCCCGCCGTGCGCTCGAGCTTGCAGCCGCGGGTGCGCACAACCTGCTGCTCGCCGGGCCGCCGGGCACGGGGAAGACGATGCTCGGGCGGCGGCTGCCGTCGATCCTGCCGCCGCTCGAGCCGCGTGAGGCGCTCGAGGTGATGCGGATCCACTCGGTGGCGGGCGTGCTGCCGCCGGAGCGGCCGCTGATCACGCGGCGTCCCTTCCGGGCGCCGCATCACAGTGCCTCGACGGCGGCGATCGTCGGTGGTGGAACGGGGCCGCGGCCCGGCGAGGCGAGCCTGGCGCATCGCGGCGTGCTGCTCCTCGACGAGTTGCCCGAGTTCCAGCGGCCTGCCCTCGAGGCGCTGCGGCAGCCGCTCGAGGACGGCGTCGTCTCGGTTGCGCGTGTGCAGGGCCAGGCGCTCTTCCCGGCTCGCTTCCAGCTGATCGCGACGATGAATCTCTGTCCCTGCGCCGGGCGCGGCGACCCGTCCGCGGAGTGCTCCTGCTCGCCGCAGCGGCTGGCGGCGTTCCGCGACAAGCTCTCGCGGGCGCTGCTCGACCGCTTCGATCTCGTCGTCACGGTGCCGCGTCCACGGGCAGAGGAGCTGGCGGCGGGGCCGTCGGAGCCCTCGGCGCCCGTCCGCGAGCGCGTCGCCGGCGGGCGCCTACGGCTCGACGGCGCGCCCCTGCGGCGAACGACCGAGGCCGACGAGCTCCTCAGCCGGGCGGTCGAGCGGTTGCCGCTCTCGGGACGCGGCCGCGCGCGGGTCGCCCGCGTGGCACGCACCGCCGCCGCTCTCGCCGGCGCCGACGCGGTGCTGCCGGAGCACGTTGCCGAGGCACTTGCGTACCGCTCGCCGAAGGAGCTGGCCGCGTGAACGAGCTTGCGCTGGCGTCGTTCGCGGCGGCGAGTGACGCTCATCTCGTCGGTGAGCCGCGTAGCTCGCGGTTCGCGGCATTCAAGGCGGGCTTCGACGCACGTGCCGAGCTCGCGCGGCTGAGCGCTCTGGGGTTCAGGTTCCTCGGCCGGTCCGAGCCCGCGTTTCCACCGCTGCTTCGCGCGATCCACGACCCGCCGCCGGGTCTCTTCGTCCGCGGCGACGCAGAGCTCGAGCTCCTGTCACGGCCGGCGGTGGCGATCGTCGGCGCTCGCGCCTGCTCGGCCTACGGCCGCCAGATCGCGCGCAGCCTCGGCCGCGATCTCGCCGCCGCCGGCCTCGTCGTCGTCAGCGGTCTGGCACGCGGGATCGACGCCGAGGCTCACCGCGGCGCGCTCGGAGCCAGCGGGTCGACACTGGCGGTGCTCGGGTGCGGAATCGACCGCGACTACCCCGCCGCACACCGCGAGCTGGCGAGGCAGGTCGCGGCCACCGGGCTCGTCGTCTCGGAGTACGCGCCCGGTGTGGAGCCTGCGCCCTGGCGCTTTCCCGCGCGCAACCGGATCGTGGCGGGTCTCTGCGCGGCAACGATCGTCGTCGAGGCGCGCGAGCGCAGCGGCGCCCTCATCACTGCCGACTTCGCGCTCGAGGAAGGCCGGGAGGTGCTCGCCGTGCCCGGCGAGATCACGTCGGCGCTCTCCGCTGGTTCCAATGCCCTGCTGCGGCTCGGTGCAACGCCGCTGACGTGCGCGCAGGACGTGCTCGAGGGCTATGGGCTCATCGCCACATCCGCGGCGCCGACCCAGCTCGGCGCGACCGCCGCGGATGTGCTCGAGCGGATCCGAGAGGGGCCGGCGGGCGCCGACGAGCTCTGTCGTGCAACCGGTCTGGCCGCGGGCACGGTCGCGGCGGTGCTGATCGAGCTCGAGCTGGCCGGAGCTGTGAGCGAGGAGGACGGTATCTATCGAGCCGCCAGCTAGCATCGCCGCGTGGCTGACTCCTTCTGGCTCTCCGAGGCCGCCCCGACGCTGGCTTCGGAGCCACTCTCGGCCCCGGCCGATGTCGAGATCGTCGGTGGTGGCGTCACCGGGATCTCGGCGGCGCTCACGCTCGCGCGCCGCGGTAAGCGCGTGCGCCTGCACGAGGCGCGCGCGATCGCCTCCGGTGCCAGCGGCCGCAACGGCGGGTTTGCCCTCCGCGGCGGGGCGATGGCATACGACAGCGCGCGCGAGTGGCTCGGCCACGGCGCGGCTGCGGACTACTGGCGCCTGACGGAGGCGTACGTCGAGAGGATGGCCGAGCTCGGCGGCGACGCGGTCCGGCGTACGGGCAGCCTCCGGCTCGCCGGCGACGACGAGCGCGACGAACTGCGGGCGGAGTACGAAGCGCTGCGCGAGGACGGCTTCGCGGCCGAGTGGCGCGACGCGCTGCCGGAGCCGCTGGCCGGGCGCTTCCCGGGCGCGCTCTTCCATCCGGACGACGCCGTCCTGCAGCCGGCGCGGCTCGTGCGACGGCTCGCGCTCGCCGCGGCGGAGGCCGGTGTCGAGATCCGCGAGCACGCACCGGGTCGAGGATCTGGACGAGCTCGAGGCGGAGATCGTTCTCGTCGCCACCGACGGCTACCCGAGCGGCTTGCTCGGCGAGCTCGAGGGCCTGATCATCCCCACGCGCGGTCAGATGATCGCGACCGAGCCGCTGCCCGAGCGCCTGTTCCCGATGCCGCACTACGGCCGCCACGGCTACGACTACTGGCACCAGAACGAGGAGGGCCGGCTGATCGTCGGCGGCTTCCGCGACGCCGACATGGACTCCGAGTTCACGGCCGAGGAGGCGACGACAGAGCGGATCCAGGGGGCGCTGGACGACTTCGCCGAGGCGCTGCTCGGCCGGATGCCGACCGTCACGCATCGGTGGTCCGGCGTCTTCGGGCTCGTCCCCGATTTGATGCCGGTCGTCGGGCCGCATCCCGGCCGCGACGGTCTTTGGGTCGCGGGCGGCTACTCCGGCCACGGCAACGTGCTCGGGCTGATGTGCGGCGACCTCGTCGCCCAGGCGATCGGCGGCGAGCCGCATCCGCTGCTCGAGCGGATGAGCCCCGCGCGCCTCGTCGCCTAGGAAACCCCTAGAGGTCGATGCGGGTCAGGTCGAGCTCGCCCGCGCGCTCGTAGGCGGCGATCGCGATCGCGAGATCCTGGATCGCGAGCCCGGTCGAGTCGAAGATCGTGATCTCCTCGTCCGACCGGCGGCCTTCCGCCTCACCTGTGAGCACGGCCCCGAGCTCGGTCACGTCTGCGCGCGTGATCGCGCCTGCCTCGACCGCGGCCGCGAGCTCACCGCCGTGGCTCGCCTGCTCCCAGTCGTCGCAGAAGACTCGCGCGCGGCGGATCTCCTCGACCGCGATCTCCGCCTTCCCGGGCCCGTCGGCGCCCATCAGGCTCACGTGCTGGCCCGCTCGCAGCGACCCCGCGGCAAGAAGGATCTCCCGGCCGGGCGTCACCGTGACGACGACGTCGGCGCCGAGCGCCTCGGCCTCGCTCGACGCGACACCGACCCCGAGCTCGGCGGCGGCAGCTCGCCGCCGCTCCTGGTCGACGTCCCACAGGAGCACGTCGCGGCGGCGCGCCTTCAGGCTCCGCGCCGCCGCCCGGCCGTTGACGCCGGCGCCGACCACGGCGGCCGATCCCGAACGGCCGAGCGTCTCCGCCGCGAGCACCGCCGCCGCACCGGTCCGCAGCGCGGTCACCGCGCCCGCGTCGAGCACCGCCTCCACGAGACCGGTCTCCGCGTCCGAGAGCACGACGAGCCCGCTGACGGTCGGCAAGCCCCGCGCCGGGTTGCCGGGGAAGGAGGTCACCCACTTCAGCAGCGCGTGACCGCCGCCGAGCGCCGGCATCGCCCGGAAGTCGCCGGCCGGATAGTTCGTCACGTAGAGCTTCGGCTGCATCGTCCACTCGCCGCGGGCATGGGCCACGAAGCCCGCGTGCACGGCCTCGTACGCGCGCTCGGGCGGAACCGCCACCTCGACGTCGCGGGCCGAGAAGAACGGCGTGCTCACGGTTACAGCGCCTTCAAGGCGGTGCCGACGTCCTCGAGCGCCTTCTTCGCGTCGGCGAAGAGCATCGCCGTCTTCGGGTCGTAGAAGAGCGGGTTGTCGATCCCGGCGAAGCCCGGGCTCAGCGAGCGCTTGATGACGACGACGTTGGCGGCGCGATCGACGTCGATGATCGGCATCCCGTAGATCGGGCTGCCCGGGTCGGAGCGCGCGGCCGGGTTGACGACGTCGTTCGCGCCGAGGATGACGACGACGTCCGTCTGCGGCAGCTCCGGGTTGATCTCGTCCATCTCCTTGAGCTGGTCGTAGGGCACGTTCGCCTCGGCGAGGAGCACGTTCATGTGCCCGGGCATGCGGCCGGCGACGGGGTGGATCGCCGTAGAGGACGTCGACGCCCTTCTCCTCGAGCAGGTCGGCGAGCGCGCGCACGTCGTGCTGCGCCTGGGCGACCGCGAGCCCGTAGCCGGGCACGAACACGACCTTGCCGCGCGTAGGCGAGCATGATCGCGACGTCCTCGGGCGTCGTCGAGCGGACGCTGCGTCCGTCCTCGAGCGCCGCCGGCCCGGCGCCGGCCTGCACCGCGCCGAAGGCGCCGAAGAGGACGTTGGCGATCGAGCGGTTCATCGCCCGGCCCATCAGCAGCGTCAGCAGCGTTCCCGAGGCGCCGACGAGCGCGCCGCTCGACGATCAGCACGTTGTTGTGGAGCACGAAGCCGGTCGCGGAGGCGGCGAGGCCCGTGAAGGCGTTCAGCAGCGAGATCACGACCGGCATGTCGGCGCCGCCGATCGGCAGCACGAACAGCACGCCGAAGACGAGCGCGGCCACGAGCAGGGCGACCACGAGCAACGTCGCCCTCGGCTCCCGCGACGATCAGCGCGCCGAGCACGAGCGCCGGCCAGCAGCACGGCCCCGTTCACGAACTGCTGGCCCGGATAGACGATCGGCCTGCCGCTCAGCAGCTCCTGCAGCTTCGCGAAGGCGACCAGCGAGCCCGAGAACGAGATGCTGCCGATCAGCGCCGAGAGCACGATCGCGATCGACTCCTCGCCGGCGAGCTCGCCGGGCAGCGGCGTCAGGTTGTGGAACTCCGCCAGCGCGATCAGCGCCGCCGCGCCGCCGCCGACGCCGTTGAAGAGCGCGACCATCTGCGGCATCGCGGTCATCTTCACCGAGCGCGCGCCGGCGACCCCGATCGCGGCGCCGATCGCCATCGCGAGTCCGATCCAGACGAAGTTGCCGAGCCCTTCCTGCGCGAGCGTGACCACGATCGCGAGCGCCATCCCGGCCGCGCCGAGCAGGTTGCCCTGCCGTGCCCGCTTGGGCGAGGAGAGGAACCGGAGCGCGAGGATGAAGGTCACGATCGTGACCAGGTAGAGCAGGTCGGTGGTCGTCCTGCTCATTCCGGCTTTCGAGGCCCGCGCTGCTTGAACATCTCGAGCATCCGGTCGGTGACGACGAAGCCGCCGACCACGTTGGCGGTGCCGAGCACGACCGCGCAGAAGCCGACGACCATCGTCAGCGTGTCCGCGTCCGCCCGGCCGGCGACGAGGATCGCGCCGACGATGACGATCCCGTGGATCGCGTTCGTGCCCGACATCAGCGGCGTGTGCAGCATCGTCGGCACCTTCGAGATCACCTCGATCCCGAGGAAGATCGCGAGCACGAGGATCGTCAGCTCGAAGACGAGGATCTCGTTCATCTACGCGGTCACTCTCGGGCGGGTGACGCAGGCGCCGGCCGTGATCTCGTCGTCGAAGTCGAGCGCGAGCTCGCCGTCCGGCGCGAGGTGCTGCAAGAGCGCGGTCACGTTGCGCGAGTAGAGCTGGCTCGCGTGGTAGGGCATCCGCGAGGCGAAGTCGGTGAAGCCGACGATCGTGACGCCGTGCCGCTCGACCTCCTCGCCGGGCTCCGTCAGCTCGCAGTTGCCGCCCGTCTCGGCGGCGAGGTCGACGATCACCGAGCCGGGCCGCATCTTCTCGACGGCCGCCGCCGGGATCAGCTTCGGCGCCGGGCGGCCGGGCACGAGCGCCGTCGTGACGACGACGTCGAACTCCGGAATCTGCTCCTCGAGCGCGGCCTGCTGGCGCGCCTGCTCCTCCGCCGTCAGCTCCGCCGCGTAGCCGCCGCTCGTCTCCGCGCCGAGGATGCCGAGATCGAGGAAGGACGCGCCGAGGCTCTCGACCTGCTCGCGAACCACCGGCCGCACGTCGAAGCCGGAGACGACCGCGCCGAGCCGGCGCGCGGTCGCGATCGCCTGGAGGCCCGGCGACGCCGGCGCCGAGGACGAGCACCTTCGCCGGCGCCACCGTCCCGGCGGCGGTCATCAGGAGCGGGAAGAGGCGAGGCAGCCGGTCGGCGGCGGCGACGACCGCCTTGTAGCCCGCGACCGTGCTCTGCGACGAAAGCGCGTCCATCGACTGCGCCCGCGTGATCCGGGGGATCGACTCCATCGCGAACGCGACGACGCCGCGCTCGGCCAGGCGCTCGATGCCGGCGCTGTCGCTGAGCGGAGAGAGGAAGCCGACGAGGACGGTCCCCGGCGCGAGCTCTGCGACCTCCTCTGCTTCCGGAGCCGCGACCCGCACGACCGCCCGCGCGCCTGCGAGCAACGCGCCGCGGTCGACGAGGTCGGCGCCGGCCGCCGCGTACTCGGCGTCCAAGAACCCGGCGGCAACGCCCGCCCCGCGCTCGACGGCGATCTGGAAGCCCGCGGCCGTGAGCCGTCCGACCGAGTCGGGCACGAGCGCCACCCGGCGCTCGCCGGCGCGGGTTTCTTTCGGGACTGCGACCCTCACGGAGAGCGAACTCTACGGAGCGGGGCAGTCGTCGAGGAAGGGAACCGGAGCCGGCCCTGGAAAGTCGAGCACTGTGGGGTCACTCCTCGCCACCTTCTCCGCCGCCCTCGAGGCCCGAGACCCGTACCTGAAGGGGCATTCGACCCGCGTGACCGCCTTCGCCGAGTCGCTGGCACGGTTGCTCGGCTGGCGCGGCTCGCGGCTGGAGGCGCTCCAGCTCGGCGGCTCGCTCCACGACGTCGGGAAGATCTCCGTCGACGCCAAGGTGCTCTGCAAGCCGGGCCCGCTGACCGAGGACGAGCTCGAGCAGATCCGCCGGCATCCGGTCACCGGCGCACGGCTGGTCGAGAGCTTCGAGGACTTCGAGGCGGCGCTGCCCTACGTTCTCCATCACCACGAGCGCTGGGACGGCTTCGGCTATCCGCACGGGCTCAGCGGCGCCCGGATTCCGCTCGAGGCGCGGCTGCTCGGCGTGGTCGACGCCTTCGACGCGATGACCTCGGCGCGCGCGTACCGGCCCGCGCTCACCGTCGAGCAGGCACTCGTCGAGGTCGAGCGCTGCTCGGGATCGCAGTTCGACCCGGAGCTGGCGCAGGCGTTCGTCGACGGCTGGCGCCAGGGCGAGATCGCCGTGCCTCGAGCCGCGCCGTGCGGATCGCCATCTAGCTCTAGAGCGTGGACCAGACCTCGAGCTTCTGCTTGGTGCGGCGGATCACCTCGTCGGTGAACTCCCGCGATCCGGCGTGGCCACCGAGATCGGCCGTACGAACTCCTTCGGCCACCGTTTCGAGCGTCGCCTCGCGGATCGCACGGCCGGCCGCCTGACCCGCCTCGTCCGCGTGCGTGAGCAGCGCGGCGCCGGCGAGGATCATCGCCATCGGGTTGGCGACGTCCTTGCCGAAGAGCGACGGCGCGGTCCCGTGCGCGGCCTCGGTCATCAGCGCCCGCGGCACGTACTCCTCGTCGAACGCGACCAGCATCGACTCCGAGCCCGCGATCGAGCCGAAGAGCGGCAGCACGAGGTCGGAGAGGATGTCGCCGTCGCGGTTGAGGGCCGGGATCACGAGCGGCGCACCGGTCTGCGCGAGCAGGAGCGCGAACGTCGCGTCGATCAGCTGCGGCTCGTAGGGCACGTCTGGATGCCGCGCGGCGGCGGCGTCCATCTCCTCCTTCAACATCCCCTCGTACGTCGGGCTGACGGTGTACTTCGGCCCGCCGAAGACCTTCGCGTTCATCCGCTCGGCCTGGCGGAAGGCGAACTCGGCCACGGCCCGGCAGATCCGCCGCTCGATCCGCTCCGTGCGGAACGCGACCTCGTCCTCGCCCTCGCCCTCGCGCCACTCCTTGGCGCCGTAGGCGTCACCGACCGCCATCCGCACCACCGAGATCGGTGCGTGCACACCGCCGAGCGGGACGACGCCCGGAATCCGCCGGCCCGGTGCGGACGATCACCTGGCCGCCGATCTCCTCGCGCAGGATCCGATTCGGCGAGCCGACGTCGTCGCGGCTCTCGGGTGTGATCGTCGCCGCCTTCAGGCCGAGGCCGTGCTCGCGGATCGCCCGCGCAGCCTCGTGCACGACCTGGTTCTTCGTCGCGCGGCGGTTCTCGAGCGAGAGGTCGAAGCGCGGGAACTCGAGCTCGATCCCGATCACGTCCGGCTGCGAGCGGCCGGAGCCCTTCCTCGAGCAGCTCCTGCCCGGTCTCGTCCCCCTCGAGCACGACAATCGTCCGTGGATCCATCGGCGGCGGATGATACTTGCGGCCGTCTGGGTAACCCCTGCGCGATGGCGCGCAGAGGTGGCTGGAGGCGCGCGGGGTCGAAGGGACGATTCCGCTATCTGGACGGACGCGGGACACCGATCGGCGACCCCGCGAAGATCGAGCGGATCGAGGCGCTCGTGATCCCGCCTGCCTGGAAGGACGTCTGGATCTCGCCGCGGGCCGGCGCGAAGCTGCAGGCGACCGGCGTCGACAAGGCGGGGCGGCGCCAGTACCTCTACCACCCCGAGTTCCGCGCGCAGCAGGAGCAGGCGAAGTTCGACAAGCTCGTCCGCTTCGCCGAGGCGCTGCCCGAGCTGCGGCAGGCGATGGGCGAGCACATGACGCACGATCCCTATGACCGCGAGCGGGTCTGCGCGGTCGCGGTCCGGCTGATCAACATGGCGTGGTTCCGCGTCGGCTCCGACCGCTACGCGAAGACGTCGCGGACGCACGGCGTGACGACGCTGACCCGGAGCCACGTGTCCGTGCGGGGCACGCGGGTCACCTTCCGCTTCCGGGCGAAGCACAAGGTGCAGGTGCGGACGTCGGTCGTCGACGCCGAGCTCGCCGGCGCGATCAAGGACCTGCTCGCGCAGCCGGGCCCGGCGCGGCTCTTCCGCTACGGCGTCAACGGCGACTCGTGCAACCTCACCGGCGCCGTCCTGAACGACTACATCCAGGAGCACATGGGCGAGGAGTTCACCGCCAAGGACTTCCGCACCTGGGGCGGAACGCTGACCGCGGCGATCGCGCTCGCCGAGCACGGCGTGGCCGAGACGGAGACGCGAGGCGAAGCGGATCGTCGCGAACGTGATGCGCTCGGTCGGCGAGCGGCTCGGAAACACGCCCGCCGTTGCGCGCTCGTCATACGTCAGCCCAGCCGTCGTCGAGCAGTATCTCGACGGCCGAACGATCGAGGATTTTCGGCCGCGGCATTTGCGCGTCGTCAAGGCGCGCGATATCGGGCTCGACCCGGAGGAGAACGCGCTGCTGAGCCTGCTACGTTCGTGGCGAATCAGACGTGCGCGCAAAGCGGCGTGATTGTCATCGCGGTTTGCGCTACGGTTGACCCGAATTCATTCCGCATCTCCAAGGAGGAATACCTGTGGCTCGCAAGACTGTGCTCGTGTCCGACATCTCCGGCGCCGAGATCGCAGACGGCAGGGGCGCCACGGTTCGGATCACGTTCCACGACGCGCGCAAGGGCGTGCGCGAGCTCGACGTCACCGACGCCGAGGCCGAGCAGATGGGTGGCCGCCAGGTCGCCCGCCGCGGCCGGCGCCCGAAGTCCGCGCAGAACTAGCCTGATTCAGGCCGATTTCCCGCTCTTTGCCCGATTTTCCGTCGCCGGGGCGTCGGAGGCCCGGACTACGATGAGCGGATGGGTCTGGCACTCGTCGTCGGGCCGGCGAAGGCCGGCAAAATCGCGCGCCTGCTCGAGGGATACCTCGAGGCGATCGAGCGCGATCCGGTCCTGATCGTGCCGAACGCGGTCGGACGTCGAGCGGATCGAGCGCGACCTGCTCGCGCGCATGCGGCGCGCTCCTCGCCGGCTCGATCGGCACGTTCGACGACGTCTTTCGCGAGCTGGCCTGCACGGCGATCGCGGATGCGCAGGCCGGTCGCTGAGCGACGCCCAGCGCGCGCTCGTCGCGCGCCGCGTGCTCGGCCGGACGCCGCTGAACGGCCTCGGTCGCTCGGCGCGCTTCGCGGGCTTCGCCGACTCGCTGCTCGCGGTGCTCGCCGAGCTCGAGTCGGGCCTGCTCGAACCGGAGCAGCTCGACGGCGACCTCGCCCTGCTCTACGCGTCCTACCGCGACGAGCTCGACCGGCTCGAGCTCTGGGACCGCGACCTGCTGCGCCGCCGGGCCGTCGAGCGGCTCCGCACGGAGCTCGACGCCTGGGACGGGCGGCCCGTGTTCGCGTACGGCTTCGAGGACCTGACCGGCGCGGAGTGGGGGCTGCTCGAGGCGCTCGCTGCGCGCGCCGAGCTCACCGTCTCGCTGCCGTACGAGCCCGGCGCGCGCGCGTTCTCGTCGCTGCGGCGGACGCAGGAGGACCTCGCCGCGCTGGCAGCGGGCCGCATCGAGGAGCTGCCCGCCGCGTGCGGCCGAGTACGGGCACGCGGCGCTCGCGCACCTCGAGCGCCACCTCTTCGCCGATACGCCCACCGGCGGGCCCGTCGCTCGACGGAGCGCGATCCGCTTCCTCGAGGGCGCAGGCGCCCGCGGCTCGCTCGAGCTCGTCGCGGAGGACGATCCGTGAGCTCGCGGCGGACGGCATGCCGCTCGAGCAGATCGCGCTCGTCGTCCCGGCTCGTCGAGCGCTGGCGGGCGCCGCTCGAGACGGTGCTCGGCACGCTCGGGATCCCGTTCGCGATCGAGGGACGGCTCAGTCTCGGCCAGACGCCCTTCGGCCAGGCGCTGCTCGCGCTGCTTCGCTTCGAGTGGCAGCAGGGCGGCCGCCGTGACCTCTACGCCTTCCTCCGGTCGCCGTACTCGGGTTTCGTCCGCTCGAACGTCGACTTCCTCGAGGGGCGGCTGCGCGGCCGCGGCGTCGCAGTCGCGCGAGTGCGTCGAGGAGGAGACGATCCGCCTGCGAGACGGCCAGCCGCTGCCGCCGCTCGAGACGCTGCGCGGCGCTGCCGGGCCGGTCGACGCAGTGCGGGCGATTGCGACTGCGATGCTGCGAGCCGCGCACGGGCTCGAGTCGCCCCCGGTCGGCGACGCGAGCCGGGCCGACCTGCGCGCGTTCGAGTCGCTGACGCGCGTGCTGGACGAGCTGGACGGCTGGCGGGCGCTCGGCGGCGACCTGACCGCCGACGAGATGCTCGGCGCGCTCGAGCACGCCGAGGTGCGGCTCGGCTCGGCCGGCGAGCGCGGCCGCGTGGCCGTGCTCGACCTCTCCCGTGTGCGCACCCGGCGCTTCGACGCCGTCTTCCTGCTCGGGCTCGAGGAAGGGACGCTGCCGCGCCGCGGCGCTGCTTCGCCGTTCCTCGACGACGACGCGCGCGGCGAGCTCGACAACCGTGCCGCGGCTCGGCTGACGCGGCCCGACCCGGTCGAGCGCGAGCGCTACCTCTTCTACACGGCCTGCACGCGCGCGACGCAGCGGCTGACGCTCGTTCGCGAGGCGGCCACCGACGAGGGGAGCCCGCGCGAGCCGAGCCCGTTCTGGGACGAGGTCGTCGTCGCTGTTCGACCCCGAGGACGTCCGCCGAGCGACCTTCCGGCGGCCGCTCTCGCGGCTGACCTGGGAGCTCGAGGCGGCGCCGACCGAGCGCGAGCGGCTGCGCGCGCTCGCCCTGCTCGCCGCCCGCGAGCCGGAGGACGCGGAGTCGATCGCGATCGCCAACGGCTGGGAGCGGCGGCTCCGCCGGGCCCGAGGCGCGTTCACGCGCGAGACGAGGCTGAAGCATCCGCGAGTCCTCGCCGAGCTCTCGGCGAAGACGCCGTTCAACGTCACCGAGCTGGAGCGTTTCGCCGACTGCTCGTCCGCCTGGTTCTTCGAGCGGCTGATCTCGCCGCGCCAGATCGACCGGAAGGTCGACGCGATGCTGCGGGGCTCGGTGGCGCACACAACCCTGCACCGCTTCTATGCCGGCCTCCCGCGCGCGATTGGCAGCGACCGCGTCGTCGAGGAGCGGCTGGACGAGGCGCTGGCGTTCCTCGGCGAGTGCCTCGAAGGCGCGCTCCAGGGCGTCAAGATGGAGATGACCGAGCTCGAGCGGCGCGAGCTCGAGCAGAGCCTGCGCCGCGACCTCGAGCAGCTCGTCCGCGACGAGGCGCGCTCGCCGGTGCCGCTCCTGCCGCGCAAGTTCGAGGTCGGGTTCGGCTCCGAGCGGTCGGCCCCCGAGCTGCAGCGAGGCCTCGACCTCGGCGACGGGATCACGCTCTCCGGGAAGATCGACCGGATCGACGTCGACCCAGGCAGCGCCCGAGGCATCGTCCAGGACTACAAGTCAGGGCGGACCGGCCACTCGGCGGCGGAGATCGAGAAGGAGCTGCGCCTGCAGATCCCGCTCTACATGCTCGTCCTGCGCGACCTGGTCGGGATCGAGCCGCTCGGCGGGCTCTACCGACCGCTCGCAGGCGAGCGGCGTCCGCGGGGGCTGCTGCGCGCCGAGGCCAAGGACGACGTGCTGCCCGGCTTCGCCGCGAACGACTATCTCGACGAGGACGCCTTCTGGGCGCAGGTCGAGGGTGCGCGCGACCTCGCGCGCGGGCTCGCGCAGCGGATCCGGACGGGCGACGTCCTCCACGACCCGAAGGGCACCGACGGCTGTCCCGCCTGGTGCGACCTCTGGCGGATGTGCCGGATCAGGCGCGCATGACGACGCGTACTCCCAACGAGCAGCAGGCCGCTGCGATCGCGGCGCGCGGACAGGTCTTCGTCTCCGCCGGCGCGGGGACGGGCAAGACGACGGTGCTCGTCGAGCGCTTCGTCGAGGCCGTGTGCGAGCGCGGGATCGACGTCGAGTCGATGCTCGTGATCACCTACACCGAGCGCGCCGCGGGTGAGCTCCGGGGCCGGATCCGCGCCCGCCTGCACGAGCTCGGCCGCCACGACCTGGCGCGCTCGCTCGACGGCGCCTGGATCTCGACCATCCACGGCTTCTGCCTGCGGCTGCTGAAGTCGCACCCGTTCGCGGCGGGGCTCGACCCGCGCTTCCGCATTCTCGACGACAGCCAGGGACGCGTCATCCGCGGCGAGGCCTTCGAGGCGGCGCTGAACGAGTTCTGTGCCGGCGACGACCGAGACCGCCTGCAGCTGCTGGCCACGTACGGCGCCGCCGGCCTGCGCCGGATGCTGACGACCGTGTACGAGACGCTGCGCTCGGCCGGCCGGGAGCTCGACCTCGAGCTGGGCGAGCGCGCCGACCTCCAGGTCCAGCTCGACGAGCTGGCTCAGGTCGCGCGCGCGCTCGCGGCCGATCCCGACGCCACCGATGCGGCGCGCACCGCGGCGGCGCAGTCGGTCGCGCTCGCGGAGTCGCCCCCGCTGCCCGAGCGCCTGCTCGATCTCGGCGGGCTGCGGGCGCGCGGCGAGCGGGCGGCGAGCTACGAGGAGGCCCGGAAGGCGGTCGAGCAGGCGGCGCTCGACGAGCTGGCGTTGCAGGATCGCGAGCTGCTGCAGGTGCTTCTGCACGGCTTCGCGTCCCAGTACGCGGCGGCCAAGGACCGCGAGTCGGCGCTCGACTTCGAGGATCTGCAGCTGCAGGCCCGCGACCTGCTGCGCGACGACGAGACGTTGCGCGAGCGCGAGCGGCTGCGCTTCCGCTCGATCATGGTCGACGAGTTCCAGGATACGAACCGGCTCCAGTGCGAGCTCGTCGACTTGCTGACCGGCCCGGATACCGAGAGGTTCTTCGTCGGCGACGAGTTCCAGTCGATCTACGGCTTCCGTCACGCCGACGTGCAGGTCTTCCGCGAACGACGGGCGGGGGCGGAGACGCTGCTGCCACTGACGCGCAATTACCGCTCGCGGCCGGAGGTGCTCGCCGTCGTCAACCACCTCTTCGGTGCCGAGTTCGGCGAGGAATTCCAGCCGCTCGCGGCGTCCGGCGAGTTCCCCGATCCCGTCTTCGGCACCCCGGTCGAACTGCTCGTGACGGACAAGGCCGCCTACGCCGGCACCGGCGTGCACTGGCGGCGGGCCGAGGCGAGAAACGTTGCGAGGCGTGTGAAGGAGCTGGTCGACACCGGAATCGCGACCGCCGGGGAGATCGTCCTCCTCTTTGCCGCCGGCACGGACGCCGAATGGTACGAGGAGGAGCTGCGCGGCGCCGGCCTCGCCACCTACCGCGCCACCGGTCGCGGCTACTTCGGGCAGCAGCAGGTGGTCGACCTGCTCTCGTACCTGCGCCTGCTCCAGAACCGCTACGACGACGAGGCGCTCGTGAGTGTGCTCGCCTCGCCGTTCGTCGGCGTCTCGAACGACGCGTTGCTGCTGATCCGGCGCAACGCGCGGGGGCCGATCTTCACCGGCCTCGAGCGCACGCTGCCGGCGGACCTCGACCCCGACGACACGCGGCTGCTCCGTGCCTTCAAGCAGCGCTACGACCGGCTCGCGGAGACGGCGCCGCGGCTCTCGCTCGAGCGCCTCTGCGAGCGGATCGTCGCCGACCACGACTACGACCTGGCCGTGCTCGCGCAGTGGGACGGCCGCCGGCGCTACGCGAACCTGCGCAAGCTCGCGCGGCTCGCGCGCTCGTACGAGGAGCTGCGCGGCCCCGATGTCGAGGGCTTCGTCCGCTTTGTCGAGGAGCAGGAGGCGGTCGGTGCCGCAGAGCGCGACGCGGTGGCGGAGGAGGAGGACGCGGACGCGGTCCGGCTGCTGACGATTCACGCGGCCAAGGGGCTCGAGTTCAAGGTCGTGGTCGTCGCGGACGCCGGCCGCGACCGCAACGCTCCTTCGGCCGACGAGATCCTCTGCCTCGCCGACGGCCGTTTCGGCTTCCGTGTCGCCGACCCCGCGACCGGCCGGAGACACGGCGTGCTCGGCTACGACAGCGTCAAGGAGGCGCGGGCGGCCGAGGACGAGGCCGAGCGGCTGCGGCTGTACTACGTCGCGATGACGCGGGCGATCGACCGCCTGATCGTCTCCGGCTCGATCGACTCCGAGCAGGAAGGCGGACGAGCGGACGCCGATCGGCTGGGTGCTCGGTCGTCTGGATTGCGCGGCGGAGCTCGTGGGCGCGGGCGAGATCCCGCTCGAGCTCGAGCGGGAGGGAGCGCGGGTGCTCGTGCGGATCGACCGGACGCCGTCCGCGGCGCCGCCGGCGCCCGTGCCCGTGCCCGCGGTCGTCGACGAGACCACCGGCCAGCTGGCACTCTTCGCGGCCGGGGCGGAGCCGAAGCTACCGCCGCTGGCGCCGGCGCTCGCGCCGATCCAGGCGCTGCCGGAGCCGCCGCTGCACGACGTGCGCCGCCTCTCCTACAGCGCGCTGGCGCTCTTCGAGCGTTGCTCGTACCGCTATTACGCCGAACGCGTGGCCGGGATGCGGCCGGCACGTGCGCACGGGACGGTCGCCGGGCAGACCGGCCTCGTCGCGACCGAGGTCGGCGATGCCGTTCACCGACTGCTGGAGGTGGTCGACCTGTCGGCGCCGGCCCCACCGGACCTGGGGCAGGTGCGGACGTGGTATCCGGCCGTGACCGAGGAGGAGCTGGCGCGGATCGCGGCATTCGTCGCTGCCTACTGCGACTCCGAGCTGGCGCGACGGATCGCGGCGCTGCCGGGCGCCCGGCCGGAGCGGCCGTTTGCGTTCGAGCACGACGGCGTGCTCCTGCACGGACGGCTCGACGTCCTCCAGATCGAAGGGTCGCGCGCGCTCGTGCTCGACTACAAGACGAACTCGCTCGCGGAAGGAACGCCCGAGGAGATCGTCGACGCCGACTACCGCCTGCAGCGCCTCGTCTACGCGCTTGCATGCTTCCGGGCCGGGGTGGACGAGGTCGAGGTCGTCTACCACTTCCTCGAGCGACCGGATGCCGTCGTCTCGACGACGTTCGCGCGTTCGGACATGCCCGAGCTCGAGGGCGAGCTCTCGGAAGCGATCGGCCGGATCCGTGCGGGCGAGTTCGTGCCGACGCCGAGTGAGTTCAACTGCGCCGGCTGCCCGGCTCTCGACGTCGTCTGCGCGGGGCCGCGGCTGCGGGGCGGCCCGAGCCGGCCGCCCGCACTGGCGGCCGCCGGGTAGATGCGGGTCGCCGCGCTCTGCGACGTGCACGGCAACCTGCCGGCGCTCGAGGCGGTGCTCGCCGAGCTCCGCTCGCTCGACATCGACCGGATCGTCTGCGGTGGTGACGTGATCGCAGGCCCGTACCCGCAGGACTGCCTCGACCGGCTTCGCGAGGTCGAGGCGGTGTTCGTCCGTGGCAACGCCGACCGCGAGTCGCCGCGGGCGCCCGCCGGCACGTGGGAATGGCTCGCGGCCCAACTCGACGAACCCGCGCACGAGTTCCTGCGCACGCTGCCGCTGTCGGTGTCGCTCGACGGCGTCCTCTACTGCCACGGCTCGCCGCGCGACGACGACGAGATCCTGACCAAGGTCTCGTCCGACGAGCGCTTTCAGGCGGCGCTCGAGGGCGTCGAGGAGCGGGTCGTCGTCGGCGGGCACACGCACGTCCAGTTCGAGCGAGTCGTCGACGGGATCCGCTTCGTCAACGCGGGCAGCGTCGGGATGCCCTACGAGGGGCGCCCCGGTGCGTTCTGGGCGCTGCTCGACGGCGGCGAGGTCGAGCTCCGCTCCACGCCCTACGCGGTCGACGCCGCCGCGGCCGCGATCCGTGGGACGACGTACCCGAACGCGGAGCAGATGGTCGGCTGGCTGCTCGATCCGGAGGATCCGGACGAGGTGTCGGCCTACTTCGAGAGCGTTGCCACGTAGCTTCGTCCACGAGGCGCGGCGGGCCGTCGGCCGCCGGCGCGATCGGATCGGGCCGATCATCGACCGGCTTGCCGAGGAGCACGCCGACGCGAGGATCGCGCTCGAGTTCCGCAACCCGGTCGAGCTGCTGATCTCGGTGATGCTCTCCGCGCAGACGACGGACGTGAACGTGAACCGGGTCACGGCGACGCTGTTCGAGAAGTACCGGCGGCCGGAGGACTATCTGGCCGTGCCGCGCGAGGAGCTGGAGCAGGACGTCTACGCGACCGGCTTCTTCCGGCAGAAGGCGAAGTCGATCCAGGGCGCGATGCGGGTGCTCCTGGACGAGTTCGGCGGCGAGGTGCCGAGGACGGTCGACGAGCTGCTGCGGCTGCCCGGCGTGGCGCGGAAGACGGCAAACGTGGTCGCGGCCGAGCTCGGCAACCCGCAGGGCGTGGTCGTCGACACGCACGTGCGCCGCCTCTCACAGCGCCTCGGCCTGACGCGGCAGGAGGACCCCGTCAAGATCGAGCGCGACCTCGTCAAGCTCGTCCCGCGCGCCGACTGGGGCCGGTTTCCACACCTCCTGATCTGGCACGGCCGCCGCGTGTGCGACGCCCGTAACCCGCGCTGCGAGGACTGTGTGCTCGCCGACCTCTGCCCCTCGAGCCGCGTCGAGATTGACGAAGTCGTCGCAAACCCGTGACCCATCCGCCGCAGATTCCTCGCTAGCGTTCGGAGTGGGAGCCCCGCTCCCCCAAGGGGGACTCACCGGTTTCGGTCGCCGGCGGGTTAGCGCGACGAGAGCGCGACGAGCACGCCGCCGTCCTCGTCGTAGGCCGGAAAGACGTCGGCGGTGATCGGCTTGACCTGGCCGGAGCGGGAGCGCAGCTCGAGCTGCTCGCCCAGGCGGCGAACGCCCCACTCGAGCGCGAATGCGATCGGGCTCTTGCCCGCCTCGAAGCCCTCCAGCCCGAACGCCGCGACCACGTCCTTGCCCATCAGGTCCCGCTCGCCGTATCCCGTCAGCTCGAAGACGCCGCGCCCGGCGGCGAGGATGCGACCGTCCCGGTCACACGCGACGAGCCCCGCCGTCGGCGGCGGGTAGTAGTCGTCGAGGATCTCGAACAGGAAGCCGAAGCCGCAACGCTCGCACGAGACCCCCTGGCGCAGCAGGCCTTGACGGCCGTCGTTGTCGATCGACCGGTTCTTGCAGTTCGGGCAGATGAAGAACGGCACGTGACGCTTACGCCGGCTGGCTGTGCTCGCGCGGCGCCGTCAGCGCCGCCTCCGGATGGCCTTCGGACTCGGCCAGGAACCGCTCCGCGTCGAGCGCAGCGGCGCATCCGGACCCGGCGGCGGTGATCGCCTGCCGGTAGATGTGATCCTGCACGTCCCCTGCGGCGAAGACGCCCGGGATGTTGGTGTCCGTCGCCTTCCCCTGCGTGATCAGATAGCCGTTCTCGTCGTGGTCGAGCCAGTCGACGAACAGCTTCGTCGTCGGGTCGTGGCCGATCGCGACGAAGAGGCCGTCGGTGGGGTACTCGATCGTCTCGTCGGTCTCGACATTCCGGAGGAGGACACCCGTCAGCTTGCCGGTGTCGACCCCGAGGGCTTCCTCGACGACGAACGGCGTCAGGATCTCGATCCGCTCGTGGGCCTTGACCCGGTCGACCATGATCTGGGAGGCGCGAAACTCCGCGCGACGGTGGACGAGCGTGACCTTCGAGGCGAACTTCGTCAGGTAGAGCGCTTCCTCCATGGCCGAGTCGCCGCCGCCGACGACCACGACCTCGCGGTCGCGGTAGAACGCAGCGTCGCAGGTGGCGCAGTAGGTGACACCCCGGCCGTGGAGCGCGCGCTCCGACTCGAGCCCGAGCTGGCGAGCGGTCGCCCCGGTGGCAACGATGACCGTCCGGCCGACGTACTCGTCGTCGCCGACGTAGACCTTGAACGGGCGCTCCGACAGGTCGATCCGGGTGACGTCGTCGGTGACGAACTCGGCACCGAAGCGGGCTGCCTGAGCACGGAACTCAGCCATCATCTCCGGCCCCATCACCCCGTCGCGGTACCCGGGGTAGTTCTCGACCTCACTCGTGATCATCAGCTGGCCGCCCCAGTTGAACCCCTCGATCACGAGCGGGCTCAGATTGGCTCGTGCGGCGTACAGCGCGGCCGTGTAGCCGGCGGGTCCGCCACCGATGATGATCACGTCACGAACGTCGTTCAACTGCTTGCTCCTTCGTTGTCTCCGGGCAGTGTGCCCGTCACCATAGAGAACGAGTCGGAGGGTCGAGATGTTCCGCCGTCGGAGGCTTAGAATCCGACTGCGTCAGGCAGAAAGGGCGGTATGACGACAACCACGGTCAGCCTCGACGGCCTGCGGGAGCTCGCAGGCTTTCGCGCTCAGAACGGCTGCGCAATCTCGCTGTATGTCGACCTCGATCCGGCGATCTCGCCCACGACGCGCGAGACGACCATGCGCGTCCACGCCATGCTCGACTCGGCTGCGAAGTCGCACGGTGCAACCCGTCCCGATCTCGCGCACGAGGTCAAGGCCGGCCTGAAGGCGGATTTCGATCGGCTCGGGCAGTACTTCGACGAGGAATTCGACCGTGACGGCGCGCACGGGCTCGCCGTGTTCGCGGCCGGCCTCGACAACATCTGGAGCGTGCTCGCGCTGCCCTGGAAGGTCGCCGACGCGGCCCGCGTGGCGGACGACTTCCTGCTCAGCCCGCTCGTGCCGCTGATCGGACGCGGCAACGGAGCGATCGTCGCCGTCGTCGGCCGCGAGCAGGGCCGCGTGCTCGCGCTCCGCGGCGGGCGCTTCGAGCAGGTCGCCGACCGGACCGAGGAGACGCAGGGCCGGCACGACCAGGGCGGCTGGTCGCAGTCCCGCTACCAGCGGCACATCGGGAATCTCGACCTCGAGCACTACAAGACCGTCGCCGACGAGCTCGAACGGCTCTTCCGGCGGCTCGGGCGACCGCGCATCATCGTCGTCGCGGGCGACGAGACGCGGGCCGAGTTCGCCGACGTCCTCTCGTCCGAGCTCGAGGACGCCGTGATCGGCTGGACGAGCGCCGACGCGCACGCAACCGACGCGGAGCTCGGCGAGGTCGTGCAGCCGTTCGTCGACGAGTGGCGCGCCAGGCTGGAGACCGATGCGATCGCGCGCTGGCGGGAAGAGGTCGGCAAGAACGCCCTCGGCTCCTCCGGCTGGGCGCAGACGCTCGAGGCGGCGTCCGACGGAAGGGTGGAGCTGCTGCTCCATCAGGTAGGCGTGCAGCGGGACGCGTATCGCTGCCCCGCCTGCGGTCGCGCCGCGGCCGTCGCCGGCACCTGCCCACTCGACGGGACGACGATGGAGCACCGCGACGACGGGCTCGATCTCGCGGTCCGGCTGACGCTTGCGTATGGCGGCGACCTGCTCGCCGTCGAACGTCGAG
Source organism: uncultured Gaiellaceae bacterium (assembly GCA_963820695.1). Classification (GTDB taxonomy): domain Bacteria; phylum Actinomycetota; class Thermoleophilia; order Gaiellales; family Gaiellaceae; genus Gaiellasilicea. The sequence goes on along the minus strand of CAWGAP010000001.1, from coordinate 245,549 downwards.
ATCTCGATCCCGTCGAGGGAATCGGCGCGATTCTGCGTTTCTAGGAGGGTTTGGCGGAGCGGCCCAGCGGCTCAGCCTCTATTTCGCCAGACCCTTCCTAGGCTGCGTCGATCGCGCGCAGCTGCTCGCCCAGCTCCGGCGCCTGGAGCGCTTGCGGCTGCTCGAGCACGGGATTCAACTCCGGGAGCTCCTTGTCGGAGACGACGTACCCTTCGAGCTTGCGTGCCGTCGGAAGCAGGCGCTTCTCGAGCGAGCCGACGGTGTCGTTGAACGCTCCGACCGCTCCCTTGAGGCTGTTGCCGATCTTGTTCAAGTGCCCGCCGACGATCCCGACTCGCTCGTAGAGCTCGCGTCCGAGTGCCTGAATCTCGCGGGCGTCCTCGGCGACGCTCTCCTGCTGCCAACCGTAGGCGATCGACTGCAGGAGCACGATCAGGGTCGTCGGAGAGGCAACGTGAACGCGTGAGCGGACGCCGGTCTCGACGAGCGAGGGGTCCTGCTCCCAGGCGGCGCGGAAGAAGCCTTCGTCGGGGAGGAACATGACGACGTAGTCCGGGGTGTCGCCGAACTCCTTGTAGTAGCTCTTCGCACTCAGCTTGGCCATGTGCTCGCGAACCTGGCGCGCGTGTGAGGCGAGATGCGTGGCCCGCTCGGACTCGTCGGTGGCCTCGATCGAGTCGAGGTATGCGGCAAGTGGCACCTTGGCGTCGACGATGACCACCTTCCCGCCGGGCAGTCGCACGATCAGGTCGGGGCGAAGGCGGCCGTCGTCGGTCGTGGCGGTCACCTGCTGATCGAAATCGCAATAGGGCAGCATCCCGGCCAGCTCGACGACGCGCTTGAGCTGAATCTCCCCCCAGCGGCCGCGTACGTGAGGTGTCCGAAGCGCGGTCGCCAGCGAGGCAGTCCGCTCGCTCAGCCGTGAGAGCTGCTCGCCCAGCGCACCGTAGGCACGTTCCCGAGCGAGCTCGAGCGTTCGCACCTGGCCGTCGACCTTCTCCAGCGATTCCTTCAGCGGCTTGACGTACCCGGTCAGCTTCGACTCCGCGATCTCCAGGAACGCCGAGCTATTCGCCTGGTAGGCGTCGGCGGACGCAGCCCGAACAGCGGTCACGACCTTCTCGTCGAACGAGCGCCGTTCGACGTCGAGCTCGGCTCGGGTTCCTGCGAGCTCGCGCTCGACGACACCGAGGCGGCGCGATGCGTAGAGCCAGACGCCGATCGCGCCGAGGAGGAAACCGAGGATGAGGGCGAGAATGACCATCGGGCCGACGAACGGTAGAGATCGCGTCGGACGACGAGACTCGAATCGGTACGATCGCTCGCCGATGGCCAGGAAAGACCGCGCCCCCAATCCCCCCAAACGCCCGCAGGCTCCGCAGCGGCGCTCGACGCCGTCCGCGCCTCGTGACGAGCGGCAGCGCCGCATGCTCTACATCCTCGCGGCGACGGGCCTGGTCGCGCTCGCGATCGTCCTCGGCGTCGTCTTCGTCGCCGGTGCCGGCGGGGACGAGGACCTGGCGGCGACGATGCAGGCCGGCGGCTGCCAGCTGAAGACCGTGCCGGCTCAGGTCGGAAACCACACGGCGCCGGAGAACGCGACCTCGAACACGAAGTGGAACACCGATCCTCCCACGAGCGGGCCGCACTGGCCCGTGCCGGCGGTCTACGGGGAGTACGACACGCCGCTGAAGCCCGCCCAGTTCGTCCACAACCTCGAGCACGGCGCCGTCTTCGTCCTCTACGGGCCGCAGGTGCCCGCTGCAACCGTCCAGCAGCTGCGCGACTTCTACAGCGAGGACACGACCGGGATGCTGCTCGCTCCGTACCCGAAGCTCGGCAACAAGATCGCGCTCGGCGCGTGGACGGTGCCGGACGATTTCGAGCCCGGCGGCACGAACGGCACCGCGTACCTCGCGACGTGCTCGAAGTTCGACGAGGACGCGTTCTCGAGCTTCCGCGACGAGCTTCGCTTCCGCGGTCCCGAGCGCTTCCCGCCGGACTCGTTACAGCCCGGCAGGTCCTAGTCCACCCGCCGGGGTGGCGGAACTGGCAGACGCGGCCGACTTAAAATCGGCCGGCCTCACGGCCGTGCGGGTTCGACTCCCGCCCCCGGCATCGGAAACCGAGTCCGTACACTGCCGCCGTGGCAAAGATCGAGGAATCCGCCGCACAGACACACCTCGAATGGGACACCCCGCTCTTCGAGACGGCCGTCGCCCAGTTCGAGCTCGCTCTGCCGTATGCGGACATCTCCGCCGCTGTCGCCGAGCGCCTCCGCTACCCGGAACGGGCGGTCATGCTCTCCGTTCCGGTCAAGCTCGACGACGGCCGCCGCGTCGTCTACGCCGGCTACCGCGTCCAGCACTCGTCCGTGCTCGGGCCGACCAAGGGCGGGATCCGCTACGACCCGGAGGTGACGCTCGGCGAGTGCGCCGCGCTCGCCGTCTGGATGACCTGGAAGTGCGCGCTCCTGCGCCTGCCGTACGGCGGTGCCAAGGGTGGCGTTCGCTGCAACCCGCGCGAGATGTCCCAGCGTGAGATCCAGGGCCTGACGCGCCGCTTCACGTCGGAGCTTGCTGCCGGTGATCGGCCCGCAGGAGGACATTCCCGCTCCCGACATGGCGACGAACGAGCAGACGATGGCGTGGATGATGGACACGTACTCGATGCAGGTCGGTCACGCGGTGCCGGAGATCGTCACCGGCAAGCCGATCGCGATCGGCGGCTCCGTCTTCCGGCACGAGGCGACCGGGGCCGGGGTCGTGATGGTGATCGCCCGCGCGTGCGAGCGGCTTGGTTGGAACCTGGCCGAGCAGCACTGCGTCGTGCAGGGCTTCGGCAACGTCGGCGGAATCGCCGCGCACGAGCTGGCCGACCGCGGCGCCACCGTCATGGCCGTCTCGGATGCATCCGGTGGTTTCTACGACCCCGCCGGCCTGGACGTGCACGCGATGAGCGACTACGCGAGCGAGCACGGCTCGCTCGAGGGCTGGCCGTCCGGGACGCGGATCACGAACGAGGAGCTGCTCGAGCTGCCCTGCGACATCCTCGTCCTCGCCGCCCGAGAGGATCAGGTCACGGAGGAGAACGCACCGCGGATCCAGGCGAGGATGATCGCCGAGGGCGCGAACGGCCCCACCTCGCTGGAAGCCGACGCGATCCTGGCCGAGCGCGGCATCCCGATCCTCCCCGACATCCTCACGAACGCCGGCGGCGTCACGGTGTCCTACTTCGAGTGGGTGCAGGACCTCGGGCGGCTCTTCTGGGGCCGCGACGAGATCCGCGAGAAGCTGGCGGAGAAGCTGAACGACGCCTTCGACCGGGTCTGGGAGATCTCGACGGAGCGCGAGATCACGCTCCGCACCGCCGCACTCGTGGCCGGAATCCGGGAGGTCGCGGCAGCACTCGACGCCCGCGGCCTCTACCCGTAATGGACAGGGTGCGCGACGCGATGGTCGTCGACCCGCCTCAGCTCGAGGGAAAGGCGAGCGCGCAGGAGGCCGGCGAGGCGCTCGACCGGCCGGAGGTGCGCGCGGTCTTCGTCAGCGACGACGGCCGCTTCCTGGGTGTCGTGACCCGGAAGACGCTCGTCCGCGAGATCGTCGCCGCCGGCCGCGATCCGCGCTCGACACAGCTGCGCGAGATCGCCGAGGTGCCGCTGAACACGATCGGCCCCGAGCTTCCTCTCGACGAGGCGTTCCGCTTCCTCGAGGAGCAGGACCTCGAGCGGGTGCCGGTGCTCGAGGACGGCCGGCTCGTCGGCGTCCTCTCGCGGGCGGTGCTGCAGCGCCGGCTGGCCGAGGACGAGCCGCCGGCGGACGACGAGCTCTAGCAGCAGGTGTAGGCGCCCGGCGGCGCGGCGCCTTCTTCCGGCTCCGGCAGCTCGGCGGCGGCGAGCGCGGCGCCGTGGAGGATGTCCCGCTCGCTCGCCTCGATCGCGTCGAGGCCGTAGAAGTCGAGCACCTCGGCGAGGATCGCAGCGCCGGCCACGATCACGGGCGCGCGGCCCGGCTCGACGATCTCTGCCCGCTCCTCGACGGACATCGACGCGAGTCGGCTCGTCTGCTCCGCGACCGCCTCGCGCGAGATCCGGTGGCCGTGGATCCGGGTCGGGTCGTACTCCGCCAGCCCGAGATCGAGCGCGGCGATCGTCGTTACGGTTCCGGCGACGCCGACCGCGTTGCCGGCCCACATGTCGGGCAGCAGCTCGCGCACGTGCTCGCGGATCGCCTCGACGTTCTCGCCGAAGCGCTCGGTCATCCGGACGCAGCCGACGTCGAGGCTCTCGCGCACGTTCGTGCCGACGACCTGCACCTCGGTCGAGCCGCCGCCGATGTCGACGACGAGCGTCCCGGCCTCGAGCGCGGCCGATCCCGCGCAGCGTCAGCTCGGCCTCCTCGTCACCCGAGAGCAGCCGGGTCGTGAAGCCGTAGCTCCACTCGATCTCGCCGAGGAAGGCCTCGCCGTTCTCGGCGTCGCGGACGGCGCTCGTCGCGATGCACAGCGTGCGCTCGGCCCCGAGCGACTCGAGCTCGCGCGCGGTAGGAGGAGAGGACGTTCCGGACACGTGCGATCGGGGCGGGGAGGAGGCGCCGCCGCTCGTCGACGCCCTCGCCGAGCCGCGTGATCTCGAGCCTGCGGACGACCTCGTCCAGCGTGCCGTTGGCGTCCGCCACGAGGAGCCGGGTCGAGTTCGTGCCCAGATCGACCGCCGCGACCCTCACTTGCGCGGGTAGACGGTCCGTCACCCGGGTGACGGAGGCGCGGACGTCGTCGAGCGCGCTCGTGAGCACGTTCAGCCGCGCGCGCGACCGCCTCAGCTGCTCGAGCTCGGCCTCCAGCTTTGTGCCGCTCTCCGCTGCAAGCGCGAGGTGGCGCTCGATCTCGCCGCTCGTCCGCTCGATCCGCTCCAGCTCGCCCGTGACGGCGCCGCTGAGACGCTTGGCGCCGCGGAAGGCTTCGAGCCCCTTGCGCGTTAGATAGATCCAAGAGGCAACTATCGAGACGATCGCAACGGCGAGCGCAAGCCAGAAAAGAGGCATTGCGGCGATGCTAGCAACGGTGTTTCAATGAGACTGATGCCGCGCGTCAGGGAGGTCCTGGCGAAGCGTGATGCCGTCGCGCAGCTCGCCGTCGTCGTCGGGGCGTTCGCCGCCTACGAGGTGGCGCGCCACGCCATGGAGCCGAACTGGGCGCAGGCGTTCGCGAACGCGCGCCGGATCGAGTCGGTCGAGCAGGTGCTCGGTCTCGCCTGGGAGCAGTCGCTCCAGCGCGCCTTCCTCGCGATCCCCGATCTGATGCAGGCGCTCAACATCTTCTACTTCGTCGGCCACTTCGTCTTCACGGGGATCTTCTTCGTCTGGCTCTACCGGCGCTCGTGGGCCGGCTTCCGCAGCTTCCGCGACGTCTTCCTGATCGCCACCGCGATCTCGGTCGTCGTCCATTGGCTCTTCCCGACGGCGCCGCCCAGGCTTGCGGGGGTCGGGCTCGAGGACACGCTGCTGGTCTTCTCCGGAATCGACATCGGCTCGCCCGACTCGGCGGCGTTCTCGAACCCGGTCGCGGCGGTGCCGTCGCTGCACGCGGCGTACGCGCTCGGGGTCGGGATCGGCGTCGTCCGGTACGCACGCTCGCATCTGATGCGGCTGGCCGGCGCGATCTATCCGCCGCTCGTGATCCTGACGATCGTCGTGACCGGCAACCACTTCGTGCTCGACGCGGTCGCGGGGATCGCCGTGCTCGGCGCCGGCTTCCTGGTCGTGCGCTGGTGGCGCGGCCGCAACCGCGAGCGTCGCTCGCGGGTCTGCGCCGCTTGAGCGGGATCCGGACGGCGTTCACCGAGCTCGTCGGGGTCGACCATCCCGTTGTTTCCGCCGGGATGGGCGGCGGCGCGGCGGGCGGCGAGCTGACGGGAGCGGTCTCGGAAGCAGGCGGGCTCGGGATCGTCGGCGCCTCCTGGCTCAGCGCCGAGAAGGTGCGAGCCGAGGTCGAGCGCGCGCGCGAGCTGACGTCGAAGCCGATCGGCGTCAACCTGCTCCTCTTCGGCAACGAGGCTCTGATCGAACCGGTGCTCGAGCTGGAGCCGGCCGTGTTCTCGACGGCGTGGGCGCGTGACGACCAGGATCTCCACGCGATCTTCGCGCGGGCTCACGAAAGCGGCGCCAAGGTGATGCACATGGTCACGACGCTGCCCGACGCGGTCGCGGCGGCCGAGGCGGGCGCCGACGTGATCGTGGCGCAGGGCACCGAGGGCGGCGGCCACGTCGGCGAGATCGGTACGACGGTGATCGTTCGCCAGGTCGTGAAGGCGGTCGCGCCGGTGCCCGTGCTCGCCGCCGGCGGGCTCGCGGACGGAGCGGGGCTTGCTGCGGCGCTGGCGCTCGGCGCGGAGGGCGCGCTGCTCGGAACCCGATTCCTCGCGAGCCCCGAATGCGAGGTGGACGCGATGTACAAGGACTCCGTCGTCGCGTGCAAGAGTGAGGACACGATCCTTACGACCGTGCTCGACTCGCTCTCCGGACGGGACTGGCCGGGTGCCTGGTCGCGAGCGTCGCGGACAAGGTTCGTCGAGGAGTGGCTGGGCCGGGAACCGGAGCTGCGCCGTCAGCGCGCCGCAGTGCGGGCGCGGCTCGCGGCGGCGGTGGAGGACGGCGACGTGGGGTATCAAGCCGTGTGGCTCGGTCAGTCGGCAGGGCTCGTGGACTCCGTCGAGCCAGCTGGTGAGCTCGTCCGCGCGATCGTCGCCGAGGCCGAGACGATCCTCCGCGAGCGCGTGCCGGCGCTGCTGCGATAGCCCGTGCGCTGCGCTACAATGAACGCCGCGTCGCGGGGTGGAGCAGCCAGGTAGCTCGCCGGGCTCATAACCCGGAGGTCGCAGGTTCAAATCCTGCCCCCGCTACTGGAAAGGCCCCGCAAATCGGGGCCTTTCGCTTTCAGTGAGACAACGCCCTGGCGTTTGCACGGCCCCCCATTCTGGTCGCGAGCAGACGTCGATTGACACGCCGGGGTAATGGGCGCATCATCACTCCATTCGCGAAAAGGGTGCGGTGCCATGCGACGAGAGTGGTTGTCCTCGGGTCGTCCGTTGGTTCCAGGGAGGCCGATCGCCCCCAGGGTCAGTGAGGGCCACTCGCACGCTCACGGGTCGTCGCGTCGAGAATTCCTCCGGACCGCTGCGGGAGCGGCGGCGATCGGTGCGGCGGCGAGCGCGGGGTTGCTGCGACCCGACCGGGCCCTCGCGGGTGGTCCCGGCATCGGACTGGTCGAGCCGATCCCGACCACGGTCGAGTTCTTCCCAGGCGTGCAATCGCACGTTCTCGGTCCGCCCTTCCTCATCGGACCAGACTCGGATCCGGCCACCGTGACCAACTTCCACGGTGCCAGCGCGATCGCGTTCATCAGTGGTACGTGCGAGCGGCGCAATCGCAAGACGGGGGAGACGCGAACATTGCCGTTCCTCTTCAGCGACATGCGGTTCATGAAGGGAGTGTTCCGCGGCCGTGATGGCCACGTGCGGGATGCGGCCTTCGGCTTCGTCTGAATTGACGTCTTCGAGCCCCCCGGTTCAGGGGGCGCACAGGTCACTGATTTCAACCCAGGCATCCGCCAGAACGGCCTGTTCTGGACGGCGGTCGTCGACGATCGCGACATCGAGGTCGATCTCGCTGCGGGCGCGGGGACGCTGCGAGGCACCGACATGCACATGAAGGACTTTCACGACTTCGAGAACGCGATCCTCGGCAACGGTGAGACACCCACTCCGGCGGTGGTGTCGTTCACGGTCAAGTGGACGGCCACCGGAGGTGTCACGCACTTCGACAACCCTGGGCAGCAATACCGGGGGGACATGCGGGCCGCGACTGCGCAGATGGAGTGGACCGCCCGTTCTGGCGTCTACGAGTACACGTCGGCACCGTTGGCGACATCGACGACGGACGCCGCGCAGATCGGCGAGGAGAGCAACGGTTCGTTCTTCTGACCGGCTTTTGCTGGTCTGAGAAACACTTCTCGAGCCCTGGGCGCGACCATGTTGCCGTTGAGGAACGGTACGTTGACACCGCCCGACTGGGGAGGATCGCTTGTCATGCCGGCAGAGCTGGGGGAGGAACTCGATCACGTCCGCCGCCCTTCGGACGCTCCCGTGAGCCTGGAAGCGGTCGCGTGAGCGCGCGCCCTCCGGCCAGCCCGACACTCTCGGCGACGCAGCTGGCGAGGCTGGGCGAGCTGGGCGAGGAACGCACCGCAGCGGTCGATGACGTTCTCTATCGCGTCGGCGATCGCACGTACCCGTTCATTGCGATCATCGACGGCGAGGTCTCGATCATCGATGCGGCGGGGAGCGAGATCATCCGTCACGGAGCATCCGGATTCCTCGGCGAGATGAACCTGCTCACCGGCCAGACGGTCTTCGTGACGGCTGTCGCAACGAAGCCGCTGCGGTACATCGCGGTCGAGCGCGACGTGCTCCGAGCGCTCCTGTTCGAGGACGGGCCGCTCAGCGACCTCGTGCTCGCGACGTTCATGGAGCGGCGCGAGGCCCTGGAGCAAGTCGACGGCATCGGCCTCGAGATCGTCGGCCCACACTCGTCGGTGTCGACCATGCACCTGCTCGACTTCGCACGGAGCAACCACCTCCCGCACGCCTGGCAGGACGCTGCTCCGCCCGGCGGCGGCGAGCTGCCGCTCGTCCGGCTTCCCGGCGGGACCGAGCTGCACGGCCCGTCGACAGGCGAGGTGTCGCGGGCGCTCGGCATCGGTCTCGAGTTGGCGGTCCGCGAAGAGGTCGACCTGGCCATCGTCGGTGGCGGACCTGCGGGCCTCGGCGCCGCCGTCTACGGGGCGTCGGAAGGGCTCGACACGCTCGTCGTGGAAGCCACTGCGCTCGGCGGGCAGGCGGGTTCGTCCCGTCGGATCGAGAACTACCTCGGCTTCCCGGCCGGGATCACCGGAGCCGAGCTCACCGGCCGTGCAGTCACCCAGGCGCGCAAGTTCGATGCGCGCACCGCGGCGCCGTACCGCGCCCTCGCGCTCGAGCCTGGGCGAGAACGTCACGTCGTCCGCCTCGAAGAGGGTCGTGAGATCGCCGCCCGGGCAGTCTTGCTCGCGACCGGCGCGGAGTACCGTCGGCTCCCTGTCGCGGCGCTGCCGGAGTACGAGGGCCTGTCTGTCTTCTACGCGGCCGGGCCTACCGAGGGTCGGCTGTGCGCCGGCTCGCGCGTCGCAGTCGTCGGCGGCGGCAACTCCGCCGGTCAAGCTGCCGTCTGGCTCTCGCGGGCCGGAGCGCTCGTGTCGCTCCTGCATCGCCGCCAGGGGCTCCGGGAGACGATGTCCGCGTACCTCATTCCGGAGCTCGACCGCGCCGGTGTCGCTGTTCGAGACCGCAGCGAGATCGCAGAGCTCCACGGCGAGGACGGGACGTTGGAAGCGGTGACGCTGACGAGCGGCGAGCGTCTCCAGTTCTCGTTCCTCTTCTGCTTCCTGGGCGCGCTGCCGTGCACCGATTGGCTCGGCGAGGCCGTCGCCCGGGACGAGAACGGGTTCATCCTCACCGGCGCCGCGGCCGGCGCGGAAGACCTGCTCGAGACGAGCGTGCCCGGTATCTACGCGGCCGGTGACGCCCGCTCGGGCTCCGCGAAGCGATGCGTCACCGCGGTCGGCGAAGGAGCGATGGCTGTGCAGTTCGTCCACGGCCGGCTCGCCTCGGCGTAGCGCGGGCCGGCACACCCGCGCGACGGATTTCACAGCGTGAGCCTGTTGCTCTAGGTTGTTCTGCGTGCCTGACGAAGCTCCCGCTGCGACGCCACCGCGGCCGCCACCGGAGGCGACGGGGCGTTCACGTAGGTGGCGAGTCGATCCAGCGCCCGACGGCCGTGGCGAGCAGCCGGCGAAGCCGCCGATGTTTCCGCGCAGCAGGGCCTTGCTCGCGTTCTTCGCCGGGCTCCTCGTCCTCAATCTCCTGATCTCATTCCTCACCGGCGCGCCGCCGGACCGCCCGCGGGTGCCGTACCAGCCGTTCTTCCTCGAGCAGGTCGAGGCCGGGAACGTCGAGGCGATCACCTCGCAAGAGGACTCGATCGAGGGCCAGCTGAAGAAGCCGACGATGTACGACCCGCCCGGGGAGGACAAGCCCGTCGAGGTCGACCGGTTCAAGACGCAGGTTCCGGCGTTCATCGATCGGGCCGGCCTGACGACGTTGCTGACGGACAAGGAGGTCGTCATCAACGCCAGCGCGCCCGATGCGGGCCGCGGTTTTCTCCCGAGCCTCATCCTCGGGCTCGCGCCCGCGCTGATCCTGGTCGGGTTCTTCATCTGGCTGATGCGGCGCCAGGCCGGGGGTGGGGGCGTCCTCGGCGGCTTCGGCAGGTCGACCGCCCGCCGCGCCGAGCGGAGCGGACAGCGCGTGACCTTCGACGACGTCGCCGGCATCGACGAGGCGGAGCAGGAGCTCGTCGAGATCGTCGACTTCCTCAAGAATCCGGAGCGCTACAGCCGGCTGGGCGCCCGCATTCCCCGCGGCGTGCTCCTGTACGGCCCCCCGGGGACGGGAAAGACGCTTCTCGCCCGCGCCGTCGCCGGGGAGGCGGACGCGGCGTTCTTCTCGTTGTCGGCCTCGGAGTTCGTCGAGGCGATCGTTGGTATCGGCGCCTCGCGTGTGCGCGACCTGTTCAAGCAGGCGAAGGAGAGCGCTCCCGCGATTGTCTTCATCGACGAGCTGGACGCGATCGGACGCTCCCGTGCGGGTGGCGTCGGCGGCATCAGCGGCGGGCACGACGAGCGCGAGCAGACGCTGAACCAGATCCTGACGGAGATGGACGGGTTCGAGCCCGGCACGAACGTGATCGTGCTCGCGGCCACGAATCGGCCCGAGATCCTCGATCCGGCGCTCCTCCGCCCGGGCCGGTTCGACCGCCGGATCGCCGTCCAACCGCCGGACAAGACCGGCCGCGCGAAGATCCTCCAGATTCACACGCGGTCGGTGCCGCTCGCCCCCGACGTGGACCTCGAGCAGATCGCGGCGTCGACGCCGGGAGCCACGGGCGCGGACCTCGCCCTGATCGTGAACGAGGCTGCGCTGTTCGCGGCTCGGCGGGAACACGCTGCCGTCGAACAGCGGGACTTCACCGACGCGATCGAGAAGATCATCCTCGGCGCCGAGCGCCAGATCGTGATGACGGACGCCGACCGCGAGCGCACCGCCTACCACGAATCGGGCCACGCGCTCGTCGGGATGCTCACCCCTGGGGCCGACCCCGTGCGCAAGGTCTCGATCATCCCGCGAGGGCAGGCGCTCGGCGTCACGCTCTCGACCCCGGAGACCGACCGGTACGGCTACGGCCGACACGAGCTCGTCGCCAGGATCAAGGTGGCGCTCGGAGGCCGCGGGGCGGAGCAGGTCGTGTACGGCGACACCACGACCGGCGCCGAGTCGGACATCCAGAACCTGACGAGGATCGCGCGCGGGATGGTCGCCCGCTGGGGCATGAGCGACGAGCTCGGGCCCTTGGCGATCGCCGACGGCCCGCAGGACGGGATCCTGCTGCCCGGCTCGACGCCCGCGTCACCCGCGACGCTGGAGCGGGTCGACGAAGAGACGCGGCGAATCGTCGGAGAGGCCGAGGACGAGGTCATCGGTCTGCTCGGTCGCGAACGCGGCCGGCTCGACGCGCTGGCGCGTGCTCTCCTGGAGCAGGAGACGCTCGATCAGGCCGACGTCTACCGCATCGCCGGCGTCGAGCCCGAGCTCGAGTCCGACGCGGAGGCCCGAGCTGCGTCGTCCTCGTAACGTCCGGTCGGGCCGCGCCGACGTGCTTGCAATCCGGATGCGCGACCTCGCCGTAGCTCCGGAGAAGGAGGTCGAGTCGTGACGGAGTTACAGCGGTATCTGGCGGAGGAGATCGCCGAGGACCATGCCGACGGGCTCGTCTCGCGGCGTGAGGCGTTACGTCGGTTGGGGCTGCTTGGGTTGGGTGGCGCCGCGGCGGCATCGTTGCTCGCGGGCTTCCTCGCGGATGAGGCCAGGGCGCGGATGCGTGTCGCGTCCGGGGCTCGAACGACGAGTCCGACGGTGGCGGACGCCGAGGGAGCGGCGAGGCCGACTCGTGAGATCGTGTTTCGTGGGCCGGGGGGTCGAAAGCTGATGGGCGCCTGGGCGGCGGCAGCTCGGGCTCGAGGCGGTGTGCTGGTGATCCACGAGAACCGCGGGCTGAACGACTCGATCCGCACGATTGCCGGCCGCCTGGCCGCGAGTGGCTATTCGGCGCTGGCGATCGACCTGTTGTCGGAGGAGGGCGGGACCGGGTCGTTTGCGGACGAGTCCGAGGCGATGGCCGCGCTCGGAGCTGCTCCTCCCTCGCGATTCGTGGCAGACATGAAGGCGGGCGTGACGGAGATTCGCCGGCGACTCCCCGGGAGGAAGGTCGCGGCGACCGGGTTCTGCTTCGGCGGCGGGATGACGTGGCTGTTGCTCGCCTCGAAGGAGTCACGCCTGGCCGCCGCCGTGCCCTTTTACGGGCCCTTTCCCGAGGGCGGGAACCTCACCGGCTCAAAGGCGGCGGTGCTGGGGATCTACGCGGAGCTCGACTCGAGGGTCAACGCCAGCCGCGCGGCGGCGCGTTCGGCACTGCGGAGAGCCGGACTACGGCACCAGATCGTCACGTACCCGGGCGTCGACCACGCATTCTTCAACCCGACCGGATCGCGGCACGATCCTGCTGCGGCGGCTGCCGCGTATCGCCGGATGCTGAGCTGGTTCGGCACGCACGTTGCCAACTAGATGCGCGGGTGGATCACCATCCCCGCCTGCGTCGCCGTCGTCGCCTCCATCGCGGGCGCCGCCGGGGGCGCGACGAGCTCGACGACTGCGCTGAGCCTCCGCGAGTATCCAGTCCCGGCAGGCAGCCGGCCTCACGATGTCGCTCCGGCCCGCGACGGAGGCGTCTGGTACACGGCGCAGGGTTCGGGAGAGCTCGGCTGGCTCGACCCGAAGACCGGCAAGACGAGGCACGTCCCCCTCGGCGAGGGCTCGGCGCCGCACGGTGTCATCGTCGGGCCGGACGGAGCACCGTGGATCACCGACGGCGGGCTCAACGCGATCGTCCGGGTCGACCCGAAGACGCGGCGCGTGCGCCGCTTCCCACTGCCTGCGTCGTCGGGCTACGCCAACCTGAATACAGCCGTCTTCGACCGGCGTGGCGTCCTGTGGTTCACCGGCCAGAGCGGGATCTACGGGCGGCTCGATCCGCGGGTCGGGAAGGTGCGGGTGTTCCGGGCACCCAGAGGAGAGGGTCCGTACGGGATTACCGTGACGCCTTCGGGAACCGTCTACTACGCGTCGCTCGCGGGCGGTTACCTCGGCCGCATCGACAGCGCGCGGTCGACCGTACGGGTGCTGCAGCCGCCGACGCGCGACCAGGGCGCGAGGCGCGCCTGGTCGGACTCGAAGGGGCGGATCTGGGTGAGCGAGTGGAACGCGGGCAAGGTCGCGGTGTACGTCCCTTCGAGCGGACGCTGGCGCGAGTGGCGCCTCCCGGGAGCGACGCCGATGCCGTATGCCGTCTACGTCGATCAGGCGGATCGCGTCTGGCTGAGCGACTTCGGCGCGAACGCCCTCGTTCGCTTCGACCCCAAGACGGAGAGGTTCACGCGCGTCCGGCTCCCGAGCTCGCCCGCGAACGTCAGGCAGATCCTCGGTCGCCGCGGCGAGGTGTGGGGCGCGGAGTCCGGCGTCGACAAGCTCGTCGTCGTTCGGACAGCTGCTAGTGCCGCGACTCGACACTGGCGTCGTGCTCTTGGCGAACACGGTAGGTCAGATGAGTGACGAGCTCGGTGCCGCCGAGGTCGAGACGCTCGAGGTCGAGTCCTCCGACGCCCTCGAACAGGCGCGCGCCCGCACCGAGCACCAACGGCGCGACGTGCAGTCGTAGCTCGTCGATCAGTCCGGCCGACAGATACTGGTTGATCGTGGCTGCGCCGCCGGCGATCGCGACGTCGGCGTCGCCCGCTGCCTCCCGCGCCGAGGCCAGCGCGGACTCGATCCCGTCCGTGACGAAGTGATACGTCGTGCCGCCCTGCATCGGCAGCGGGGCGCGCGGGTGGTGCGTGAGGACGAAGACGGGAGCGTGGTACGGCGGGTCGTCGCCCCACCAACCCGTCCATTCCTGATCCCAGCCGCCGCGGCCCCCGCCGAACATGTTGCGACCCATCACATAGGCGCCTGCTGCGGTGATTGCCTCGACCGCTGCAGCGTTCGCGTCGCGCTCCTCGAACATCCACCGATGCAGACGCTCTCCGCCCTCGCCGAGCGGCTCGGCGAGGCTCTGGTTCGGGCCGGCGACGTACCCGTCGATTGAGATCGTGACGTCGCACGTGACGTTGCTCATGCCTGTGTTCTATACGCCGGCGCCGAGTCCCGGTCGAACGCGACCGGGAAGCCGATCGTTACCGAGGCGGCAGCGAGCGCCTGAGCGCTGCCACGGTAGTTTGTGCCCATGACCAGGTTCGTCGTCGACACGAGCGCCGTCCTCCACCTGGCGAGCACGGGGGACGAGGTCTCAAGCGCGCACGAGCTCCTCGCACCGACGCTCCTTCGTTCCCAGACGCTGTCGGCTCTGCACGAGGCCGTCCAGCGGGGCGAGCTCCCGGCCGACCTCGCGCGCGAGCGCCTCACCCGCATCGGGAGGATGCCGATCAGGCTGCTCGGCGACGCCGTCCTCCGGCGTCGCGCCTGGGAGCTGGCGGATCAGCTGGGCTGGGCCTCGACCTACAACGCCGAGTACGTCGCACTCACGCAACTGCAGGCGGACGCGTTCGTGACCCTGGATGCGGAGCTGGCGCGCAGCGTCGACGGGATCGTCGCGACCGCGTCGATCGACGCGCTGCGCTGAAGGCGAGGTCGTCCGCCGGGAGCGTGCGGCGCTAGGAGGGTTTGGCGAAATAGCGGGCTGAGTCGCCGGGCCACGCTGCTCGTCCCGAGGCGGCGTCCTCAGTCGCGCCGATAGCGTCGGCTATCGGCGCTCCCTGCGTCCTTGCCTCGGGACGAGCAGCGCACCCCGTCGACGAGCGCCATTCCGCCAAACCCTCCTAGTCCTCGACCGCGTCCTCGGCTTGCTCGGCGAGCTCGACGATGTCGCCCTCCTTGAAGAGGATCTTTTGCAACGCCAGCCGCCACTTGTCCTTGCGGCGGGCCAGGAACTCGAGGTCCATCGAGAAGTGGAGGAACTCCTCGCGCTGGGCGTGCTCCATGATCCGACGGGCTTCCTCGTTCGTCTCGATCGACATCCGCTGCTCGTACCAGCCGATCGCCTCCGCCTCCTCCTGGAGCGAGGCGATCACGCGGGCGAACGTGCGGGTGTCGCCGCTGAGCTCGCCGGGCGGCTCGTGATACTGATCCGTCGGCACGCTCGAACCATTGCAGATCGCCGCTCGGTTCGAGTTCACCACGACAAGTTGCC
This sequence comes from uncultured Gaiellaceae bacterium, assembly GCA_963820695.1. Taxonomy (GTDB): domain Bacteria; phylum Actinomycetota; class Thermoleophilia; order Gaiellales; family Gaiellaceae; genus Gaiellasilicea. Next base: position 230,097 of record CAWGAP010000001.1, on the reverse strand, counting down.
ATTGAAACTTGTTCTCCGGTGAGCTATGAACGACACGAAACGCGGCAGGCCGACGCAGGCGCGGCAGCCTGGTGGGGGCCAGGTCCACGCCTGCCGGCCCGCCACGCCGACCTTCGCGGTAGCGTCGGCCCGTGAGCGACCAGAATCCGGAGCACGAGCACCGCGTCACGCCGCTCGAGCTGTTCTTCGACCTCGTGTTCGTGTTCGCGTTCACGCAGGTCACGACGCTGATGTCGGATGACACGACGTGGGGCGGGCTCGCCGACGGCTTGCTGATCCTCGCGGCGCTGTGGTGGGCCTGGGCGGGCTACGCGTGGCTGACGAACGCCGTCGATCCGGACGAGGGAGTCGTGCGCGGCGCGATGCTGGTTGCGATCACCGCGATGTTCGTCGCTGCGCTGGTCGTCCCCGACGCGTTCGGCCCGCACGGCGTGCTCTTCGGTGTTGCGTTCCTGATCGTGCGCGTGATGCATGTCGCGCTCTTCGCGCTCGCGGGACGTGGCGACCGCGACCTGTTTGCGGCCGTGCTCCGGATCACACCGTCGACGGTGATCGGAGCCGGGCTGATCATCGCCGCCGGATTCGTCGACGGCGGCCTCAAACCCGCTCTCTGGCTGCTCGCGCTCACGATCGACTACGTCGGCCCGCTCGTCAGCGGGGTGAGCGGTTGGCGCGTCCATCCCGGCCACTTCGCCGAGCGCCACGGCCTGATCCTGATCATCGCGCTCGGCGAGGCCATGATCGCAATCGGAGTCGGCGTGGACGACACGCAGATCAGCGCCGGCGTGATCCTGACGGCCGTCCTCGGACTCGTTGTCGCGACATCGATGTGGCTGGCGTACTTCGACTTCTTCTCGATCCGCGCCGAGCAGATGCTCTCCGAGCGAAGCGGCGCAGAACGCAGCGCCCTGGCGCGCGACGCGTTCAGCTACCTGCATCTGCCCCTGGTGGTCGGCATCGTCCTCGTCGCGCTCGCGATGAAGAAGACCGTCGCCCACGTGAGCGACCCACTGGAGACGATCCCGGCGCTCGGCCTCTTCGGCGGCTCGGCGCTCTACCTCCTCGCGTACGCGGGGATACGGCTGCGCGTGTCGCGCACGCTCAGCCGGGGCCGCTTCATCACCGCGCTCGTCTTCATCGCGTTGCTGCCGGCCGCTGTCGCGATCCCGGCGCTCGCGGCGCTCGCTCTCGCGACGGCGGTCTGGGTGTCGCTCCACGCCTACGAGTTCATCTGGTGGCGCCAAGCCCGCGCCGAGACGCGCGCCCTGCGCGCTCCGGTGGCCCGTTCGTAGCGTGACGGAGCGCGTCGAACAGCTCGTCGACACCGGGCACGGGCGGATCTACGTCGAGTGTGAAGGTGATCTCACTCGCGGGGCCGTGGTGCTGGCTTCGGGCGGACCCGGTGCCGGTCACGACCACTACCACCCGTGGTTCTCCCGGCTTGTGCCTCGCTCCGCGGTCGTCTACTTCGACTACAGCGGCTGCGGCCGCTCCGACCGGTTGCCCGACGGGAGCGAGTACTCGGTCGAGCTCTTCGCCGACGACATCGATGCCGTTCGACGCCACCTCGGCCTGGACGCGGTCGACCTGATCGGCCTCTCCTTCGGCGGGCTTCCTGCTGTCGAGTACGCGCTGCAGCAGCCGGCCGCTGTCCGCCGGCTCGTCTTGAGCAACGCCCAGATCTCCGCGGCGAGCTGGCAGCGTACGAACATCGACGGCGTCAACGCCGAGCTGCGGCGCCTGTTCCCGCGGGAGTGGGAGCAGATCTGCCGGCTGCGCGAGCAGGGCATTCTCTCGCTCGACCCCGCGTACCAGGAGCTCGTCGTGCGGGTCCTGCCCGACCTGGAGTGGGTCGACCCGTGGAACCATCCGCCGCTGCGCCACGAGGGTGGGTTCGACGAGGCCGTCTACAGGTCGGTCGTCGGCTCGGATCCCGAGTGGATCGTCGACGGCACGCTGCGCGGCTACGACCCGCTGCCCCGGCTCGGGGAGATCCAAGCGCGCACGCTTGTCCTCAGCGGCCGGTACGACCGGCTGACGCCGCCCGCCGTGGCACACGCGATCTACGACGCCCTCGCGCCCGCCCGCCGCCGGCTGCACGTGTTCGAGCGAAGCGCGCACCGGCCCTGGGTCGAGGAGCCGGACGAGTACTTCGACGTCGTCGGGCGTTTCCTCGGCGAGCCGTAAGGAACCGAGGACGGGGCGGAGGGGTAGTAGCGGCGTGCGCACGCTCACGCTTGCCCTCCTTGCCGCAACGCTCTGCTGCGCCTGTTTCTCCGCCGCGGGTGGAGCACGCGACCATGCGCCGAGTTGGCGGCTCGCCTACGCGTCCGAGAGCCCGAACCGGCGTGGGCTGGACATCTACGTCGCCGTCGTGCCGGACGGCAAGCCCCGGCGGATCGCCGGCATCGACGGCCGCAACGATTTCAGCCCCACCTGGTCGCCGAACGGGAAGCTGATCGCCTACCGGATCAACCCCTTCCGCGGCGACGAGAGCGACATCATGGTCGTGGCCGCCGCCGGCGGCAAGCCGCGGAACCTGACCAACAGTCCCGGTGTCGCCGACTGGTCGCCGACGTGGTCGCCGGACGGACGCTCGATCGCCTTCTTCTCGATGCGCGCCGGCGGCCGGGACATCTGGGTGATGAGGCCCGACGGCTCGCACAAGCTGCGGCTCACCCGGGATGGATCGCTGAACGAGTATCCGGCCTGGAGCCCGAACGGACGCACGATCGCGTTCCAGAGCACGCGGCAGGGCGAGTTCGAGATCTACGCCATGTCGAGCGACGGGCGGCGGCAACGGAACCTGACGCGTCACCCGGCGCGCGACCAGTGGGCCGCCTGGTCTCCCGACGGCAGGTGGATCGCCTTCATGTCGATGCGGGACGGGAGCGAGGACGTCTTCGTGATGCGGCCGGACGGCACGGGCGTCCAGAACCGGACTCGAACGCCAGACCTGCAGGAGTCGCATCCGTCGTGGAGCCCGAGCGGCGAGCTCACGTTCTCCCGCCACGGCGAGAGCGGGCCGATCGAGCTCTGGAGCATCGGTGTGGACGGCAGCGGCGCTCGGCGGCTGAGCACCGCTGCGGAACCGGTCTTCGTCTACGACTGGGCCGCAACGTGACGTCCTCGGCCACCCTTGGCATCGTCGCTGCCTGACTTTCGCGATCCACCCTGTCACGATGGGGGCGAATGGCAGTCGAGGTCGTCGGCAGAGACGAGGAGCTCAGCTCGCTCCGTGCGTTTCTCGACCGGCGCGTGGCCGGGCAGGGCCCGATCGCGTTCGCCCTGGAGGGCGAGGCCGGGATCGGGAAGTCGACGCTCTGGCGCGCAGCGGTCGAGGAGGCGCGCGGGCGAGGCGTACGCGTGCTCTCGTCGCGGCCGGCCGAGTCGGAGCGCGCGCTCGCCTACGCCGGCCTCGGCGACCTGTTCGACGGCGTCCTCGACGAGGTCCTGCCGGGCCTGACGGCGCCGCGGCGCCGGGCGCTCGAGGTCGCGCTGCTCGTCGAGGATGCAGCGGGTCGTCCCGTCGACCAGCGGGCCCTCGGCGTCGCGGTTCGCAGCGCCCTGGAGCTGCTCGCCGCAGACCGGCTCGTGCTCGCGATCGATGACCTCCAGTGGCTCGACGCCTCGTCCGCGAGCGCGCTCGGGTTCGCTCTCCGGCGGTTGCCCGGGGCGAACATCGTCCTGCTCTGGACGCGTCGAGTCGGCGAGCGGGAGCCGGCGTCGCCCGTCGAAAACGCGCTCGACCCCGACCGGATCGAGCGTCTTCGCGTGGGGCCGCTCAGCGTCGGCGCGACCCATCGGATCCTTCGCACCCTGCTCGACCGCGCCGTGCCGCGGCCGACGCTGCTCAGGCTGCACCAGGTGTCGGGCGGCAACCCGTTCTATGCGCTCGAGCTCGCACGGGCGCTCGGCCCCGAGGGCTCGGTTCGCGACCCGACGCAGCCCCTGCCGGTGCCGGAGCGGCTGGAGGAGCTCGTTTCCGCCCGACTCGACGGCTTCACCGGCGTCACGCATGAGGCACTCGTGCTCGCTTCGGCGGATGCGCGACTGACGCCGGCCCAGCTGGCGGACGCCGGGATCGAGCGGGACGCGCTGGACTCCGCGCTCCGCGAGCAGGTGATCGAGCTCGCCGACGGCACGATTCGCTTCACGCACCCACTGCTCGCCTCGGTCCTGTACCAGGAGCTGCCCGCCGCCGAGCGCCGCCGCGTCCACGGCCGCCTCGCGGAGCTCACCGAAGATCCGCTTGCGCGCGCTCGCCACCTCGCGCTTTCGACCGACCGGCCCGACGCCGAGCTCGCGGCCGTGCTCGAGGGCGCGGCCGAGGCCGCCTCCGCCCAGGGCGCGCCGATCACCGCCGGCGAGCTGGGCGAGCACGCGGTCCGATTGACGCCCTCGGAGCGTCGCGCGGACATGGACCGGCGCGCCGCCGCGGCGGTTCGGGCGCATCTCGCCGCGGGGAGCGTCGAGCGTGGCCGGGTGCTGGCGACCGAGCTCGCCGCGCGAGCCCCGGCAGGAGCAGAACGGGCCGAAGCGCTCCTCCTCCTGGCCGAGACAGAGGACATGCCACTCGCGATCCCGCTCCTGAAGGAGGCGTTGCGGGAGCCGGGAGCACCGCCCGCCCTGCAGGCGTCGATCCACCAGCGGCTGAGCCTGGACGTCCGCTTCATGGAAGGTCTCGACGCCGCCGAGCAGCATGCGCTGGCTGCAGTCGGCCTCGCTGAGGAGCTCGGGGACGTCCCGCTCCATGCCTCGGCCCTGGGCGGTCTCGCGCTGATCCGCTTCAACGCGGGGAAGGCCGGCGCCCTCGAGCTCGCCGAGCAGGCGTACGGGCTTGCTGCGGACGACTCAGCCTCCCAGCCGGTGGCGGACGCCGGCTTCGCGCTCGGTCACATCCTCGTCTGGTCGGGTCACTTCGACCGCGCGCGTGCCCTCCTCGAGACGCTCTACTGGGACTGGAGCGAGCGCGACGAGCGTCTGGCGGCGTACGGGCTCTGGTATCTGGCGCTCGTCGAGCTTCGTAGCGGAAAGTTCAGTCTGGCCGCCGAGTACGCCGAACAGTCGCGCGCGCTCAGCGCCCAGTACGTCCGCGACGAGGCGGAGTCGCCGCAGAGCCTCTTCCCGTCGGCGCTCGTCGCCGCGCACCGCGGCGACCTCGCGCAAGCGCGCGATCTGGCCGAGCGGATCTGCATGCTGTCCGACCTCCACGCCGCGCGATTGCAGGCGCCCCTGGCGATCCGCGGACTCGTGGAGCTCTGGAGCGGCGACCCGGACGCGGCGGTCGCATGCTTCGAGAGCGCGGAGCAGACGGCAGACGCAGCCGACGGCGCGGAGCCGGCGATGACCTGGTGGCGCGCGGAGCAGGTCGAGGCGTTGCTCGCGCTCGGACTGGTCGACGACGCCATCGCTCGGCTCGATGCCTGGGAGGCGGAAGCGCGCAGGCTCGACCGGAAGTGGGTACTCGCCCACACGGCCCGCTGCCACGGGCTCGTGGCTGCGTCCCGCGGCGATGTCGAGGACGCACTGTCCCTGCTCGCGGAGGCGGTCGGGCTGCACGAAGCGGTCGGCGATCCGTTCAGCCGCGCGCGGGCATTGCTCGCCCTCGGCGTGACTCGACGGCGGGTGCGCCAGAAGCGACCGGCCCGCGAGGCGATCGAGGCAGCACTCGGCGGGTTCGAGGAGCTGGAAGCCGCCGGCTGGGCGGAGCGAGCGCGCGAGGAGCTGGGAGCGATCGGCGGACGTACGCGCAGCGACGGTCTCACCCCGGCCGAGCGGCGCGTCGCCGACCTCGTGGCGAGGGGGAGGACGAACGCGGAGGTCGCCGCGACGCTCTTCCTCGCCGAACGGACGGTGGCGAGCCACCTGACGCACGTCTACGCCAAGCTCGGCGTGCGCTCGAGGACCGAGCTCGCCCGCAGGCTCGGCTAGATGGTTGATGCCACTGAAACGTCCGTCTCGGGGCGTGAGCTGGCAGCTCTGGGGCGCGGGAGCGGCCCAGACACGCCAGATCGGGCCCCGAACGCGCGGAATCGTGGCATCAACCATCTAGGTGCGGCTTGCAGCCGGGCAGAGACAACGTGAAACTCGTGACCACGAGGTCGAGCGATGGCGATGCGAAAACTTCAGGCTCAGGGCGTTCACCACATCACGATCGTTGGCGCGAACCGGCAGACGTCGATCGATTTCTGGGAGGGCGTGCTCGGCATGCCCTTCATCTTCGAGCAGCCCAACCTCGACAACGAGTCCGAGAGCCATCTCTACTTCGACCCGGGCGACGGACGCCTGATCACCGTCTTCACGAACGAGGAGCGCGCTCCCGATCCGGCGCGCACGTCGACCGGGATCGGCGCCGTGCATCACATCGCCTTCTCGCTCTCGCAGGCGACGTTCAAGCAGGCCGTCGAGCGGCTGGACGAGCGGGGAGTCCGGCACAGCGGCGTCAAGGACCGCGGCTTCATGGACTCGATCTACTTCGAGGATCCGCTGGGGCTGCTGATCGAGCTGGCGTCGTATCGCTTCGAGCCGCCGCACGGCCACACGCACGCCGACGTGCTGCTCGAGGCGCACTTGCTCCGCGTCGAGCGCGGCGACTACAACATCGACGAGGCTCATCTCGCCGACGCGATCGAGGCGCTCGCCGCCCGGTCGCGCTCGCTCTCGGGCGACCGCTCGCCGAAGAACCCCTACCGCTAGGAGGAAGAATGGCCACGCTGAGCATCCTGAAGCCGAGCGTCAACAACCTGACGGTGCGGATCTTCGTCCGGGCCGCGGGGCTCGAGTTCGACGAGTTGGACGTCTGGGGCAAGAAGGGCACACCCGAGTTCCTCGCCAAGGGCCCGGCCGACCTGACGCCGCTGCTCGAGGAGGAGGGCCTGCCGCAGGGCTCGCTCTGGGAGAGCTGCGCGATCATGCAGTACCTCTGCAACAAGCACGGCCTCGTGCGCTTCTACCCGGCCGATCCGGGCGAGCGGGCAATGGTCGACAGCGCGATGTTCTACCTGATCGGGACGCTCTATCCGCTCCTCGCGCGGGCCACCTATCCGACGCTCGGCTTCGGGCAGTACCCGGGCGAGGTGGGCACCTCCGACGCCGACGACGCCGCGAAGGCCAAGGCCGCGAAGGACGCGGAGGCGGCGCTGGCGGGCCCGCTCGAGGTCTACCGGGCGTTCTTCCTCGGCGACCGCCCGTTCATCGGCGGCGACGAGCCTTCGATCGCCGACATGCGGCTTGCGGCGACGCTCGAGTTCCTGCGCGCCATCGACTATCCCTTCCCCGGCTGGGCGGAGGAGTACATGAGCCGGATCGAGTCGACCCTCGGCGACGCCTACTCCGAGCCGGTCGCCGACGTCCGCGGCTACATCGACTACGTCCGTTCGCAGAGTGGGTGAGCCGCGGCCTTCGGCCGTGACTGCGATCAGCCAGGCCTACCCCGACCGCGTCGAGGTGCGCGAGCGCGACCTCACGGGCGACCTGATGGGCCGCGTCGGCTTCACCGAGTACTTCCACCTCCTGCTCACCGGCGACGAGCCGACCGACGAGCAGCGCTACTTCCTCGACCTGCTGCTGGTCGCGATCGCGGAGCACGGCCTGATGCCGACGAACGTCGCCGCGCGGATGACGCTCGCGGCCGACCCGGAGTCGCTGCAGGGAGCCGTCGCGGCCGGAATTCTCGGCGCCGGCCCGGTTCTGCTCGGGACGTCGGAGGCGTGCGCGAAGCTGCTCGCCGGCGCGATCTCAGCCGGGCGTCGTCCCGAGGACGTCGCCCGCGAGCTGCACGCCGCGGGCGGCCGCGTGCCGGGCTTCGGCCACCCGGTTCACCGGCCGCTCGACCCGCGTGCTGAGCGCATTCTCGAGCTGGCCGAAGAGCGCGGCGTCAGCGGGCCGCATGTCGGCTTCGCGCGGGAGCTCAGGGACGCGGTCGCGGAGACCTGGGGCAAGCCGCTGACGATGAACGTCTCGATGCCGATCGCGGCGGTGCTGCTCGACCTGGGCTTCCCGGCGGCCGCCGTCAAGGCCGTGCCGATCCTCGCCCGGACGGCGAGCCTGCTCGCGCACCTCGCCGAGGAGCAGGAGCGGCCGCTCGGGTTCATCCTCGCCCGAGCGGCGGAGGACGCCGTCCGCTACGAGCCCGATGCTCGAGCCTGAGCTCGAGTCGCTCCCCTGGCCCGAGCAGCGGGAGCTCGACGATGTGAGCTACCGGGCGCAGCTCGCCTACCTGCTCGAGCGCTCGGCGTTTTATCGCACGAAGCTCGCGGAGGTCGACACCGGGGGCGGGCTCGCGCAGATCGCGCAGCTGCCGCTCACCGAGAAGGACGAGCTGCGCCAGAGCCGCACGCCCGACAACCCGTTCGGCGCTCACCTCTGCGCGGGGCCGCACGAGATCGTCCGGATCTACTCGACGAGCGGGACGACCGGCGAGCCGAGCTATATCCCGCTGACGGCCGGCGACCTGGAGAACTGGGTTACCGGATCGGCGCGCAGCTACGCCGCCTCGGGCATCGCCGCCGGCCAGCGCATCGTCTCGACCTACAACGCCGGCCCGTTCGTCGCCGGAGCAGCGCTCGCGGCGTTCGACCGGATCGGCCTCTGCCACATCCCGGTCGGCACCGGGCAGACGGAGCGCCTGGTGCAGTCGATCCACCGGCTCAGGCCGGCCGCGGCGGTCCTGACGCCCTCCTACGCGGCGTACCTCGCCGAGAGCCACGATCTGCGCGGCTCGAGCGTCGAGCGGGTGCTCGTCGCGGGGGAGCCGGGCGGGGGCGAGCCGTCGTTCCGCGCGAAGCTCGAAGAGGGGTGGGGCGCGAAGGTCACCGAGGCGATGGGAATCGGCGACATCGGCGTCTCGCTCTGGGGCGAGTGCGAGGAGCAGGACGGCATGCACCTGGGCGCGCGCGGCTTCGTGCACGCGGAGCTGATCGACCCGGAGAGCGGCGCGGCGCTCGAGCTCGAGGACGGCGCCACCGGCGAGCTCGTGCTCACGCACCTACGCCACCGTGCGGCGCCGCTGCTCCGCTTTCGCACAAGAGATCACGTCGAGGTGCGGACGAGTCCGTGCCCGTGCGGCCGCACGAGCCCGCGCGTGCGCTGCATCGGCCGCACCGACGACATGCTGATCGTGCGCGGCGTCAACGTCTTCCCGGCCGCGATCCGCGAGGTCGTGAGCATGTTCGCGCCGGACGTGAGCGGGCAGATCCTCGTACGGCCGCAGGCGCCTGGGGTGAAGCAGGAGCCACCGCTGCCCGTCAGCGTCGAGCTCGCGCCCGAGGCGCGGCCCGACGCTGCGCTCGCGGGCGCGATCCGCGACCGTCTGCGCGAGGTGCTCGTCGTCCAGACCCAGATCGAGCTCGTCGCGCCCGGAAGCCTGCCGCGCAGCGAGTACAAGTCGAAGCTTGTCGAGCACGGGCCGTGAGCGGGCTCGCTGACCCCCTGAAGCCGCTGCGCGTCGCGATGCTCGCGCCGGTCTCATGGCGCGTGCCGCCGCGCCACTACGGGCCCTGGGAGCAGTTCGCATCGCTCCTCACCGAGGGACTCGTCGCCAGGGGCGTCGACGTGACGCTCTTCGCGACCGCGGACTCGATCACCTCCGGCCGGCTCGCCTCCGTCGTCGCGCGCGGCTACTCCGAGGATCCCGGTGTCGAGCCGAAGGTGGTCGAATGCCTCCACATCGCGCACGTCTTCGAGCGCGCCGACGAGTTCGACCTGATCCACAACAGCTTCGACTTCCTCCCGCTGACCTACAGCGAGCTCGTCGACACGCCAGTTCTGACGACGATCCACGGGTTCTCGTCGGAGCTGATCCTGCCGGTCTACCAGCGCTACAACGCGACCAGCGCCTACGTCGCGATCAGCGACGCCGATCGGCATCCGAGCCTCGACTACGCGGCCACGATCCATCACGGCATCGATACCGCGACGTTCCCGCTGCACCCGGCGCCCGGCGGCTACCTGCTCTTCTTCGGGCGGATCCATCCGGACAAGGGGACCGTGGAGGCGATCGACGTCGCCGAGGCCACGGGTCTACCCCTCGTGATCGCGGGGATCGTCCAGGATCAGGCGTACTTCGACGAGCGCGTCGCCCCGCGGCTCGACGGGGAGCGGGTCTCGTTCATCGGTCCGGTGGGCGTCGGGGAGCGGGCGGAGCTGCTCGGGGGCGCGCACGCGCTACTGCACTTGATCGGCTTCGACGAGCCGTTCGGGTACAGCGTCGTCGAGTCGATGGCCTGCGGCACGCCGGTGATCGCCTTCAGGCGCGGGTCGATGGGGGAGCTGATCGAGGACGGGACGACTGGCTTCCTCGTCGAGGATGTCGCGGGCGCCGTCGTTGCCGTCGACCGGGTGGCGAGCCTCAACCGCGGGGCGATCCGAGCAGACACGGTGGCCCGATTCGACGTGGCGCGAATGGTCGACGACTATCTCGACGCCTACGCGGCTGTCGCGTCTGTGCGACACTGACGCCATGAAGGGTCAGCAGAAGCCGAAGAAGGTGGGCAAGAAACCGGCCCAGAAGACGCTGAAGGAGCGCCGGACCGAGAAGCGCGCCGCGGCGAAGCACAGCAAGTCGCTCGACGTCTAGTCGGGCGGCGCGGCGAGCACGGCGGCGAGCAGGTCGCTGAGCCGCGCCGTGGCGAGACAGATCGAGGTGTCGGCGGCACCGTAGTAGAGCCGGAGCTCATCGTTCTCGGCGTCGTGGACGAGACCGCACGGGAAGACGACGTTGGGAACGTCTCCCTCGCGTTCATAGGGCGCGGACGGGCCGAGGATCCACTCCGGTAGCCGGTGCAGCACGCGCGTCGGCTCGTCGAGATCGGTGAGGGCCAGCCCCACGCGGTAGAGACCGCCGGTGAGTGTCTCCTTGACGCCGTGGTAGACCACTAGCCAGCCGTGCTCCGTTCGCAGCGGCGGCGGGCCGATCCCGATCCGGAGCGAGTCCCACCACGCCCCCTCACGCGGCTGCAGCACCTGCTCGGGGGCGCTCCAGCTGATCAGGTCGGCGGAGCGAGAAAGCAGGATCTCGCCTCGCGAGGGCCCGTATTCGGTCTTCGGCCGGTGGAAGAGCACCCACTTGCCGTCGATCCGCTCCGGGAGCAGAGCCGCGTTCTTGTCCTCGGGCTGCCGGATGATCCCGTGCCGCTCGACGCTCCTGAAGTCCGTCGTCGTGGCGAGGTAGACCGCGGGCCCGGCGGGGCCGTAGGCCGTGCTGGTGATCACCCAGCGCTCGAGCTCAGGCACGAAGACGACGCGCGCGTCCTCGAAGCCCCACTGCTCGCTTTCGACCCCGTCCGCCGGCTCCAGCAACGGCTCCGGATCGATCGTCCAGCCGTCGACGCCGTTGGCCGAGCGTGCGACGGAGAGATGCGAGATCCCGGTCAGGCCCTCGATGCGCGCCACGAGGACGGTCTCGTCGTCGAGTTGCGCGGCTGCCGGGTTGAAGGCGGCGTTGACGGGATACGGCCAGTCGTCCGCCGTGAGGATCGGATTGGCGTCGTGGCGCTGAAAGAGCTCGCGGACTGTCACGCCGCGGCGGTCTCGCGCGGGCGGTCGCGGAGGACGGCAGGCAGCCCCGCCGCGTCGAGCAGGAGCGCCGAACGGTGGACGGCGAGCGTTGACTCGGCGCCCTGGTTGTCGTTCGTCGTCTCCTCGCCGAGCCCGTCGCTGCAGCCGCCGGTCGCGAAGTCGTACAGCGGCTGGTGCAGCCGGTTACGGCCGAGGAACCAGTCGAACGCCCGCTGCGCACGCAGCGCGTGCTCGGGATCGCCCGTGGCGGCGTATGCCGCCAGCTCCGCCGAAACGAAGGCCGAGGCGTCGAGCGGCTGCTCGTCGCCCCCGCCTGGAGCCGATTCCGTGCGATGCCGGCCATGGTGCCCGGTCAGCCGGAGCGTCCCTTCGACGAGGCCGGACTCGTCGCCGAGCCAGCGAAGGGCATCTAGGCCCGTCTCCGTCAGATCCTCGCGGCCGAGTGCGACGCCGCCGACGATCAGGGCGTGCGGCAGGCGGGCGTTGTCGTAGCTGAGTGCGTCCTCGAACCACTGCCACTCGGGGGCGGCGTGAGCCTCGTAAGCCGCGGCAAGCTGGTCGACCAGACGCCCGAGCAGCTGCCGGGCTGCGGGCTGCAGCCGGTCCGGGTCGAGCCGCGCAAGTCCGAGCACGGTGTACGCGCCGGTGCGCAACGAGAGCTCCGAGTCGAGCGTGCCGACGATCTCGTCCAGCAGGCGGCGAGTGGGGCCGACGACGGCGGGCACCCACGCCGTCGAGAGGATGTCGCCCAGCGCCCAGACCGCGCGGCCGACGTGGTCGCCGACGTGCGGCTCGTCGAGCCAGCGGCGGTCGTAGCCCATGAAGTTGCGCATCCCACGCTGTGGATCGGTCGCGTCCTGGAGAAATGCGAGCGAGCGGTAGACGATCGACGTCCACGTCTGCTCGTCGCCGCGCCGTGCGAGCTCCAGCGCCACGACCGCGAGCCGCGCCACGTCGTCGACGCAGTAGCCGCTCTGGCGGTTTGGGATCACGCCGTTCGCGTGCTGGACGATGCCGACGTCGTCGACGAGCGTGAGCAGGTGGCCCGTGCGCATGCTCACGAGCTGCGGGTCGAGCCGGGCGAGTGGCCGCCGGCGGCGTGGCGCCAGCTCGACCGCCTCGCGCAGAACGGACGCCGTCGCCTCGGCGACGGACGGCCACGTGAGCTGCGCTCCGATCCGACGGGCTTCCGCGCGGGCGGTGGCGAGTCGATCCGGCTCTTCGATGTAGCGGCAGACGGCGTCGGCGAGCGCCGCGGAGTCGCCGAACGGCACGATCTCCCCGGCGCCTGACGCGAGCATGTCCTGCGCGTACCAGTACGGAGTCGAGACGACCGCACAACCGGCAGCGATCCCGAATGTGAGCGCGCCCGAGGCGATCTGCTCGCGCCCCTTGTACGGCGTCACGAAGACGTCCGTTGCGGCGAGCAGGTCGGCGATCTCCTCGATCGCCAGGAAGCGGTCGTCGAACTCGACGTGATCCTCGAGGCCGAGCTCGAGCACCGCCTGCTCGAGCTGGAGCCGGTAGCGCTCGCCTTCGCGATGCGCTACGTCGGGGTGCGTGCGGCCGGCCACCACGTAGAGCACCTCGGGATGACGTGCGACGATCGCGGGCAACGCCTCGATCACGGTTTCGATCCCCTTGCCGGCCGAGATCAGCCCGAAGGTCGAGAGCAGGAACCGGTCGTCCTCCGCGGGGCTCTTCCCGGCGAGAACGAGGGCGCGGGCGGCGGCGCGGCGTGCAAGGAGGGTCGGCGCTCCGTGCGGAACGACGCGAACCTTGTCCTCCGGGCACGTCTCGCCGGCCACGAGCAGCCGCTTCGCCGTCTCGGTCATCACGATCACGAGCTCGGCCTGGCGGCACAGGGCCGTGAGCACCCCGGCCTGATGCGGCGTGGGCTCGGAGAGCACTGTGTGCAGTGTGACGACGAGGGGCTGCGAGAGATCCTCGGCCAGCGAGAGCACGTAGGCGCCGTCGTCGCCGCCGAAGATCCCGTACTCGTGCTGGAGCAGGACGACGTCGACGTCGAGCCGGCCGAGGATCCTGGCCGCGCGAACGTAGTCGCCTCGAACCGCTTGCGCGATCGTGGCCACGAGCCCCGGCCGCTGCGGGCGGGTCGGGTCGTTGACGACGACGACCTTCTCGACGCGGTCGATCCCGTCGACCCCGAGCAGCGCGGCGCGCACGTCGGCCGCAAAGGTGCCGATCCCGCAGGCACGCGGAGGGTAGGTGGAGACGATCGCGGTGCGCATGGCCTTGGCCGCGAGCCTAGGCTGCGTCTTCGAGCAGGAAGCAGATCTGGCCGGGAGCGGTCTCCCAGACCTTGACCGCGGCGTACTTCTCCGGCTGCTCGAGCTTGACCTGCTCTGCGAGCTGCAGGATCTCGCCGACGAGCTTCTCGAGCCGCACGTCGAGCACGACCGGCTCGCCCGCGAGCGCCCGGTGGAACATCAGCCGCACTTCGTTGTCGTCGTTGACCCGCATCGGTCTCAGGACGGGCCGCGCATGACGCGGTGCGAGCGCAAGCGGGCTCGCCGCGGCACGTCTTCCTCGCTCAGCGTGACCTCGATCGCGCGCCCGGGCTCGGCGGCGCGGAACGTCACCTCGACGCCGGCACAGCGGCCGACGGGCGGCGCGGTGACGAAGTCGGCCGCGAGCACCTGGTAGGGCTCGCCGTCCTCGCACTCGATCATGCCGTCGCCGCGGGTCTCGTTGAACCAACGCATCCTGCCCAGCACGGCTCAGCGCTCCCGGTAGACGATGCGGCCGCGCGTCGGGTCGTACGGCGAGAGCTCGACCTTCACCTTGTCGCCCGGCGCCATCCGGATCCGGTAGCGGCGCATCTTGCCGGATGTGTACCCGATCGCTTCGTGGCCGTTCTCGAAGGCGATCTTGAACATGCCGCCGCCGAACGCCTCCAGGATCTCCCCGTCGAGCTCGACCTTCTCTTCCTTGACTCCCATGCTGCCTCCCTTCCGCATCGAAAAGACGCGGGTCCGTTGTCAGGAAGCGGGGGGTCCCTTTTGCGCCCGCCTTCGTGTGAGGCGGTCACAGGGCACGAAAGCGAACGGCCCCAGCCCACTGATTCTAGCCGATCGCAGTCGAAACGGCCGTTTCGCGGCGCGATGAGTTCTGCGGCGTCACGCCGTCTAACCGTCAGGATGGACGACGTCAGGGCTCGATCCGTACGATGACCTGCATGCAGGAGTCGTCACCCACGGCCGGTCTCGCCGCCGGCGAGCTCGAGCAGCGGCTCGAGCAGCACCGGAAGGAGCTGACCGCCTACTGCTACCGGATGCTCGCCTCGTCGTTCGAGGCCGAGGACGCGGTCCAGGAGACGTTCATCCGCGCCTGGCGTGGCTACGAGCGCTTCGAGGGCCGGGCGGCGCTGCGCTCGTGGCTCTACCGGATCGCGACGAACGTCTGCCTCGACATGCTCAACGGGCGCGAGCGCCGCGCGCGGCCGATGGACCTCGGCCCTGCGCAGGAGCCGCTCGGCGTCGAACCTCAACGTCCTTCCCGAGGTGACGTGGATCCAGCCGATCCCGGACGGCCGCGTCGCCCGAGGGCGACCGGCCGAGGTGCGCGCGGAGACGATCCGGCTCGCGTTCGTCGCCGCGCTGCAGCACCTGCCGCCGCGCCAGCGCGCGGTGCTGATCCTCTGCGAGGTGCTGCGCTGGAAGGCGAGCGAGGTCGCCGAGCTGCTCGAGACGAGCGTCGCCTCGGTGAACAGCGCGCTCCAGCGCGCCCGCGCGACGCTCGAGGCCGGCAACGTCGGCGCCGCCGAGACGGCGCCCTCGGTCGACGGGGCGGACGCGGAGCTGCTCGCCCGCTACGTCGACGCGTTCGAGCGCTACGACATGGACGCGCTCACGTCGCTGATCCACGAGGACGCGACGCAGTCGATGCCGCCGTTCGACATGTGGCTGCGCGGCCGTGACGACATCTTCAGCTGGTGGTTCGGCCCCGGGATCGGCTGTCGCGGCTCGCGCGTGATCCCGACGGTGTCCGCGAATGGTTCGCCCGCCTTCGGCCAGTACAAGCCGAGCGAATCGGGATCAGGCTACGACGCCGTGGGCGCTGCAGGTGCTCGAGATCGAGGACGGCCGCATCGTCGAGTTCACGTTCTTCCTCGACACCGACACCGTCTTCCCGCTGTTCGGGCTGCCGCTCCGCCTTGACGCGTAGCAACCGGTCGATGCCCGCGAGCACGGTCATTCCCGTGCTCGCCTACGAGGACGTCGGAGCGGCGGTCGAGTGGCTCTGCGGCACGTTCGGCTTCACCGAGCGCTGGCGGGCCGGGAGCCACCGGGCGCAGCTCGCGGTCGGCGACGGAGCCGTCGCCCTCACCGAGCGCCGCGGAGAGGGGCGACCGGCCGAGGTGATGGTGCGCATCGACGACGTCGACGGCCACCACGAGCGCGCGCAGCAGCGCGGAGCGCAGATCGTGCAGGCGCCCGCCGACTATCCCTACGGCGAGCGGCAGTACACCGTCGAGGACCTCGGCGGCAACCGCTGGACGTTCTCGGAGACGATCGCCGACGTCGCCCCGGAGGAGTGGGGCGGCACCTCGGCCTCGCGCTAGCCCGGCAGGACGTCGCGCAGGCCCATGAAGGCGACGAGCTCGAGCAGGTCGTGCGAGGCGTCTGCGGAGCCGGACCCGGCAGCCGTGGCGTCGCGCCGCGAGCTGGAGCCGCGCCAGCGCGTCGACCGTGACGGCGTCCGCGTCGACGCCGCGCACGTCGCAGCAGCGCGACCGCTGGCCGCTCGCGCTCGGACAGCGCGCAGACGCGGTCGCACAGCCCGGGCAGGTCGTCCCGGGCGATCGGGCCGTCAGATCGCGAAGTCGACGTGCTGGTTGACGGGACCATCTGTCAGTGACCCGGCGCGGGGAAAGTCATCGGCGCGGCACCGATGAGTTTCGCGGCGGCGCCGCGGTCTGAACCGGTCGAAAACGGAACTCGGACCAGGATGAACCGATGACCATCGATAGCCGCACCCGCTGGCTCGCGCTGTACGTCCTCTGCCTGGGCGACCTGATGATCGTCCTCGACGTGACGATCGTCGGCGTTGCGCTGCCGTCGATCAGGGAGGACCTCGGCTTCTCCGAGACGTCGCTCGCCTGGATCGTGAACGCCTACCTGCTCACGTTCGGCGGCTTCCTCCTGCTCGGCGGCCGGCTGGGCGACCTCTTCGGGCACCGGCGCCTGTTCCTCATCGGGACGACGCTCTTCACGCGCGGCCTCGCTCGCCTGCGGCCTCGCGAACTCGCAGGAGCTCCTGATCGCCGCGCGGGCGGTGCAGGGCCTCGGCGCCGCGGTCGTCTCCGCGGTCGCGCTCTCGCTGATGATGACCCTGTTCACGGAGCCGGCCGACCGCGCCAAGGCGATGGGCATCTTCGGCTTCGTCGCCTCGGGCGGCGGCAGCCTCGGCGTGCTCCTCGGCGGCATCATCACCGACGTCGCTCAGCTGGCACTGGATCTTCCTCGTCAACGTCCCGGTCGGCATCCTCGTCGTCGCGCTGACCTTCAAGCTCGTGCCGGATTCACCGGGGTTCGCCGCCAAGGGGCGTCTCGACATCGCCGGCGCGGTCACCGTCACGGCGTCGCTGATGCTCGCGGTCTACGCGATCGTCAACGGCAACCAGGAGGGCTGGACGTCCGCGCAGACGCTCGGGCTCCTCGGTGCCGCCGCGGCGCTGCTGGGCGATCTTCCTCGTGATCGAGTCGAATGTCCGCGCGCCGCTCGTGCCGCTGGGCCTCTTCCGCCTGCGCAACGTCGCGGTCTCGAACGTCGTCGGCGTCCTCTGGGCGGCGGCGATGTTCGCCTGGTTCTTCCTCTCCGCGCTCTACCTGCAGCTCGTGCTCGGGTACAGCCCGCTGCAGGTCGGCCTCGCCTTCCTGCCGGGCAACATCATCATGGGCATCCTCTCGGTCGGGCTCTCGGCCAAGCTCGTCATGCGCTTCGGCTTCAGGCTGCCGCTGTTCACCGGGCTGATGATCGCGGCGGTCGGGCTGCTGCTCTTCGCGCGCGCGCCGGTCGACGGGAGCTTCGTCGTCGACGTGCTCCCGAGCATGATCCTGCTCGGCCTCGGCGCCGGCATGGCGTTCAATCCCGTGCTGCTCGCCGCCATGAGCGACGTCGAGCCGAGCGAGGCGGGGCTCGCCTCGGGCGTCGTCAACACCTCGTTCATGATGGGCGGAGCGCTCGGGCTGGCCGTGCTCGCGAGCCTCGCAGCCTCCCGCACGGTCGGCGAGACGTCGGCCGCCGCCCTCACCACCGGCTACCACGCGGCGTTCCTGCTCGGCGCCCTGTTCGCAGCCGCAGCGGCCGTCATCGGCGGCACGCTGCTCCGCACCGGCGCCTACGCAGCTGCGGCGCACGGTGACGACGTCGCCGTCGGTTCGCCCGCAACCGCCCAGACCGAATGAAAGGAGCATCGACGATGTTCAAGGACAGCAAGGCGTTCTCCGGCTTCTCGGTCGAACGACATTCCGCGTGCAAAGCAGTTCTACGGCGAGACGCTCGGCCTCGACGTCTCCGAGGAGATGGACGGGCTCGTACTGCACTCTCGCCGGCGGCGGCGAGGTCTTCATCTATCCGAAGGACAACCACGAGCCGGCGACGTTCACCGTCCTCAACTTCTCGGTGGATGACGTCGACGAGGCGGTCGACCGGCTCACGGCCGCCGGCGTCACGTTCGAGCGCTACGAGGGCTTCGAGCAGGACGAGAAGGGGATCGCCCGCGGCGGCGAGGGCCGAGGCCCGACGATCGCCTGGTTCAAGGATCCGGCCGGGAACATCCTCTCCGTGCTCGGGGACATTTGACCGAGCTCGCGATCAGGCTCCGCGGTGTCGTCAAGCGCTACGGCGAGATCACCGCCGTCGACGGACTCGATCTCGACGTGCCCGAGGGCACGTGCGTCGGCCTGCTCGGCCCGAACGGCGCCGGCAAGTCGACGACGATGCGCCTGCTGACCGCGCAGGCGATCCCCGACGAGGGCGAGCTGGAGTTGCTCGGCTTCTCGCTGCCGGAGGAGTCGAAGCAGGCGCGGGCGCAGCTCGGCGTCACGCCGCAGCTCGACAACCTCGACGTCACGCTCACGGTCGAGCAGAACCTGCTCGTCTTCGCGCACCTCTACCGGATTCGGCCGGGCGGAGCGGCGCGACGCGATCCAGCGGGCGCTCGAGCTGGCGAAGCTCGTCGACCGGCGCGGCGCGCGGGTCGACGAGCTCTCCGGAGGAATGCGGCGGCGGCTCCTGATCGCCCGCGCGCTCGTCCACCAACCCCGGCTCGTCCTGCTCGACGAGCCGACCGTCGGGCTCGACCCACAGGTGCGCCAGGAGCTCTGGGCGCTGATCGACGCGCTGCGCAGCGAGGGCACGACGATCCTGATGTCGACGCACTACATCGAGGAGGCGCAGCGCCTTGCCGACACGGTGATGATCATGTCCCACGGCAAGGCGGTCGCGGCAGGTGCGCCCGTCGCAGCTCGTCAGCGAGCACGCCGGCACGAGGTGCTCGAGGTCTACGGCCCGCCCGCGCGGCTGGCCGAGGTCGAGGCGGCAGGCCGGCGGCGAAGGGCCTGCGCACGCGGCGCACGGGCACGAGCGTCTCGATCCTCGGGATCGAGAACGGCGACGGGATCGGGATCGACGGCGAGCGGCGGGCGGCGAACCTCGAGGACGTCTTCGTCCTCCTCACCGGCGAGGAGATCGGCTGATGGCCACCGCGACCTCCCGCGAGCGCCGTCTCGGCCGGCTCGAGCGCTCGGCGATCACCGGCGTGCTCGTCCGCGAGGTCGTCAACTACTCCTCCTACTGGCGCGCAGCCACGTTCTCCTCGACGGTCGAGCCGACGATCTACCTGCTCGCATTCGGCTTCGGGTTCGGCTCGCTCGTCAGCACCGTCTCGGGCTACGACTACATCGAGTTCATCGGGACGGGGATCGTTGCGACGGCGGTGCTCTTCTCGAGCGCGTTCCCGGCGATGTTCGGCACGTTCGTCAAGTACCAGTTCCAGCGCACGTACGACGCGATTCTCGCCGCACCTGTCGACACGGAGGAGCTCGTCACGGCGGAGGCGCTCTGGATCGCCACGCGCGCCGGTGTCTACGGCAACGTGCCGCTCCTGGTTGCGATCGCGTTCGGGCTCGACCCCTCGTGGGGGATGCTGGCGGTGCCGTTCATCTGCTGGCTCTCCGGTTTCGGCTGGGCGTGCTTCGGGATCTCGGTCGCCGGTTTCGCCAAGTCGATCGACAACTTCAGCTACATCGTCAGCGCCGTCCTGACGCCGCTCTTCCTCGTCGCCGGCACCTTCTTCCCGATCGACGGCCTCCCGGGGTGGGCGCAGTTTCTCGCGAACCTCAACCCGCTTCACCACTGCGTCGAGCTCGTGCGGCACGCGGCGTTCGGCTGGGAGGGATGGAGTGACGTCGCCAGTGTCGGCGTCCTCGTCCTCTTCGGGCTGCTGATGTGGCGGCTCGCGATCCGCGCGATGACGCGGAAGCTGATCGTCTAGCCTCATGAGAACGCGAAGAGAGCTTAGAGCGCCGAGAGCAGCGCGCTCACGACCGTGCCGACCGGGACGTGCTCGACGCCGTACTTCAGCAGCCGCTCGGCGCGCTCCTGCGGCGAGCGCTTCTCCCACTTCTTCAGCGCCCGCTCGAACTCCGCCAGCGTCTCCTTCTCGGCGGCGAGGTCGCGCCGGATCGCGGCGCCGACGTCCTTCGCGACCTCCTCCGCCACGTCTGCCGGCAGCACCGAGGCGAGCAGCGAGGCGTAGTCGCTCCAGCGCAGCGAGACGATCTCGGTCGCGAACGAGGTGTCGAGCGGGATTCCGGAGGCGTAGGCGTGGTTTCGCAGTAGGTCGCGCACGAACGGATCCTCGACGACGAGGCGCAGCCGGCCGTCGCTCTCGTCGACCTGCGCCTGCTCGGGCCAGCGCTTGAGCAGGGTCGCCAAGGTCTTCTTGCGGTCCTCCGGCCGCGAGAGCAGCCGCGTCCGCGCCTCGAGCACGAGGCTGCGGCCGCGGGCGCGCGTCACCGTCAGCTCCTCGGCCAGCCGCGCGACCGAGAGGCTGCCGTCGCGAAGCTGCCGCTCGTAGAGCGCGGCGACGACCCTCACCTCGATCTCCCGCTTCGGCCAGGCGCCGAACGACGGCGTCGCCAGGAACTCGATCAGCTCGTCGAACAGCTTCGCCTTCTGCGTTGCGGAGAGCTGGTCGAGGATCGCGGGGCGCATGGGGTCGATGGTGCCGCCTGCGTCGGACAGGCGACTCGAACTGCCACGATGCGTCCGTGGAGCTCGGTGTCTACACCTTCGCGGAGCTGACGTCCGAGATCGGCCCCGAGCAACGGCTGCGGAACCTGATCGAGGAGATCGAGCTGGCCGACGAGGTCGGGCTCGACGTCTTCGGCGTCGGTGAGCACCACCGTCCGGACTTCGTCGTCTCCTCGCCTGCGACCGTGCTCGCGGCGGCAGCGGCTGCGGACCCGCCGGATCCGGCTCACGAGCGCCGTCAACGTGCTCAGCTCGGACGATCCGATCCGGATCTTCCAGCAGTTCGCGACCGTCGACCTGCTCTCGGGCGGCCGCGCCGAGATCATGGTCGGCCGCGGCTCGTTCATCGAGTCCTTCCCGCTCTTCGGCTACGACCTCGCCGACTACGACCGGCTCTTCGAGGAGAAGCTCGAGCAACTCCTGCGAGCTACGCGAGGAGGTTCAGGGCGTCTACCCGCGGCCGCTGCAGGAGCCGCTGCCGGTCTGGGTCGCCGTCGGCGGCACGCCCGAGTCCGCGTACCGGGCGGGCGCGCTCGGGCTGCCGATGGCGCTGGCGATCATCGGCGGCCTGCCCGAGCGGTTCGTCCCGTTCGCGGAGATCCACCGGCGCGCGGCGGTCGAGCACGGCCACGAGCCGCCGCCGCTCAGCATCAACGCACACGGATTCGTCGGCGAGAGCTCGGAGCAGGCGGCCGAGGACTACTTCCTGCCCGCTCAAGACGATGATGGACCGGATCGGCGCCGAGCGCGGCTGGCGGCCGCTCGAGCGGCAGGACTACGACGCGGGCAGGACGCTCCGCGGAGCGACCGTGGTCGGCAACCCCGAGGAGGTGGCGGCGAAGATCCTCTACCAGCACGAGCTCTTCCGGCACGACCGCTTCCTGATCCAGTTCACGGTCGGCTCGATCCCGCACGACAAGACGCTGAAGGCAATCGAGCTGTTCGGGACGAAGGTGGCGCCGATCGTTCGCGAGGAGGTCAGCCGCCGCGCTTCTGCTGCTCCCGCCAGCGATGCAGCTCCTTCGACTTGAACCTCGCCTTCGAGGGCGGCGGCGCCGGCGGCGGGTCCTGCTCCTCGAGCCAGCGCGCAGCCGCGTCGTCGGGATCGACCCCGGTCTGGCGCTCGCGCTCGGCACGGCGCTTCGCGCCCTCGTGCGTCAGGCGCGGTCTCATCTGTTGTGGTTCACCACCTCGACGTTGTTGCCGTCCGGGTCGAGCACGAACGCCGCGTAGTAGCCCTCGTGGTAGACCGCGCGCTCGCCCGGGGCGCCGTTGTCGCGGTACCCGGCCGCGGTCGCGTCGCGGTGGAAGCGCTCGACGGTGTCGTCGTCGGCCGCGGCGAAGGCGAGGTGCACGTTCTCCGACGGCTCGGCACCCGCGACGACCGAGAAGGAGCCGCTGACGCACGCGAACTGCGTCCGGTCGGCGAGCTCGCTGCCGACCCGGAAGCCCGCCGCCGGTCCGACGGTCTCGTAGAAGGCCGTCGCCGCCTCGACGTCGGAGACGCGGATCCAGAGGTGGTCGACGTTGCCGCCGTTCCGAAGCGAGCCGTGATGGACGGCTTCGACGCTGTTGCCGTCCGGATCGAGCAGGAAGGCGCCGTAGTAGTCGTCGCTGTACTGCGGCCGTGGCCCGGGCTCGCCGTCGCTCTCGTAGCCGGCCTCGGTGCCCGCCTGCCAGAACTCGTCCACGTGGCGACGCGTCGGCGCGGCGAAGCCGATGTGCAGGCGCCGCGTCGGCGGGTGCCCGTCTTCCGCCTGGGCAAGGGAGAAGTCGTCCCACTCGGCGTACTCTTCACCGTCGTGGGTCTGCTCGATTCCGAGCGGCTGGAGAACGGTTTGGTAGAAACGTTCAGAGGTAGAACGATCTGAGGCGCGGATCGTGACGTGGTCGAACACGCGACGACCATACCCACGCTGAAGGAGGTAGGAACGTGGCCAGAGCGTACGAGCGGACGGCACAGGTGCCTGTGGGTGAGGAGCTCGACGCGCTCGCCCGGCATTACCACCACCTGCAGGTCGAGCACCAGAACGCCCCGCCGGAGAGCTCAGTGCGGCGGCGCATCGAGGCGAAGCTCCTCGATGTCCGCGAGCGTTTCGACCGCGTGCTCGAGGAGTGGGTGCCCGAGGAGGAGCTGCGGGCCGAGTGGCGCGCATATCTCGACCATCACGGGCCGCTGCCCGAGGAGCCGGGCGTCATCGACCCGCGGGTGTTCCTCGGGCGGAGCGAGGTCAGCGGCACCGTGATCGACGTTCGCCGCGCCCATGACGCACACGAGATCTGGGCGGACGGCGTCCTCACCGACCGCGTCGACGCCGACAAGGACTTCGCCGTCGCCGAGCCCAGGCTCCGCTACCGCTGGAACGACGACGACTTCGAGGAGATCTTCGCCGCGTCCGAAGAGGGGATGCGCCTACTGGCGGACTTCCTCGCGACGTCCGACGCCTCGCCCCCGTGGGAGCACGCATCTGAGCTGCTCGCTGACGGGCTGATCGACGTCCATTTCGACCTGACGCCGCGCGGTCACCGCGCACTCGCGTGAGCGCGCAGAGCTACGAAATCGTCGTGGCCGGCCGCGCCGGCTCCGAGCGCCGCTACCCGTGGATGGCCGACGAGGAGCTGCAGCCGGGTTCGGTGGTGCACGTCGGTGGTCGCGACTGGCTCGTCTACGAGCTCGACTCTTCGAGTGAGCACCCGCGCGCGCTCGTCAAGCCCGCCCGCTACCGGCTCCGGCTGGTGCACCCGGACGGTCGCGAGGAGATCGGCGGCTTCCGCCGCTACAGGCCCGACGGCCCTCGGCTCGGGCACGGCTTCACGACGATGCTCGCGGGCGAGCCGATCAGCTGGGAGGTGGTCGACGAGCGGCTGGCGTACGGCGACGCCGGCGAGCCGTTCCTCGACCTCGTCGCGCAGCGCGACTACGGCGAGGCCGAGGGCGACCTCCCAGACCACGAGCTCGAGCATGCGCTGGCCCGGGGCGACGAGCTGCCGGAGGCCGCACAGGCGGTACTGGCGAGCGCTGACCGGGAGGGCCTGGCGGTCGAGCTCGTCGCCCTCGATCCCGGTGAGGCGCCGGACTGGGAGGAGGCGGCTCGCTACATCCGCGCGCTCTCGCTCGCGACGATCGAGGACGACCTGCTCGAGCAATGCGGGGTCAACACCTCCGCCGATCGCGAGGACACGTGGCTCGAGACCGTCACGTCCCGGCTGCTCGATGACCTGGACGCACTCCGGGCAGACATCGAAGGTGATCACGACGAGATCCAGGAATGGGAGTTTCGCGACGGCCAGGTCTTCGCGTCCGTCGGTTCGACGGACGACGAGTCGGATCCCAACAGCGGCCACGGCTGGCTCTGCCGCCTGCTCGACTCGGGCGCGCTCGGAGCGGCCGGCTTCTCCCGCGTCCGCAAGGCGGAGCTAGTCGTCTAGTAACCCGCGAGGAAGCGGTGGACGAAGTGCACCGCCATCGACCCCTCGCCGACCGCCGAGGCGACACGCTTGACCGAACCGGCTCGGACGTCGCCGGCGGCGAAGACTCCCGGATGGCTCGTCTCGAGGAGAAACGTGCGCATGTCGCCGGTCCGGCCGCCCGTAACGACGAAGCCGTGCTCGTCGAGCTCGATCGCGTCCCCTAGCCACGCCGTGCACGGCTCGGCGCCGATGAAGACGAAGAGCGCACCCGTCAGCAGCGCCCGCCGCTCGTGCGTGTGCGTGTCCTCCACCACGACCCCCTCGAGCGCGTCGTCGCCCAGCAGCTCTCGCACCTCGGTGTGCAGCAGCACCTCGACGTTCGGTGTCCGCTCGATCCGGTCGACGAGGTAGCGCGACATGTCCTCGCCGAGCTCGTCGCCGCGGACGACGAGCCAGATCTTCGACGCGTGCCGTGCGAGGAAGACCGTCGCCTGCCCCGCAGAGTTGCCGCCGCCGACGATGACCACAGGGCGGTTCGCGCAGACAGGGGCCTCCACCGGCGTGGCGGCGTAGTGGACGCCGCTGCCCTCGAACTCCTCGAGGCGAGGGACGTCGACCTTCCGGTAGCGCGCGCCCGTCGCGAGGACGATCGCCCGCGCCCGGACCCGTTCGCCTTCGCCGAAGCGGACGGTGAGGTCGTGGTCTTCGGCGAACGAGATCGAGACCGCCTCGCCCGGGACGATGATCGTCGCGCCGAACTTGCGCGCCTGGATCGCGGCGCGCTCTGCGAGCTCCCCGCCCGAGAGCCCAGCGGGGAAGCCGAGGTAGTTCTCGATCCTGGACGACGCCGCCGCCTGCCCGCCGGTGGCGACCGCGTCCAGCGTCACGGTGGCGAGGCCTTCCGAGGCGCCATACACCGATGCCGCGAGACCCGCCGGCCCGGCCCCGACGACGAGGAGGTCGGCGACTGCCTCCGTCCGCTCCGGCGGACGCAGCCCGAGCGCCGCTGCCAGCTCTGCATTCGAGGGATTCCGCAGCACGATCTCGCCGCGAGCGATCACGATCGGCGTCTCGCCGGCTGGGATCTCGAGCGCCTGGAGCAGCCGCTCGGCGCCGGCGTCGCGCTCGAGGTCGATCCAGGAGTGGGGGATGCGGTTGCGGGCGAGGAAGTCGCGCAGGCGCCGCGTGTCGGGCGAGTGGCTCGACCCGATCAGCCTGTTGCCGACGCCGAGCTCGATGAAGAGCGTGCGGCGGAGGAGCAAGGCGCGAAGCACGAGGTCGCCGAGTGCCGCGTCTTCGGTGAGCAGTTGGCGCACGCGCTCGGGCTGGACGGCGAGCACCTCGCCGGGCTCCCGCACCACCGCCGTGAAGAACGGACCGCCGCCGGTGAGGACATTGAGGTCACCGAGGAAGCGATGACGCCCGTGGACGGCGATCGTCCGCTCCTCGCCGGCGACCACCTCGAGCGTCTCGACGAGCCCCTCCAGGACGACGAAGAAGTCGTAGCGCCGGTCGCTCTCGCGAAAGAGCACGTCCCCCGGCGAGGTCGGCCGCCGCTTCCCGTACCGTGCGAGCTGTTCGACCTGCTCGTCGCTCAGGCGGGGAAAGGCGCCGGAGCGGTCGGGGGTCTCGACGCTCACAAGAGCGCTGTTGCCCGACGGGCAACAGCTAAACGCCTACAGAGAACGGAGCCCGGCCAAAGCCGGGCCCCGCCGGTCAGAGGTCGTTCGACGCTCCCTGGTCCTTGTTGGGGCAGTCGTGACCGCCGGACCTGCCGGCGTATCCGCCCTGCGCCTTCGAGACCTGGGTCTTGGCTGCCGGAGCCTTCGCCGCCGGCTTCGCAGCCGGTGAGGAGCCTCCCGCGAGCGCCATCGTCGCCCAGATCGCCGCGAGCAGGATCACTCCCGCGAGCGCGACGAGCAGGGGGAAACGACGTGTCGTGCGTGCCTCTTCCATGGGCCTCCTTCCACTCGGGTGCCCACCGGCAGTCAATCACGCCACGGTCAAGATCGCGTCAAGGCCTCAGTTCAGGCTGGGATCCGGGGGCATCAGCGAGAGGAGCGCATACGGGCCGCCCTGGCGGCGCAGCACCGCGCTCCAGAGCCCGTCCGGGTCGTCGCTGAAGAGGTCGTCCGGCTCGGCGGGGAGGACGAGCCACGACTCCTCCTCGAGCTCGCTCTCGAGCTGGCCCGCGCTCCAGCCCGCGTAGCCGACGAAGACCCGACCGCGCAGGACGGGGACGTCCGGCTCCTGGACGAAGCCGACGGCGCCGAAGAGGATCTCGGACGCGTCGTCGGGGTCGTCGAGCTCCGCGACGGCGAGCACCGAGCCGGTCGAGACGGGGCCGCCGACATAGACCGGCTCCTCCTCGCCCGCGATCGGCGACAGCTCCGGGACCGCGTCCCCGACGGACGTCTCCGTCGGGCGGTTCAGGACCAGGCCCATCGCGCCCTCCTCGCCGTGTTCCGCGATCAGCACGACCGTGCGGTGGAAGTTCGGATCGATGAGGATCGGCGCCGCCACCAGCAGCTGCCCGCGCAGCGTCTCGCTCATTGGCGAACCGTAGATGATGCGGCGCCCTCGGAGCGGGGGCGGGGGCCAGCGAGCCAGCCCCCGCTCGAGGCGTTCCTGCGTCCTGCTACTTGATCGCGAGCGCGTTCATGATCGCGCCGCCGTAGACCGGGTGGAACAGGTAGTTCGTGACGCGCGACGAGACGAACTCGCGAACGTTGCCGTTCGAGAGCGGCGCCCACGGAGCGGCGTTCTTCATCATGTCGACGTCGAGCCGCCCGTACGCGTCGTAGCGGGCTGCGCCCGAGAGCTTCGCCGCGTCGGTCATCAGCTTGTTGTACTTGGGGCTGTTCAGGTACGAGTAGTTCGAGTTGTTCGCGTCCTGGATGTTCTGCCCGTCGAGCAGCACGTTGATGAAGTCGAACGGGTCGGGGTAGTCGGCGAACCAGGCGATCAGGAACATGTCGAAGTCGGAGCCGCGGGTGCCGGCCGTGCGGATCGCGACGGCGAACGGCTGCGGCTTCAACGTGACGCTGAGCCCGATCTGCTCGAGGTTGTACTTGAGGATCTGGGCGCGGGCGACGGAGGTCGGGCTCGTCGTGTAGAGGAGCGTGATGTCGTCCTTCGCCCCGTTCGCGAGCGCACGGCCACGGACGGGATTCGCACCCTTGATCGGATAGAGCGCCGCGTCGCGGAAGCCCTGCATGTTCGGCGGCAGGATCTGATCGGTCCGCTTCCCGGCGTACTTGCCGGCGACGCGGAGCATCGACGGCCGGTCGATCGCATGGTTGACCGCCTTGCGCAGGTTGACCTTCCCGAAGGCGGGCCGCGACGCGTTCAGCGCCAGGTACGTCGTGTTGATGCCGGTGTTGACGAAGTAGCGGCCGCTGCCGCCCTTCTTGACGCCGTACTGGCGCGAGAGGTCGTCGTGCGCCGTCGGCGGCAGGCCGAACTGGTCGTAGTCGATCTGGCCGGCGCGCACCTGGAGCAGGCTCTGGTTCACGTCGGTGTTGGTCGAGATCACGATCCGGTCGGCGTTCGCGGGGCGGTTGCCCTTGTAGAAGCGGTTCCGCTCGAGCACGACCTGGCTGCCGATCGCCCGGCTGGCGATCCGGTACGGGCCGGCGGAGGGATAGACGTTGAGCCCCTTGCTGTCGATCGCCATGCTCGGCTTCACGGCCGAGAAGAACGGCATCGCGATCTCGGCGAGGAAGGTCGGGTTCGCCCGCTTCAGCCTGATCGTCAGGACCTGGCCCTTGCGCGGTGACGCCCGCGACGGAGCCGGCCTTGCCCTCGTTCCGCTCGTCGGCGCCGACCACGTCGTGGATGAACGCGATCGCCGGAGAGCCCTGCTGCTGGCTCGCCGCCCGCTCGAACGCGCGCTTGAACGCGGCCGCGGTCACCGCCGAGCCGTCGCTGAAGCGCAGGCCCGACTTGATCGTGAACGTGTACGTCCGCCCGTCGCGCGACACGCGCGGGAACCCGGCCGCCGCGTCGGGCACGAGCCGCGAGCCCTCCGGCGCCGGCTTGTCCGGGTAGTTCAGCAGCATCAGGTTCGTCATGTAGAGCACCTGCCAGCCCGCGGCGCCTCGTAGGCGAGCGCCGGGTCGAGGTACTCGAAGTCGGTGGTGGAGAGGTTGATGCGCAGCGTGCCGCCGCGCTTCGCCTCCGAGCCGCCGGCCTTGGCCGGGCCCGCGCTCGAGGCGGAGCTCGCGAACGCAGAGCCGACGAGCAGGCTTGCCCCGATCAGGGTTCCGACCGTGGCGGCGAGCGTGGGCAGAAGCTTCTTCTGCATCGGACGTATCCCTTTCGGTCGCGGGCCGCCGGCGGCGGCCGTGTCCCTTCAGGGCATAAGACGATCGAACAGAAGTTTAGTTAGAGTAAACAGCGTGAGCAGAGGAGCTAGGTGGCGATCAGCTCACGCATCCGCTCGCTCAGCATCGTGAACGTGAACGGCTTCTCCAGGAACGCGGTCGCCGGCGGCAGGGAGCTGGCCGAGAAGTCGTTGCCCTCGGCGAAGCCCGACATGAACATCACCTTCAGCTCGGGCGTGCTCGCGCGCAGCCTGTCGGCCAGCTCGTGGCCGCCGATCCCCGGCATCGTCAGGTCGGTGAGCAGCACGTCGACGTGGTTGCTGCCGGCCAGCTCGATCGCCTCGTCGCCGTCCGCCGCGAGCAGCACTTCGTAGCCCTCGCCCCGCAGGACCTGGTCGACGAGGCCGCGGATCACGTCCTCGTCCTCGACGACGAGCACCCGCGTCGACGCCGTCGCGGCACGGGCGCCGGCGCTGCCTCGACGACGGGCGCGCGGATCCGGCTCGACCGGCTGCTGCACGACGCCGTCCGCGCGGCGCAGGTAGATCGTGAAGGCGGAGCCGACGCCGAGCTCGCTGTCGACCGCCACGTAGCCGCCGCTCTGCTTCACGATCCCGTAGACGGTGGCGAGGCCGAGGCCCGTGCCCTTGCCGGCGTCCTTCGTGGTGAAGAACGGCTCGAAGATCTGGCGGAGCGTCGGTTCGTCGATCCCCTGGCCGGTGTCGCGAACGGTCAGCGTGACGTAGCGGCCGGGCTCGATCGCGTCGTCGTTCTCCTCCACGTCGGAGTTCGCCGTCTCGATCGTGATCGCGCCGCCGCTCGGCATCGCGTCGCGGGCGTTGACGACGAGGTTCATCACGACCTGGTGCAGCTGGCCCGGGTCGGCCTCGATCGGCCCGAGTGCCGGATCGAGCTGCGTCGTCAGGGCGACGTCCTCGCCGATCAGCGGGCGGAGCATCGACTCGAGCTCGAGCACGACGCCGTTCAGATTCAGCAGCTCCGGCATCAGCACCTGCTTGCGGCTGAACGCGAGCAGCTGCCGCGTCAGCAGCGCGGCCCGGTCGGTCGCCTTGCGGATCTCGTCGAGGTCGCCGCGCAGCGTCGAGCCGGTCTCGGCATGCTCGAGGGCCAGCGCCGTGTAGCCGCCGATCGCGGTCAGCATGTTGTTGAAGTCGTGGGCGACGCCGCCGGCGAGGCGGCCGATCGCCTCGAGCTTCTGGCTCTGCCGCAGCTGCTCCTCGAGCTGGCGCTGCTCGGTCACGTCCTCGGCCATCCCGATCAGGTAGCCGGGCTTCCCGTCCGCGTCGCGGACGAGGGCCGTCGCGAGATGCGCGACGACGCGTCGAGCCCGATGCCGGTCACGAACGACCGCCTCGCGGCGGTAGGAGTCGCGCTCGCCGCGATCAGGACCTCGGCGAACGCCTGATCCCCGGCGTCGACGTCGTCCGGGTGGCGGAAGCTGCGTCGGCCGCCTGCCCATCAGCTCCTGCTCGGAGTAGCCGAACATCGTCTCGGCCGAGCGGTTGGCGGAGAGGATGCGCCCGTCCGGTCGAAGAGCATGATCGCCGTCGGAGCCGCGGCGAACATCGTCCGGAAGCGCTCCTCGCTCTCGCGCAGCAGCGCCACCGTCGAGAGCGAACGGTGAGCGAGCGCGAGCGGTGCGATCAGGACCGGCAGGATCCAGGGGTTGAACGAGCGTGAACGCGCCGATCGCGATGCCGAGCCCTGCCAGGACGAGCTCGATCGTGAGACCGGTCGCCGAGAAGAGCCCGCTCTGACGGAAGCTGTGTCCGCGCCCGAGCCGCAGCATCACGGCCAGGAGCACGTGGTTGACCGCCGACGAACACGACGGTCGCGGCGAGCCCGGCGGCGGCGAAGCCGAGGTCGCTGTCGGTACGAACGAGGTCGGCCGCGAGCCACGCCGCCAGCATGCTCAGCATGTAGTTGCCGATGTTGAAGAGCCCGATGTACCACGCGTAGCGGTCGCGGATCCACTGCGGGATGACGCATCGCGAGCACGAGCGGGACGAGCAGCGCCGGCGGGAGCACGAGCGCACCGGCGACGACGAACGCAGGCGCTGCGTGCAGGCTGTGGTTGCGGCCGACGGCGACGCGGAACATCGGCGCGACGGCCGCGAGCGGCAGCAGCAGCGCCGCTCTCCACCACTCGTAGCCCGACTGGAACTCCCTTCGCTCAGAGCTGCCGCGGCGGCGACCAGCGCCAGCACCTCGATCACCGCCGCGTAGGCGGACGCAGAAGCCGGCAGTCGGCGCACCCGCCTGGACTGCCAGCCTGCCTGCTCCGCCACCGCTGGAACGCTCATCTGCTGCCGCACCTCGTCAAGGTAACGGGCCATTCGCGCCGCACGGGCCCCTACTGCCAATCGGCAGCGGAACGAGGCGGCGGTACCCCGTATCGAGGTACCGCCGCATACTTCGATTCGGGGAGTCGAGCTCCCCCATCCGGGTTTCGCCTCTAGCGGAGCGCGCTCGCCCGATAGCGAGAGCTCCAGTCGGCCTTCGGAGCGATCCTTGCCGACGACCAATCTGCGCTCGGTGTCCGCTTGCCGGACGACCAGTCCGCCGTCGGTGCGCGCTTGCCCGACGACCAGTCGGCCGTCGGCGATGTCTTTCCGGACGACCAGTCGGCGACCGGCGACTTGACGCCCGACGACCAGTCGGCTGCGAAGCCTGCGCCAGGCACGATCGCGGCGATCGCGAACACTGCCGAGCAGAGCACGATCCGGACACGCTTGGACGGTGCCAGCGGCTCGATCTTCCCCATGGTTGTCCCCCTTGCGGCGAGATGAGCATGTGCAGTCCTGCACATGCACGACTTCGCTAGTTTTCACCAGAGTTGAGCGCGACTGAATCCCCGAAACAGCGTTGTGACCGTCCCCAGCGGGGCGTGGCACAACTAGCCGATTCGGGTTAGGCCCGCCGTCCTAGGCGCGTCGAGCGCGTCCCGGAGCGAGCGCACGTAGGCGCGCAGCGCGGCCGGTCCGTCCGTCGGCGGCTTCGAGCGCGCGGGAGCCGACGACGACGCCGTCGGTGAGCTCGGCGGCGGCACGGGCGTCCGCGGGCGTCGAAATGCCGAAGCCGGCGTAGAGCGCGACGCCCGGTGCGGCGGCCCGTGCGCGCTCGGCGAGCCCCGCGAGCGACGCAGACAGGCCCGAGCGAGCGCCCGTCGTGCCGGTCACGGTGACGAGGTAGAGCCAGCCGTCCGTCTGCTCCGGCCGCGAGTCGCAGGCGCTCGTCGGTCGAGGTCGGCGCCACGAGCTGGACGCGCCGGAGGCTGGGTCGGTCGCCGGCCGGGAGGTCGGCGACGATCAGGCTGGTGGCGCCGGCCGATCGCGCGTCCGCGGCGAAGCGGTCCCAGCCGTAGGCCTCGAGCAGTGACGAGTAGGTCATCGGCACGAGCGGCACCTCGACCCGCTGCCGGACCGCGGCGAGGCACGCGAGACACGCCTGCGTCCGCATCCCCTGCGCGAGCGCCTTCTCGGCGGCGCGCCGGATCACCGGGCCGTCGGCGAGCGGGTCGGAGAAGGGGAAGCCGAGCTCGACGAGGTCGGCTCCGCCCTCGACGGCCGCCTCCGCCAGCTCGGGCGTGTCCGGCCCGGACATCAGGTAGATCGCGAGCGTCTTGCTCATTCGGCAGCGGGCCAGAACCTCGGCGAGGTCCTTGTCGCCGCGGCCGGAGAGGCAGACGAGGATCAGCTCGGCGTCGAGGTCGTCGACCCGGGCGAGTGCGTGCGAAGGCTCGAGCGCCGGGATGATTCCCTCGGTGCGGGTCAGCCGGCGGAACGCGTCCAGCGCCTCGTCGTCGGTCGTGCCGACGTAGCGCGGCACGGCCCGTGTCGCGCAGGTGCGCGTGCTCGGGGCCGACGCCGGGATAGTCGAGACCGGCCGAGATCGAGTGCGCGTCCGCGATCTGCCCGTCCTCGTCGGCGAGCACGGAGGAGCGTGAGCCGTGGAGCACGCCTGCGCGTCCGGTGCCGAGGCTCGCGGCGCCGGCGGCCTCGACGCCGACGATCTCGACCGCGGCGTCGTCGAGGAAGCCGGCGAACATCCCGATCGCGTTCGAGCCGCCGCCGACGCATGCGATCACGGCGTCCGGGCAGCCGGCCCTCCGCCTCGAGCATCTGGGCGCGCGACTCGCGTCCGATCACGGCCTGCAGCTCGCGCACGATCGCCGGGTAGGGCGCGGGGCCGACGCAGGAGCCGATCAGGTAGTGCGTCGTCTCGACGTTCGTGATCCAGTCCCGGATCGCCTCGCTCGTCGCCTCCTTCAAGCGTCTTCGTGCCGAACTCGACCGGGCCGCACCTCGGCGCCGAGCAGGCCCATCCGCTCGACGTTCGGCTTCTGCCGGCGCATGTCCTCGGCGCCCATGTAGACGACGCAGTCGAGCCCGAAGCGTGCGCAGACGGTCGCGGTGGCGACGCCGTGCTGGCCGGCGCCCGTCTCGGCGACGATCCGCCGCTTGCCGAGCCGGCGCGCGAGCACCGCCTGCCCGAGCGCGTTGTTCAGCTTGTGGGCGCCCGTGTGGAGCAGATCCTCGCGCTTGAGATAGAGGCGCTTGTCGGGTGCGAAGCGCTCCGCGCGCGTCAGCGGCGTCGGGCGGCCCGCGTAGTTCCGCGCCAGCTCGTCCAGCTCGGCGCGGAAGCTCTCGTCCGCGAGCGCCTCCTCCCACGCGCCCGTGAGCTCGTCGAGTGCCGGGATCAGCGTCTCGGGGACGTAGCGGCCGCCGTAGGCGCCGTACGTGCTCCGGTCACGACCGGGCCGCCTCGACGTAGGCGCGAACCTTCGCCGGATCCTTGATCCCCGGCGCCGACTCCAGCCGCGAGGCGGCGTCGACCGCCCACGGCTGGACCCTGCGGATCGCCTCGGCGACGTTGTCGGCGGCGAGCCTGCCGGCGAGCACGACGCGTCCCGGCTCCGCGGCCGCGCGATCCCAGTGGCCGGGATCCTCCTCCTGCCAGGGGAGGTCGAGCAGGCGTGCGACCTGCTCGCCCTCACGGAGCAGCACGCCGTTCCGGCCGCGAATGCGGCCCTCCTCGCGCTCGTGGACCTGGTCGACCGGCGCGCCGCTCGTGCCCGCCTCGCCGACCCAGACGGCGACGGCGAGCAGCTCGTCCGGGACGGGAAGGACGTCGGTCGGCGGCACGCGGGCTCTCGGGAGCGAGGACGAAGCCCGCCAGGTCGGCGCCGGCCTCGGCTGCGACGGCCACGTCCTCCTCGCGGGTCAGGCCGCAGACCTTGACGAGCGGCCGTCGCAGCAGCTCGCGCAGCTTGGCGGCCGGGTCGGGCGCCTGCATCAGCGTCGAGCCGACGAGGATCGCGTCGGCCCCCGCCAGCTCCGCCGCGGCGCCCTGCGCGCGTGTGCTGATCCCGCTCTCGGCGATCGCGATCCGGTCGGCCGGGATCCGGGCGACGAGCGCGAGCTGCGCGGCGCGGTCGATCTCGAAGGTGGCGAGATCGCGGGCGTTGACGCCGATCACGCGCGCGCCGATCGAGCACGGCCCGCTCGAGCTCGTCGGCGTCGTGCGCCTCGACGAGCGTGTCGAGGCCGAGGTCGTCGGCCACCGCCATCAGCCCGCGCACCTGCTCGTCGTCGAGGTCGCGGAGCAGCAGCAGGACGGCGTCGGCGCCGGCCTCCTTCGCCGTGCGGAGGTGCTCCTCGCTGGAGAAGAAGCCCTTGGCGAGCAGCGGCACGCCCGTGCTCGCGCGCGCGGCGCGAAGGTCGTCCCAGCTGCCGCCGAAGCGCTCGTCGACGAGGACGGAGACCGCGGCGGCGCCGGCGGCCGCGTACTCGCGCGCGATCCGTGCCGGGTCGGCGTCCGGGCGGATGTCGCCGAGCGAGGGCGAGCGCCGCTTGATCTCGGCGATCGCACCGAGGCCGGGGCCGGCGAGCGCGTCCCTAAATCGCATTCGTGAACCTCGCCAGCTCGTCGAGCCGCGCGGCGGCGGCGCCCGAGTCGACGGCCGTCCGGGCGAGCTCGAGCCCGTCGCGGAGATCCTCGGCGTGCCCGGCCGCCGCAATGGCGCCGGCCGCGTTGAGCAGGATCGCGTCGCGACGGCCGCCGTCCGCGCCCGCGAAGACGTCGCGGATCGCCTGCGCGTTCTCGGCCGGGGAGCCGCCGCGCAGCTCCTCCGGGTCGCAGCGGTCGACGCCGAGCTCGAGCGGATCGATCACGCGCGCACGCACATCGCC
The DNA here is from genome assembly GCA_963820695.1 of uncultured Gaiellaceae bacterium. Taxonomy (GTDB): domain Bacteria; phylum Actinomycetota; class Thermoleophilia; order Gaiellales; family Gaiellaceae; genus Gaiellasilicea. Next base: position 195,347 of record CAWGAP010000001.1, on the reverse strand, counting down.
GTCGACGACCTCGCAGACGTCGTTCGGCCCGGCCGGCGAGAGCTCGTCGATCCCGAAGGCGCCGTGGACGACGAAGGCGCGCCGCGCTCCGAGCTGTGCCAGCACGTCCGCGATCGTGCGCACGAGCGGCTTGGCATAGACGCCGATCACCTGGGCACGCGCGCCGGCGGGATTCGTGAGCGGGCCGAGCACGTTGAACACGGTACGCGCCGCAAGCTCGCGCCGGACGGGTGCGGCGTGCCGCATCGCCGGGTGGTGCGAGGGCGCGAACATGAAGCCGAAGCCGAGCTCGTCGATCGACTGCGCGATCCGCTCCGGCGGCTGCTCGAGCCGGAAGCCGAGCGCCTCGAGGACGTCCGCCGAGCCGGACGCGGACGAGACGGCGCGGTTCCCGTGCTTCGCGACGCCCGCGCCCGCGGCGGCGGCGACGATCGCGGCGGCGGTGGAGATGTTGATCGTGCTGGCGCCGTCGCCGCCGGTGCCCGCGGTGTCGACCAGGTCGTCGCGCCGGGCGTGCACGGGCAAGACGTGGTCGCGCATCGCCTCCGCGCAGCCCGCGATCTCGTCGGCGGTCTCGCCCTTCAGTCGGAACGCGACGAGGAAGCCGCCGATCTGGGCCGGCGTCGCGTCGCCGCGCATGATCTCGCCCATCACCTCGCGCGCAGCGGGGGCGGCCGAGCTGCTTGCCCTCGAGCAGGTCGGCGAGCGCCTCCTGGATCACGAACGCTCCAGGAAGTTCCGCCCGAGCCTGGGGCCGAGCGGCGTCAGCACCGATTCGGGATGGAACTGAACGCCCTCGATCGGGAGCTCGCGGTGGCGGACACCCATCACCTCGCCGTCCGGCGTGCGGGCGGTCACCTCCAGGTCGTCGGGGACGGTGAGTGCGGCGAGCGAGTGGTAGCGACCGGCCTCGAAGGGGTCGGGCAGCCCCACGAAGACGCCCTTGCCGTCGTGCTCGACCGGCGATGCCTTCCCGTGCAGGAGTGCGCGCGCCTGGCCGATCTCGCCGCCGAACGCCTCCACGATCGCCTGGTGGCCGAGGCAGACGCCGAGCGTCGGCACGGTCGGGCCGAGGCGCCGGATCAGCTCGACCGACACGCCCGCGTCCACTGGGCGGCCGGGGCCGGGGGAGACGACGAGATGGGACGGCGCGAGCGCCTCGGCCTCGTCGGCCGTGATCGCGTCGTTGCGGAAGACGCGCACCTCGACCCCGAGCTCCTGGAAGAGGTGGACGAGGTTGTAGGTGAACGAGTCGTAGTTGTCGATCATCGAGAGCAGCGATCGCGGCACCGCTCTCTCAGCGCCTTCCTCGGCGCAGGTCGATCGCGGCTTCGAGCGCGGCGAGCTTGTTCGACAGGCACTCGCGGTGCTCGGCCTCCGGATCCGAGTCTGCCACGATCCCCGCACCCGCCTGCAGCCGCGCGACGCCGTCCTGGAGGACGATCGTCCGGATCGCGATGCACGTGTCCATCGAGCCGCCCGGGAGGACGTAGCCGACGGCGCCGGCGTAGGGGCCGCGGCGGTAGCCCTCGAGCTCGGAGACGATCTGCATCGCGCGCACCTTCGGCGCGCCGGAGACCGTTCCGGCCGGAAAGCAGGCGCGGAGGAGGTCGAACGGCGTCACGCCCTCGCGCAGCTCGCCGGTCACCTCCGAGACGAGATGGGTGACGTGCGAGAAGCGCTCGGGCTCGAGGAAGCGCGCGACGCGGACGCTCGCCGGCGTGCAGACGCGCGAGAGGTCGTTGCGGCCGAGGTCGACGAGCATCACGTGCTCGGCGCGGTCCTTCTCCGAGGCGAGCAGCCGCTCGGCGTCCCCCTCGCCGGGATGGGTCGTGCCCGCGATCGGGTTCAGGCTGGCCCGGCCGTCCTCGCATTTGACGAGCGTCTCCGGCGACGAGCCGACGAGCGCAAGCTCGCCCAGCTCGAGGAGGAAGAGGTACGGCGACGGGTTGACCCGGCGCAGCGCCCGGTAGAGCTCGAGCGCCGATGCCGACGTCTGCCGCTCGGCCCGCTGCGAGAGCACGACCTGGAACACGTCCCCGGCGCGGATGTGCTCGCGGATCCGCTCCACGCCTCTTTCGTACGTGGCCTGGTCGGGCGTCCGCCGCATGGTTGAGCGCTGCGAGGGGAGTTTGTGTTCCTGTAACACAAGCTCTCGCCCGAGCCGCGCTGCGATCGCGTCCTGGTCGCCCGCCAGCACCTCCGCCGTGCCGCTGCCGTGGTCGAAGCGGACGAGCGTCTCGGCGACGACGAAGCGGCTCTCCGGGAGCTCCGGGCCTTCGGCGGGGAGCTGCACCGTCGGCTCGAGCTTGGCGGCGTGGTCGTACGCGAGATAGCCGACGACGGGCCCATCGAGCGCTTCCGCCTCCTCGAACGAGACGAGCCGGGCTCCCGAGCCGATGAAGGAGTGGCGCCCGAGCCTGCCCTGCTCGACCGACTCGAGGAGGAAGCTCGCCGCGGCGCCGTCGCGGAGGCGGAGGTAGGCGCCGAGCGGTGTCAGCAGGTCTGTGGGGATGCGCACGGCCATAGACTGCCCGCAGGATGGCCGTCCCGGAGCTCCTCGACCGCCTGTTGCGTGCGCACGGGCCCTCCGGGCACGAGCACCTCGCCTTCGACGTCGTCCGCGCTTCGGTCGGTGAGGTGGCCGAGGTCGAGTCCGACTCCGTCGGCAATCTGATCGCGCGCCGCCGCGGCGACGGGCCACTGCTCGCGCTCTTCGCGCACCTGGACGTGATCGGCGCCGCCGTCGCGCACATCGCCGACGACGCGCTGATCGCCGTACACCAGCTCGGCCACTGGCGCGCGAACGTCGCGTACGGCCAGCGGGTCGAGATCCGGACGAAGGACGGCGCCGTCCCCGGTGTGATCGCGCGGAAGGTGAAGGACAACGAGAAAGTCGAGTGGGGCCAGCTCTACGTCGACATCGGGGCGAAGGACGGGGCCGAGGCGCGCTCGCTCGTCGCGCCCGGCGACCCGATGGTGCTCGACGCGCCGCCTGTCGAGCTCGCCCACGGACGGCTGGCGTCCCGGACGCTCGACAACCGCGCCGGCGTCTACGTCGCGCTCGAGACGCTGCGGCGCGCGGAGGGGGCGAACGTCGCCGTCGTCGCCGCCGCGCAGGAGGAGCTTGGCGCTCACGGCGCGATGGCGGCCGCGCACGGCCTGCGCCCGGACGTCGCGATCGCGATCGACGTCACCTACGCGACCGACGTTCCCGGCGACGACCCCGCCACGGGCGGTCACCACTCGCTCGGAGGCGGCGCCGCGATCTTCCGCGGGCCGGCGGTCAACCCGCGCGTCTTCGAGCTCCTCGTCGAGGCCGCGCGCGAGGAAGGGATCGACCACACGATCGAGGCGGGCGCCAAGACCTACACGGACGCGGACGTGACCTTCGCCTCCCGGGAGGGGATCCCGACGGGGCTCGTCTCGATCCCGCTCCGCAACATGCACTCGCCGATCGAGATCGTCCAGCTGAGCGACCTCGAGGCCTGCGTTCGAGGTGCTGACCGCGTTCGCGGCGCGATTGCGGCCGGACGAGACGTACGCCCGGTAGATTCAGAGCATGTCCCGCTCCGTGATCGTCTCGGCCGTCCGCACGCCGTTCGGCAAGCTCGGCGGCGGTCTCGCCGGCCATCAGGCAACCGAGCTCGGCTCGATCGTGATCAGGGCGGCGATGGAGCGGATCGGGCTCGAGGCGAACGAGCCGGAGTACACGATCATGGGCCAGGTGCTCCAGGGCGGCGCCGGCCAGGCGCCTGCGCGCCAGGCCGCGATCGGCGCCGGCCTGCCGAAGGAGACTCCGGCCGACACGATCAACAAGGTCTGCGCCTCCTCGATCCGCGCCGTCCAGATCGCCGACGCGATGGTCCGCGCGGGCGACGCCGAGGTGATCGTCACGGGCGGGATGGAGTCGATGTCGAACGCTCCGTACCTGCTGAAGAAGGCACGCTTCGGCTACCGGCTCGGCCACGGCGAGCTGCTCGACTCGATGATCTTCGACGGCCTCACCGACGCCTACGACCAGCTGCACATGGTCCAGCACAACTCGCTCGTCTCGCGCGAGCTCGGGATCAGCCGCGACGAGCAGGACGCCTGGGCACTCCGCTCGCAGCAGCGCGCGGTGGCAGCCCAGGACGAGGGTCGGTTCGAGGACGAGCTCGTGCCTGTCGGCGACGTGGTCGCCGACGAGTCGGTCCGCCGCGACACGACCGCCGAATCGCTCGCGAGGCTGAAGCCGGTCTTCGACCCGGAGGGGACGACGACGGCCGGCAACGCGCCCGGAGTGAACGACGGCGCCTCGGCCGTGATCGTCACCTCGGAGGAGTTCGCGAAGCGGCGCGGGCTCGAGATCCTGGCGACGATCGTCTCGCAGGGCTGGGTCGCCGACGAGTTCGCCTACCTCGTGCGGACGCCCGCCAACGCGGCCGCCAAGGCGTTCGAGAAGGCGGGGAAGACGATCGACGACGTCAAGCGCGTGGAGATCAACGAGGCCTTCGCATCGGTCGCGCTCAACTCGACCCGGCTGCTCGGCGCCGACGAGGAGATCGTGAATGTCAACGGCGGCGCGGTCGCGCTCGGCCATCCGATCGGCGCCTCCGGCGGCCGGATCGTCGGGACGATGGTGCACGAGCTGCGCCGCAACGGTGGCGGGCTCGGCCTCGCCGCGATCTGCTCCGGCGGCGGCCAGGGCGACGCGCTCCTGATCGACGTCTAGACAGCCAAACTCTATCTATGTAGACTTTCGGCTATCGCACGCCGGCCCGACACCTCGCCGCAGACCCTCGCCGTCTTCCGCGCCTTCGTCGGCGGCGCCTGGCGCTACGGCTACGACCTCTCCCGCGAGACGGGGATTCCGTCCGGGACGCTCTACCCGATCCTGATCCGGCTGAGCGGTCGCGGTCTGCTGGAGGCGCGTTGGGACGAGCCGGCGAGCGGTCCCCGGCGGCGCAGCTACCGCCTCACGGGCGAAGGAGTCACATACGCAGAGGCGCGGCTCGCGGCGGCGCGGCCGTCGACGGCAGCCGCGGCGGCGGCGCCGGCATGAAGCGGCTCGCGCGCATCCTGCTGCGCACCGCGATCCTGCTGCTGCCCCGCGACCGCCGCGAGTGGGGCGAGGCGATCCTGGCCGAGCTCGAGCAGACGCGCGGCGGCGTCGAGAGCCTCCGCTGGGCACTCGGGGGCGTTCGTGTGATCCTGCTCTCGCCGCCCGGGCTCGCTCGCCTCGCCGCGATCGGCGTCCTGGTCGGCGTCGCCGGCGGCACGTTCGGCAACCACGAAGTCTTCGTCGAGGTCCGCCACGCCGGCTACGACAGCTGGCTGCCGGCGCTCCTCTTCGCGCTGCCGACGGCGCTCGCGGCGCTGACCGCCGCTGTGCTCGTCGTTCGCCGGCACCGGCTCGGCACCGCGGCTGCTGGTGTCTTTCTCGCGCTCGCGATCGCCAGCTCCGCGGTGTCGCTTGCGAACGTGCGCCCGGTGCGGCCGTTCCTGGAGGACTGGCAGCGGGCGAGCCCGGATCCGCGCGCAGAGCACCACGCGTACGAGCTGCGCTGGAACGCCGCCGTGGGCGCGCTGGGAGCTGCCGTCGTCCTGTTCTTGGCAGCAAGGCGCCAGGCCCGACGCCACTAGTCTGGCGGCGATGCGGAAGCTCGCCGCCCTGATCCTGCTCTCGCTCGTCGCTGCCGCCGAGGCCTACGCCTGCACGTGCAGGCCGGTCGACCTCGAGCGCGACCTGCCCGCTGCGGACGGCGCGATGATCGGGACGGTGCTCGAGCGGCTGGTCAGCGGCGACACGGCGACGTATCGCTTTCGCGTCGAGCAGGTGTACAAGGGCGAGATCGAGAACCGCGCGGAGGTGGTGTCACCGTCGGGCGGGCCGGCGTGCGGTCTCGAGCTCGCGGTCGGCCAGCGGGTCGGCCTGCTGCTGACGCGCGACGGAGCCGTCTGGCGGTCGAGCCTCTGCTCGCAGGTCGACCCGGCCGACTTCCTGGCGCTGACGAACGTCGACGACAACTCGCTGCCGCCGTTCAACTGGGGCGGGATCGTCGTCGGCGTGCTCGTGCTCGGGGCCGGGCTCTTCTTCCTCGTCCGGAAGGCGCGGAGCTACAGGCGCTTGCGGTAGCGCAGCTCGGTCACCGTGGCACCCTGGAACTCCTCGTCCTTGCGGCCGTCCGCCTCCCAGCCGGCGGTCTCGTAGAACCGGATTGCGCGGTCGTTGCCGTCCATCACCCAGAGGACCGCATGGCGAAAGCCCGACGACCGCATCGACTCCTCCGCCCGCTGCAGCAGCGCCCGCCCGATCCCGCGATCCCAGCACGACGGGTGCAGGTAGATCGAATACAGCTCGGCCTCCGCCTCGGCCTCCTCGTCCCAGGAGGCGCCGACGCTCGCGAAGCCGACGACCTCGCCGCCGTCCTCGACGACGAACGTCGCGCCGCCCGGGCGTGGCGTGGCGCCGAGCCATTCCCGCCACTGCCGCTGTCTCGACTCGACGTCGAAGGCTGCGACCGCCTCGTCGGGCATCAGGCCGGTATAGGCGGCGCGCCAGGTCTCGACCTGGACCCGGCCGATCGCGTCGGCGTCGCCCGCGCCGGCCAGCCGCACGGTCACCACGAGGGCGGCGCGAGCACGACGGTCGGCTTCGCCGTCCCTGCGACCCCCACGACTCTCCCGGCCTGCACGTCGACGACACTGAACCGCGTGCTGTTGCCGCTGCCGACGTAGGCGTAACCGCCGGCGACCTGGACGTAGCCGGTGTCGGTGCCGCCGAGCAGCTCGAAGCGGAGCGTGCCGTCGAGCCGGAAGCCTCGGAGCGGGCCGTCGCCGTGGACGATGAGCGTCGAGCCGGCGCGCTGCATCGTGCTCGCCTTCGCGTCGAGCACGCCGGTCGCGCCCGTGTCGACATCGGCGACCCGGACGCCGATCGTGGCTCGCTTCTCCGCCTCGGCGGACCAGCCCGAGTACGCGATCGTGCCTCCTTGCAGCCAGACCGCACTGCGACCCCAGCCCTCGACGAGCTTTGTCGCCCGCGCGGTCGTCCGGGTGTCGAGCCGCTGCTCGCGCACGACCAACGTCTCGAGATCGACCTCGACGAGGCTCTCACGGCCGAGCACGACGGCGCGAGAGCCCTGCGCGGCGAGCCCGGGCGAGGCGAACCTCGCGACGCCGCTGGGCGTCGCCGGAGCCGTCACACCCGCGGTGATTCCCGGGATCGCCACGGTCCGGACGGAGCCGTCCCCGCCGATCACGGCGAGTTGCACCGGCCCGATCCCGTCGCGTCGAGCGAGCAGCGTCAACACCCTGCCGTCGACCGCGATCGCGCCCATTGCGGTCCCGGCGAGCGCCTCGCGGCGGAGTACCTTCCGCGTCGTCGGGTCGATCACGACGACGTCTGGGCGGGCGCCGCCGAGCAGGACGACGAGTCGCCGGGGTGCAACCCAGACGCCCTTGAAGACCGAGCCCTCGCCGAGCCACAGCAGCCCTTCCTGGCGGAGCGTGCCGAGCCGGACGAAGCGCAGCCGTCCCTCGGCACCGCCGCCGATCGCAGCCACCGCGCCGCCCGGCGAGACGGCCGCGATATCCGCCGGTGCTCCGCCGACGTTCAGCACCGCAGGCCCGACGGGACGCAGGGTCGTCGGCGAGACCCAGCGGAGCTTGCCGCCGCCCGCCTGCCACTCGACTGCGAGCACTCGGCCGGGCTGCGCCGCCGTCGCCGTGCCGACGAGCGCGGCAGCGAGGAGCAGTCCGGTGAGCAGGCGCTTCATACGTGAGGTACCCCGGATAGGCTGGCTCGAAGTATGAACTTCGAGCACGTTCTTGTCGCGGGCGCGGGCCAGATGGGCTCCGGAATCGCCCAGGTCGTCGCCGCCTCGGGACGGCGCGTCTCGCTCTACGACGCCGCGCCCGGCGCGACCGAGCGCGGTCTCGCGGCGATGCGGAGGAGCCTCGAGAAGCTGGCGGAGAAGGGCGGCGGCGACCCCGACGAAGTGCTGGCGCGGGTGAGCGCGGTCGACGAGCTCGTGCCCGCCGACCTCCTGATCGAGGCGGTGATCGAGGACGCGGCCGTGAAGGAGGATCTCTTCCGGCGCGCCGACGAGCTGCTGCCGGACGGCGCGGTGCTCGCGTCGAACACGTCCTCGATCCCGATCACCTCGCTCGCCGCGGTGACGGGACGGCCGGACCGCGTGATCGGCATGCACTTCTTCAACCCGGTGCCGGTGCTGAAGCTCGTCGAGGTGATCCGCGCCGTCCAGACCTCTGACGAGACCGCGGCCGCGATCACGACGCTCGCCGAGGAGCTCGGCAAGGTGCCCGCGCAGGCGAACGACTTTCCCGGCTTCGTCTCGAACCGGATCCTGATGCCGTTCATCAACGAGGCCGCCTACGCGCTGATGGAGGGCGTCGCCGAGCCGGAGGCGATCGACACGATCGCGAAGCTCGGCTTCGCACACCCGATGGGGCCGCTGGCGCTCGCCGACCTGATCGGGCTGGACACGTGCGTCGCGATCATGGAGGTGCTGCACGACGGCCTCGGCAATCCCAAGTACGCGCCCTGCCCGCTCCTGCGCCAGTACGTCCAGGCGGGGCGGCTCGGGCGCAAGTCGGGCCAGGGCTTCTACTCCTACGACTAGCCGGGTCGCTCGAGCACGAGGTTGACGTGCTCGAGCTCCTCCGCCCGCCGGAGAAGCTCGTCGTCGGCGAGCTCGACGAGGCCCTTCTCGTCGGGAAGCTGCACGCGGAGCGTGAAGCCCAGGGAGCGGTAGTAGTCGAGCAGCGCGTGCAGGTCGCTTCCGGCCGCGCGAGCGTCGGCGGGCGAGAGCTCGACGGTCAGCAGGACGCCCGGCGAGGCGGCAAGCAATCGCTCCATGCCGCGCACCGCTGCCTCCTCGCTCCCCTGCACGTCGAGCTTGACGACGTCGACCGGCGGACGGATTGCGAGGATCTCGTCGAGCGCGGCGACACGAACGGTCTCCGAGGTTCGGGACCGGTCATCGACGCCGTGGAGCCTGTGGTCACCCGTGTTCGTGGCCGACAGTTGCAGCTCGGCCAGAGCCGGCTCGGCGCCGAGCGCCCACGGGAAGCAGACGACGTTGGTGAAGCCGTTCCGCCACACGTTGGCCTGGAGGAGCTCGAAGTTGCGCGGTGCCGGCTCGAACGCGAGCACGAGTCCGCGCGGTCCTGCGAGTCGAGCCGCCTGGCAGGTGAAGTAGCCGACGTGGGCGCCGCCGTCGACGACGGTCATCCCCGGTTTGATCCGCTCGCCCAGCAGGGCTGTCTGGCCCGGCTCCCAGCCCGACGTGGCGGTCAGCGTGGGCGTGATCCACTCGTCGCGTTCGTCCAGGAGCAGGCGCGCGAAGGTGGTCTCGACCTCGACTGTGCCGACGAGGTCGGGAGGCGTTCCCGTGTGCTGCGCGGCGGCTGCGGCGAGGAGGGCGCTGCGCTGCATCCGCGCGAGTGCCTGGAGCTTGAGCCGTCCGAGCACCGGCGCAGCATAGTCGGGTGTCCCCCGAACGGGGTAGGTCTCGACTAAAGGTCTGGTCCCAGCGGCCGATACCTTCTGTCGACAAGGCTTTCGATCCGGGGGGAAACGAATGCGCCTGCTGCTGGTCGACGACGATGCTGGGTTCCGCGAGCTGTTGCGGACGACCTTCGAGGACGTCCAGGTCGAGGTGGACGAAGCCGGCAGCGCAGCCGAGGCAGAGTCGCGCATCGCGGCGTCGCGCCCGGACGTGATCGTGCTCGACGTCGGCATGCCGGGCATGGACGGGCTCGCGTTCTGCCGCGAGCTGAAGGCGAGCGAGGACACGCGCGAGATCTCCGTCGTCCTGCTCACCGGAATGGAAGACGTGGAGGATGTGGCCGGCGCCGCCGGCGCGGACGCGCTGCTGTTGAAGCCGTTCCGGCCACTCGAGCTGCTCGGCGTCGTCGAGCGCCTTGCGGGAGCCGGCGTGGGGGCGCCGATGCGCCGCGTCAACGGCCGCTCCGACGAGGAGCAGCTCGTCCTCTACGCCCGCGACCTCCGCCACCTCGTCGAGATCGAGCGCGCACAGCGCGGGCTGCTCGAGAGCGCCTACAAGGAGACGGTCTCGGCGCTCGCGACTGCGCTCGGAACCAAGGACACGGGGACGCGCCAGCACTCCCAGCGCGTGCAGCGCTACGCGCTCGAGCTCACGCGCGCGATCGACCCCGAGCTCGCCGACGACCCCGCGCTCGAGTACGGCTTCCTCCTCCACGACATCGGCAAGATCGGTGTCCCCGACCAGATCCTGCTCAAGCCGGTCGAGCTGAACGAGGCGGAGTGGCGCGTGATGAGGGCGCACACGGTGCTCGGCGCCCAGATGATCGGCGGCGTCGCCTTCCTGCACGACGCGGGCGTCCAGGTCGTCCGCTCCCACCACGAGCGGTGGGACGGCGAGGGCTACCCCGACGGGCTCGCGGGCGAGGAGATCCCGCTCGGCGCCCGGATCTTCGCCGTCGCCGACGCGGTCGACGCGATCACGAACCACCGGCCGTATCGGGCCGCGCGCAGCTGGCGCGACTGCCGCCGCGAGATCGTCGCGCAGAAGGGGACGCAGTTCGATCCGATGGTGGTGGACGCGTTCTGCGACCGCGAGCACGTGCTGCACGAGATCCGCCGCGAGTTCCTCGCCGCCGCGTAAAGACGGCTTGTGTTCCTGTAACACAAAGTCCTCCAGCCACGGAACGGTGCGGGCTAGCGGTGCTTGTGTTACAGGAACACAAAGTCTCGCTCGCCGCCCTGCGGGATAGACTCGGCCACTGATGGACTTCGCTCTGACCGCCGATCAGCGGGAGATCCAGGCGCTCACGCGGGAGGTCGCGCAGGCCGAGATCGAGCCGAACGCCGCCGCCTGGGACCGCGAGCACCGCTTCCCGACCGAGCTGTACGAGAAGCTCGCCGAGCTGGGGTTGATGGGAGTGTGCGTGCCGGCCGAGTACGGCGGCGCGGGCGCCGACTTCCTCTCCTACATCCTCGTGCTCGAGGAGCTCTCGCGCGCGGACGCCGGCGTGGGCGTCACCGTCGCCGTCCACACGAGCGCCTGCACGCTGCCGATCCTCGCCTTCGGCACCGAGGAGCAGCGCGAGCGCTTCGTGCCGCCGCTCGCACGCGGCGAGACGATCGGGGCGTTTGCGCTGACCGAGCCGGAGGCCGGCTCCGATGCGGGCTCGCTCCGCACCCGGGCCGACGCTGACGGCGAGGGGTGGACGATCACGGGCGCGAAGCAATGGATCACGAACGGCAGCTACGCAGGCACCTTCCTGACCTTCGCCCGCAGCGAGCCGGAGATCGAGGGAGCGCGTGGAGTCTCGGCGTTCCTGCTCGACGCCGGCCACGTGCGCGTGACCCGCGAGGAGGAGAAGCTCGGGCTCAACTCGTCCTCGACGGCCGATCTCGTGATCGAGGGCGCTCGGATCGGGCGCGACCGTCTGCTGCACGAGGAGGGCCGCGGCTTCGCGATCGCGATGTCGACGCTCGACGGCGGCCGGATCGGGATCGCCGCGCAGGCGCTCGGGATCGCGCAGGCCGCCTACGACGTCGCACGCGAGTACGCGAAGGAGCGCAAGACGTTCGGCAAGGCGATCGCCGAGCACCAGGCGATCCAGTTCAAGCTCGCGGACATGTCGACGGAGATCGACGCCGCGCGCCTGCTCGTCTACCGGGCCGCCTGGCTGAAGGAGCAGGGCGAGCCGCACACGGAGGCGGGCGCGAAGGCGAAGCTCTTCGCCTCGGAGATGGCCCGCCGCCAGACCGCGGAGGCGATCCAGGTCCTCGGCGGCTACGGCTACACGAAGGAGTTTCCCGTCGAGCGCTACTACCGCGACGCGAAGATCACCGAGATCTACGAGGGGACGAGCGAGATCCAGCGCCTGGTGATCGCCCGCCGGATCCTGGAGCTCCAGCGCGAGCCCGCACCGACGTCATGAGAAGCCGTGACGAGCCGGTCCGCCTGACGCGGATCTACACACGCGGCGGCGACCAGGGCGAGACCTCGCTCGGCGACGGCTCGCGCGTGTCGAAGCTCGACTGCCGGATCGGCGCGTTCGGCACCGTCGACGAGCTCAACTCGGCGCTCGGCCTCGTGCTGGCCGGCGACGTACCGGAGGCAGATGCGCGAGCCGCTCGTCCGGATCCAGAACGAGCTCTTCGACGTCGGCGCCGATCTCTCGGTGCCGTGGGGCGTCACCGACCGGCTGCGGGTGGAGCAGCCGATGATCGACGCGCTCGAGCAGCTCTGCGACGACTTCAACGCCGACCTGCCGGAGCTGCGCAGCTTCGTCCTCCCGGGTGGCACCGAGGTGTCCGCACGGCTGCACGTCGCCCGCACGATCTGCCGTCGCGCCGAGCGTGACGTCCTGCTCGGCGCGCAGGAGGTCGACCTGAACCCGCTCGTGCTCCGCTACCTGAACCGGCTCTCCGACCTGCTCTTCATCCTCGCCCGCGCGGCGAAGCCTCGCCGGCGGCGAGGAGCCGCTTGTGGAAGCCTGGGAGCTCGCGCTAGCGCTCGCAGGCTCGTTCGTTGCCGGGTACGTCGGCTCGATGCTCGGGCTCGTGCTCGGAACGCTGCGGCTGCCGTTGCTCGTGGCGCTGGCGGGCAGCCCGCTCGCCGCCGCCGGGACGAACATCGCGATCTCGGCCGCATCCGCCGGTGCCGGAGCGATCCGCCACGCGCGCGAGCGCCGCGTCGACTGGCGCGTGGTCGCCTGGATGGCGCCGCCGTCGGTTGCGGGGGCGATCCTCGGCGCGCTCCTGGCCGACGACGTCTCGGAGCAGCTGCTCTACGCAGGGATCGCCGCAGTCCTCGTCTGGAGCGGGATCGACCTTGCGCTCCGGCCGGTGCAGCCACGCACACGGGAGCGCCTGCGGCTCTGGCCGGCGGTCGCGTCCGGCTTCGGCATCGGCGCGCTCGGCGGCGCCGTCGGCGTCATCCTCGGCACGCTGCGGATGCCCGCGCTCGTTCGCGGCGTCGGAATGGACGTCAAGCGCGCCGCGGGCACGAATCTCGTCGTCGGCTTCCTGCTCGGCGTCGCGGGCTTCGCGGCTCACGCGGGCGCGCTCGGTGTCGACTGGCCGCTCCTGCTCGCGGGGCTGGCCGGCGCGATCCCGGGCGGTTGGCTCGGGGCCAAAGCGACCGGGCGGATCGACGAAGACGTGCTGCGGCTGGCGCTCGGCGCCGTGCTCGTGGTCGTCGGCGTCGACGTTCGCCGTGCAGGCCGCGGTCTAGCGGCCCGCGACGAGCGCGATCGCCTTCGCGAGCTGCCGGGCGGTCGTGTTGCGCGGGAGCGCAAGCGTCGCGCCGGCACGGACCGCCAGCACGCGGCGCGCAGGCTCGCGCGAGATCGCGATCACGCGCACCTTCGGGAAGACCGTGCGAAGATCGGCGACGAAGCGGGTACCGAACGCATCTGCATCGACGACGACGACCCCGACCTCGTGGGGCGTCGAGGCGATGTGATCGAAGGTCTGATCGGTGCCGTTTGCCGAGCTGACGCGGCGCGGCATGCCGTCCTGACCGGGCCGGAGCGCTTCGCCCGGCGGCGTCTCGCCGGCGAGCACGACCTCGGTCTCGTCCCGCTTCGGCCTCACCTGGGACGCCGGCGCGACGAGCGTGAGCCTGATCGTGCGGCTGACCGTCTCGGTGCCGGAGTTGGCGACCCACGTCAGCTTGTACGCGCCCGGGCGGCGGATCTGCGCGGGCAGCCGCAGCTTGACCACGGTCGCGCCGGCCTTGACCCGCAGCTTCCATGTGTGGAGACGCCGGTTCTTCGCGTTCCTGAGCGTGACCGTGACGTCCGCGGGCTTCGACACCTTGATCCGAACGCCGATCGTCGTCTGCTTCTTGAGCTCGATCCGCTTCGAGCCGGCGACCGAGAAGGCGAGCCGGGTCTGCGGCGCGGTCGTGCCGCGGGAGACGACGAGGTCGATCGGGCTCGACGCCAGGGCGAACTGGATGGTGGCCGGTTCGACGACGGTGCCCGGCGGAACGGTCGCGACAGCGGCTTCGCGGACGGTGCCGACCGTGAAGCCGGCGGCGCCGAGCGCTGCGCTCGCCTCGGCGAGGGACATGCCGACGAGCGCGGGGACGGCGCGGAGCGGGGCGGTCTGGGGACTCACGTTGCCGGCGGCATCCTTCTGGGCAAGCGTGAAGCTGCGCGTGTCGCCGGCGGCGAACGCGCCCAGCTTGGCCTCGAACTCGGTCGGACCGAACTCGCGGTAGCTCTCGCCGTTGACGTACAGCATCACGTTCCCGATCTGCCCGCTCGAGTCCGTGCCCGGGATCCAGCGCAGCGTCAGGCCGTCGTCGGCGAGCACGCCCGCGAGGTCGCGCGGCGCGGTCGGGGCGCCGTCGTCGAGCATGAGGCCGAAGTAGGTCAGGTGGCGCGTCCAGACGTGGACGTCGGAGCCGGAGCGCGTGAAGCCGTCGCGCTGCGCCGCCGGGAGCGGCCCGGTGAGCATCGGGATCGCCTGCCACGTCGACGCGTCGGGCGAGTGGCCCGGGACCGTCGCGGTCCCGGACGGGTTCGAGAAGACGATCTCGATCGGGGCGTTGAACTCGGTCACGTACGTGCCGGCGAGCGCCCACCGAGCGGTCACGTCGACGATCTGCGTTCCCGGCGCGAAGCCGCCGCCGCCAGGGCCTGCGTCGACGCGGAGGACGAGGATGTAGTCCTGCGGCGTCGGGGGAGTCGGCCACGCGCTCTGCGGCATCCGCACGGTGACGAGGCCGCCCGGGACGGTCAGCGTCCAGTCGCCGGACGAGGTGATGCTCCGCTCGACCGGCGGCGGGTCGGACGACGGCGTGCTCTCGATCGTGACGGCGACCCGGAAGGGGACGCGCGTGCCGCTCGCGTCCTCGAGCTCGCCCGAGAGGACGTGGAGCCCGTCGGCGAGGGCGCCGGTCGCGAACGTGAGCTGGTTGCCGGAGATCGAGGGCGCGGGCGCGGCGGCTCCGTCGAGCAGCGCGCCGGGAGCGGTCACCGGCTCGGACGCAGTCAGCACGATCTGGTTCGCGGACGGTGGAGACCGAGCCGTCGGCGGGCGCGGCCGAGACGAGCTGCGGGGCGGTGTTGTCGAGGCGGACGTCCTCGCGGATCGAGGGGGTGGACGGATTGCCGAGGCCGTCGAAGCCGATCGCGCGCAGGTCGTAGAGGCCGTCGGCGAGAGCAGCAGTGTCGAACGGAGCTCCGAAGGGTGCGGTCGTGTCCTCGGCGATCTGCGTCCACGTGCCGGCGTTCGCCGGGCTGACCGAGAACTGGACGCGGATTGCGCCGCCGCCCGTCGTCGCGCTCGAGCGACGACGGTGCCCGAGACCACGGCGCCGGGGTCGGTCAGCGTCACGCTCGGGCCGGTCGAGTCGACCGTGACCGGGATCACGGCGGTCGTGCGGACGTTGCCGGCCGCATCGGTGATCACGGCGCGGATCTCGGTGGCGCCGTCGGGTGCCGGGGTCGAGTTCCAGCTCCCGTCGTACGGAGCGGTGGTGTCGCTCGCGACGGTGTTGAAGCTGCCGCTCCCGAACTCCTTGACCTGCCACTCGACGAGCGTCACGCCCGAGCCGCGCGGTGTCCGCGGCGATCGCACCGAGCGCGACGGCCGGGCCGCCGACGGTCGCGCCGGTCGCGGGAGCGGTGACGCTGCCGGTCGGCTGCGTGCGGTCGACGAGGACGACGCGCGGTGCGCTCGTGGTGACGTTGCCGCCGCCGTCGGTCGCGACCGCGATCAGCTCCCACTGCTGCTCGGCGGCCGGAGGCGTCGACCAGGTGACACCGAACGGGGCCGTCGAGTCGGAGCCGATCGCCGTGCCGGCGCCGAGGTTGCCGACCGGGCGGTAGCGGAAGGTGACGTCTGTCGTATCGGCCGACGACGATGCGGTCAGGTTGACGCTCGCGCCGACGGCCGCACCGGGATCGTCGAGCGTGACGACGGGCGCGTCGTTGTCGACGTTGATCGTGCTCATGGCCGAGGTCGTCTCGTTGCCGGCGACGTCCGTGACGACGACCCGCAGCTCGGCGAGACCGTCCGCGAGCGCCGTCGTCGTCAGCGTCTGCCGGTAGGTCGAGCCGACGACCGGCGCCGTCTGCGTGCCGAAGACGCTGTACGCGCCGGCGCCGGCGGGCTTGACCTCGAAGCGGACGGCCGAGACGCCCGACGCAGGGGGAACGGCGCCGTCGCTCGCGTTCGCGTCGACCGCGATCGAGCCGGAGACGTAGGCGCCGCCGGCAGGCGCCGTCACCGAGCCGGCGGGCGCGGTGTTGTCGACC
This sequence comes from uncultured Gaiellaceae bacterium, assembly GCA_963820695.1. GTDB lineage: Bacteria > Actinomycetota > Thermoleophilia > Gaiellales > Gaiellaceae > Gaiellasilicea. The sequence goes on along the minus strand of CAWGAP010000001.1, from coordinate 179,072 downwards.
GTCTTCGGCAGGCCGGGGAGGAGCGTGTTGGCGACGTTGCCGGTCGTGTCGGTGACGACGGCGCGCAGGTCGTACGGCCCGTCGGCGACGAGCGTCGTGTTCCACGCGGCCTCGTACGGCGGCGCGATGTCGGCGCCGCCGACGTTCGACCACGCGCCGGCGCCCGCGGGCGAGAACTGGAACTGCACCGAGCTGACGTCGGTCGCGCCCGTCGCGTAGCTCAGGTTCGCGATCCCGCGCAGGTAGTCGCCCGGGTCGCCGCCGGAGCCGTTCGGCGCCGTCGTGTCGATCACGACCGTGACGTTCTTCAGCGCCTCGACGTTGCCGACCTCGTCGGTCGCGAAGAACTCGACCAGGTGCGAGCCGTCGTTCGAGTGGTCGCCCGGAGCGGGCACGACGACCGCGGCGCCGAGCTGGAGGCTGCCGCCGTCGACGCGGTACGAGATGACGCTGACGCCCGAGCCGGTGCCGTCGTTCGCGGAGAAGCTGACGGTGACCGGCGCGTTGCTCGGCGTGCCCGGTGCGAGCGAAGCCGACGTCGTCGGCGCGGTGTGGTCGACGAGCACGGTGATCGCGGCCGAGGTGAAGACGTTGCCCGCGTTGTCCGTGGTCTTGACGCGCAGGTCGTAGCTGCCGTCGGTGACGGCGTCGGGACCGCTCGCCGTGTTCCAGCTCGCGGCCGTGGCCGTCCACGTGCCTGCGCCGGCCGGGCTGCGCTCGAAGACGATCGTCGCGACGCCCGAGCCGCCCGCGTCGGCCGAGTCGCTCGTCAGCGCCACCGGCGCCACGCCGATCTCGGTGCCGTTCGCGGGCGCCGTGACCGAGCCGGTCGGGAGCGTGTTGTCGACGCGGATCGTGATCGCGGTGGAGGTGAAGGCGTTGCCGGCGTTGTCGGTGGTGGTGACGCGGAGGTCGTATTGGCCGTCGGCGACGGCGGTGGTGTCGAAGCTGGCGGCCTGGTTCGTCCAGCTGCCGGCGCCGGCGGGGGAGCGCTGGAACTGGACGGTCGCGACGCCGGAGCCGGCATCGGCGGAGTTGCTGCTGAGCGCGATCGTGCCGCGGACGTTCGCGCCTGCGGCCGGAGCGGTGACGGCGCCGGTCGGGAGCGTGTTGTCGACGCGGATCGTGATCGCGGTGGAGGTGAAGGCGTTGCCGGCGTTGTCGGTGGTGGTGACGCGGAGGTCGTACTGGCCGTCGGCGACTGCGGTGGTGTCGAAGCTGGCGGCCTGGTTCGTCCAGCTGCCGGCGCCGGCGGGGGAGCGCTGGAACTGGACGGTCGCGACGCCGGAGCCGGCATCGGCGGAGTTGCTGCTGAGCGCGATCGTGCCGCGGACGTTCGCGCCTGCGGCCGGAGCGGTGACGGCGCCGGTCGGGAGCGTGTTGTCGACGCGCACCTGCGTCGTCGCGGGTGCGGCCTCGGCGTTGCCGGCCGCGTCGGTCGTGAAGACGCGCAGGTCGTAGAGGCCGTCGGCGAGCCCGGTCGTGTCGAGCGTGCCGGTGTACGGCGCCGACGCGTCGATCGAGATGTCCGTCCAGGTGCCGGCGCCGGCGGGCGAGCGCTGGAAGGTGACGGTGTTGACGGCGCCCGGGGCGGTGTCGGAGGCCGTGGCCGCGAGCGCGACGGCAGCGCCGCGCAGGTTCGCGCCGGCGGCCGGAGCGGTCAGCGAGCCGGTCGGCCGGACCCGGTCGATCGTGATCAGGACGAGCTCGGTCTTCTGCCTGCCGGCGTTGTCGGTCGCGCGCACCCGCAGGAGGCGCGGGCCGTCGGAGGGAATCGGCCACGAGGCCTGGTAGGGCGCGCCCGTGTCGACGCCGAGCAGCACCCACGAGTCGGAGACGCACGCGGGGGAGTCCTCGGCGCACTGGTCGAAGCGGACGTTGGCGATGCCGCTGCCGTCGTCGGTCGCGGTCGCGGAGACGGTGGCCGGATCGGCGGTCGCGAGATTGACGGGGTTCGGCGCGACGACCGAGAGGGACGGATCCGTGTTGTCGACGGTGACCGTGATCACCGCTGAGGTGAACGAGTTGCCGGCGTTGTCGGTGGTCACGACGCGCAGGTCGTAGTCGCCGTCCGCCTGTGCCGTCGTGTCCCAGCTCGCCGCCTGGCTCGTCCAGCTGCCGACGCCGGCGGGCGAGCGCTGGAAGACGACGGTCGCGACGCCGGAGCCGCCGGTATCGGCCGAGTTGCTCGCGAGCACGACCGTGCCGCCGATGTCGGCGCCGTTCGCGGGCGAGGTGACCGACCCGGTCGGCGCGGTCGCATCGACGAGCCAGGGGAACGTGACCTCGGAGGCATCCGTGTTCCCGGCGGCGTCGGTGGCGCGCGCCTTCAGGGTGTGCGAGCCGTCGCCGAGGGACGGCGTCGTGAACGGCGTCGAGCAGGGCGACCAGCCGCCGCCGTCGAGGTCGCACTCGAACGTCGAAGGCGTCTCGGTCGACGCCGAGGCCGAACGTCGGCGTCGCGTTCGCGCTCGGATTCGCAGGGGTGGAGAGGAACGACGTGTCCGGCGCGGTCAGGTCGACCGTCCAGGCGTGGGTGGCGGGCGTCGGGTCGAGGTTGCCGGCGGCGTCCTCGGCGCGAACCTCGAAGGTGTGCGGGGCCTCCGTCAGACCGACGTATGACTTCGGGCTCGAGCAGTCGGCGAAGGCGCCGCCGTCGAGCCGGCATTCGAAGCCCGGGCCTGCATCGGAGGCAGTGAACGAGAAGCTTGCGCCCGTCGAGCTCGACGCGGCCGGCGGGGAGGACGTGATCGTCGTGTTCGCGGGCGTCGTGTCGACCGTGAAGATGAACGAGGCCGGGGTCGCGTCGACGTTGCCGGCGACGTCGGTTGCGCGCACCTCGAACGTGTAGGTGCTCTCGGCGAGCGGGCCGAGCGAGAGCGGGCTCGTCTCGGACGTCCACGAGCCGCCGTCGACGCGCACCTGGAAGCTCGTGCCTGCTTCGGGCGAACTGAAGACGAACGTCGGTGTCGTGTCCTGCGTGGCGGCCGCGGGCGCGGAGTCGATCGTCGTGTTCGGTGCGATCGTGTCGATCCGGACCGCCTGCGTCAGCACGCCGGTGTCGTTCCCGATCCGGTCGAAGGCGCGGTACTTGACCGTCGTCACGCCCTCGGCGGCGACGGCGAACGCGCCGCTGTAGACGTTGCCGGTGAGGATCGTCGGGTCGGTGCCGTCGATCGTGTAGCGGATCTGGTCGAGGCCGGCGCCGGCGTCGGGAGCGGCCAGAGTGACCGAGACGGGCGAGCTCAGGTACCAGCCGGCGGAGCAGGCAGCGGCGTTGCAGAGGATGCTTGCCGCCGGCGCGGCCGAGTCGTCGGTCAGGTTCAGCGTCGTCACGCTCGTGTTCGGCGGCGTCCAGGCGTCGCTCGCCGTGACGGCGTGCGTGAAGTTGCCGCTCGAGCCGGCGTTGAACGAGAACGCGCTCGAGACGTAGGGGCCGCCGGCCGGGGTGGAGACGGTTTCGACGCCGTGCGTCCAGCCGGACTGCGTCACCGCCGGGTACGCGGCGGACGCGGGACCGGAGCCGCCGTCCGCGACCGCGCTCGAAAGCGTGAAGGAGCCGCCTGCCGCGCCGTTGTAGTAGAGCGTCGTGCCGCTGAGCCAGGCGCCCGTGGCGCTGCCGAGCGTGATCGTGTTCGTCGGCGGCGTCGTGTCCTGGAAGGTGAAGTCGACGCTGGCGTCGTCGGCGAGCGTGATCGAGTCGGTCGTGTCGGTCGCCGTGTACGTGACGGTCTCGACGGTCGCATCGGAGACGGAGAAGGTGACGACGCCGGCCGCGTTCGTGCTGCCGCCGCCCGTGATCGTCGAGCTACCGGAGCCCTGGGCGAGGGAGACGGTCTTGCCTGGAATCCCGTTGCCGCCCACGTCGCGGAGCGTGACGGTGATCGTCGCCGAGTCGGTGCCGTTCGCGTAGACCGTCGCCGGTGCGGCGCCGACCGTCGAATCGGACGAGGCCGAGCTCACCGGGCCGAGGTCGATCGTGTAGGTCGCCGTCCCGGCGGTGAGTCCCGCCGCCTGTGCGTCGAGGTCGATCTGACCCGCGAGCATGTTGCTGACGTTCTTCGTCGCGACGCCGCTGGACGCGGTTGCGTTGCCGAGACCGGTGACGGTGCCGGCGCCGCCCGTCTTCGCGAACGCGACGACCGTCGAGTTGTCGCTCGTGACCGTGTTCCCGTTCGCGTCCTTGATCGTTGCGGTGAGCGTATGGGCATTCCCCGCGACGGTCGAGCCGCTCTCGGTCAGCGTGATCTGGGTCGCCGGGCCGTGCGTATAGGTGACGCCGGCCGTGGCGGCGAGCGCAGCGGCGTTGAGCGTGCCGGTGACGGTCGCGCTGCCGACCGTGGTCGGGGCGGTGAGCGTGGCCGAGTAGGTGCCGTCGCCGTTGTCGGTGACGGCGGAGAGCGAGCCCGTGCCGGTCAGGCCGAGCGCGACCGTGCCGCCCGAGCCCGTGAGGTTGTTGCCGGCCGCGTCCTTGAGCTGGACCGTGATCGCGCTCGTGCTGGAGCCGTTGGCGACGATCGAGGTGGGGGAGGCATTGATCGTGCTGGTCGCCGTCGAGGCGGCGCCCGCGCCGATCACGTAGCTGGCGGTTCCGGTCGAGAGGCCGGCGGCCTGCGCGTCGAGGTCGATCTGGCCGGACGCCGCGTTGACGACGACCTTGGTCGCGACGCCGCTCGAGGCGGTGGCATTCCCGAGCCCGGTGACCGTGCCGGGGCCGCCGGTCTTCGCGAAGGCAACGAGGGTCGCGCTGTCGCCCGTGGCCGTGTTGCCGGCGGCGTCCTTGATCGTGGCTGTGAGCGTGTGATTGTCGCCCGAGGCCGTTGAGCCGGAGTGGGTCAGCTCGATCTGCGCGCCGGGGCCGTGGGCGACGGTGAAGGCGCCGAGGGTGCCGGTGGTGAGCCCGGCGGCCGTAGCCTCCATCGTGACGGGGCCGGCGAGGACGGCGGTGATCGTCTTGGTGGCGACGCCGCTGGCGGCGGTGGCGTTGCCGGTGCCGCTGACGGTGCCGGCGCCCGACTGCTTGGTGAAGGCGACGATGGTTGAGTTGTCGGCGGTGACGGTGTTGCCGGCGGCGTCCTGGATCGTCGCTGTCAGCACCCGATTCGAGCCGGAGGTGAGGTTGGCCGTCGAGCCGGTCAGCTGGATCTGGGTGGCGGCGCCGTGGACGACGGTGAAGGCGCCGAGCGTGCCGGTCGTCAGACCGGCCGACGTCGCTTCCATCGTGACGGAGCCGGCGAGCACACCGGTGATCGTCTTGGTGGCGACGCCGCTGGAGGCGGTCGCGTTGCCGGTGCCGCTGACGGTGCCGGCGCCGGAGGCCTTGGCGAAGGCGACGACGGTGGAGTTGTCGGCGGTGACGGTGTTGCCGGCGGCGTCCTGGATCGTGGCCGTCAGCACCCGGGTCGTGCCGGAGGTGAGGTCGGCCGTCGAGCCGGTCAGCTGGATCTGCGTGGCGGCGCCGTGGACGACGGTGAAGGCGCCGAGCGTGCCCGTCGTCAGCCCGGCAGAGGTCGCCTCCATCGTCACGGAACCGACGAGTGCGCCGGTGATCGTCTTCGATGCGATCCCGCTCGACGCCGTGGCGTTGCCGGTGCCGGTGACGGTGCCCGCGCCGGATGCCTTCGCGAACGCGACCACCGTCGAGTTGTCCGACGTGACCGTGTTGCCGGCGGCGTCCTGGATCGTCGCCGTGAGCACCCGCGTAGCGCCCGAGGTCAGGTCGGCGGTCGCGCCCGAAAGCGCGATCTGGGTGGCGGCACCGTGGACGACGGTGAAGGCGCCGAGGGTGCCGGTGGTGAGTCCGCCGGCGGTCGCCTCCATCGTGACCGAGCCGACGAGGCACGCCGGTGACGGTCTTGGTGGCGACGCCGCTGGAGGCGGTCGCGCTGCCCGTTCCGCTGACGGTGCCTGCACCCGAGGCCTTGGCGAAGGCGACGACGGTGGAGCTGTCGGCGGTGACGGTGTTGCCGGCGGCGTCCTGGATCGTGGCCGTCAGCAGGCGGGTCGCGCCGGAGGTGAGGTCGGCCGTCGAGCCTGCGAGCGCGATCTGGGCGGCGGCGCCGTGGACGACGGTGAAGGCTCCGAGCGTGCCGGTCGTCAGACCTGCCGAGGTCGCTTCGATCGTCACGGAGCCGATGAGTTGACCGGTGATCGTCTTCGTCGCGACACCTGCGGAAGCGGTGGCGTTGCCAGTGCCTGCTGACGGTGCCGGCGCCGGAGGCCTTGGCGAAGGCGACGACGGTGGAGTTGTCTGTGGTGACGGTGTTGCCGGCGGCGTCCGTGAGCGTGGCCGTGAGGACGCGGCTCACACCGGAGGTCAGGTCGGCGGTCGAGCCGGTCAGGACGTTCGGCGGCCGGACCGTGGACGACGGTGAAGGAGCCGAGCGTGCCGGTCGTCAGACCAGCCGCGGTCGCCTCCATTGTCACCGAGCCGGCGAGGACGCCGGTGACGGTCTTGGTGGCGACGCCGCTGGAGGCGGTGGCATTGCCCGTCCCGCCGACCGTGCCGGCGCCCGAGGCCTTGGTGAAGGCGACCACTGTCGAGTTGTCCGCGGTGACGGTGTTGCCGGCCGCGTCCTGGACAGTCGCCGTCAGCAGGCGCGTCGCGCCTGCTGTGAGGTCGGCCGTCGAGCCTGCGAGCGCGATCTGGGCGGCGGCGCCGTGGACGACGGTGAAGGCTCCGAGTGTCCCGGTCGTCAGACCTGCCGAGGTCGCTTCGATCGTCACGGAGCCGACGAGTGCGCCGGTGATCGTCTTCGTGGCGACGCCGCGGAGGCGGTGGCGTTGCCGGTTCCGGTGACGGTGCCGGCGCCCGAGGCCTTGGCGAAGGCGACGACGGTGGAGCTGTCGGCGGTAACGGTGTTGCCGGCGGCGTCCGTGAGCGTGGCCGTGAGGACGCGGCTCGCACCGGAGGTCAGGTCGGCGGTCGAGCCGGTGAGGACGATGTCGGCGGCCGGTCCGTGGACGACGTTGAAGGCGCCGAGCGTGCCGGTGGTGAGCCCGCCGGCGGTCGCATCCATCGTGACGGAGCCGGCGAGCACGCCGGTGATCGTCTTGGTGGCGACGCCGCTCGAGGCGGTGGCGTTGCCGGTGCCGCTGACGGTGCCGGCGCCCGACTGCTTGGTGAAGGCGACGATGGTTGAGTTGTCGGAGGTGACGGTGTTGCCGGCGGCGTCTTGGATCGTCGCTGTCAGCACCCGATTCGAGCCGGAGGTGAGGTTGGCCGTCGCGCCGGTCAGCTGGATCTGCGTGGCGGCGCCGTGGACGACGGTGAAGGCGCCGAGCGTGCCGGTCGTCAGACCGGCCGACGTCGCTTCCATCGTGACGGAGCCGGCGAGCACACCGGCGATGGTCTTCGTGGCGACGCCGCTGGAGGCGGTCGCGTTGCCGGTGCCGCTGACGGTGCCGGCGCCGGAGGCCTTGGCGAAGGCGACGACGGTGGAGCTGTCGGCGGTGACGGTGTTGCCGGCGGCGTCCTGGATCGTCGCCGTCAGCACCCGGGTCGTGCCGGAGGTGAGGTCGGCCGTCGAGCCCGTGAGCTGGATCTGGGTCGCGGCGCCGTGGACGACGGTGAAGGCGCCGAGCGTGCCGGTCGTGAGCCCGGCCGAGGTCGCCTGCATCGTCACCGAGCCGACGAGGGCGCCTGTCACCGTCTTCGTCGCGATCCCACTCGACGCCGTGGCATTGCCGGCGCCGGTGACGGTGCCGGCGCCCGAGGCCTTGGCGAAAGCGACCACGGTCGAGTTGTCCGAGATGACGGTGTTGCCGGCCGCGTCCTTGAGCGTGGCCGTGAGGACGCGGGTCGCACCGGAGGTCAGATCGGCGGTCGAGCCGGTCAGGATGATGTCCGCCGCCGGACCGTGGACGACGGTGAACGCGCCGAGCGTGCCAGTCGTCAGACCGGCCGACGTCGCTTCCAGCGTAACCGAGCCGGCGAGAACGCCGGTGACCGTCTTGGTGGCGACGCCGCTCGACGCGGTGGCATTGCCCGTCCCGCTGACAGTGCCGGCACCCGACTGCTTGGCGAAGGCGACGACGGTCGAGCTGTCGGAGGTAACGGTGTTGCCCGCAGCGTCCTGGAGAGTCGCCGTCAGCACCCGCGTCGTGCCGGAGGTGAGGTTGGCGGTGGAGCCGCTGAGCGCGATCTGGGCGGCGGCGCCGTGAACGACGGTGAAGCCGCCGAGCGTGCCGGTCGTCAGTCCGGCCGCTGTGGCTTCCATGGTGACCGAGCCCACGAGCGCGCCGGTGATCGTCTTCGTGGCGACGCCGCTCGAGGCGGTCGCGTTGCCGGTCCCGGTGGCGGTGCCGGCGCCGGAGGCCTTGGCGAAGGCGACGACCGTGGTGTTGTCGGAGGTGACGGTGTTGCCGGCGGCGTCCTTGAGCGTGGCTGTGAGGACGCGGGTCGCACCGGAGGTCAGGTCGGCCGTCGAGCCGGTCAGGATGATGTCCGCGGCCGAACCGTGGACGACGGTGAACGCACCCAGCGTGCCTGTCGTCAGACCGGCCGACGTCGCTTCCATCGTGACGGAGCCGGCGAGCACGCCGGTGATGGTCTTGGTGGCGATGCCGCTGGAGGCGGTGGCGTTGCCGGTGCCGCTGACGGTGCCGGCGCCCGACTGCTTGGTGAAGGCGACGACGGTGGTGTTGTCGGCGGTGACGGTGTTGCCGGCGGCGTCCTGGATCGTGGCCGTTAGCAGGCGCGTCGTGCCGGAGGTGAGGTTGGCCGTCGCGCCGGTGAGCGCGATCTGGGTGGCGGCGCCGTGGACGACGGTGAAGGCGCCGAGCGTGCCGGTCGTCAGGCCGGCCGAGGTCGCTTCCATCGTGACGGAGCCGGCGAGCACACCGGTGATCGTCTTGGTGGCGACGCCGCTGGAGGCGGTCGCGTTGCCGGTGCCGCTGATGGTGCCGGCGCCGGAGGCCTTGGCGAAGGCGACGACGGTCGAGTTGTCGGAGGTGACCGTATTGCCGGCGGCGTCCTGGATCGTCGCCGTCAGCACCCGGGTCGCTCCTGAGGTGAGGTCGGCCGTCGAGCCGGTCAGCTGGATCTGCGTGGCGGCGCCGTGGACGACGGTGAAGGCGCCGAGCGTGCCCGTCGTCAGCCCGGCAGAGGTCGCTTCCATCGTCACGGAACCGACGAGTGCGCCGGTGATCGTCTTCGATGCGATCCCGCTCGACGCCGTGGCGTTGCCGGTGCCGGTGACGGTGCCCGCGCCGGATGCCTTCGCGAACGCGACCACCGTCGAGTTGTCCGACGTGACCGTGTTGCCGGCCGCGTCCTGAAGCGTCGCAGTCAGCACCCGCGTAGCGCCCGCGGTCAGGTCGCCGGTCGAGCCGGTCAGCGCGATCTGGCCGCTGCTCCGTGGACGACGGTGAAGGCGCCGAGGGTGCCGGTCGTGAGCCCGCCGGCCGTCGCCTCCATCGTCACGGAGCCGACGAGCACGCCGGTGACCGTCTTCGTGGCGACGCCGCTGGCGGCGGTTGCATTGCCGGTGCCGCTGACCGTGCCGGCGCCCGACTGCTTCGCGAAGGCCACGACGGTGGTGCTGTCGGCGGTGACGGTGTTGCCCGCGGCGTCCTGGATCGTGGCGGTGAGGAGCCGCGTTGGCGCCTGAGGTGAGGTCAGCGGTCGAGCCGCGTGAGCGCGATCTGGGTCGCGGCGCCGTGGACGACGGTGAAGGCGCCGAGCGTGCCGGTCGTCAGACCTGCCGACGTCGCTTCCATCGTCACGGAACCGGCCAGCGCGCCGGTGATCGTCTTCGTCGCGACACCTGCGGAAGCGGTGGCGTTGCCGGTGCCGCTGACGGTGCCGGCGCCGGACTGCTTGGCGAACGCGACGACGGTCGAGTTGTCGGAGGTGACGGTGTTGCCGGCGGCGTCCTGGATCGTGGCGGTGAGGAGCCGCGTGGCGCCGGAGGTGAGGTTGGCGGTGGAGCCGCTGAGCGCGATCTGGGTGGCGGCGCCGTGGACGACGGTGAAGGCGCCGAGCGTGCCGGTCGTCAGACCGCCCGCCGTCGCCTGCATCGTCACCGAGCCGACGAGCGCACCTGTGATCGTCTTCGTCGCGACTCCCGAGGCGGCCGTCGCGGTGCCGGTGCCGGTCACGGTGCCCGCCCCCGACTGCTTCGAGAACGTGACGACGGTCGAGTTGTCGGAGGTGACGGTGTTCCCGTACGCGTCCTGGATCGTGGCGGTGAGGACGCGGGTCGCGCCAGAGGTCAGGTTCGCGGTCGAGCCGGTGAGCGCGATCTGGGCGGCTGCTCCCGGGTTGATCGTGATCGAGGGCGAGGCGGCGAGGTTGGCGAGAGCGCCGCTCGTCGCCGAGGAGCGCTGCTGCGCCTGCCAGGTCTGAGCGCCGGCCGGGCCTGCAGCGGTCGCGCCGGGCCCGCCGCTCGCCGTCGAGCCGTAGGTGATCGTGAAGGTCGATCCTGCGGTGAGCGTCAGGTTCGAGACGGTGATCGTCTGGCCCGCGACTCCGACCGTGCCCGACGATGCGGTCGTGTACCCGGCGTTCGCGCCGGTGGTCGAAGGAGCCGTCCAGCCCGTAGGAGCGACGAGGGTCACTGAGCCGGCGCGCATGCCGCCGGTCGCGACCGTGTAGGTGAACGTGATCGTGTTCCCGGTCGACTGCGAGGCCACGCTCGAGGTCGGCGTCGTGAGCGTGCCGGAGCCGTCGGCGGCGAGCGGCGCGATCGCCACGGTCTGGCCGACGCTGACCGCCGACGCGACGTTCGTGCCCGAGCGAGCGGGGGTGACGCCGGGACCGACGAAGGCCTCGTCGCCGAGACCGGTGGACGTGCGCGTGTTTGCGCCGTTCGACGTCGACGACGTGTCCCAGCGCTCGTTCGTGAGGCCCGTCCAGTTCGTCGTGGTCGCGTTGCCCGTCGCTGCGCCGACGAGCGTGAGCAGACGCGTGTTGGCGACGGTCGTCGTCACCGTCGGCGCGGCGACCGTCGTGCTCGCGGTGTTGTTCGCCTGCCCGTTCGAGACGTTGATCGGGTTGGCCTGGTTCGCGCCGTCGACGTACGCGGCGATGCCGGCCGACGCCTTGACGCTCGCACTCAGGGCGAACGTGTACGACGTCGTGGGCTCCGAAGCGGTCGCGACGCGGTAGAAGACCTCCTGTGCCATCACGGTCCCCGTCGTCACGCGGCGGTCGATCGACGTGAAGGCTCCACCGCCGCTGGGCTGGCCGGTGACGCCGGTGATCGTCGTGTTGTTGCGCATCGTCAGCTGCGCGATCAGGACGTCGCCGGCGACGACGCCGGCCGGGACCGGAACGACCTCGGTCGCGGCCGCGGCGTTCGGTGTCGAGACGCCGACCGACCGGTTGGAGATCGCGGGGTCGATCACGTAGGGGAGGGGAAGCTTCGCGTCGTCGAGCGCGAGCTCGAGGTACCAGCGACCGGCGGTCTCCGTGACCGCCCAGCGCGCGTCGGTCGGGGTGACGTCGTCGCCCGCTCCGTCCAGGATCCGGACCGGCTCGATGAACGCGACGTCCGACAGCAGTCGTCCGCCGCGGATGAAACCGACCGCGCCGTCGTCGCCAACCCTCGGGGTCAAGTCGAGGGTTTCGAGCTCCCAGCGCCACGTCTTCGAGCCCTGGCGCTCGACGACCGTGAGGAACTGCTCCGTCTTCGCGCGGCCGACCGTGACGGCTTCCCAGCCGTACGGCGTCCGTCGCGAGGCGCCGTTCGCGAAGGCGCTGAGATCGGTGTCGGCCGCAACGGTCGAGCGGAGCCCGACCGAGACGCGCCCGCGCTCGAGCGTGTAGCCGCCCGGGTGGAGCTCGACGCGGGTCTGCTCGTCGGGCCGGCGTGTCAGCGGGGCGGTTGCTGCGGGCTCGCCGAGCGCCTCCTGCAGGAACTCCACCTGCGGCGCCTCGCGGCGCAGCGCTGCGCCTGCGAGGAAGACGGCTAGAAGGGCGACAAGGGCGAGCACCGCGCGGACGTGCACACGCAGTCCCCCGGCTCTCGCCGGGCGATTCGAAGGCCGCAGTTCTTCGTTGATCGCCATGTGTTTGACCCGCATTTCCTTCGCGCGCGGAAGAGAGGTGTATGCGCGCACCTGGTGCATCGACCCGAGGGTGGTCGGACTTGAGAAGAAAGGCGACTTGCAAATGACAATCGCGGCCGAAGATCACCCTTCTGGGTCAGCTCTGACGGGCGCATGCCGAGCCGACGCGTCCCCGCATGGTTATGCGGTTCCCGCCGCTGGTCCACCGGTGCCGGACGGAACGGGTGAGGGACAGCTCGCGGAAGCGGCCGGTCGGGCTCGGAGTCGGCGTCGGTTCGCACGACGCCGGCGCCGGTAAAGCATCAGGCTGAGGTCGAGGTCGAGTCCCTGAAACGAGCGAGCGTGCTGGTGCGACGAGGACGGCCGGCAGCGCTGTCGCCGGGAGCCTTCCCACCGGCAATGCGCGCGCGGCAAATACAATCGCCGGCATGGCGACGACCGAGGATCGCGACTCGCTCGACGCGACGCAGGCCTGGCGTGAGGAGTTGTACGGCCGCACCCCCGAACGGCAGGGGGAGCTCTTCTCCACGATCTCCGGGCTCGCGAACGATCCCCTCGTCACGCCCGACTCGGTCACGATCGACTACGACCGCGACCTCGGCTACCCCGGGGTCTTCCCGTTCACGCGCGGCGTCTATCCGTCGATGTACCGCGGCAAGCTCTGGACGATGCGGCAGTTCGCCGGCTTCGGCACCGCCGCCGAGACGAACGAGCGCTTCCGCTACCTGCTCGACCATGGCCAGACGGGGCTCTCGACCGCCTTCGACATGCCGACGCTGATGGGGTACGACTCCGACCACCCGCGCTCGGAGGGCGAGGTCGGTCGCGAGGGGGTCGCGATCGACTCGCTCGAGGACATGGAGACGCTGTTCCGGGGGATCCCGCTCGGGGAGGTCTCGACGTCGATGACGATCAACTCGCCGGCCGCGATCCTGCTCGCGTTCTACATCGCCGTCGGCGAGGAGCAGGGCGTCCCGGCGGAGCATCTGCGCGGCACGATCCAGACGGACATCCTCAAGGAGTACATCGCGCAGAAGGAGTACATCTTCCCGCCCGAGCCCTCGATGCGGCTGGTGACGGACATGGTCGAGTACTGCTCCGCCGAGCTGCCGAAGTGGCATCCGATCTCGATCTCCGGCTACCACATCCGCGAGGCGGGCTCGACCGCGGCGCAGGAGCTCGCGTTCACGCTCCAGGACGGCTTCACGTACGTCGAGTGGGCGGTCGCGCGCGGGCTCGACGTCGACGACTTCGCTCCGCGCCTGAGCTTCTTCTTCAACGCGCACCTCGACTTCTTCGAGGAGATCGCCAAGTACCGCGCCGCCCGCCGGATCTGGGCGCGCGAGCTGCGCGACCGCTTCGGCGCGCGCAACCCGCGCTCCTGGCTGATGCGCTTCCACACCCAGACCGCCGGCGTCTCGCTGACGGCGCAGCAGCCGGAGGTGAACATCGTCCGCACGGCCATCGAGGCGCTCGCGGCGGTGCTCGGCGGCACTCAGAGCCTGCACACGAACTCCTTCGACGAGGCGCTGGCTCTGCCCACCGAGGACGCGGTCCGGATCGCGCTCCGCACCCAGCAGGTGATCGCGCACGAAACGGGCGTCGTCAACACGATCGACCCGCTCGGCGGCTCCTACTACGTCGAGGAGCTGACGAACAGGATCGAGGCCCAGGCGTACGAGTACTTCGAGCGGATCGAAAAGCTGGGCGGCATGGTCGAGGCGATCAAACAGAATTTCCCGCAACGAGAGATAGCAGATTCGGCATTTCGCTATCAGGAGGAAGTGGAACGCGGCGAGCGTGTCGTCGTCGGCGTCAACCGCTACACGCTCGAGGACGAGACGCCGCTCGAGATCCTGAAGATCGACGCCGCCCTCGAGGCGCAGCAGATCGAGCGGGTGACGGCGCTGAAGGGCCGGCGCGACTCGGCGAAGGTCGAGCAGCGCCTGGCGGCACTGAAGCAGGCCTCGGCGCGGGACGGCGTCAACCTGATGCCGACGATCCTCGACGCCGCCCGCGACTACGTGACGATGGGCGAGATCTGCGACGCCTGGCGCGAGGTCTGGGGGACCTGGCGGGAAACGCCTGTGTTTTAGCTTGCTTAACCTAGCCTTCATCTAACTGAACAAGGCACGACGCGTCGTACGTGACGTGAGCGCGCGTACGCAGCGACAGGTCTCGCTTCTGGCCGGCCTCGTCCTCACGGCCGGTGTCGTCGCCTTCACGGTCGCGTACTTCGGCGACACCGGCAGCTCCCAGGAGGCGCCGCTCTCGAACACGCCGGCGCAGGTGTTCACACCGCGCAAGCAGGTTCCGCTCGACCAGGAGGCCCGCCGGGTCGCGGGCAGGTTCATCCTCACTGCGGTCGCGCGCGAGAACCTCGGCGAGTCGTACGACCTCGTGCACCCGGAGCTCCGGCAGGGGATGACGAAACAGGAGTGGCTGACGGGGAACATCCCGGTCGTCTACTACCCGGCCAAGGCGATCGAGACCGCGACCTTCAAGGTCGACGAGTCGTACCCGGACGAGGCGATCCTCGAGGTGGCGCTGCTGCCGAAGGAGTCCGCGAAGGTGAAGCCGCAGATCTTCTTCATCGGGCTGAAGAAGGCCGGGAGCCGGTGGCGCGTGAACTACTGGGTCCCGCGCGCAGCTCCGGCGGTGCCAAGCGCCCGCGACTGATGTTGCCGGCGCAGGATCGGCATCCGCGGACGCGGATGCCGATCGCGCGAAGATCCCTGAAGGGGCCGCCTGCGGCGGCCCGGCTCGACTCACCCGAGTTCCTGGCCGGCCGGCTGTCGTCGCCGCGCTTCCGGCGGCGTGCGATCAAGGTCTGCCTCCTGTTCGCCGTGGTCGTCGCGGCGGCGCTCGTGAGCATCTTCTTCTGGAACACGGCGACGATCGTCGAGACGCCGTTGCACGGGAAGGCGGACATCTACGTGCCCCCGATCCCCATCGAGATGGCCCCGGCCGAACGCCGCGCCGTGATCGCGACCGCAGCCCTGTTCGTCGACACGGCGGTGCGGCGCGAGCACGCCGAACGGGCGTACGAGCTCGTGGGGCCGAACCTGCGTGGCACCACCACCCGGGACGAGTGGCGCGACGGCGACATCCCGGTCGTGCCCTACCCGGTCGACGACGCGCGCTGGAAGTTCGACTACTCGTACGCGAACGAGATCGGACTCCAGGTCGCGGTGTTCCCGCGGGCGGGCGCAGCGGTCCGGCCGGCGGTCTTCAACCTGTCGCTCCGCTCGGTCGGTGCCGGCGCGAAGCGGCGCTGGCTCGTCGACTCCTGGTCGCCGCGCGGAGGAGGAGGCGGCGGCTCGCGGCCGAGCCGCGCCGAGGGCTCGCCGTTTCGGGTCGACCTGGCTCCGCCGCCGAGCGCGTCGACCAGCCTCGGCGCGATCTGGCTGCTCGTCCCGGCGGCGCTGATCGCACTCGCGTTGCTCGTCCCGGCGGTGCTGTTCGTGGTCGAGCGCGTTCGCTGGCGCCGCGCACAGAAGGCGTACGACGCCTCGCGGCGCACCTAGAACTCGAGCTCGAGCCCGTCGTAGGCGAGCTCGATGCCGGGCGGCGCCTCGCGCTCGACCGGGCGGTGCGTGAGCACGACCCGGAGCGCGCGCGCATCGGCGGCCGCCTCCGTCGCCTCCTCCGGCGAGAGGTGGCCGCGATCGGGCCCGTCGTAGCCGCCGTTCTCGAGCGTCGCCTCGGAGAGGAGCAGATCGGCGTCGCGAGCCAGCTCGGCGAGCGCGTCGGACGGGCCGCTGTCGCCCGAATAGGCGAGGACGCGGTCCCCCTTGACTCGGAAGCCGAACGCGAGCACGTCGTAGTGGTCGACCGGGATCGCCGTCACCTCGAGCCCGGCCGCCGCCGCGAACGGAACCCGCGACTCGTACTCCTCGACCTCGAACGCGCGCTCGAGCATGTCCTCGCTCCCGAGCAGCGCGAGCACGGGCCGCAGCTCCTCGACGCTCCCCGGTGGCAACCAGAGCTTCGGCTTCGGCAGCGACTCGCCGGGGCCGAAGAGGCTGCCCCAGACCCACGGGATGAGGTCGCCCCAGTGGTCGAGGTGGAGGTGCGTGATCGCGATCGCCTCGACCGTCGGCCAGCGCTCCTGCTCGCGGAGCTTCGCGAGCACGCCGGGGCCGCAGTCGAGCAGCAAACGGCCCTCGATGAGATAGCCCGAGCAGGCCCCGCCGGGGTTCGGCCAGGCGGGTGACGAGCCGATGACTTTCAGGCGCACCTCCATATACTTGCCGACGGCATGGCCAGGAAGATCAGAGTGGTGATCGCGAAGCCCGGCCTCGACGGCCATGACCGGGGCGCGAAGATCATCGCGAGGGCCCTCCGCGACGCGGGAATGGAGGTGATCTACACCGGCCTGCACCAGACGCCGGAGCAGATCGTCGAGACGGCGATCCAGGAGGACGCGGACGCCGTCGGCATCTCGATCCTCTCCGGCGCGCACATGACGCTCGTGCCGCGGATCCTCGCAGGGCTGAAGGAGAACGGCGTCGACGACGTGCTCGTTCTCGTCGGCGGGACGATCCCGAACGAGGACGCCGAGGAGCTCAAGGGCAAGGGCGTCGCAGCGGTCTTCACCCCGGGGGCGCCGACGAGCGAGATCGTCGACTTCCTGACCGCGAAAATCCCGGTCTGATTACGGCCGGACGACGACGCGGGAGGCGGCGAGCGCTCCCTTGGCGCCGAAGAGCGCGGCCGGCGTGACCTTCGCCGGCGACGTCCACACCGTGACAGGCAGTCCGACCGTCAGCAGCTCGAGCGCCGGGTAGGCCGACCCCACGGCGGCGGTACCGAGCCCTTCGATCGACGCCGTCTCGGGCACCGTGACGGCGACCTTCTGGCCGGACTGCTTGACCTTGCGGCCGCCGGGCCACTGGCGTACCTGGTCGACCGTGACCTGGAGGTCCTCGCCGGCGGCGTTCGCCACCTTGCCCGTGAGTGCGAGCGTGAACGTCGTTCCCTCGCGGGCGGAGAAGAGCAGCCGCCGCGCCTTGTTCAGGTGCGAGAACGGACTGACCGCACCGCCGCCGTTCGGGTGCACCTCGAAGTGGAGATGTGGGTGGATCCCGTCCGCGTCCCCGGAGTCGCCGTTGTACGCGATCACCTCGCCGGCCGCCACCTTCGCGCCGTCCTTCAGCCCCTTCGCGTACGAGACACCGGCGACACACCTGCCCTGATTGTCGTTCCCGTCCGTGAGGTCGTTGTTGAGGTGGACGTAGAGGTACTCGGTGCCGCTCTTGCCGTCCAGGTAGAGCATGCAGCCCGCCCGCGCTGAGGTCGAGTGGAACTTGACCGTCCCCGCCTCGGCTGCGAGGACGAGCGCGCGTCGCGGCGCCACGATGTCGTTCCCCTCGTGGGCTCCCTGGCCCCGCGGGTCACCGAAGTCGTCCGTGTAGCTCGCGGCTCCGAGGATCGGGAAGACGAGTCGTGGCACCTGTCCCGACGGGGACGCTGCCGCCGTCCCCGCTGCGAGCAGGAAGGCGCTCACGGTGAGGAACAAGCCTCGGGCTGTCGTCCGGACGGGGGTCATCGAGTACCGGGGTCGCGCGCGAAGTGCGGGACACTAGCAGAGCCGGCGGAGGATTCCGGCCCTGAAAGGGGTAAAGCTCGGGAGACGCCTCTGCCGAGGGATCCCGACGGCGCATCGTTAGAGTCCGGCGCGATGAAGATCGCCGTCTGCGTGAAAGAGGTGCCGGACGCGACCGCCCACAAGCGGATCGACGCGGGCACGAAGCGTCTCGACCGCTCCGGCGAGGGCGCCCTGAACGCCTTCGACGCGAATGCTGTCGAGGAGGCGCTGCGGCTGAAGGACGCCACCGGCGACGGCGAGGTCGTCGTCGTCTCGATGGGGCCGGAGCGGGCGCTCAACTCGCTGCGCAAGGCGCTGGCAATGGGCGCCGATCGCGCGGTGCTCGTCGCGGACGAGGGCGCCGCGGGCTCCGACCTCGTCGCCACGAGCCTGACGCTCGCGAAGGCGCTCGAGCGCGAGCAGCCGGATCTCGTCCTCTTCGGGCAGCAGTCCTCGGATTCCGACGGCGCCGTGCTCTGGGCCGCGGTCGCCGAGCGGCTCAAGCGCCCCGTGATCTCGCAGGTCGCCGAGCTGACGCTCGAGGGGAGCTCCCTGACCGGAAAGCGCCAGACCGAGTTCGGCTACGACGTCATCCGCGCGCCCCTTCCCGCCGTCGTCGCCGTCGCCGACTCGATCAACGAGCCGCGCTACCCGTCGTTGAAGGGGATCATGGGCGCGAAGTCGAAGCCGCAGGAGACCCTCTCGCTCGCCGACCTCGGGGTCGATGCGGGCAGTGCCGGCGAGCAAGGGTCGCACACCGAGGTGCGCGCCCTTTCCGATCCGCCGCCCCGCGGCGACACGCGCAAGATCGAGGACGATGGCAGCGCGGCCGAGCAGATCGTGGCGTTCCTCGCCGAGAAGCGGCTGATCTAGTGAGCATCCTCGTCTTTCTCGAACATCATCGCTCTGAGTCGGCGGTGAGCTCCAGAAGGGCTCCCTCGCAGTCCTCTCGAAGGCGGCAAGCCTTGGCGGCGACGTCGCCGGCGTGATCGTCGGCTCCGGCCTCGAAGGGCTCGCCGAGCAGGCGGGCAGGCACGGCGCCGCGACCGTCTATGTCGCGGACGACCCGAAGCTCGAGGCGCCGTTGCCGCAGCCACGCGTCGACGCGATCGCGCAGCTCGTCGCCGACAAGGGCTTCGAGACGGTGCTCTTCGCGCAGTCGATTCTCGCCGCCGACATCGCCGCGGGACTTGCGGCGCGGCTCGAGGCGGGCCTCAACTGGCAGCTGACCGATATCGCCGCCGACGGCGGCGACCTCGTCGGCAAGCAGTCCGCGCTCGGCGACTCGGTCGTCGTCGACGTCGGCTGGAAGACGACGCCGCGGATCGGGCTCTTCCGCGCCGGTGCGCTCGACCCGACCGAGCAGGCCGCGGCAGGGGCAGTCGAGACCTTCTCGCCCGAGCTGCAGGAGCACTCGCTCGCGGCCGAGATGGTCGAGCAGGCGCACGCCGAGGAGAGCGGCCCCTCGATCGAAGACGCGAACGTGATCGTCGCCGGCGGGCGCGGGCTCGGCGAGCCGGAGAAGTTCGCGCTCGTCGAGGAGCTCGCGAAGGCGCTCGGCGGCGCCGTCGCCGCGACGCGCGCGGTCGTCGACGCGGGCTGGTACCCCTACTCGGCCCAGGTGGGCCAGACCGGCAAGTCGGTCTCGCCGACGCTCTACATCGCCTGCGGCATCTCCGGCGCGATCCAGCACAAGGTCGGGATGCAGAGCTCGAAGACGATCGTCGCGATCAACAAGGATCCGAACGCGCCGATCTTCGAGTTCGCGGATCTCGGCGTCGTCGGCGACCTGCACGCGATCGTGCCGAAGCTGACCGAGCTCGTCCGGGCCCGCAGAGGATGAGCGAGAGCGGCGTCCGCCCGGCGGACTACCCGCCGCCGTTCTCGCCGTCCGAGGTGATCGCTCCGCCGACCGATCCGGCAGCCGAGCGGATCGAGGTCGGCGTCCTGATCGTCGGCGCCGGTCCGGCCGGGCTGGCCTGTGCGATCCGGCTCGGGCAGTTGCTCGAGGAGTCGCCCGAGACGGCCGAGCGGCTGGGCGAGGTGCCCGTCGCTGTCGTCGAGAAGGGAAAGGCCCCCGGCTCGCATCTCCTGTCCGGCGCGGTCGTTCACCCGCGCGCACTGCGCCGCCTCTTCCGCGACCGCCTGACGATGGAGGACATGCCGACCTACGGCGAGGTGCACGGCGAGGCGGTCTACCTCCTTTCGAAGGGCGGCAGGTCGATGAGGATCCCGCCGCCGCCGACGATGAAGAACCACGGCAACTGGGTCGTCTCGGTCTCGCAGCTCGGCCGCTTCCTCGCGGAGCAGGCCGAGGCCGTCGGAGCGGCGGTGCTGCCGGAGACGGACGCCCAGAAGCTCCTCGTCGCCGACGGACGCGTGCACGGCGTCCGCACGGGCGACAAGGGGCTCGGCCGCGACGGCAGGCCGCTCGGCGCGTACGAGCCCGGATCGGACATCGCCGCGAAGGTGACGATCCTCGCCGAAGGCACCCAGGGGCATCTGACCGGGGCCGCGATCGACCGTTTCGGGCTCGCCGGCGCGCAGCCGCAGATCTGGGCGCTCGGCGTCAAGGAGGTCTGGAAGGTGCCGAAGCCGCTCGGCCACATCGTCCACACGATGGGCTGGCCGCTGCGCAAGCGCGCCAAGTACGGCGAGTTCGGCGGCTCCTTCATCTACCCGATGGGCGACGACATGGTCTCGCTCGGCTTCGTCGCCGGGCTCGAGTCACGGGACGTCGAGTTCTCGGTGCACGACGTGCTCCAGGAGCTGAAGACGCACAAGCTCGTGAGCAAGATCCTCGCCGGCGGCGAGCGGGTCGCCTGGGGCGCGAAGACGATCAGCGAGGGCGGCTACCACGCGCTGCCGAGACGCTTCCACGCACCGGGCCTTCTGCTCGCCGGCGAAGGCGCTGGGCTCGTGAACGTGCCGACGCTGAAGGGGATCCATTACGCGATCGAGTCGGGGATCATGGCGGCCGAAGCCGCCTTCCGCTCGCTCCAGCGCGGCGAGTCGCCGACGCGACACGGCGTGTTCGAGTCCTACGACGAGGAGCTGCGGTCGAGCTACGTCGTGACGGATCTGCACGCGGTGCGGAACATGCGCCAGGCGTTCGACAAGGGCTTCTTCGTCGGCGGCGCCCGTGCGACCGTGATGACGCTGACGAAGGGGAAGCTGCCGCCCTGGGACCTCCACAGCGAGGCGAACGCCGCGCACTCGCTGATCCGGACCGGCCGCGCATCGCGGTACCCCAAGCCGGACGGCAAGCTCACATTCGACAAGCTCTCCTCCGTCTTTCTCTCCGGCAACCGGACGCGCGACGACCAGCCGGATCACATCAGGATCCAGCGAACGGTCCCGAAAGACCTCGCCGATGCATGGGTACACATGTGCCCGGCGCACGTCTACGAGGTCGGCGCGGAGGCGGGTGACGGGCTCGTGCACGTCGACGTGAACCCGTCCAACTGCGTCCAGTGCGGCGCGATCTCGGCCAAGGGCGGCCGGCTGACGCCACCCGAGGGCGGCTCCGGCCCCGAGTACACGTTGACCTAATGCGCAGGACGCGCGATCCGCGAAAGCGGATCACGCGTCGCGCGAAAACCCCTAAAGGGGCGCTGCGCGCCCGGTTCAAGGACGAGCGCGGCGCTGGGCCCAGGCGTCGGCCATCGCGATCCGCTGCTCGACGGAGGGATGGCTGTCGAAGAGGAGGTACGACCACCTCGGCGGATCCGGGTCGTTCAGCGACTGGATCGTGAACTCCCTGAAGAGGCTCTTCGCCGGCTCCGGCTTGTGCGTCGTCTCGAGCGCCTTCCAGTCGGCCTCCTGCTCCATGTGGCGGGAGATCAGGTTGTAGACGGGCAGCGAGAGCAGGTCGAGCACGACGATCACGAGCAGCGAGAGCGGCACCGCCGCCGGGTTGCCCATGCCGCCGCGGCGGCGGGTGACGCGCGCGATCAGCCAGGCGCCGGGAAGCGCGAAGAGTGCGTACCAGGCGACGCCCTCGAAGAGGTGGTTGCTCGAGTGGTGCCCGAGCTCGTGCGCGAGCACGGTCTTCACCTCGTCGTCCGTGAAGCTGCCGTCGAGGAGCGTGTTCCAGAAGACGATCCGCTTGCTCGGGCCGAAGCCGACCGCATACGCGTTCGGGGCGCTCGTGAAGTCGGTGACGTCCTCGACGCGGAGCGGCACCGGGTCGATCCCCTGCTTCGCCGCGTATTCGCGGCCGGCCGTCTGCAGGTCGGCCCGCGCGAGCCTCTCCGTCGGCGTCAGGTAGGGGTAGATGAAGCCGAAGAGGAACGCGAGACCGACGAAGAACGGGGCGGCGCCGAGCCACCAGCGGCGCGGGAACCGTCCGGCGAGCGCCATCACGACGACCAGCGCGAAGCAGATGAACAGGAACTCCGCCCCGAGCTCGAACCAGTTCGCGAAGAGCGTCTCGACGTAGCCGCTGTCGGTCTGGTCGTAGCGCCGGTCCCACCAGACCTCGGCCAGCCGGAAGGGCACCTGGGAGATCCAGACGAGCGCCAACCCGATCATCCCGAGCAGCATCCCGGTGCCGATCCGGCCGGCCGCCGACTCCTTCGCGAAGCGGATCCCGTACTTGGCGTACGACCACGAGCACGCCGAGCAGGACGAGCTCCGAGACGACGAACTCGACCCGGAAGAAGAGCTCGTAGCGGTCGGCTCGCTCGAGGGTGGCCGGCGGGATTCCGGCCAGCGAGCCGTCTGCGAGCTCGAGGTCGCCGGGGACGACGCTCTGCCAGAGCGACCACGCGGCTGCTGCCCAGAGACCGGCGAGCGCGAGCAGCACGACCGCTCGCACCGCCGCGCGCCGGTTCGTCAGACCGTCTCCGGCTCGTCGAACGTCTGCGGCCGCTGCTCCGGCGCCGGCTGAGGCTGGTAATACGAGTGAGGCGCGGGCTCGGGCTCGGGCGGCGGGCGCAGCGCCGGGCTCGCGTGCGGGTAGGCGTCGGTGACGACGAACCAGTACGCGTTCGTCTGCGCGAGATAGCGCACGGCGTACGCACCGAGGTTGCGCAGCCCGGTCGGCATCCGGCCGGTGACGAGTGCGGCGAACCAGCCGAGGAGGCTGATCACGACGAGCACCGCACTGAGCGCGCCGGAGAGGAAGAAGCTCGGGATCGCGAGCAAGCCACGGAAGAACGTGATCCAGCGGTTCTGGCGCTCCGGCGGCCCGATCTCGATGTCGACGGGGTAACCCGGCGCACCGACGAAGCCGGGGAACGGGTTCGCGACGAGGGTGACGAACGCCGTCACGTGTGCGGAGTAGCGCACGTAGGCGGCGAGGAAGCGGTGCAGCGCAGTTGCCGAACGGCCGCTGAAGAGCGCGACGAGCCAGTTCGCGATTGCGGCGAGGAGCGCCGCCACGGTCCAGAGCGTGAGCCAGACGAAATGGGGGATGGCCAGGAGGAGCCGGAAGAAGACGGTCAAGCGCGAGCGGCGGCCGTCGTCGGCCAGCTCGAGCCGCACGTGGTGGGGCGGCAGCGCCCACTCGGGGCCGATGGCCTCGGGGTCGGAGTTCGGATAGCGATCGGTGAGCAGCAGGACGTAGGCGTAGGCCTGCGCCGTGTAGCCGAGCCCGAACGCGCCGAGGTTGCGGAGCCCGAGCGGCATCCGGCCGGTGGCGAGCACAGCGAACCAGCCCAGAAAGGCGCAGACGGCTGCGACGCCGCCGACGCCCGTCGAGCCGAACCACTCGGCCGCCGAGGCCGCATCCGATTCGGCCCGCGAGTAGCCGCCGCCACCGCCGCCGAAGCCCGAGCCGAGCACCGCTGCGAGCATCAGTGCCGGGATCGCGAGGAACAAGCGGAATGCCGCCTTCCAGCGCGACTGGCGCTGCCGCTCCGGGATCGAGACATCGACCGGGTAGCCCGGCTGGCCGGTGAAGCCCGGGTACGGGTTCGCGGCGAGCCCGAGATAGGCGCCGAGGTGGGTCGCATAGCGGACGTACATGCCGAAGAAGTCGTGCAGCCCTTGCGGCAGGCGTCCGGTGAACAGGACGGCGAACCAGGCGATGATCGCGGCGAAGAAGACGCCGATCGACCAGAGCGCGAGCCAGATGATGTGCGGGATCGCGAGCAGGAGCCGGAAGAAGACGGTCAGGCGCGAGCGGTGGAGGTCGTCGCCGACAGCGAGCTGGACGGGGTGGTCGGACACGCGCCGGAGTCTACGATGCGCGCGGGATGGCAGTGGCCCGCGACGACGTGCTGCAGGCGGCGGAGCGGATCCGGGGCCGCGTGCACCGCACGCCCACCTTCAGCTCGAGGACGCTCGGCGCGCAGACCTACCTGAAGGCGGAGCTGTTTCAGAAGACGGGCTCGTTCAAGGCCCGTGGCGTGCTCAACAAGCTCTCGTCGCTGACGGCCGAGGAGAAGGAGCGCGGCGTGATCGGGATCTCGGCCGGGAACCACGCGCAGGCGCTCGCCTGGGGCGCGGCGCTGGAGAAGATCGACTGCCTCGTCGTCATGTACGCGAGCGCCAGCCCGGCCAAGGTGGCTGCGACGCGTGGCTACGGAGCGTCGGTCGACCTCGAGGCTGCGGATGCCGTCGAGGCGTTCGAGCGCCTCGACGAGCACATCCGCCAGACGGGCCGGACGCTCGTGCACCCGTTCGACGACCCGCTCGTGATCGCCGGCCAGGGAACGCTGGCGCTCGAGCTGCTCGAGGACGCGCCCGAGGTCGAGACGATCCTGGTACCGACGGGCGGCGGCGGGCTCGTTGCCGGAGTTGCGGCGGCCGCGCCCGACCGGCGCGTGATCGCGGTCGAGCCCGAGGGGTCGACCGCGGTGCACGACGCGCTCGCCGCCGGCCGCCCCGTCCCGGTGACGCCGGTGTCGATTGCCGACGGGCTCTCCGGGCCGTTCGCGGGTGAGCACGCGCTGGCGGTGATCCAGGCCAACGGCGTCGAGAGCGTGCTCGTCTCGGAGGAGGAGATCGAGGCGGCATTTCGCTTCCTCTACGAGCGGGCCAAACTCGCCTGCGAGCCGGCTGGGGCGGTCGCTGTCGCGGCGATTCTGGCGGGGAAAGTGGGGGATCGTGCGACGGCCGCTGTTGTCTCAGGAGGAAACGTGGCCACCCAAACCGCCTCTGCTATCCTGGCCCGGCGATGAAGTCTGGAATCCATCCCGAATACGTCAGCACGCATGTCCGCTGCTCGTGCGGCAACGAGTTCGAGACCCGCTCGACGCAGGCGGAGATCCACGTTGACGTGTGCTCCGCGTGCCACCCGTTCTATACGGGCAAGCAGAAGCTGATGGACTCCGGCGGCCGGGTCGAGCGCTTCCAGCGCCGGCTCGAAAAGGCCGGCGGCGCACGCCGCTCCTAGCTCGTGGCCAACAACATCGGGGGCCAGGCAGTCCTTGAGGGCGTGATGATGCGCAGCCCTTCGATGTGGGCTGTCGCAGTGCGCAAGCCCGACGGCGAGATCGCCGAGGTCGTCAAGGAGATCAGCTCGCCGATGGCTCGGCGACGGATCTACCGGCTGCCGGTCGTTCGCGGCGTGATCGCGCTCGGCGAGTCGTTGGCGATCGGGTTCCGCGCGCTCGCGATCTCGGCCAACTACGCGGCGCAGGACCCCGAGGCCAAGGACGGCGAGGTGCAGACCGAGATCTCCCGCGGCCAGATCCTCTTCTCGTTCGCGATCGCCATCGGCTTCGCGCTGATGCTCTTCAAGGTGACGCCGGCACTGATCACGAACTGGCTGCCGATCGATACCACGGGCTCGTTCGTCGTGATCGAGGGCGTGATCCGCGTGGCCATCTTCCTGCTCTACCTGCTCCTGATCTCGCTCCTGCCCGACCTGCGCCGTGTGTTCCAGTACCACGCCGCCGAGCACAAGGCGATCAACGCCTACGAGGCGGGCGAGGAGCTCACGCCCGAGAAGGTGCAAAAGTTCAGCTTGATCCACCCGCGTTGCGGAACAGCGTTTTTGCTCTGGGTGATGGTGATCGGCATCTTCGTCTTCGCCTTCGTCGGCCAGCCGGCGTGGTACTGGCTGATCACGAGCCGGATCCTGCTCCTGCCGGTGATCGCCGGAATCGCCTACGAGCTGATCCGCTTCGCCGGCAAGCACCAGGACAACCCCGTGCTGATGGCGCTGCTCGCACCCGGGCTCTGGCTGCAGCGGCTGACGACCCGGCCGCCGACGCTCGACCAGATCGAGGTCTCGATCCGCGCGCTCCAGGAGGTGCTCCGCCGTGAGGGCGGTATCACCGCCGAGGAGCGCAAGGTCGAGGTCATGGCCTGATGCCCCGAGTCGTCCGGCAGGCGCACGTCGCCTGGGAAGGATCGCTCTCACGTGGCACGGGCGTGGCGACCGCGACGTCGTCGGGGACGTTCGAGCTCCCGATCGACCTCCCGTCGCGGATCTCGGACAAGCCCGGGAAGACGAGCCCCGAGGAGCTGCTCGCGGCCGCCCACGCGGGCTGCTACTCGACGTCGCTCGCGGGCGAGATCGCCCGCGCAGGCGGCACCGTCGATCGGCTCGAGGTCACCTGCACGGTCACGCTCGACGAGGTCGAGGGGAAGGGACACCTGATCGTCTCCTCCGAGCTCGACGTGCGCGCGCAGGCCGACGGGATCGACGAGGCCGGACTCGAGCAGGTGGCGCGGAAGGCCGACGAGGGCTGCACGCTCTCGGCCCTGATCCGAGCGAGCGCTTCCGTTAGCGTCCGCACCGAACTCGCGAGCTAGAGGAGGACGAGATGGCTGCAGAGCGGCGCGCTTCGGTGACGTGGAACGGCGACCTGATGGGCGGGTCGGGAACGATCGACGAGGTCGGCTCGGGCGCGTTCGGCCCGCTCGACGTCAGCTGGGCGGCGCGGTCGGAGGAGGCGTCGGGCGGCAAGACGAGCCCGGAGGAGCTGATCGCAGCTGCTCACGCATCGTGCTTCTCGATGGCGCTCTCGGGCGGTCTGGCGAAGGCGGGCAACCCCCCGGAGCGGCTGCGAACCTCCGCGACGGTCACCTTCGTCCCCGGCACCGGGATCACGAAGATCGCGCTCACGGTTCTCGGGTCGGTGCCCGGCCTGGACGCCGACGCGTTTCGAGAGGCAGCTGAGGGAGCGAAGAAGAACTGTCCGGTCTCGCAAGCGCTGGCAGGCGTGCCCGAGATCACGCTCGACGCCCAGCTCGACTCCTAAAGGTCGAGCACCAGTCCCCACTCGTGGCTCGAGTCGGGATCGTCGTGGACGCGCTCGCCGACGACCCGCGCGCCCTCGCGCCGGTAGAGCCGGTGTGCATCCTCGAAGCGCTTGTCCGACCAGATCTCGAGCCGGTCATGGCCGCGGCGGCGCGCTTCCTCGGCGACGGCCGCGAGGAGCGCCGAGCCGGCGCCCGCTCCCCGCGCATCGGGCAGAACGTAGAGGCGCTCGAGCGAACCGCGCTCGGAGAGCCCGGCAGTGCCGACGATCCGGCCGTCGAGCTCGGCGACGAAGAACGCCGCATACGCCGTCTCGACGTCACGCAGGTCGGCGTGGTAGCCGCGTTCGTCCCAGGTGAAGCCGTACTCCTCGTAGACCGCCCGGACGACG
The DNA here is from genome assembly GCA_963820695.1 of uncultured Gaiellaceae bacterium. GTDB lineage: Bacteria > Actinomycetota > Thermoleophilia > Gaiellales > Gaiellaceae > Gaiellasilicea. The sequence continues at coordinate 151,922 of CAWGAP010000001.1, read as the reverse complement.
GCCGCGGCCGGCACGGAATCCGCGGCGGCCGCGCGCCGGATGCGGATGGGCGTGGCTAGCATCGTCCAATCATGGCGACACCGATCGAGAAGCTGATCGACGATCTCGAGCGCAACTACAGCGAGCTGCAGGAGCGCATGGCCGACCCTTCGGTCTACAACGACCAGCGGGAGGCCGCCGAGATCGGCCGCCGCCTGAAGGAGCTGGAGCCTGCGTACAAGCTCGCCCAGGAGTGGCGGGCGATGCGGGAGGACGTCGACGCGTCCAACGCCGACCCCGAGCTCAAGGAGCTCGTCGCCGAGTCGGAGCAGCGCCTGGCCGAGCTCGAGGAGGAGCTGAAGCTCGCCCTCGTCGAGAAGGATCCCGCCGACGACAAGGACGTGATCGTCGAGATCCGGCAGGGCGTCGGCGGCGACGAGGCGGCGATCTGGGCCGGCGACGTGCTGCGGATGCTCACGCGCTACGCCGAGAGCCGCGGCTTCAAGACCGAGCTGCTCTCGGCGAACGAGAGCGAGAGCGGCGGCTTCAAGGAGGTCGTCTTCGCGGTCAAGGGCGGCGGTGCCTACTCCGTGTTCAAGTACGAGGGCGGCACCCACCGCGTCCAGCGTGTTCCCGCGACCGAGTCCCAGGGCCGGATCCACACGTCGACCGCGACCGCGGCCGTCATGCCCGAGGTCGAGGAGATCGAGGTCGACGTGGACGAGAACGATCTCAAGATCGACGTCTACCGCTCGACCGGTCCCGGCGGCCAGAGCGTCAACACGACCGACTCGGCCGTCCGGATCACGCACCTGCCGACCGGAATCGTCGTCGCGATGCAGGACGAGAAGTCGCAGCTCCAGAACAAGGCGAAGGCGATGCGGGTGCTGCGCGCGCGCATCTACGAGGCCGAGCGCGAGCGCCAGCAGGCCGAGCTCTCCGAGACACGCAGGTCGCAGATCGGCTCCGGTGAGCGGGCCGAGAAGATCCGCACCTACAACTACCCGGACAGCCGCGCCACCGACCACCGCGTCAAGGTGACGCTGAACCTGGAGAAGGTGCTCCAGGGCGGGCTCGCCGACTTCACCACGGCGCTGCAGGAAGAGGACCGGCGCCGCGGGCTCGAAGGGTGAGCACGGCCGCGCTGAGCCTGGGCGACGTGCTCCGACGCGCGTCGGAGCATCTCGGCAAGACCTCCGAGACCGGCCGGCTCGACGCCGAGCTCCTGCTCGCGCACACGCTCGGGCGCGAGCGGATCGAGCTCTACACCGACTTCGACCGGCCGCTGAGCTCGCAGGAGCTCGATGCGTACCGCGAGGCGGTGGCACGCCGTGCTCGTCACGAGCCGGTCGCCTACATCCTCGGCGAGTGGGGCTTTCGCCGCCTCACCCTCAGCGTCGACCGGCGCGCGCTGATCCCGCGCCCCGAAACGGAGATCGTCGTCGAGCGCGGGCTCTCGCACCTGCGCGGCCTCGACGCCCCGGCGGTGCTCGACGTCGGCACGGGCACCGGAGCGATCGCGCTCGCGATCGCCGACGAGCAGCCCGGCGCGAGCGTGACCGCGATCGACGTCTCGGCCGAGGCGCTGGCGCTCGCCCGCGAGAACGTCGAGCGCACGGGTCTCGCGATCGAGCTGCTGGAGCACGACGCCGCCGCCGGCCTCCCCGGCGGGCCGTACGACCTCGTCGTCTCGAACCCGCCCTACGTCGAGCCCACGGACCTGGAGAGGCTGATGCCGGACGTGCGCGACTACGAGCCGCACATCGCGCTCGTGGGTGATCACATGCCCGAGACCGTCGCCCGCGCCGCGCTCGACGTGCTCCGTCCAGGCGGGCATCTCGTGCTCGAGATCGGAGACGGACAGGCGCTCGGGACGGCCGCGACCCTCGCCGGGCTCGGCTACGTCGACGTCGTGACGACGCCGGACCTGGCCGGCCGCGATCGCGTCGTCGAAGGCCGACGTGACTGACGTCGACGACGCGGTCGCGGCAATTCGGGACGGCAGGCTGGCGATCGTCCCGACCGACACCGTCTACGGCCTCGCGACCACGCCGCACGCCGAGGCCGCCGTCCGCGGGCTCTACGCCGCCAAGGGTCGGGTCGAACAGCAGCCGACAGCCCTCGTCGTTCGCGATCTCGAGCTGTTGCTCGAGTGCCTGCCGGAACTGCACGGCGCGGAGGAACGGGTCGTGCGGGCGCTCATGCCGGGGCCGTACACGCTGATCGTGCCGAACCCCGCCCGGCGCTTTCCCTGGCTCGCCGGCTCGCGTCCGGAGGCGATCGGCGTCCGCATCCCGGCGCTCGCCGGACCGGCGCGCGACCTGCTACGCCAGGTCGGTGCGCTGGTCGCCACCAGCGCGAACCTTCCCGGCGGGCCCGACCCGCGGACGCTGGACGACGTGCCCGAGCAGCTGCGTGCAGCCGCCGCGGCGCTCGTCGACGGCGGTGAGCTCCCGGGCACGCCGTCGACCGTGATCGATCTCACCGGCTCCGAGCCCGTCGTCCTTCGCGAAGGGGCCGTTCCCGCCGGCGAGGCGCTCCGGGTCGTCGCCTCGTTGCTCTAGCATCGGATCGTCGCCCCGGCTAAGGAGGAACGGCAATGGCCGTCGCCCAGGAAACGCTCGACCGGCTCCGCACCGCGGGCCTGGAGGAGATCGACCCGGACATCGCCCGGCTGCTCGGCCGTGAGCTCGAGCGCCAGCGCGGCCAGATCGAGCTGATCGCATCCGAGAACTTCACCTGGCCGAGCGTGTTCGAGGCCGTCGGCTCCGTCCCCACGAACAAGTACGCCGAGGGCTACCCCGGCAAGCGCTACTACGGCGGCTGCGAGGTGGTCGACGAGATCGAGCAGCTCGCGATCGACCGCGCCAAGGAGCTCTTCGGCGCCGAGCACGCGAACGTGCAGCCGCACGCGGGCGCGCAGGCGAACATGGCCGCGTACTTCGCCTTGCTCCAGCCCGGCGACACGATCCTCTCGCTCCGCCTCGACCACGGCGGCCACCTGACGCACGGCCTCAAGGTCAACTTCTCGGGTCGGCTGTACACGATCGTCCACTACGGCGTCTCCCGCCGGACCGAGATGGTCGACTACGACGAGATCCTCGCGCTGGCGAAGGAGCACCGGCCGCAGCTGATCGTCTGCGGCGGCTCCGCCTACCCGCGGGCCGTCGACACGGCCGAGTTCCGCAAGATCGCGGACGAGGTCGACGCGCTGCTGATGTGCGACATGGCCCACTTCTCCGGCCTCGTCGCCGCCGGACTGCACCCGAACCCGGTCGAGCACTGCGACATCGTCACCTCGACGACGCACAAGACGCTCGCCGGCCCGAGGGCGGGGTTCGTCCTCTGCAGGCAGGAGCACGCACAGGCGGTCGACCGCGCCGTCTTCCCCGGGATGCAGGGCGGCCCGCTCGTGCACGTGATCGCGGCCAAGGCGGCGTGCTTCCGGATCGCCGGCTCGGACGCGTTCCGCTCCTACCAGGAGCAGGTGCGCGCGAACGCCGACGCGCTCGCCGACGAGCTGATCTCGAACGGCCTCGACGTCGTCACCGGCGGCACGGACACCCACCTGCTCCAGCTCGACCTGCGCAAGACCGACTGGACCGGGAAGGACGCGGAGGAGCGGCTCGACGAGGTGAAGCTGACCGTCAACCGGAACACCGTTCCGTTCGACGAGCGGCCGCCGACGATTGCCTCCGGCGTCCGCATCGGCACGCCCGCGGCGACGATGCGCGGCTTCGACGAGGCGGACTTCCGCGAGGTCGGCAAGATCATCGCCGGCGCGCTCGGGGACGGCGAGCTCGGCCCGCTGTGCGACCGTGCCGAGGCGCTGTGCGCGAAGCGGCCGCTCTACCCGGGCTTCCGCGGCTACACGACCTACGCATGAGCGGTCGCGTCACCGAGGTCACGCATCCGCTCGTCCAGCACAAGCTCTCCTACCTGCGCGACAAGGAGACGCCGACCGTCCACTTCCGCAAGCTCGTCAACGAGCTGACGCTGCTGCTCACCTACGAGGCGACGAAGGACCTGCCGACCGAGCCGGTCGAGATCGAGACGCCGCTCGAGACGATGCAGGCGCAGCGGATCTCGGGGAAGAAGGTCGCCGTCAACCCGGTGCTGCGCGCCGGCCTCGGGATGCTCGAGGGCGTGCTCTCGCTGATCTCGAGCGCGCGCGTCGGCTTCATCGGCCTGTACCGCGACGAGGAGACGCTGCAGCCGGTCGAGTACTACGTGAAGCTGCCCGAGGACCTCTCGGAGCGGGACGCGATCATCCTCGACCCGATGCTCGCGACCGGGAACTCGAGCGCGGCGGCGGTCGACGCGGTCAAGGCGGCCGGCGCGCGCTCGGTCACGCTCGTCTGCCTCGTCGCCGCGCCCGTCGGGATCGAGCGCGTGCACGAGCAGCACCCGGACGTGCACATCGTCTGCGCGGCGATCGACCGCGAGCTGAACGAGAAGGGGTTCATCGTGCCGGGCCTGGGAGACGCAGGCGACCGGCTCTACGGGACGAAGTGAAGGCAGGACTGATGGACGCGTTGCGCGACCATCCGCAGGTTCTCTACGGCGCGATCGCCGCGTTCGTGATCGTGATCCTGCTCACGCCGGCCGTGGGCGGGATGGCGCGGCTGCTCGGCGTCGTCGACCGCCCCGAAGCGCGGCGGCTGAACCGGAACCCGGTGCCGCGGCTCGGCGGGATCGCGATCTTCTTCGGCATCTTCGTCCCCGCGCTCGCGTTCCTCGAGCTTGGCCGCGAGACGCGCGGCGTCCTGCTCGGCGCCGCGGTTGCGACGGTCGTCGGCGCGATCGACGACTTCCGCGTGCTAGCGCCGGGACGAAAGCTCGCGGGGCAGTTCGTCGCCGCGGCGATCCCGCCGTTCTTCGGCGTCTGGATCGACCACTTCACCTTCCCGTTCCTCGGCCCGGTCGACCTGCCGGCGGTGGTCGGCGTCCCGCTGACGATGATCTGGATCGTCGCCGTCATGAACATGGTCAACTTCCTCGACGGGATGGACGGTCTCGCCGCCGGCGTCTGCGGGATCGCGGCCGTCACCTACGCGATCCTCTCGCTCTCGCTCGGCAAGGTCGACCCGGCGATCCTCTCCGCGATCGTCGCCGGCGCCTGCATCGGCTTCCTCCGCCACAACTTCTTCCCGGCGCGGATCTTCATGGGCGACTCGGGTGCGCTCGCGCTCGGCTTCCTGCTCGGGGCGGTGTCCGTGCAGGGCCTGCTGAAGACCGCGTCGACGGTCGTGCTGCTGCTGCCGTTGCTCGTGCTTGCCGTGCCGATCCTGGACACGTCGTTCGTCGTCGCGCGCGGCTGAAGCACGGGCAGCCGATCTCCTCGCCCGACCAGGCCCACCTCCACTTCCGCTTCCTCCGCCGCGGCTTCTCGCAGCGGCGTGCCGCCGTGACGATGTGGGCGTGGTGCGCGACGCTCGCCGGGAGCGGCGCTCGCGACGCGCTTCATCCCCTTCCGCGAGGGCGGGCAGTGGCACCTCTGGGAGACGGTCGCGGTCGTCGCGATCGCGCTCGTGGCGCTCGCGTTCTCGCTCTACGTCGTCTACGTGCTCGAGATCGTCAAGTCGAGCAACCCGCGCCGCTTCCGCCTCGGACGCCGTCACGACGAGCTCGACGAGCGCCGCTCGGCGTAGCGCCGTGACGCCGTACAAAGTCGCCGGTTTTTCCTTCGAATTAGGCGGCTTTCGACTGTCACAAGCTCTGCTATGCTCGCCGCGCCGATGGAGCCGAACCAGACCTCGAACCTCAGCCTCGCGGGCGCGGGCTCGGTCCTGATCGGCTCGACCGCCGCCGTGATCGTGCTCGGGATCCTGATCGGCTGGCTCTTCCGGCTCGGTCGCCTGGGGCTTTCTCATCGGGGCGATTCTCGGCCTCCCGTTCGGCGTCTTCATGACCTACAAGCGCTACGGGCACGCAATCTGATGGCCGGCGTCTTCGCCACTCCGCGGCCGCTGCCCGACCAGAAGCTGCCGTTCGTCGCAGGCGCCGCGGTGATCGCGCTCGCGCTGCCGGTCTTCCTCGCCGCCGGCTGGGAGCTGCGCGGCTGGGTGATCGGCGCGACGCTCTGGCTCGCTTCGCGCGCGCTCGCAGCGCTACTGACGCAGCTGACGCTCGGGCATGGGTAACCTCGCCGGCTCAGGCGTGGTGGGCTTCGGAATGACCTTTCGCGCGATCGCGGTGATGGTCGTCGTCATCGCGCTCGCGGCAACTGACGCGCAGCTTGCGCTTGCGGTCACGCTGCTGTACGCCCTCGCCTACACGCTCGAGCTCGCCGTCTCGCTCGCGCTCTACTTCTCGGGAGACGCTCGTGAAACGGCTTAGCGCGCTCGCGATCTTCCTCTGGCTCGCCCTGCCCTCGCTCGCGCTCGCGTCCACCTCCACGACCGGGGAGGAGGAGTTCAACCCCGAGCACGACTTCGAGATCGGCGAATGGATCCCGATCCACCTCGGCCCCCTCGACCTCTCGATCAACAAGGCCGTCGCCTACCTCATCCTCGGGACGATCTGCACGATCGCGCTCGGTCTCTTCCTGATGCGCGCCCGGATCGGGGCGAAGAACGAGGTCGGCGCGCCGCCAGGCCGTCGGCGAGATGGTCTACGAGATCGCGCAGACGCAGGTCGCCGAACAGGGCCTGCCGCACAAGGCGATCGGCCGCTGGTTCCCGTACGTCGCCTCGCTGATGCTCTTCATCTGGGTGATCAACATGCTCGGCTTCATCCCGCTGCCGCTCTCGAACGAGACCTTCGATCTCTTCGGCGTCGACCTGCCGACGCTCGCGATCTATGCGGCCACGTCGTCGATCAGCGTCACGCTCGCGCTCGCGCTGATGACCTTCACCTTCACGCACGTCGAGGGGATCCGCGCCAACGGCACGGTCAAGTACTTCAAGAGCTGGATCCCGGACGTGCCGAAGGCGATGTACCCGCTGATCGTCCCGCTCGAGATCCTCGGCCAGTTCATGCGCCTGATCAGCCTCAGCGTCCGTCTCTACGCCAACATGCTCGCCGGCCACATGCTGATCCTCACCTTCATCGGCCTGATGTTCGTCGCCGGCCACCTCCGGTCGCTGGCACCGCTCACCGTCGGCGGCCGCGGCCGCCTTCTACCTCTTCGAGGTCGTGATCGTGGTCTCGATCCAGGCGTACATCTTCGCCGCCCTTTCCGCCATCTACATCGGTACGGCGATCGAGCCGGACCACTGATTTTTCTGCCAGGGTTGGCACGGGCAAAGCCCGCACCAACCGGCCAAAACCCCTAAAGGAGGGGTTTCGGGGAAACCCCTCACCGTTCAACGAAAAGTCCCAGGAGGAGAAGAGGAATGTTCAACTTGATTGCACAGGAGGCCGCGTCGAACGTCGACGCCGGCAAGGCGATCGCGCTGGCGCTCGGCATCGGCCTCGGCTCGCTCGGCGCCGGCATCGGCATCGGCAACATCTTCGGCTCGATGATCCAGGCGGTCGCGCGCCAGCCCGAGCTCAAGGGTGAGCTCACGGGCATCCAGTGGCTCGGGTTCGCGCTCACCGAGGCCGTCGTCTTCTACGGCCTGATCGGCGGCCTGCTCGCCTACGTCCTGGTCTAACGATGCTGCTCACCGCCTCAGCGCTGTTGGTTGCGGCTTCGCCGCTGATCGAGGTCGTCCCGGGTCTGATGATCTGGACGCTGGTCTGCTTCGCGATCACGTTCTTCGTCCTGAGGAAGTACGCGTTCGGCCCGATCCAGAAGACGATCGACGAGCGCCGCGAGCGGATCCGCTCGTCCGTCGAGGAGGCGGAGAACACGCGTCGCGAGGCCCGGGCGCTGCTCGAGGAGCACAAGCAGCTGATGGGACAGGCGAAGAGCGAGGCGTCCGCGATCCTCGCGGAGGCCCGCGCCGCCGGCGAGGCGCAGCGCGAGCGCGCCCGTGAAGAGGTCGAGGCCGACCGGCAGCGCCGGCTCGAGGAGACGCGCAAGCAGATCGAGGCCGAGACGGTCCGCGCGCTCGAGCAGATCCGGGCCGAGGTCGCCGACCTGACGCTGATCGCGACCGAGAAGGTGACCGGCAAAGTGCTCGACAAGACCGACCACAAGCGGCTGATCGACGACGCGATCGGCGAGCTCGACTTCTCCGCCCTGGAGCGCGAAACCGTCTGATGGCCGTTGCGCCCCGCATGTACGCACGCTCGCTCTTCGAGGCCGCCAAGGAGACGGGCTCGCTCGACGTCGTGCACGCCGAGCTCGGCGAGTTCGCGACGGCCGTCGACGAGGTGCCCGAGCTGCGCGGCCTCCTCTCGACCCCCGAGATCGAACGCGACGAGCGGTCGGCGGCCCTGCGCGAGATCCTCGCCGGCGCCGACGAGCTCGTGCGCAACTTCGTCCTCCTCCTCGCGGAGAAGGGCCGCACGGCGCAGCTCGACGAGGTCTATCGCGAGTTCGACGACCTCGTCGCCGCCGAGGCTGGGCGGCTGACCGTCGAGCTGACCACGGCCTACGAGCTCTCGGACGACGAGGCCTCGTCGATCCTGAAGAAGATCGAGCAGTCCTCCGGCCGCGCCGTCGAGGCGACGCGCTCGGTCGATCCCAAGCTGATCGGCGGCATCATCGTCCAGGTCGGCTCGTACCGCCTCGATGGCAGCGTGCGCGGCCGCCTCACCCGTTTGCGACACGACCTCGTGACAAGGAGCTGAGACGTTGAAGCTACGCCCGGCTCCGCACGCCGACGGTCGCTCGAACTCGAGCGCTCGAAGCCGTTTCCACCCGTTGGTTCATCTCAGCAGCAAGGAGCAAAAGTGAAGCTACGCCCGGAAGAGATCACGTCGATCCTCAAGTCGCGGATCGAGCAGTACGACGTCCAGACCGACCTCTCCGAGGTGGGCACGGTGCTCCAGGTCGGCGACGGGATCGCCCGCGTCCACGGCCTCGAGAACGCCGTCTCGCTCGAGCGGCTCGAGTTCGAGCACGGCGTCGTCGGCATCGCGTTCAACCTCGAGGAGGACAACGTCGGCGTTGCCTTGTTCGGCGAGTGGGAGCACGTCAAGGAGGGTGAGCCGGTCAAGCGGACAGGGGCCGTCGTCGACGTCCCCGTCGGTGACGCCCTGCTCGGTCGCGTCGTCGATCCGCTCGGCAATCCGCTCGACGGAGCCGGCGCGATCGAGTCGTCCGAGCGTCGCCCGCTCGAGTTCAGGGCGCCGGGTGTGATCGAGCGCCAGCCGGTGAAGGAGCCGCTCCAGACCGGCGTCAAGGCGATCGACTCGATGACGAACGTCGGCCGGGGCCAGCGCGAGCTGATCATCGGCGACCGCGGCACCGGCAAGACCGCCGTCGCGATCGACGCAATCATCAACCAGCGCGACACCGACGTGATCTGCGTCTACGTCGCGATCGGCCAGAAGGGCTCGACGGTCGCGCAGGTGTACGAGCGCCTCAAGGAAGAAGGCGCGATGGACTACACGATCATCGTCACCGCGGCGGCGTCCGAGGCGGCGCCGATCAAGTGGATGGCGCCTTTCGCCGGCGCGGCCATCGCCGAGCACTTCCTCTACAACGGCAAGCACGCGCTGATCGTCTACGACGACCTCTCCAAGCACGCGGACGCCTACCGCCAGCTGTCGCTGCTCCTGCGCCGCCCGCCGGGCCGCGAGGCGTATCCCGGCGACGTCTTCTACCTGCATTCGCGGCTGCTCGAGCGTGCCTGCAAGCTTTCGCGACGAGCTCGGCGGCGGCTCGCTGACGGCGCTGCCGATCGTCGAGACGCAGGCGGGCGACATCGCGGGCTACATCCCGACGAACGTGATCTCGATCACCGACGGCCAGATCTTCCTCGAGGCCGACCTCTTCTACTCGGGCATCCGGCCCGCGATCAACGTCGGCACCTCGGTCTCCCGCGTCGGCGGCTCCGCGCAGACGAAGGCGATGCGGAAGGTCGCCGGTCGCCTCCGCCTCGATCTCGCCCAGTACCGGGAGCTGGAGGCGTTCTCGCAGTTCGGCTCCGAGCTCGACCAGGCGACGCAGAACACGCTCGCCCGCGGCGAGCGGATGGTGGCGACGCTGAACCAGCCGCAGTTCAAGCCGTGGCCGCACGCCGAGCAGGTCGTCGCGCTCTACGCCGGGATCAACGGCCACCTCGACGAGATCCCGGTCGCCCAGGTGCCTCGCTTCCAGGACGAGCTGCGCGAGTACCTGCGCACGGAGGGCACGATCTACAAGGCGATCGACGAGACCAAGGACCTCGGCGACGACACCGTCGCGAAGCTCGACGCGGAGCTCGAGAAGTTCAAGAACGTCTTCAACGTCGAGGAGGACAAGGGGCTCGTCGCCTAGCTCATGGCAACCGTCCAAGACCTGAAGCGGCGCGTCCGCTCCAACGAGAACACCCGCAAGATCACGAAGGCGATGGAGCTCGTCGCCTCGGCGAGGCTGCGCCGCGCGCAGACGCGGATCGAGGCGATGCGACCGTATGCCGACACCATGCGCGAGCTGATCGCGGGCGTCGGTCGCGCGAGCGCGTCCGTCCGCGGGCTGCCGCTGCTGCAGCAGCGGGACGATCCGAAGACCGTTGCCGTCGTCGCGCTCACCGGCGACCGCGGCCTCGCCGGCCCCTTCAACGCGCAGATCATCCGCCGCGCCTTCGCGCTCGAGCGGCAGCTGCGCGGTGAGGGAAAGCAGGTCACGTTCATCGCGGTCGGCAAGAAGGGCCGTTCGACCTTCGCGTTCCGGCGTTACGAGACGGTGGGGGAGTACGTCGGCTTCACCGACCGCCCCGCGTACGCCGACGCGCAGGCGATCGCGCACCGCGTCGCCGAGCTCTACATCGAGAACGAGATCGACCGCGCCGTGCTTCTCTTCAACGCCTACGTCTCCCCGCTCGTGCAGACCGTCACCGAGCTCGACCTGCTCCCGATCTCGGCAGACATCCTCGAAACCGACGAGGAGGAGCGCCGCGACGACGCGATGCGCGGCGATTTCATCTTCGAGCCCGAGCCGGAGGAGATCCTCGCGCGGCTGCTGCCCGTCTACCTCGAGACGCAGGTCTACCGCGCGCTGCTCGAGTCGGCCGCGTCCGAGCAGGGTGCACGGATGACGGCGATGCGCAACGCCTCCAAGAACGCGGGCGAGCTGATCGACTCGCTGACGCTGCAGATGAACCGCGCCCGCCAGGCCGAGATCACCCAGGAGATCCTGGAAGTGGTCGCCGGCGCCGAAGCCCTGTCGTAGGGATAACGACTGCTTAACAGCGGTTTCCGGCGGTCCGACTAGGATCGGCGGGGATGGAAGCCGGGGTCGACCGCATCCAGGAGGAGCCCGAACGGTTCGCGCCCGCGATCGACGTCGCGACGCGCCTGCTCGACAACATCGAGACCGTCGTCTACGGCAAGCGCGAGGAGGTCAAGCTCGTCCTCGCCGCGCTGATGTGCGGCGGCCACGTCCTGCTCGAGGACGTGCCGGGGACGGCGAAGACGGTGCTCGCGCGCGCGATCGGCGGCAGCATCGACGGCGTCTCGATCACGCGGATCCAGTGCACGCCCGACCTGCAGCCCACCGACGTCACGGGCATGTCCGTCTTCGATCAGAAGACGCGCGACTTCGAGTTCAGGCCGGGGCCGATCTTCACGAACGTGCTCCTCGTCGACGAGATCAACCGGGCGACGCCGAAGACGCAGTCGGCGCTGCTCGAGGCGATGGCCGAGGGTCAGGTGACCGTCGACGGCGAGACCCGCGAGCTTCCGAGCCCGTTCTTCCTCCTCGCGACCGAGAACCCGATCGAGTACGAGGGAACCTTCCCGCTGCCGGAAGCCCAGCTCGACCGCTTCCTCCTCCGCACCGCGCTCGGCTATCCGGGCGTGCTCGAGGAGCGGCGGATTCTCGAGGAGCAGCGCTACCGGCACCCGCTCGGCGACCTGCAGCCGGCGGTGAGCCTGGACGACATCCGCGTGCTCCGCGACGCGGCCCAGCACGTCTACGTCGACGCCGTCCTCCACAACTGGATCGTCGACCTCGTCCGTGCGACCCGCGAGCTCGACGTCGTCTCGATCGGCAGCTCGGTCCGCGGCAGCCTCGCGGTCGAGCGCGTCGCCCGCGCCTGGGCGCTCCTGAACGGGCGCGGCTACGTCGTTCCGGAGGACGTCGAGCGCCTGTTCGTCCCCGTGCTCGTGCACCGCGTCGTCTTCACACCCGCACTCGTCGCCCGCGCGCGTGCCGCCGGCTGGGCCGCGGCGATCGAGGAGTTCCGCCAGGCGTGCCTCGAGCTCGCGCCCCGCCCGGGCTCCGACGAGGATCCGCTGTTTCACGAGCGGCCCGTCGAGCCGCGCCGCGCGTGACCGGCAGCCAGACCTTCCAACTCATCTCGCGCCGCCGGCTGATCGGCCTGACCCACGGGACGATGCGCAGCGTCCGGCGCGGGCGCGGCACCGAGGTCGCGGGCTCGCGCGCCTACCGGCCGGGCGACGACATCCGCTCGATCGACTGGGCGGCCTCGGCCCGGATGTCGTCCGCGCGAGGCGCCGACGAGTTCGTCGTCCGCGAGCGCTACGCCGACGAGGGGCCCCGCGTCGTGATCGTCGCCGACCGCAGCCCCGAGCTCTCCTTCTTCTCGGCGCCGCTGCCCTGGCTCGACAAGGCCGCAGCCGATGCAGCGGGCGACCGACATCGTCGTCGCCAGCGCCGCCGAGGCGGGCGGCTTCGTCGGCTATCTGGACTACGCGGACGGCGAGCCGTACTGGCTGCCGCCGCGCGGAGAGCGCCGCCTCGCCTACCTGCGCGAGGAGCGGGCACACGACGCGGGCTGGGCTGCACCCGTCGACGGCGTCGAGCGTTCGCTCGAGCACCTCTTCGAGCATCGCCGCAACGTCACGGCCGGCAGCTTCGTCTTCGTCTTCTCCGACTTCCTCGATCCGCCCTCGCGCGAGACGTGGCTCACAGCCGTCGAGCACCTCTGGGACGTCATACCTGTTGTGATCCAGGATCCGGTCTGGGAGCAGAGCTTCCCCGACGTCAGCGGGATCGTCGTTCCGCTGCGCGACCCGCGCAGCGGTCGGATCACGCACGTGCGCCTGACGAAGAAGGAGGCGGCGGCGCGGCGGCGCGCGAACGAGGAGCGGCTGCTGGCGCTGCTCGACGAGCTGACGCTGCTCGACCTCGATCCGGTGCTGCTCTCCTCGAGCGAGCCGTCCGACGTGCTCGGCGCCTTCCTCGACTGGAACGAGTTCCGGCGCGCGCGGCGCGGGGTGGTGGCCTAGCGTGACCGCGAGGCGGGCAGCGCTCGGCGCCGCCGTCGTTCTCGTCGCGATCGCCGTCGCCGGCGGACTGTTCCTCGCCGTCCGCGACGGCAGCAGCGACGAGTCCGGGACCAGGCCGGTGCGCGCGAGGGCCACCCTCTCCGACCGGATCGTCGTCTTCGGGGACACCGTGCGCGCCCAGGTCGACGTCGCGCTCGACCTCCGCCACGTCGATCCGAGCACGATCCGCGTGCGCGTCGGCTTCGATCCGTGGCGCCGCGTCGAGCCGACGACCGTGACCCGGACCGATGGCGGCTCGAGCTCGCACATCCGGACGACCTACGTCCTGCGGTGCCTGAAGCAACCGTGCGTGCCGGAGCGCGACACACTGCCGTTCGAGTTTGAGCCGGCCCGGATCGAGTTCCATAACCGCGCCGGGGGCCGCGGTTCGCTGCAGGCGGCTTTCCCGACGCTGACCGTGCACACGAGGATCCGACCTGGGGAGCTCGCCAACGCGTCCCCGTGGCGGCTCGACGTCACGAGCGTGCCCGAGCCGTCCTACCGCACGTCGCCGGGCCTCCTATTGGCGTTACTGCTCGGCGGATGCCTCGTGCTCCTGGCCGGCGCCGGCGCGCTCGCGTACGTCGGCTGGCCGCGGCGCCGGATCGAATCGGTGCCCGAGCCGGAGCTCGAGCCGGAGCTGCTGCCGACCCCGCTCGAGCAGGCGCTCGAACTACTCGAGGATGCCGCGCGCGCAAACGGCGCCGCCGACCAGCGCCGCTCGCTCGAGCTCGTGGCCGAGGTGCTCGCCGAGCGCGGGGAGGAGGACGGGCTCGCGGAGGCGGCGCGCGCGCTCGCGTGGTCGCCGACCGCGCCGGGTCCTGACAAGACGAAGAGCCTCGCCGCCCGCGTGCGCTCGGCGCTCGAGGAGGAGCTGCGCCAGCTCGAGGAGGAGCGCCTGCGCGAGGAAGAAGAGCGTCGGCGGCGACTGGAGGAGGCCCATGCGCGGACTGAGTAGACGCCCGGCGGTCGACACCCACGACGCCGCCTCGTTCCGGACTGCCGGGCGGCGCACGTTCGCACTGCGCGTGCTCTTCGGCGGCGGCGCGATCGTTCTGCTCGCGGCCGCGGTCCTGAGCGCGCGCCAGCTCGACCCGGCCGACCGTGGGCTGCTCCCGACGGGCACCACCGGCGTCGTCGTGCTCGACCTCTCGCTCTCGATCCTCGACGACCAGTCCGGTGTCGTCCGCCGAACGCTCCAGTCGCTCGTCGACTCGGATGCGCCCGTCGGAGTCGTGGTCTTCTCGGACGTCCCGTACGAGCTGCTGCCGCCGGGAACGCCGTCCCGGGAGCTGAAGCCGATCATCCGCTTGCTCACCCCGACCGGTTCGGGCAAGGTCGTCAGTCCGTGGTCGGATACGTTCCGGGCAGGCACCCGGATCTCGACGGCCATGCAGCTCGCCCAGGACATGCTCGACGGCGACCGGGTGAAGGACGGCTCGATCCTGCTCGTCAGCGACCTCGAGACGGCGCCCGACGACGTTCCGGAGACCGCCCGCGTGCTGCGCTCGATCAAACGCTCGGGCACGCCGGTGCGCCTGCTCGCGCTCGGCCCCTCGAGCGATGCGCGCGCACTCTTCGGCGGCATCCTCGGCCAGGGCGCGTTCACGCCGCTCGCCGACGGTCCGGTCCGCCAGCCCGAGCCGCCGGACGCCCGGCGGCGGCCGCTGCCGCGCACGCTGCTGCTGCTCGGAGCGCTGTTCCTCGTCGCTCTCGCCGGCCACGAGCGCTACGCCGGCAGGCTCGCCCTGCCCGCAGCGGGGCGCCGGAAGGTGGCCGCATGAGGCAGCGGCTGCCTCATCTCCCGCGCGAACTGCTGCTCATCGCGGCCGCTGCCTGTGTCGTCGGCGCCGTGCTGCTCGCCCTCGTCGCGGTCGACGTCGCCCGCTCGCACGGCGCGATCCCGGACGACGACGTCCGCTTCGCCGCAGGCGCTCCCACCAGCGGCTGGAGCCCGCGCGCACTGGCGCCGTTCGGCGCCGGGGAGCGCCTCCTCGGCGTCCGGGACGACGTCGCGTTCCGCGAGATGCTCCGAGTGCTGCGCCAGAGCAAGCTGCTCGACCTCACGGTGTCCGATCCGATGCTGGCGATCAAGCGGACCGAGTTGGCGGAACGACTCGAGTCGATCGTCGTGCACGATCCCGACCCCGTGCTCCGCTCACGCGCGGCCAGCCTCCTCGGTGTCGTCGCCATCGCTGCCTGGAACTCGAATCCCCCGCAGGGGACGCAGCAGCTCGATCGCTCCGAGCTCTTGCTCGCCGCGGTCGCGAACTTCGAGCAGGCGATCGCGCTCGACCCCGAGAACGACGACGCCAAGTACAACCTCCAGCTGATGCTGCAGCGCGGGCAGGGGCTTCTGCCGACCGAGGCCGCCGCGGGACGCAACCCGTCACCGGGCGGCAAGGGCTCGCGCGGCGCCGGCGCCGGTGCGCCCGGCAGCGGCTACTGATGGACGTGACGCTGCTGACGCCGCTGGGGGCGCTGATCGTCGTCGGCGTCGTCGTCCCGCTCGTCGCGCTCGCGCTCCTCCACCGTCGCGGCACGTCGGTCCGCAGGGTGATCGGGCTGCCGGAGCCGAGGCGCCGCGTCCTTCGCCTCGCGGTGACGGCGGTCGTACTCGCCGCGGTCCTGCTCGGGCTCGCCGCCGCACAGCCGCGGATCGAGTGGACCTCCGACAAGCGCATCCGCGACGACGCAGAGGCGATCGTCGTCATCGACACCTCGCGCTCGATGCTGGCGCGGACGAGCCCGCGCTCCGAGATCCGCTACGCGCGCGCCGACCGATGCTGCGCTCCGCTTCCGCGCCGCCTTCGACGACGTACCGGTGGGGATCGCCTCCTTCACCGACCGCGTCCTCCCGCACCTCTTCCCGAGCGCCGACGACGACGTCTTCGTCCGGACGCTCTCGCGCTCGCTCGGGATCGACCGGCCGCCGCCGCACGGGGCCTTCGTCTCGACCGCGACCCGACTCGCAGCACTCGAGTCGATCATCAGCCGCCGCTTCTTCACGCCGACCTCGCGTAAGCGGGTGATCTTCGTGATCACGGACGGCGAGAGCGTCCCGATCTCCGGCGCGAAGATCGCCGCAGCGTTCCGCCGCCCGCCGGGCGTCGACACGATCTTCCTCCACGTCTGGGACGGCGACGAGCACGTCTTCAACGGCGACCAGCCCGAGCCGCAGTACAGCCCCGATCCGCGCTCGCGCGGCATCCTCGAGCAGGCGGCCGACACGCTCGGCGGCCGCGTCTTCGCCGAGGACGAGCTCGACGGAGCGATCGCGGCCGCCCGTGACGCCCTCGGCGACGGCACGACCGTCGTGCAGGGGCAGAAGCGGAACCGGATCGCGCTTGCGCCCTACCTCGCGGGCGCGGTCTTCCTGCCCCTGGCGCTCCTGCTCTGGCGTCGCGACCGCTGACCAGCTAGCCGCGCGGGTCCAGGACGTCCTGGAACCAGGGCTCGACCGCCTCCGGATAGCCCGTCTCGTCCATGTAGGAGACGGCGCGGCTCGCGAGCCAGAGCACCGCCTCGGGGCGTCGCCTGCTCGAGCACGCGGCGAACCGCCTCGTCGCCCTCCCGCGGGCCGCCCCGGAGGCCGGCCTGAGCCCGCCGCAGCCGCGTGAGCGCGAACGCCGCCTCGTCGATCGCCGTGCCGTTTTCCTCGTACCAGTCGACGCCGTCGGCGCGCGCGAGCGCGCCCTCCGCCCGCTCCGCCAGCCGTCCAGCCTCCTCGGCCGCCACGAAGTCGTCCGCCGGCTTCCTCGGTGCAGGACCGCGATCCGGAAGTTTCATATTCGTCTCCTAACTATTTGTGCTCCACAACGTCACACATCATGATCCTGCACTCGAACCGCGGCACGGGCCAGCACTCGGCACGGGCGAGTAGGCAGGAAGAATCGTTAACGGAGGGGATACATGAGCAAACGCTCACTTTGGCTTCTGGCGGGCCTGGTGCTCGTCGCGAGCCTGATCGTCGGTCCGGGCGCGACTGCGTCGCCCGCGAAGACGAATGCCGGCACGGTCGTGTTCATCCACGACCAGGAGCCCCCGAACCTGCAGGGCCCGTGGGTGGGCAACAACCTGTACGCGACGGCGCTCGTGCTGAACAACATCTGGTACGGCTGCCAGATCCGCGACGCGTCGGCGGCGTTCGTGCCGCGGCTCTGCACGGCGAAGCCCACGATCGTGAAGAAGAGCCCGCTCACGATCAAGTTCACGTTCAAGAAGGAAGCGAAGTGGAGCGACGGCAAGCCGGTCGTCGCCGAGGACTTCTGGGCGACGTGGCAGACCTACATCAACCCGAAGTTCAACCCGATCAGCCGCACCGGGTACGAGGACATCAAGAGCACGACGCGCGGCAACGGCAAGACCGTGACGGTCGTCTTCAAGAAGTCGTACGCGGACTGGGAGAGCGCTCGTCTCGACCGGCGTCTGGGCGGCCCACGTCGTCAAGGGCAAGGACATGAACGAGATGTTCCTGAACTCGGTGCCGGTTTCGAGCGGCCCGTGGAAGTTCTCGAGCTGGCAGAAGGGCGTCCAGATCACGGTCGTCAAGAACCCGGCGTACAAGGCGGGCCCGGCCATGAAGCTCGACCGCCTCGTGTTCCGGTACATCCTGGACACCAACTCTCGCTTCCAGGCGCTGAAGGCCGGCGAGGGTCAGGTCATGGAGCCGCAGCCGCAGCTCCAGATCGCGGACTTCATGAAGGACAGCAAGTTCAAGGTCAGCACGAAGGTCGGCTACACCTACGAGCACATCGACTTCCAGTTCGGCAAGGACGGGCATCCGGCTCTGAAGCAGCCGTACGTCCGCCAGGCCCTGATCCAGGGGATGAACCGGCAGCAGGTCGCCGGGCGCGCTCTACGGTGAGATCGCCAAGGGTCTTCCGCCGCTGCAGAGCCTCGCGTACAAGCCGTTCGAGACGCCTTACACCAAGAACTTCGCGGTGTGGCGGTTCAACCAGAGCAAGGTGATCAGCCTGCTCAAGGGCAAGGGCTGCACCGGTGGCCCCGACAAGCCGAGCGCGGGCAACGACAAGATCTTCTCGTGCCCGAACGTCGGCAAGCTGTCGTTCCGGTTCCACACGACGACGGGCAACCAGCTCCGCGCCCTGACGTTCGAGATCATCCAGCGGCAGCTCAAGTCCGTCGGCATCGAGCTGGTGCCGCGGTTCCAGACGGGTGGCGTCATGTTCGGCACGACGCTGCCGTCGCGGGACTGGGACCTGATGCTGTTCGCATGGGTCGGCTCGCCGTCCTCCTCGATCACGTTGAAGGACATCTACGGCTGCGGTGGCGACCAGAACGACGGCGCCTACTGCAACCAGGCCCTCACGAAGGTCCTGAACCAGGTCTCGGTGACGCTTGACGCGAATGAGCGCGCCAAGATGCTCAACGCCGCCGAGCTGAAGTACATGGTCAAGGATCTCCCGTCGATCCCGATGTTCGCCCGGCCGATCTACACGATCAACGCGGCCAAGGTGAAGGGTGTCGGCGTCAACCCGACGCAGGAAGGCAGCCCCTGGAACGTCTCGGATTGGGCCGCCTAGAACCACCGGTTCCCAGCTTCTGAGGGAAACCTCCGGGTCCCGCCTCCGCCTCTCGTGGCGGGGGCGGGACTCGGGTCATTAGGATCCCGAACCGAATGCAGGAGATGCGACCCCGGTGCTGACCTACATCATCCGCAGACTCCTCTACAGCACCGTCGTGCTGGTGCTGGCGAGCTTCCTCGTCTTCACGTTCGTCACCGTCTCCGGCGACCCGCTCGCCGGGCCTGCGGATCGCACCGAACGTCTCCGAGGTGACGGTGCAGAACGTGATCGACCGCAAGCACCTCGACGACCCGATCCCCAAGCGGTACCTCTACTGGGTCCAGGACGCGGTCACGAACCAGTTCGGCTCGACGCTGCTCGACAACCGTCCGATCCTGCCCGAGCTCTGGCGCGTGATGAAGAACACGCTGCAACTCGTGCTGGTAGCCCAGTTGCTCATCGTCTTCTTCGCCGTCCTGATCGGCGTCTACTCCGCGATCAGGCAGTACTCCGGCTTCGACTACACGATGACGACGTTCAGTTTCCTCGGCCTCGCGACGCCCGTGTTCTGGCTGGCGCTGATGTGTCCAGGTGGCCGTAGTTCAGATCTACGAACGTACGGGGCACCGGTTATTCCCGATCGCGAACCTGAACTCTGTCGACCCCGGCACCGGGATCCATTTCTGGATCGACCGCGCGCACCATCTCGTGCTGCCCGTCTTCGTCCTCATGGTCGCCGGGATCGCCGCCTACTCGCGCTACATGCGCGCCGCCATGCTCGAGGTGATCAACTCCGACTACGTGCGCACGGCCCGCGCCAAGGGCCTGAACGAGCGCAAGGTGATGATGAAGCACGCGCTCCGGAACGCGCTGATCCCGCTCGTCACGCTCGTCGCGCTCGACTTCGGCACGCTCCTCGGCGGCGCCGTCGTCACCGAGACCGTCTTCTCGCTCGACGGCATGGGGCTCTACTTCGTCACCGCGCTCTTCACCAACGACCCCTATCCCGTGATGGCGTTCCTGATGGTCACCGCCGTGATGATCATCATCTTCAACCTGATCGCCGACATCGCCTACGGCCTACTCGACCCGCGCGTGCGCTATGACTGACCGCGCGCCGGGAGACGACACGCGCGCCCAGGACCGTGAAGACGTCTCGCTCGACACGTTCAGCGTCGGCCAGCCGGCGTCCGCGCACAGGCAGCCCTGGTGCGATCGCCGTGCCCGAAGAGCCGATCGCGCCGCGTTCGCCTTCGCCAGCGCTCGCGATGGGTCACAGCGAGTTCGGCGAGGTGGAAGCACCTGCCGCCGACCTGATAGCGCAGCAGGCAGGCGTCGAGCCGAAAGCGCGCAGCCAGTGGGCGTACGCGCGGATTCGTTTCTTCCGGCACAGGATGGCGGTGGTCAGCCTCTTCGTCCTGCTCGCGATCTGCACTGGTCGCGATCTTCGCCAAGCGCGTGGCGCCATACGCCTTCGACGAGCTCGACCTACTCAACACCACGTCGCCGCCGACCCTGGAGGACAAGCACCTCTTCGGCACCGACCTGCTCGGCCGCGACTATCTCAGCCGCGTCATCTTCGGCCTGCGCACGTCGCTCTGGGTTGCTGTCTTCGTCGCCTTCCTCTCGACCGCGATCGGGACCACGATCGGCTCGCTTGCCGGCTATTACGGCGGCGCGATCGACAACCTGCTGATGCGCTTCACCGACCTGATCCTGATCATGCCGGCCCTCGCCGTGCTCCTGACCGCGGCCACGTTCTTCGGCAACGGCGATCCGCTCAAGATCGGCCTGATCCTCGCGCTCCTGCTCTGGACGGTCAACGCCCGCATCGTCCGTGGCGTCTTCCTCTCGCTCCGCGAGAAGGAGTACGTCGAGGCCGCGAAGGCGAGCGGTGCCGGCGACGGTCGCATCATCCTGCGTCACATGCTCCCGAACGCCCTCGGGCCGATCATCGTCAACACCACCCTCATCATCGCGATCGCGATCCTGATCGAGGCAGCGCTGTCCTTCCTCGGCTTCGGGATTCAGCCGCCCAACCCGTCGCTCGGCACACTGATCGACGACGGCCAGGGCGAGGGTTTCGAGAAGTGGTGGCTCGTGACCTTCCCGGGTCTGGTCATCGTCGTGATCGCGCTCGCGATCAACTTCATCGGCGACGGCTTGCGCGACGCGCTCGACCCGACCCAGCGGAGAGTTCGTGCCTGACCCGATCCTCTCGATTCGAGACCTGACAGTCGAGTTCAAGACCGAGGACGGCATCGTCCAGGCGGTCAGCGACGTCAGCTACGACCTGATGCCCGGCGAGGTGCTCGGGATCGTCGGAGAGTCCGGCTCGGGCAAGAGCGTCTCGATGCTCACCATTCTCGGTCTCTCGCCGCAGGCGCAGCTCCCGAAGGGCGAGGCGGTCTACAAGGGCAAGGATCTGCTGAAGATGTCGCAGAAGGAGCTGCGCGACATCCGCGGCGGCGACATGGCGATGATCTTCCAGGACCCGATGACGTCGCTCAACCCCGTGCTCACGGTCGGGAATCAGATCATGGAGGCGCTGATCGTCCACAACGACGGCATGAGCGACGACGCGGCCAAGAAACGGGCGATCGAGCTGCTCGAGCTGGTCGGCGTGCCATTCGCCGAGCGCCGGATCGACCAGTACCCGCACGAGTTCTCCGGCGGCATGCGCCAGCGCGGGATGATCGCGATGGCGATCGCGAACAACCCGAGCATCCTGGTCGCCGACGAGCCGACGACCGCGCTCGACGTCACGATCCAGGCCCAGATCGTCGAGGTGCTCAAGGCCGCCCGCGAGGAGACCCACGCGGCGATCGTCCTGATCACGCACGACCTCGGCCTGATCGCCGAGCTCGCCGACCGCGTCGTCGTCATGTACGCGGGCCGCGTCGTCGAGCTCGCCGACGTCTTCACGATCTTCAACGAGCCGCGGCATCCGTACACCGTCGGGCTGATGAACAGCATCGCCCGGCTCGACGCCCAGCAGGAGTGGCTGCAGCCGATCCCGGGGCAGCCGCCGAGCATGATCGCGCCGCCGCCGGGTTGCGCCTTCCACCCGCGCTGCACCTTCTCGCGCGGGCGCCTGCCGTGCCGCACCGACATTCCCGAGCTCCGTCAGATCGGCGACAGCGCGCCGCACGTGTCGCGCTGCCACTATGCAGAGGAGCTGGCCGAAGCGCAGGTCGTCGCCGGCGCGGCTGCGTTGGAGGAGGGGCGATGAGCAACGGCGAAGGCGGCAACGGCGAGTGGCTCCAGAGCCCGGCACCGGACGACTCTCCGGTGATGGCGTCCGACGACGCGCTACTCCGGGTCGAGGGGCTCGTCAAGCACTTCCCGATCAAGGCCGGGGTCTTCAAGCACACGGTAGGCGCCGTCCGCGCGGTCGACGGGGTCGATCTCTCGGTTCGTAAGGGCGAGACGCTCGGCGTCGTCGGCGAGTCCGGCTGCGGCAAGACGACGCTGGGCCGCACGATCATCAAGCTGGTCGAGCCGACGGCCGGCTCGATCGTCTTCGACGGCCGCGACATCACGGGCCTCGGACGGCGTGCGATGCGCCCGGTCCGGCGTGAGATCCAGATCGTCTTTCAGGATCCCTATGCGTCGCTGAACCCGCGCATGACCGTCAGCGAGATCGTGGCCGAGCCGCTGCGGATCCACAACATCTACGGCGGTGAGGGCAAGAAGCGCGTCGCCGAGCTGCTGCGGACGGTCGGCCTCAGCCCGGAGCACGGGAACCGCTTCCCACACGAGTTCTCGGGCGGCCAGCGTCAGCGGATCGGCGTCGCCCGCGCGCTCGCCCTCAACCCGTCGCTGATCGTGCTCGACGAGCCCGTCTCGGCGCTCGACGTCTCGATCCAGGCGCAGGTCGTGAACCTGCTCGCGAGCCTCCAGAACGACTTCGGGCTCACCTACATGTTCATCGCCCACGATCTCTCCGTTGTCCGGCACGTCTCCGACCGGATCGCGGTCATGTACCTCGGCAAGATCGTCGAGGTCGGCCCGAGGGACGACATCTACCGGGCGCCGATGCACCCGTACACCCAGGCCCTGCTCTCGGCGGTACCGATCGAGTCGCCGAACCAGCGCGGCAAGCGGAGCCGGATCGTGCTCGAGGGCGATGTGCCGAGCCCGGCGAACCCGCCCTCGGGCTGCCGCTTCCGGACGCGCTGCTGGAAGGCGCAGGAGATCTGCGCCGAGCAGGAGCCGCCGCTCGTCGCGCACGACCCCGAACGGCCCGAGCTGCTCTCGGCCTGTCACTTCGCCGAGGTGTTGCGGCCGCTCGAGCTGTCGGCGGACGAGGCGCCCGCAGAGGCGCCGACGACGACGATCTAGGCGCCGCCGGTTACTGCCGCTGCAGCTCGGGCTTGTGGCGCTCGAGCGCGCGGACCTTGACACCCTCGCGACGCAGGCTCGCAAGGGATGCCTGCACGGTATTCCACTGCTCGAAGTTCAGTGCCCGCGTCGCCTGGGCCTGGGCCGGGAACGCCTCGAACGTCTCCACGGTCGAGATGATCTCGTCGGAGAGCGCAACCAGGCGGTTGGCGAGGAGGTCGCGCTCGTCCTCCAGCCCGTTCGGCGCGTCGGCCTTACGGACGTCGCCGGCGGCGCCACGCACCTCGACGGCGGCGACCTTCATCCGTGCCAGCAGGTCTTCCCACGAGGAAGCCTCGACGATCTGAGCGAGGCCGGCGTCGGCGTCGTTACGGGCCGAGACCATGGCGCCGGCGAACTCCTCCTTCGACGCATCGCTGCCGCCGCACCCAGCGAGCAGCAGCGCCAAGAGGAGCGCGAGGATGATCGAGACCGGCCGCAACACGACGCCATAGTAGCCAGAGGGTTGAGGCGTTCTAACTTCCGGTCGATAACACACGTCAGAATGACCATGGTGGGACAACCGACCGGAGTCCTGTGCGAACGTGCCCGAGCATGGGCCGCGCTCGCGCCGGACGGCGAGCTCTCCGAGCTCGAGCGGAAGCTGCTCGACGCGCACGTGCAGCGGTGCGCAGCCTGCGCCCATTTCGCCCTCGAGGTCGCCGCCGTCGCGGCGGAGCTTCGCGCCGCTGCGCCGCAGCGGCTGCCGCGTCCGCTCGTGGTGCCGATCTGGCGCCGGCGTCCGGTCTACTCGCGCGTCCGCGCCGTCGGCGCAGCCGCCGCGGTTGCCGTGATGGCCCTTGGGATCGCGTCACGCGCGCCGCTCTCCGCGAGCGACCGCGAGTCGTTCGAGCTGCCGCGCGTCACCAACTTCGCGAACAACGCGCCGGAACGTGAGGTCGAGCTGATCACCCGCCGCGTCGAGAACGAGAAGGCCGGGACCACCGGCTTCCGTCCGAAGAAGGCCGGTAGCGTCATCCGCCCGATCTGATCTCGGTTCGATCTAACTAAACTCACGTATGCCACGTCTAAAGTGGCGTGGCAGCGCCGAAGCACACCGATCTGCTCTCGTCCGGTGCGGGGCTGGCGGCGGCGGTTGCGGTCGAGTCGCATGGCGAGCTGGGCGAGATCGACGAGATCAAGGCGCGTGGCTACTGGGAGCAGGTCTGGCTCCGCTTGCGCCGCGACCGGGTCGCGATCGCCGGGGGGATCTTCATCATCGCCCTGCTGCTGGTCGCGTTCGTCGGCGCACCGCTCGTCGAGCAACGCCTCGGCCACGGGCCGAACGACGTCAACACCCTCGGCGGCCTCGACCCGTCCTCCCAGCTTCCCGTCGGCCCCTGGACGACGGTCACGACCGAGCCGTACCCCGGCGCGCCCGGCGAGTGGAACGACACGCTCTACGTCCTCGGCGCCGACTCGCAGCTCGGCCGCGACATGTTCCTGCGCCTGCTCTACGGCGCGCAGACCTCGCTCGAGGTGGCGATTCTCGCCACGTTCCTCTCCGTCTCGATCGGGCTGATCATGGGCCTGATCGCCGGCTACTACCGCGGCACGGCCGACACGGTCGTCTCGCGCCTGACCGAGATCGTGATGGCGTTCCCCTACCTGCTCTTCGTGATCGCCGTCGCGGCGACCGTCGGCGAGCGGCTGAACAAGATCACGTTCGGAGGGCTGCTCCATCCCGGGGTCTTCACGCTGGTGATGATCTTCGGGATCTTCGGCTGGTTCTATCCGGCCCGGATCATCCGCTCGCAGATCCTCTCCCTCCGGGAGAAGGAGTTCATCGAGGCCGCCCGGATGACGGGCGCGAGCGACTGGCGGATCATGCGGTCGCACCTGTTGCCGCACCTCGTGGCGCCGCTGATCGTCTTCTCGACGCTGATCGTGGCGACGAACGTGATCGCCGAGGCGGGGCTCTCCTTCCTCGGCCTGGGGATTCCCGCGCCGACCGCGAGCTGGGGGAACCTGCTCGCAGAGGGGCCGAACTACTACCTGACCCAGCCGTGGCTGATGGTCTGGCCGGGGCTCGCGATCCTGCTGACGACGCTCGCCTTCAACCTGCTCGGCGACGGCCTTCGCGACGCCTTCGATCCCCGGGCCGCCCGCTAGTTGATCGCTATGAGAAATCACGAGTTTAGCTTGTACTAACATTCCGCTCGGCCTCTCGTCCCAGCGTGCGATGGCAACGTCGACGGAAGGAATCTGATGCACAGGAGGCTCACGCTCTCGATCGCGATGGCGGCGATCGGAGCCGGCTTGCTCGTGGCGTCCAGCTTCGCGGGCGCGGCGAGTGCGAGCTCACCGCAGAAAGCGGGCTCGGGCGAGGCCAAGCGGGGCGGCACGCTCCGCCTGAATGTCTCGTCCACCGACTTCGAGTTCACCGATCCCGCGATGGCGTACGACGCGATCGGCTGGCAGATGCTCTACGCCGTCAACGTCACGCTGCTGAACTACCCGGACAAGCCGGCGCCGGAGGGCACGCGGCTCGTTCCGGAGGCGGCGACCGGTTTCCCGCGCGTGTCGCGCGACGGCAAGACGTACACGTTCACCGTGCGCAGCGGGCTCAAGTTCAGCGACGGCTCGGCACGTCACCGCGGCTGCGTTCAAGCGTGCGATCGAGCGTGCGGCCGACCCGCAGCAGGCCTCGCCCGCAATCGCGTTCCTGCACGACGTCGTCGGCGCCGACGAGCGCAACCTCGGCAAGGCGCGCTCGGTCACCGGTGTGACCGCGAACGGCCAGACGCTCGTGATCAAGCTCCGGCAGGCCAACCCGACGTTCCTCGCCGAGCTGGCGATGCCGTTCTTCGGCGCCGTCAAGCCGAGCATGGCGATCGATCCGAAGGGAATCTCGGTCTACCCGTCCGCCGGCCCGTACCGGATCGTCAGCCGGACGATCACGCAGTCGCTGACGCTGGCGCGAAACCCGAACTACAAGGGGAACCGCCCGGCGAACGCCGACCGGATCGTCTACACGGTCAACACGGACCAGAACCAGAGCCTGCTCCAGGTGCGCGCGGGCCAGGCCGACTATGACGCCGCCGGCATCCCACCGACTGCCCACGCCGACCTGGCGCAGCAGTTCGGGGTCAAGAAGGGCGGCGAAGGTCGCTACTTCGTCAACCCGTACATCGGCGTCGGCTACGTGGCGCTGAACACCTCGCGGGCGCCGTTCAGCCGGGCGAACATCCGCAAGGCGGCGAACTTCGCGATCGACCGCCCGGCGCTGGTGCGCGTCTCCGGCAAGTTCTACGGCAAGCGGACCGACCAGATCCTGCCGCCCAGCCTGCAGGGCTACCGGGAGGCGAACCTCTACCCGATCAAGGGTGCCGATCCGGCTCAGGGCCCGCCAGCTGAGCGGCGGAGCCGGAAACACGGTCACGATCATCCACTCGACGACGGCTCTCCGCACCGCCCAGGCGCAGGTGCTCAAGTTCAACCTCGAGCAGATGGGCCTGAAGGCGGAGACGAGGCCGCTGCCGTTCGCCGTCGCCCTCCGCACGGTTGGCACGCGCGGCGCCGACTTCGACGCCTACGTCGGCGGCTGGGTGGCCGACTATCCGGATCCGTTCGACTTCATCAACGTGCTCCTGGACGGCGGCAACATCCAGGAGGCCAACAACTCGAACTACGCGTACTTCAACGACGCGAAGTTCAACAAGCAGATGAACGACTTCGCGAAGCTCTCGGGCCCGAACCGCTACTCGTCGTACGGCAAGCTCGACGTCGACATCATGCGGAACGCGGCTCCGTGGGCGCCGTTCGCGAACCCGAACTCCCGGGAGTTCGTCTCGTCCCGGCTGACGAACTACATCCACCACCCGGTCTACGCCGGCGCGGTCATCAACGCGCTCGCGATCAAGTAGGCCGACCCGAGCACGGGCGGGGCGCTCCGGCGCCTCGCCCGGCCTCGTCCACGACCCCAGAAAGGCCAGCCCTGTTCCAGTACCTGATCAGACGACTTCTCTGGGCGGCGGTGCTCTTCCTCGCCGTCACGATCGTCACGTACGTGATCTTCTACGTGACGCCGTCTGATCCGGCGCGGCTGGCCGCCGGGCAGGGCGCCACCCCGGCGGACGTCGAGCGCGTCGCCGAGCGCCTCCACCTGGACGAGCCGGTCTGGGAGCAGTACGGCCGCTTCCTCTGGCAGCTCGTGGGCGAGCAGTCGCTCGGCGAGTCGTTCGTCAACCGGCAGGACGTGAACGACATCGTCCTTCGGGCCGCGCCGGTGACGGCCGCGCTCGTCTTCGGCGGCGCCATCTTCTGGCTCACGCTCTCGATCCCGATCGGGATCATCTCCGCCCTGAGGCCGCGCTCGCTGGTCGACCGCGCCGGCATGGTCTTCGTCCTGATCGGGCTCTCGGCGCACCCGGTCTGGATCGGCCTGATCTTCGCCTACGTCATCGGCTACAAGCTCGAGCTGACGCCGATCACCGGCTACGCCGACTTCTTCAACCCCTCGCAGGAGCACGGCGGGCCGGTGCAGTGGGCCTACCACATGCTCCTTCCCTGGAGCACGTTCGCGATCCTCTTCGCCGCGCTCTACGTGCGCCTGATCCGGGCGAACGTGATGGAGACGATGAACGAGGACTACGTGCGCACGGCTCGCGCGAAGGGCGCCCCCGAGCGCCAGGTGATCCGCGCTCACATCCTCCGGAACAGCATGCTCCCCGTCGTCACGATCCTCGGCATGGACATCGGGCTCGCGCTCGGCGGCGCCATCTTCACCGAGTCGATCTACTCGCTCCCCGGGCTCGGCAGACAGGTGCTGCAGAGCTACGAGAACTTCGACCTGCCCGTGATCCAGGGGATCGTCGTCTTCTCGACCCTCTGCATCATCCTGATCAACCTGATCGTCGACCTGCTCTACGCCGTCATCGACCCTCGAATCAGGCTGACCTAGTGGCGCTCACGTTCCTGGGGCGCCGCTCGCGTTGCGTAGGCCGGTGGGACAGTACGGCGGTACGGCCCGCCGGCTGGAGCGGCGCGAGCGGCGTCAGCCTTTCGCGGAGCCCGGCTCCGCCGGGCGGGAGCGAAAGGCGGCCAGGGACGTGAGCGCGCTGCTGGAGGTCAGGGGCCTGCGGACGAGCTTCCGCACGGACGACGGCATCGTCAAGGCCGTCGACGGTGTCAGCTTCTCGGTCGAGAAGGGGAAGACGCTCGGGATCGTCGGCGAGTCGGGCTGCGGCAAGAGCGTCACGTGCCTCTCGATCATGGGCCTGAACAACGCTCGCAACACGATCTCCGAGGGAGAGGCGCTCTTCAAGGGCCACGACCTGCTGCAGATGAGCCCGCGCAAGCTGCGCGCCCTCCGCGGCAACGACATCGCGATGATCTTCCAGGACCCGATGACGTCGCTGAATCCGGTGCACACGATCGGGAAGCAGCTCGTCGAGGCGGTGATGCTGCATCGAGACGTGACGAACCGCGACGCGAAGCTGCGCGCGCTCGAGCTGCTGAAGGCCGTCGGGATCCCGCATGCGGAGCGGCGGATCGACGACTACCCGCACCAGTTCTCGGGGGGCATGCGCCAGCGCGTGATGATCGCGATGGCGTTGATCAACGAGCCCGACCTGCTGATCGCGGACGAGCCGACGACGGCGCTCGACGTGACGACGCAGGCGCAGATCCTCAGGCTGATGAGGACCCTGCAGGAGGAGTTCGAGACGGCGATCATCATGATCACGCACGACCTCGGGGTCGTCGCCGAGGTCGCGGACGACGTCGTCGTCATGTACGCCGGCAAGGTCGCCGAGGAGGGGTCGGTGGACGAGCTCTTCACGCGGCCGCACCATCCGTACACCTGGGGCCTGCTCGGCTCGCTGCCGCGGCTCGATGCCGACGTGGAGCGGCTCGTCCAGATCCAGGGCTCGCCGCCGTCGCTGCTGAGGCCGCCCCGCGGCTGCCGCTTCCACCCGCGCTGCCCCTACGTGCTGGACGTCTGCAACACCGTCGTCCCGGAGCTGCTGCCCGTCTCGAACTCGCCGCGGCACCTACAGGCCTGCCACCTCGACGAGGAGACGAAGGATCGCGAAGTCCAGAAGCTGCTCGCCGGCACGCTCGCGGAGGTGTCCTAGATGATTGATGCCACGGTCCCGTGCGCTCGGGACGCGATCTGGCGTGTCTGGGCCGCTCTCGGCCCAGCTGATCGGCCTGGCGGCCGCTCAGCCGAGCCGTCCGCTTCGCGTGCTCAGTCCGTCACCGATGCCACCAGCATCGGCAACGGCCTGATCCCGCGCCCCAGAGCTGCCAGCCCACGCCCCGAGACAGACGTTCCCGTGGCATCAATCATCTAATGGCCGGCGCCGAGGATCTGCTCGTCGTCGAGGATCTCGTCAAGCACTTTCCGGTCACGCGCGGGATCGTCTTCCAGAAGCAGGTGGCGAGCGTCAAGGCGGTCGACGGGATCAGCTTCACGGTCAAGAAGGGGGAGACCCTCGGCGTCGTCGGCGAGTCGGGTTGCGGGAAATCGACGATGGCGCGGTGCCTGATGCGCCTGCTCGACCCCACGAGTGGCCGGATCACGTTCGCCGGGCGGGACATCACCCGGCTGACCCGGACGGAGATGCGCCCGATCCGCCGCGAGCTGATGATGATCTTCCAGGACCCGTACGCGAGCCTGAACCAGCGCAAGCGCGTCGGTTTCATCGTCGCCGAGGCGCTGCAGGTGCACAAGATCGGGACGCCGGCCGAGATCAAGCGGCGCGTGCAGGAGCTGCTCGACGTCGTCGGGCTCAACCCGGAGCACTACAACCGGTTTCCGCACGAGTTCTCCGGCGGGCAGCGGCAGCGAATCGGCGTCGCCCGAGCGCTCGCGGTCAACCCGAAGCTGATCGTCTGCGACGAGCCGGTCTCCGCGCTCGACGTCTCCGTGCAGGCGCAGATCCTCAACCTGCTCAAGGACCTGCAGCGCGACCTCGGGCTCACGTACGTCTTCATCGCGCACGACCTCAACGTCGTCCGCCACATCTCCGACCGCGTGCTCGTGATGTACCTCGGCAAGGTCGCCGAGATCGCCGACCGCAATCAGCTCTACACCGGGCCGAAGCATCCCTACACGGGCGCACTGCTCTCGGCCGTACCGATCCCGAACCCCGAGCTCGGGCGCCTGCGCCGCCCGATCGTCCTCGAAGGCGACGTCCCCAACCCGATCAATCCGCCCGACGCGTGCCGCTTCCACCCGCGCTGCCCGCGCTTCCGCCCAGGACACTGCGACGTCGACGAGCCGCAGCTCCGCGGCTTCGGCGACGGACACCGCGCCGCCTGCCACTACCCGCTCGAGCGCTGGCCGCTGTCCGGCGACGAGATCCGGCGGGCGGACGAGGAAGCGGTCGCGACCGGATGATCGCCGCCGCCGCACGCCGCTTCTTCACCTTGCTGGCCGGGATCGCCGGCGGCACCGCCGTGCTCTCGCTCCTGCTCGGACTGCTGCTCGGCGCGGCGCCGAGCCGCTCCGTCGCCGTCGGTCTCTACCTGGTGGGCTGCGCGCTGCTGCTTGGCGGGTTCTTCGTCGGCAACCGCGGCCCGTTCCGGGTCGCGAACGAGGAGGGGATGGTCGGGCTGCGCGTTCGGCGCGGAGTGCGCGTCGCCTCCGGCGACGAGCAGGTGGAGTCCTTCCACATGACCGGGCTGCTCGTCATCGGCGGGCATCGTGCTCCTGGCGCTCGGAGCCGCGGTCGACTCGAACGCGAGCCTGCTGTGAGCTCGGCCCGCTGCGAGCGCACACGCGCCTGGGCGGCGCTGATGCCGGACGGCGAGCTTTCGCTGCTCGAACGGAGGTTGCTGGACGCGCACCTCGGGCACTGCGCGGTCTGCCGCGGCTTCGCCGAGCGGGTTGCCGAGACTACAGCGGAGCTGCGGGAGGCGGCAGCCGAGCGGCCGTCTCGTCGCCTCGTCCTTCCGGCGGCACCGATTCGGCGCTCGGCCTACGTCCGCCTCAGGAGCGTCGCGTCGCTGGCGGCCGTCGCCGTGATGGCGGTCGGGATCGCAGCCCAGGCTCCGATCCCCGACCAAAGAGAGCGGCCGGCGGCACCGCTCGGCGCCACGCCGGCGGAGGTCGAGGACGCCGAACAGCGCGCGATCCGGCTCCTCCGGCGCGACGCGCTCCTGGCCTCGCCGGAAGATGCGGATCGGCCCGCGGGTGCGTTCGGCACCCGACCAGCCTGAGCTGGCGCTTCGCTAGACTGCGAGCGCTTTTGCGGCGCCGCGCGTCGCACTTCCTCAAGAAATCTTTTCCCAGGAGAGACATGTCTGAGCACGCGCAGGGAACCGCAGGCAAGGTCGTCGAGGTCAAAGGCGTCGTCATCGACGTCGTCTTCCCGGATCGAGCTGCCGGAGATCTACAACGCGCTGGCGATCCAGGTGCCGACCGGCGACGGCGGCAGCCGGACGCTGATCGCGGAGGTGCAGCAGCACCTCGGCGACGATCGCGTCCGCGCGGTCGCGATGGAGACGACCGACGGGCTCGCGCGCGGTGTCGACGTCGTCGACACCGGCGCGCCCATCTCCGTTCCCGTCGGCGATGCGACTCTCGGCCGGATCTGGAACGTGATCGGCGAGCCGATCGACAACAAGGAGCCGGCCGGCAAGGACGTCGAGCGCTGGTCGATCCACCGCGACCCGCCGACGTTCCGGGAGCTTTCGCCGACCATCGAGATCTTCGAGACCGGCCTCAAGGTCGTCGATCTGATCGCGCCGTACGTGAAGGGCGGCAAGATCGGCCTCTTCGGCGGCGCCGGCACGGGCAAGACGGTCCTGATCCAGGAGCTGATCCACAACATCGCACGCCAGCACGGCGGCGTCTCCGTCTTCGCCGGCGTCGGCGAGCGCACGCGCGAGGGCAACGACCTGATGATCGAGATGACCGAGTCCGAGGTGATCGACAAGGTCGCGCTCGTCTACGGGCAGATGAACGAGCCGCCGGGAGCGCGTCTCCGCGTCGGCCTCTCGGGCCTGACGATGGCGGAGTACTTCCGCGATCAGGGCCAGGACACGCTGCTCTTCATCGACAACATCTTCCGCTTCGTCCAGGCGGGCTCCGAGGTGTCGGCGCTCCTGGGCCGGATGCCGAGCGCCGTCGGCTACCAGCCGACGCTCGCGACCGAGATGGGCCAGCTGCAGGAGCGGATCACGTCCACCCGCACCGGCTCGGTCACGTCCGTGCAGGCGATCTACGTCCCCGCTGACGACCTCACCGACCCGGCTCCGGCGAACACGTTCGCCCACCTCGACGCCACCACCGTGCTCTCGCGCGCGATCGTCGAGAAGGGGATCTACCCGGCCGTCGACCCGCTCGACTCGACCTCCCGCGCGCTTCAGCCCGGGATCGTCTCCGACGAGCACTACGACGTCGCGACGCGGGTGCAGCAGGTGCTCCAGCGCTACAAGGACCTCCAGGACATCATCGCGATCCTCGGCATGGACGAGCTCACCGACGAGGACAAGCTCGTCGTCTCGCGCGCGCGCAAGGTCGAGCGGTTCCTCTCGCAGCCGAACTTCGTCGCCGAGCAGTTCACCGGCACGCCCGGCGAGTACGTCAAGCTGGAGGACACGATCAGGGGCTTCCGCGAGATCATCGAGGGAACGCACGACGACCTGCCCGAGGCGGCCTTCTACATGGTCGGCGCGATCGAGGGCGCCGTCGCGAAGGCGGAGAAGACCGCCGCGGCCGCCGCATAGTGGCTCACTGATGGCGGAGACGCACCCCAAGTTCGACGTTGCGCTCGTGACCCCGGAGGGCGAGACCTTCCGGGGCGAGGCGGAGATGCTGGTGGTTCCCGGGGCGGCCGGCGAGATCGGCGTGCTGGCCCGGCACGCGCCACTCGTCGCGACGCTGAAGGCCGGGTCGACGCGGATCTACCGCGACCGCGAAGCCGAGGACGTGCTCGAGTTCGCGACCGGGCCAGGCTTCTTCAAGGTCGAGCTCGACAACGCGATCGCGCTCGTCGACGACGCCGTCAACGTGAAGGAGATCGACGACGATCGTGCGCGTGAGCAGCTCGAGGCGGCGAAAGCGGAGCTGGCGAAGGTCGACGCCGGCGAGTCGAACGCCGACCGCTGGCAGCTCGAGCAGCGGATCGCGCACGCCGAGAACCAGCTGACAGTCGCCGGCCGCAACTAGGCCGTGCGGGCGACCGTCGCCGAGAAGCGGGAGGTCGCAAAGGGGACGCTCTTCGTCCGCTTCGCCGTCGAGGACTACCCCCCGTACCGGCCCGGTCACTACTTCTGGGTCGAGCTGCCGGATCGCGGGCACACGGACGAAAGGGGCCTGCGCCGTCACATCTCACTCGCGACCTCACCCACCGAGAAGGGCGTGGTCGGCCTGGCGACGCGAATCAGAGACACCGCGTTCAAGCGGACGCTCGCCGAGCTCGAGGTCGGCGACGAGGTGCAGGTGGAGGGGCCGAAGGGCTCGTTCCTGCTCCCCGAGGACACGGGCGCGGAGTACGTCTTCGTCGCCGGCGGGATCGGCATCACCGTCTTCCGCTCGATGCTCCGCTTCATCGCGGACGAGGGCCTGCCGTACCGCGTGACGCTCGTCTACTCGAACCGCGACCGCGAGTCGTCGGCGTTCCTGGACGAGCTGCAGGAGCTGGAGCGGCGGATCGAGGGTCTGCGGGTCGTGCTGACGATGACCGACGAGCCCGGCTGGACGGGTGAGACGCGTCAGCTGGACGCCGACGTGCTCGCCGAGCTCGTCGGCGGGCTCGAGGGAAAGACGTTCCTCGTCGCCGGCCCGCCCCAGATGGCCGAGGCGGTCGCCGATTCGCTGACGGGCGCCGGCCTCCCCGAGGAGCGCGTCCTCGCGGACAAGTTCAGCGGCTATTAGCCCGCTCGCGACGGCCGAGCACCTAGTTGCTGACAGCAACTAGCTCACTTTCGGCACGGAGGCGTTGCAGACAGGCAACAGTTCGTCCGCCACGCTGGAGGTGTGGTCGCCATCGCGCCGCGTTACTCGGAGCGCCTGCTCGGGATCATCGACGCACTCGACGATGACCAGATCTCCCTCGCTGAGGTCGCCCGCCGCGTCGGAGCGGCAGCCGAGCGTGCCGGGATCACGAGGCCCAGTCCCGTCCATGTTCGAGCCCTCGCGGCGGAGCTCCGCCGGCAGCGTGCGGAGAATCGGGAAGCGCGCCGGGCAGCCTTCGAGGAGATGACGCGCCGCCTTCCGTACGCGATCGGCAACGCATACGAGGCAGAAGCGGCCGCGCACCGGGCTCGCGAACATGTGCACGCGGGGCTCCGGCGCCGAAGGAGATAGTTGCTGTCAGCAACTTTCTCGTCTTCAGCGTTGCGTGCTCCGCTAGCCTTTAGCGACCTGGAGAGCTTTGACGGCAGCTTGGCGACCAGGACAAAAACGCCTAAAGAGCCGGCGGACTGTGTCAGTTCAACTGCAGCGATCCGCCCTCTTTCGGCAACGGTGGAGGGCATGTGAGCGCAGAGTCGAGACTGAGAGCGTTGCTGGACGAGCGGATCCTCGTGCTCGACGGCGCCTGGGGGACGATGCTCCAGCGCGCCGGGCTCGAGGATGCGGACTACCGCGGCGAGCGCTTCGCCGATCATCCGCGCGACGTCGCCGGCGACCCCGACCTGCTCAACCTGACGCGGCCGGACGTCGTCCTCGACATCCATCGCCGCTACCTCGCGGCCGGCGCGGACATCACGACCACGAACACGTTCACCGCGACCTCGATCGGCCAGGCGGACTACGGGCTCGAGAGCGCCGTGCACGACATGAACGCCGCCGGCGCGCGGCTGGCGCGGCAGGCCGCGGACGAGGCCGGTGGCCGCTTCGTCGCCGGCTCGCTCGGGCCGCTGAACGTCACGCTCTCGCTCTCGCCGAAGGTGGACGACCCGTCCTACCGCGCCGTCACCTTCGACCGGGTCGTCGAGTCGTACGCCGAGCAGATCCGCGCCCTGCGCGAGGGCGGCGTCGACCTGCTCCTGATCGAGACGATCTTCGACACGCTGAACGCGAAGGCGGCGATCGCGGCCGCGAAGGACGTCGCGCCCGAGCTGCCGCTCTGGATCTCGGTCACGATCGTCGACCTCTCCGGGCGCACCCTCTCCGGCCAGACGGTCGAGGCGTTCTGGAACTCGGTCGAGGAGGCGAAGCCGCTGATCGTGGGCGTCAACTGCTCGCTGGGCGCGAAGGAGATGCGGCCGCACGTCGCAGAGCTGTCACGCCTCGCGGGCACGTACACGAGCTCGCACCCGAACGCCGGCCTGCCGAACGCCTTCGGCGGCTACGACGAGGAGCCGCACCACACGGCCGAGCTGCTCGGCTCGTTCGCGCAGGAGGGCTTCGTCAACGTCGTCGGCGGCTGCTGCGGGACGACGCCGGAGCACGTCCGTGCGATCGCGGCCGCGGTCGAGGGACAGACACCGCGACAGGTCCCGGAACGGCCGGCGCGCCCGCGCTTCAGCGGCCTCGAGCCCTTCGAGATCGGCCCCGACACCGGTTTCGTGATGATCGGCGAGCGGACGAACGTGACCGGCTCGGCGCGCTTCCGGCGCCTGATCGAGGCGGGCGACTTCCAGGGCGCAGTCGACGTCGCGCTCGAGCAGGTGCGCGGCGGCGCCAACATCCTCGACGTCAACATGGACGCCGACCTGCTCGACGGCGAGCAGGCGATGACGACCTTCCTCAACCTGCTCGCGACCGAGCCCGAGGTCGCGCGGATCCCGATCATGGTCGACAGCTCGCGCTTCACCGTCCTCGAGGCGGGGCTGAAGTGCGTCCAGGGCAAGGGGATCGTCAACTCGATCAGCCTCAAGGAGGGTGAGGAGTCGTTCCTCGAGCAGGCGCGCCGGATCCGCCGCTTCGGCGCCGGCGTCGTCGTGATGGCGTTCGACGAGCTCGGTCAGGCGGACACCGTCGAGCGCAAGGTCGAGATCTGCGGCCGCGCCTACGACCTCCTCGTCGGCGACGGCTGGGAGCCCGAGGACATCGTCTTCGACCCGAACGTGCTCGCCGTCGCGACGGGAATCGAGGAGCACAACGGCTTCGCGAAGGCGTTCATCGAGGCGCTGCCCCTGATCAAGGAGCGCTGCCCCGGGTCGCGCACGAGCGGCGGGATCTCCAACCTCTCCTTCGCGTTCCGCGGCAACGACGTCGTCCGCGAGGCGATGCACTCCGCGTTCCTGTACGACGCGATCCGCGCCGGCCTCGACATGGGAATCGTCAATGCGGGCCAGCTCGTCGTCTACGAGGACATCCCGCCGGACCTGCTCGAGCACGTCGAGGACGTGATCTACGATCGCCGACCGGACGCGACCGACCGCCTCGTCGCGTTCGCCTCGACGGTGCGGGGCGAGGCGACGAAGCGGGAGCTCGACCTCAGCTGGCGCGAGGCTCCGGTCGGAAAGCGGCTCGAGCATGCGCTCGTGCACGGGATCGTCGACTTCATCGAGGAGGACACGGAAGAGGCGCGTGCCACGGCGGCCCGGCCGCTCGACGTGATCGAGGGTCCGCTGATGGACGGGATGAAGGTCGTCGGCGACCTGTTCGGCTCCGGCCGGATGTTCCTGCCGCAGGTGGTCAAGAGCGCGCGGGCGATGAAGCGCGCAGTCGCCTACCTGGAGCCGTACATGGAGGAGGAGAAGGAGCGGACCGGCGGCAACGGTCGTGCGCAGGGCACGATCGTGCTCGCCACCGTCAAGGGCGACGTGCACGACATCGGCAAGAACATCGTCGGCGTCGTCCTCGGCTGCAACAACTACGAGGTGATCGACCTGGGCGTGATGGTCGCGGGCGACACGATCCTGGACACGGCCGTCGAGACCGGCGCCGACGCGGTCGGCCTCTCGGGTCTGATCACGCCCTCGCTCGACGAGATGGTGCATGTGGCGAAGGAGATGGAGCGGCGCGGTCTCGAGCCTGCCGCTCCTGATCGGCGGCGCGACGACCTCGCGCCAGCACACCGCGGTGCGGATCGCGCCCGCATACGGCCGCGAGACGGTGCACGTCCTCGATGCGTCGCGCGTCGTCGGCGTCGTCTCCGACCTGCTCGACCCCGTTCGTCGCGGGACGCTCGACGCCGACAACCGCGAGGAGCAGGAGCGCCTGCGCGTGCAGCACGCCGAGAAGGAGCGCCGCCCGCTGCTGCCGCTCGACGCGGCGCGCGCGAACCGCCAGCCGCTCGACTACGACGAGCTGCCCGTGCCGTCCTTCATCGGCACGAAGTCGGTCGAGCCGTCGCTCGAGGAGCTGCGCCCCTTCATCGACTGGCAGTTCTTCTTCCACGCCTGGGAGCTGAAGGGCAAGTTCCCGGCGATCCTCGAGCAGCCCGCGGCCCGCGAGCTCTACGACGACGCCGTCGAGCAGCTCGACGAGATCGTTCGCGACGGGTTGCTTCGCGCGCGGGGCGTCTACGGCTTCTGGCCCGCGCACGCCGAGGGCGACGACGTCGTGCTCGAGAACGGCGAGCGCTTCCCGATGCTGCGCCAGCAGTCCGACTGGGGCGACTCGCGCCCGAACCGCTCGCTGGTCGACTTCGTCGCCCCGGCGAACGATCACGTCGGCGCGTTTGCGGTCGCGATCCACGGCGCCGACGAGCTCGCCGCCCGCCACGAGGCCGAGCACGACGACTACCGCGCGATCATGGTCAAGGCGCTCGCCGACAGGCTCGCCGAGGCGTGTCGCGGAGTGGCTGCACCTGCAGGCGCGGCGGGAGTGGTACGAGCCCGGTGCCGAGCCGACGAGCGAGGAGCTGATCGCAGAGAGCTACCGCGGCATCCGGCCGGCGTTCGGCTACCCCGCGTGCCCGGATCACTCCGAGAAGCGCGCGCCTGTTCGACCTGCTCGAGGCGGAGTCGGTCGGGCTCGCGCTGACGGAGAGCTTCGCGATGACGCCCGCCGCAGCGGTGAGCGGCCTCTACTTCGGCCATCCCGGCTCGAAGTACTTCGCCGTCGGCCGGCTCGGGCGCGACCAGGTCGAGGACTACGCCGCGCGCAAGGGGATCGGCGTGGGGGAGGCGGAGCGCTGGCTGCGGCCGAATCTCGCGTATGACCCCGAAGGGTGATTCGCACGATTTGCAAATCTGGCTAGGATCCACGACCGTGAGCCGCCGCCTCGCTCTCCTGCTGCTCGTCGTCCTGGCCGCGCCGGCGCTCGCGCTGGCGGCCGACACGGACCCGAAGAAGCAGATCAACCCGGCCGACCAGCGGAAGGCCGCGTCGATCGTGCTCAAGCGCGCGGACTTCGTGGCCGGCTGGAAGAAGACTCCGAGCACGCCCGACAGCGACGAGGATCCGACGTGCCCGGGCTACAACCCCGACCAGTCCGACCTGATCCTCACGGGCGAGGTCGAGGCCGAGTTCGAGGCCGCCGGCGGGATCCCATCGGTGTCGTCGATCGCGAATGTCTACAAGACGCGGCGGGACGCGCTCGCGTGCCTGGACGAGAAGCGCCAAGCCCGCGCTCGCCTCCTGTCTTGCCCGCTTCTTCAAGCAGGCGGTCGAGGAGGGAGGCGGCAAGGCCTCGATCGTCCGCAGCGGTGCGTTTGCGTTTCCGAAGCTCGCGCCCCGCGCCGTCGCGTACCGGGCCGTTCTCAACCTCCTGGTCACCGAGGGCGGGCAACAGACCAAGGTGCCCGTCACGATTCACTTCATCGCGCTCGGCAACGGCCGCGGCGACGCCGTCCTGCTGACGATCGGCCCCGGCAATGGGATCCCCGTCGCCGACTTGCGCGCGTTCGCGAAGCTGACCGCGTCCCGGCTCGCCGCCGCGAAGCTCTAGGCGTTAGCCCCGCTGGGCGGGCTGTTAGCGTCTCGCGCATCCTCAGCCTCGCCGTCCTCCGCCTCGCGCCCGACTTCAGGCGCCTCTTCCTCGCAACGCTCGGCTCCGGAGCCGGGACCTACCTCGCGGCGATCGCGCTCACCGTCGACGTCTTCGACCGGACGGGGTCGGGCAAGTGGGTCAGCGCGCTCCTGCTCGTCGACTTCCTGCCGATCATCCTGATCGGGATCCTGGCGGCGCCGCTCGTCGACCGGCTCTCGCGGCGTCGGCTTCTGATCGTGTCCGACCTCGTTCGCGCAGCCGTCTTCTGCGTGCTTCCCTTCGTAGGCAGCGCGACCATGATCATCGTGCTCGCCGGGATTCAAGGGGTCGCGACGGGGTTCTTCCGGCCGGCCGTGTACGCCGGGATGCCGAACCTCGTCGACGACGACCAGCTCCCGGCGGCGACGTCGCTGCTGCAGACCGTCGAGAACCTGACCTGGATGATCGGCCCCGTTGTCGGTGGAGTGATTCTCAGCGTCCAGGGGCCGGATCTCGCCTACTGGGTGAACGCGGTCACGTTCGTGCTCTCCGCCGCGCTGCTTGCACGCATCCCGGCTTCGCGGCTCCAGGTCGGTCATGTCGAGAGCCGCGGCCACTGGGGCGACGTCGCCGACGGCTTTCGGATCGTCCTTCGCTCGCGAGCGCTGCTGACCGTGCTCGTCGTCTGGAACATCGTCACGCTCGGCGTCGGGGCGATCAACGTCGCCGAGGTCGCGCTGGCGAAGGTCGCGCTCGACGCCGGCAACATCGGCTTCGGCGTCCTGCTCGGCGCGAGCGGGCTCGGGCTCACGGTCGGCAGCTTCGTCTCCGGCCACTTCGTCGAGAGGCTCGGGATCGGCCGCGTCTACTTCTACGGGATCGCGCTGATGGCGGGCGGTTACGCGATCGCGGCGCTCGCATCGACGATCTACGTCGCCGTTCCGGCGGTCGTGATCGCATCCTTCGGCAACGGCGCCGCGGTCGTCTGCAACGCCCTCTTCATCCAGCGCGGCGCCCCGGACGAGCTGCGGGGACGCGCCTTCGTCGTGATCATGTCCTCGAGCTACGCCACCCTCGGCCTCGGGATGATCATCGCCGGCTGGCTGACCGACGCTCTACGGTGCTCGCTGGGTGTGGGGAGCGGCTGCGCTGGTCTACCTCGTCGGCGCCCTCTTCACGGTCGTCGCTCGCTCCCCGCGGGCATGAGCCCGAGGAGGCGCTCGCGTGAGCGGTCGCCACCCCTGGACGCTCGACGACCTCGCCGGCGGCGTGCGCAGCGGCGACCGGCGCGCGCTCGCCCGGGCGATCTCGCTCGTCGAGAACCGCGACCCGCTCTCGTACGAGCTCGTCCGCGCGCTCTACCCGGAGACGGGCTCGGCGTTCGTCGTCGGCGTGACCGGGCCGCCGGGAGTCGGGAAGTCGTCGCTGATCAGCGCGCTCGTCCGGCACGTGCGCGAGGCGGAGACGACGGTCGGCGTCATCTCGGTCGACCCGTCGAGCCCGTTCACGCAGGGGGCGCTCCTCGGCGACCGGATCCGGCTCTCCGACCACTTCCTCGACCCGGGCGTCGTTCATCCGCTCGATGGGGACCCGCGGCCACCTCGGCGGGCTCGCCGAGGCGACCCTGCAGGCGGCGCTGCTGCTCGACGCGGCCGGCAAGGACCTCGTTCTGCTCGAGACGGTCGGCGCCGGCCAGAGCGAGGTCGAGGTGATCGGGATCGCGGATACGGTGCTGCTGGTGCTGATGCCCGGCTCCGGCGACTCCGTCCAGGCGCTGAAAGCGGGGATCATGGAGATTCCGGATGTGATCGCGATCAACAAGATGGATCATCCCGCTGCCAAGACGATGCTGAACGAGGTCCGCTCGATCCTCGCGCTCGACCGCGACCGCGCCTGGCGGCCGCCGATCGTCCTGACCGAGGCGGTGCGCGGTGAGAACGTCCCCGAGCTATGGGCCAAGATCGAGCAGCACCGCGGCTTCCTCGAGGCGGAGGGCCTGCTCGAGGAGCGGCGGCGGAAGAATCTCGCCGGCGAAGTGTTCGCGGCCGCGACGAGCCGGGCGAAGGCGCACCTCCAGGCGACGGTCGCGGAGAAGCCCGAGCTCGCGCAGCTGCTCGATCGCGTCCAGTCCCGCGAGCTCGACCCGCTCTCGGCGGTTCGTGAGATTCTCGAGCACGTGTACGGCATCGACGATGACGACGGCACAAGCACCCACACTGGCTGACCTCGAGGCGGCGCGCGCCCGCATCGCCGGGATCGCGCGCGTCACGCCGGTCTACCCGTCCGAGACGCTCTCGCGGCTCGCGGGCCGGCCGGTCCAGCTGAAGGCGGAGAACCTGCAGCGCACCGGCGCGTTCAAGATCCGCGGCGCGGTCAACACGATCCACTCGCTGACCCCCGAGGAGCGCGGCGCCGGTGTCGTCGCCGCGAGCGCCGGCAACCACGGCCAGGCAGTCGCCTGGGCCGCACGGTGAAGCGGGGATCGCCGCGACGGTCTTCATGCCGCAGGACTCGCCGATGGCGAAGGTCGATGCGACCCGCAACTACGGCGCGACCGTCGAGCTCGTGGGCGCCGGCTTCGACGAATCGATGGCCGCCGCCCAGGAGCATGTCGACTCGGCCGGCGCCACCTTCGTCCACGCCTTCGAGGACGAGCGCGTGATCGCCGGGCAGGGGACGATCGGGCTCGAGCTGGCCGAGCAGCTGCCGGACGTGGGCACGCTCGTGATCCCGATCGGGGGCGGCGGCCTCGCGTCCGGCATTGCGATCGCGCTTCGCGCCGTGCGCCCGAACGTGCGTCTCGTCGGTGTCCAGGCCGAGAACATGTGCCCGTTCGCCGGCGGCACCGACCACCGGTACACGATCGCGGAGGGGATCGCGGTCAAGCAGCCGGGTGCGCTGACGTCGGCGATCCTCGCCGATGCGCTCGACGACGTCGTCACCGTCACGGACGACCAGATCAGCCATGCGATCGTGCTCCTGCTCGAGCGGACGAAGCTGCTCGTCGAGGGCGCCGGCGCGGCGCCCCTCGCGGCCGTGCTCGCGGGCAAGGCGGGCGGGGAGGACGAGGTCGGCATCCTCCTTTCCGGCGGCAACATCGACCCGACGCTGCTGATTCAGGTGATGCGGCACGGGCTGACGCAGGCGGGCCGCTTCCTGGTCGTCCGGACGCGGCTCGGCGACCGTCCCGGCGAGCTGATCAAGCTGCTCCAGCTCGTCGCCGAGGAGCGCGCCAACGTCGTCTCCGTCGAGCACCATCGCGAAGGGATGCAGCTCCCGATCGGCCAGACCGAAGTCGAGCTGACGCTCGCGATGCGCGACGAGGAGCACTGCAACGAGCTCCGCCGTGCACTTGCCGCGCACGGATTCGCGGTCGAACAGCTCCAGTAGCGGTCACAGCACGGCTGGGCTGAGGCGATTCGTGACGATGCTCTCGGCCGCTGCGCGGCTCTGCGCGTGGCCGGTGACCGCGGCGAGGAAGTCCTCGCGCTCGAGCGCGTACAGGCTGAGGTCGGTCAGCGCGGTGACGGTGGCGGTCCGCGGCACGTCGCGGAGCAGCGCG
Organism: uncultured Gaiellaceae bacterium; assembly: GCA_963820695.1. Taxonomy (GTDB): domain Bacteria; phylum Actinomycetota; class Thermoleophilia; order Gaiellales; family Gaiellaceae; genus Gaiellasilicea. The sequence goes on along the minus strand of CAWGAP010000001.1, from coordinate 109,440 downwards.
ATCTCGCCGAACCCGTCGCCCGGCCCGAGCTCGGCGACCGGCTCGCCGTCGACCGCGACGCTCAGACCGGCCGGAGTCGATCGAGGTAGTAGTCGTCGCCGGCGTCGCCCTGGGCGAAGACGACCTCGCCGGCCGTCGAGCCGGCGCGGCTCGAGCCGGAGCGCGAGCGCCTCGAGCGTGGCCGGCGGCAGCGGCGCGAAGATCGGCGAGCCGTCGCAGCAGCTCGAGCTGCACGCTCCGGGACGGCGGCCGCGGCATCGATCGCGACGAGACGCGTCCACGTCGAGCGCGGCGAGCACCGGCAGGAGACGCGCCCGGCGACGAGCAGCGCGCCGCGTACGCCGATCGCTGTCGACGAGGAACGGCGCGCCGAGCGAGCCGAGCGCGAGCGCGACGAGCAGCACGCCGTCGACGGCGCCGAAGACGCGCGCGAGCACGCTCGGGCGGCGCCGCGCGCTGGAGGAGCGTGTCGCCGGCAACGCCGACGATGGTGCCGCCTGCGCCGACGACGGCGAGCAGGACGAGCGCCACCGCCTGCTCCGGCCAGACGCCGATCAGGACGAGCGGCAGACCCCAGAGAACGATGCCGACGCCGAGGCTCGATCGCGAGGCGGCCGCGCGCTGCGAGCGCCGCCGACGACGAGCGCCGCCGCGATGCCGCCGACGCCCGCCGCCGAGTTGAGAAAGCCGAGGCCGGACGCGCCGACGTCGAGCAGTCTCGAGTGCGAGCACGACGATGAGCACGTCGAGCGCGCCGTCGACGATCGGTCTGGGCTGCGACGAGCCCGACGACGAGACGCAGCCGCGGCACGCCCGCGAGCGTGCGAAAGCCGGCGAGCGCGCCGCGAGGCCGCCGCCGTCCTCGTCGTCCGACCTCCGCTCGCGCTGCTCGCGGTGGCGGAGGCTCGTCGACGAGCACCGCCGACCAGAGGTAGAGCGCGGCCGAGGTCGCGAAGACGGCCTCGACGCCCGCCGCCGGCGACGAGCAGACCACCGAGAGCCGGCCCGACGAACGAGCCGACGTTGTCGACGGCGCTCGTCGCTCGCGTTCGCGGCCGTGAGCTCGGCGGGCGAGCGCGCGAGCTGGGGCAGGAGCGCGGCCTGTGCGGGACCGAACGGCGTCGCCGCAAGCGTCGCCGCGACCGCGAGGGCGTAGACGGCGAACGGTGGGCGCGTCGGCGAGCACCGCCGACCGCCATCGCGGCGAGCATCACCGCCCGGACGAGATCGGACGCGATCATCACGCGGACGCGTGGATAGCGGTCGCCGATGACGCCGGCGAGCGGCGCAGCGAGGCCCGCCGCAGAGCCACCGCGCGGTCGCGAGCAAGCCGACCGCGTAGCGCGCCGTCCTCCTCGTACGCGAAGACGGCGAGCGCGACGACGTAGGCCCAGCCGCCGACGATCGAGCTCGCGTTCGCGAGCTGGATCCGGCGCAGAGAGGGGTTGGCGAAGACCGTCGCCGAGCGCGCCGAGCGACTCGCGGACCGCCGCTCGCAAGCCGGCGTCACGGTGCGAGCATTGCAATTTCGGTCACCAGTGGGAAGATGGTGGGAAGAAATCCGCCGCTGCAGCGCCGTCTGGTGGGCGACCTGCAGGACACCACGATGAAGGAGGATCCGTGTCGGAGCAGGACAGCATCGCCCGTCCCACCGAGGACGAGGACGTCGAGGCCCACGAGAACCGGAGCAAGGTCATGGCCTCCGACGAGCCCGAAGACGACGAGTCCGACGACGACGTCGAGCTGCACGGCAAGCGAGAAGGCCATGTAGTCCGCGAAGTCGCTACGAGTAGGCTGGAAGCGGGGCGGCAGGGCCGCCCCGCTTCTTATGCGACCGAGCACGCGCTCGAGCGCGGCGAGCAGCGCGAGCGCCGGCTCGCGCCGCTCGGCCGGCAGCGCGTCGAGCGTGGCCGCGAGTCGGGCGACGACCCCGAGCGGCGACTCGTCGTCGACCACGGCGCGCGCCCGGCGGGCGCGGCCGAGCAGGTCGAGCGCGATCGCCGCCTGGTTTCGCGAAGAGGCCGAGCAGCTCCATCTCCGGCGAGAGAGAAGCGCTCGTCGCTGCGGCCGGTCGAGCACCTGAAGGACGCCGAGCACGTCTCTCGCCGTGCAGGAGCGGCACGGCCATCAGCGACTTCGGCACGTAGCCGGTCGACTCGGCGACGTCGCGTGCGAAGCGCGGGTCGCTTCGAGACGTCCGTCGAGGACGAGCGGCTGCCCGGTGACGAGCACCCAGCCGGCGATTCCGGTGCTCGACGGGAGCCGCTGGCCGATGAGCGATGACGCGCCTTCGCCGGCGACCGCCTCGAAGACGAGCTCGTCGGTCTCGCTCGTCGAGCAGGAAGATCGACGACGCGCGGGCGCCGAAGATCGCGCGCGCGACCTCGACGATCGACTGCAGCAGCTCGCGATGGCCGGCCTCGGCGGCGAGCACGCCGGCGGCGACGGCGTCGCGGAGCTCTGTCGTCAGCCATGGTTTCCTCCAGACGTTGTCGGCGGTCAGGTACAGGACGCTCTTCACCTGGAACGGCGTCAGCTCCGGGTGCTTGGCGCGGATGCAGCGCGCACAGGCCGGTGATGTGCGGCGTCGCGAAGCTGTTCCCGGTCGAGCGGACGCTCGAGCCGCCGAGCCAGGCACCTCGACGTCGACGCCGCGGGCGAAGAACTCGACCGGCGGGGACGGGTTGTAGAAGAAGGCGCTCCGCGGTCTGAGCTCGTGGCTCCCCACCGAGAGGACCGACGAGAAGCGCCACGGGATAGCTCTCGACGGGCATGTTGTGCGCGGACGCCACGACGATCGTCCGGTTGAAGTAGGCGGCGTCGGTGAGCTCGTGGAGCACGCGCCGCGAAATCCCGCTTCGTCGTCGAGAGGCTCATGTTGACGACGTCGACGCCCTGCTCGATCGCCCAGCGCAGGCCCGGCGATGAGCAGGCGCCCGCTGCCCGGTCCAGCCGGCGCCGAGCACGCGGACGCTGACGAGCCGGCACTCCGGCGCGAGCGAGCGGACGATGCCGGCGCACGCGGTGCCGTGGCCGACCGTGTCGCCCTGGTCGTCCGCGTCGATCGTCGGTTCCTCGCCCACGGCGCCGGTGACGACGACCGCCTCCTCGACGTCGCCGACGAGCGGGTGGCCGCGCTCGATCCCGCTGTCGACGATCGCGACGACGGATGCCCGCTCCGGTCGAGCCGCCCCAGGCCCAGTCGCGGTCGACGCGGTCGGGCCACGTCGGCGGGATCCGGATCGAGTCGAGCGCAGCCGCGGGGAGGCTCCACGCCGGCAGCTCCTCCTCGTAGGGCTCCGCCATGCCGCCATGGTGACGGGTGCTGCGAACGGTGTAAAGGATCGAGCGGTCGCCGCGTGAGGCGCGCTACGCCAGCTCGATCAGGCGGCCGTCGGGGTCGCGCACGTAGGCGGAGCGGCCCCAGGGGAGGTCACGGGGGCCGTCGACCGTGACGCCCGCGACGGTCAGGGCCGCGGCGTGTCGGTCGAGCCCGTCGACGGTGAACGCGACGTGGTCGTCGGCCGGAGGGTCGCCCGGGCCGGCGTCGACCGCGACGTGGATCCTGAGCACCAGCTCGCCGAGCTGGAAGACGGCGTGCTGCTCGGAGCGTTCGGCGGGGTCGACACCGAGCACTCGCTCGTAGAAGTCTGTGACGCCGGCGACGTCGGCGGTGAAGAACGCGAGCTCGGTCAACCGCGGCGTGCTCGTGGCACCAACCATCTAGCCGCAGCGGCGGAACTCGACCATCTGCCCGCCGCGTGCGGCCCAGGCGGTGATGCCGCCGTCGAGCACGGGCCGGGCGTCGATCCCCCTCGCTGCGAGGATGGAGGCGGCAACGGCGGCACGTGCCCCGCTCTCGCAGATCGTGACGACGGTCCGGTCGGTGGGCACATCGGCACCCGCGACGGGAAGCAGGCGATAGGGGATGTTGCGGCTGCCGGCGATGTAGCCGCCGTCGCGTTCGTCTCGCTCGCGAACGTCGATCAGCTCCGCTCCCTCCTTCGATCAGCCCGTCAAGCTCGTCGAGGCTGACCGCCTCGATCCGCTCCGGGCCGTCCCCGAGCACGTAGCCCTCCAGCTCGAGGAAGCCGACGGAACGAAGCCCGCGAACGGCACGCTCGGTCTCGGCCACGGTCGTCGCCTGCACGACGATCGGCGTCGCCGGATCGAGCAGGAACGCCGCCTTGGTCGCGAACGAGCCGGCGGACACGGGCACGTTGAGCGCTCCGTGAGCGTGGCCGTCGAGATACGACTGCGCGGGGCGAACGTCGAGCACCGTCGCTCCGGCGGGCGCCAGCGGCAGCTCGGCCACGTCCGCGGCGGCGGGGACGTGCGGCCCGCGGTTCAGCTCCACCAGACGCGTCATGTTCGGCGGCTTCGGTGCAGACACCGAGGCGGAGTCGGCGACGAAGTCCTCCTCGTGCTCGATCTGGAGTGCGGCGTTGAAGCTGCGCTCGAAGCCGATCGTCGAGGATGCCTTCGAGCTCATCGCCTTGCCGCAGAGCGACCCCGCGACGTGGCCGGGGAAGACCTCGACGCCGTCCGGGAGCTCGAGCAAGCGGCGCAGCGAGTGAAAGAGGTCCCGGGCGCCCGCCTGTGCTCCGACCGCGAGGTCGGGACGGGCAGCGTCGCCGACGAAGAGCGAGTCGCCGGTGAGGACGAGCCACGGCTCCTCGGCCCGCGTGCGGTCGATCACCGCGATACAGGTGTGCTCGGGCCGGTGCCCCGGCGTGTGGATCGCCCGCAGCACCACCTCGCCGAGCTCGATCTCGGCGCCGTCGTCCAGAGGATCGTGCTCGAACTCCGCCTCGGCGGCCGGGTGGATCGAGACCGGGACACCGTGCTCGAGCGCCAGCCGCCCGTGCCCGGACAGGTGATCGGCATGCGTGTGCGTCTCGACCGTCCGCACGATCCGGACGTCGCGCTTCTTCGCCTCCGCCAGCACCGGCTCGATCGCGTACGGCGGATCGACGACCGCCGCGACACCCGCGTCCTCGTCGCCGATCAGGTACGACGCACAGCCGAGATCGTCGTCAACGAACTGCTGGAAGAGCACGAACAGTCACGCTATCAGGCTTTGCGCCGCGCGAGGCGGAGCGCAACCGCCGCGAAAGCAACCGCCAGGAACACGCCCGCCACGACCCCCACCCACGGGAAGCCGGACCTTTCCCGCCCCGGTGCGACCGTGAGCTGCTGATCGACCTCCACCGACTCTCCGTCGGCGTACACGGCCCTGAGCACGATCGGCACGACACCCGGATCCGCCGTCGCGCGCAGCCGGACGCTCCAGACCGTGTCCGGGCCCGCGGTTCCCTGCAGATCGGCCGAGATCACCTCGATTCCGTCGCCCTCGACCTCGAGCCGGCGGGGCGGCGGTCCAGGGCGCAACTGCGGCAATTCGACCCGGATCTCGGTGAGCACGCCCTGCTCGACGAGGCTCGGTCTGACGTCCAGATGCGCGAGTGCCGGTTCCGCCGACACGGCTGTTGTCAGCGCAGCTAGCGTTGCGCTCGCGTATGCAGTGCGTAAAGACCACCGTTTCACAGGTTTGCGAACGGTATACATGGTAAGGACCCAGACGGCGTACTTTCGGCGCCGCTGCACTCATGCAATCGAAGGAAGGACCTACCCGATGAGGACGAAGACCCTCTGGCTGGGGCTCGCGCTGCTCGTCACGAGTCTCGCTCTGGTCGCGGCCGGCTGCGGCGGCGACGACGAGGCAGCAGGCACCGGCGCGACGGACACCGGCGGCACCGAGGCCGCCGAACAGGTGATCACGGTGAACTGGGGCACCGAGCCGCCATCGCTCGACCCGGGCCTGGCGACCGACGTCACCTCCTCCAACATCCTGCTCAACATCATGGATCCGCTCGTCAAGCTCGATGACGATCTCAATCCGGTCGGAAGCGCGGCCGAGAGCTTCGAGACGAGCGAGGACGGCAAGACCGTCACGTACACGCTGAGGGACGGCCTCGAGTGGACGAACGGCGATCCGGTCGTCGCCGGCGACTTCGAGTACGCGTGGAAGCGCACCGTCTCGCCCGAGCTCGGTGCCGACTACGCGTACCAGTTCTACGGCATCGTCGGCGCGCAGGAGTACAACAGCTGCGACCCCAAGAAGGACGACTGCGCCGCGCTCGCCGACGGGATGGGCGTGAACGCCGTCGACGACAAGACCCTCGAGGTCAAGCTGACGAGCCCGCAGCCGTGGTTCATCCAGCAGTCGGCGCACCACTCGTTCCTCGCGGTCAACAAGAAGGCCGTCGACCAGTTCGGCGACAAGTGGACCGAGCCTGCGAACATCGTCACGAACGGGCCGTTCCAGCTCGAGTCGTGGGAGCACAACGCCAGCATCAACCTCGTCAAGTGGGACGAGTGGCGCGATGCCGACTCCGTCAAGCTGACGCGCGTCAACGGCCGCATGATCAGCGACGGCACGACCGCCGTGCAGGCGTTCGAGGCCGGCGAGGTCGACGTGCTCTACCAGGGCCTTCCGCCCGACGAGATCTCACGGCTGAAGGAGACGCCCGAGTACGAGCAGTACCCGGGTCTCGGCACCTACTACTACGGGTTCAACGTCAAGAACATCACGGACGTCAACCAGCGCCGCGCGATGTCGCTCGCGATCGACCGCCAGTCGATCATCGACAACGTCGCCCAGGGCGGCCAGCTGCCGACGACCGGCTTCACGCCGGAGGGCATGCCCGGCTTCGACGTGCTCAACCCGGAGTCGCCGTGGCAGCCGCCGACGGCCGACATGGAGCAGGCGAAGCAGCTGATGAGCGAGGTCGCGAACCCGAAGACGAACATCACGCTCTACATCAACGACTCCCCCGGCCACCGCGAGATCGCCGTCGCGATCCAGGCCGCCTGGAAGGAGCTCGGGATCACGAGCACGATCAAGCAGCAGGAGTTCCAGCAGTACCTGGAGTTCCTCGGTCCGCCCCCGAACGCGGACGTCGACGTCTACCGGCTCGGCTGGATCGGCGACTTCGTCGACGCGATCAACTTCCTCGACCTGTGGACGTGCGAGTCGGGGAACAACAACACGAACTACTGCAACAAGGACTTCGACGCAGCGATCGCGAAGGCGAAGAACACCGAGGACAACGACGCCCGCTACGAGCTGTACGGCCAGGCCGAGGACATCCTCGGCGGCGAGAACGGCGACATGCCGGTCATGCCGATCTACTGGTACACGTACACGAACCTCGAGCGCGAGTCGGTGAAGGCCTCGTTCAACGTCAACCTGCTCAACCAGACGGACCTGACGTCGGTCGTCGTCACCGAGTAGGGAATTCGCTTCACGAACGAGGACGGGCCCTCAGCCGGGCCCGTCCTCGTTCGGCAATACTCCGACTCGGGTAGGGAGACTCGATGCTCAAGTTCATCGTCAGGCGGATCTTCTGGACGATCCCGGTGCTGCTGGTCGTGATCTTCCTGACGTTCATGATGATGCGGCAGATCGAGGGGAACCCCTTCCGGCAGACGGACCGTGCGGTTCCGGAGTCGGTCCAGCGCAACCTCGAGCGCAAGTTCAACCTCGACAAGCCCTGGTACCTGCAGTACGCGTACTACGTGAAGGGTGTCTTCACGCTCGATCTCGGCCCCTCGCTCGTGATCCGGGGCCGCGACGTGAACGACATCGTCAAGACGCACTTCCCGAAGTCGATCGAGCTCGGCCTCTACGCCTTCATCTTCGCGATCGTCGTCGGCGTGCCGCTCGGCATGATCGCGGCGCTGAGACAGAACACCTGGGTCGACTACTCGGCGATGTTCTTCTCGAACGTCTTCCACGCGATTCCGAGCTTCCTGCTCGCGACGCTCCTGATCTACTTCATCGCCCTCAGGTTCGGCACCTTGCCGACGAGCGGCTGGACCAGCTGGCAGCACAAGATCCTGCCCTCGATCGCGCTCGGCTTCGCTCCGATGGCGCTCTTCGCACGGCTCGTTCGCGGGACGATGCTCGAGACGCTGCAGCAGGACTACGTGCGCACCGCACGCGCCAAGGGTCTCCGCTACCGGCGCGTCGTCGGCCTGCACGTGCTTCGCAACTCCTTGATCCCGGTGATCACGGCCGCGGGCCCGCTCCTCGGCTTCATCATCACGGGCTCGTTCGTGATCGAGTTGATCTTCAACATCCCCGGCATCGGCCAGTACTACGTGACGGCCGTGAACGCGCGTGACTTCTCCGTCGTGATGGGGCTGACCGTGCTGCTCTCGGGGATCATCATCTTCGCGAACCTCATCGTCGACATCCTCTACGGGATCCTCGACCCGCGGACGCGGGACGCGAGGACCTGATGGCTGCGTCGACTCCCACCGACATTCGCGAGGGCAGCGTCACCGTCGAGCACACGATGGGGACGGGCGGCGCCCCGATCCGGCAGTCGAACCTCTGGAAGGACGCCTGGCGCCGCTACCGGCGCAACCGCGGCGCCGTCGTCGCCGCCGCGTCCTTCATCCTGATCGTCCTCTACTGCCTGATCGTCCCGATCATCTCGCGCTACGACCCGAACGCGGTCGACTTCTCGATCGCCAACGAGAACCCGAGCCTCGCCCACCTCTTCGGCACCGACAAGTTCGGCCGCGACCTGTTCGTCCGCACCGCGATCGGTGGCAGGGTCTCGATCCTGATCGCCTTCGGCGCGACGTTCGCGATCCTCGCGATCGGCGTCGCCTACGGCTCGATCTCGGGCTTCGTCGGCGGGCGCCTCGACAATGGCCTCATGCGCTTCCTCGACGCGCTCTACGGCCTCCCGTACCTGCCGTTCGCGATCATCACGCTGGCGATCATCGGCACGACGAACATGTGGACGATGATGATCGCGCTGTCGATCGCGAGCTGGTTCACAACCGCCAGAATCGTGCGCGGCCAGGTCATGACGCTGAAGGAGAACGACTACGTGCGGGCCGCCAAGGCGGTCGGCGCGCGCTGGTACCGGATCCTCGGACGGCATCTCCTGCCGAACACGCTCGGCGTCCTGATCATCGCAATCTTCCTCGAGCTGCCGGCGGTGATCCTGGGCGAGGCGTTCCTCTCCTTCATCGGGCTCGGAATCAGCCCGCCGGACGCCTCGTGGGGCGCGATGGCGCAGGAGGGCAGGACCGTCTACCGCACCCATCCGATCGCGATCGTCGTCCCGTCGGTCGCAATCGCCTCGCTCGTCGTCTGCGCCAACTTCATCGCCGACGGCCTGCGCGACGCGCTCGATCCGCGGACGAAGGAGACGTAGCCATGGCGCTGCTCGAAGTCGACGACCTCCGCACGCACTTCTTCACCCGGGAAGGCACTGTGCGCGCCGTCGACGGCGTCAGCTTCGCGGTCGAGAAGGGAAAGACGCTTGGGATCGTCGGTGAGTCCGGTTGCGGGAAGTCGGTGACGGCGCTCTCGATCATGGGCCTGATCCCGAAGCCGCCCGCGCAGATCGTCTCCGGCTCCGTCCTCTACGACGGCCGTGACCTGACGAAGCTTTCCGAGCGTCAGCTCGAGGACGTGCGTGGCCGCGAGATCGCGATGATCTTCCAGGACCCGATGACGTCGCTGAACCCGACGCTGACGATCGGGACGCAGATCACCGAGACGATCAGGCGCCACTACGACGTCTCGCAGAAGCAGGCGGACAAGAAGGCGGTCGAGCTGCTCGAGAAGGTCCGGATCCCGCGCGCGGCCGAACGGCTCGGCGACTACCCGCACCGCTTCTCGGGCGGCATGCGCCAGCGCGTGATGATCGCGATCGCGCTCTCCTGCGATCCGAAGCTGCTGATCGCGGACGAGCCGACGACCGCGCTCGACGTCACCGTCCAGGCTTCCGTCCTCGATCTGCTCGACGACCTCCGCCACGAGTACGACATGTCGATGATCATCATCACGCATGACATGGGCGTCGTCGCGGAGGCGGCCGACAACATCATCGTCATGTACGCCGGCCAGGTCGTCGAGCAGGCATCGACGCTCGACCTCTTCGACAACCCCGAGCATCCCTACACCGAGGCGCTGCTCGGGGCGCTGCCGCAGCTCGAAGGCGCGAATGTCCGCGAGGGACGGCTGACCGCGATCCCCGGCCGCCCGCCGGATCTGATCGACCCGCCGAAGGCCTGCCGGTTCGGCCCCCGCTGCCCGTACGCGGGGAGCGACGACTGCACCGTGCACGAGCCTCAGCTGCGGGAGATCCGGGCCGGGCACTGGGTCCGCTCGGCGCATCCGGCGAGTGAGCGCGCCCGCGCACTCGAGCCCCAGCGGGTGGGCTCGTGAGCACGACCAACGCGCCGCTGCTCCAGGTCACGGAGCTGCACAAGCACTTCCCGATCCGGGCAGGGCTGCTGATCGAGCGCAAGGTGGGGGAGGTCCGGGCGGTCGACGGGGTCAGCTTCGACGTGCAGTCGGGCGAGACGCTCGGCCTCGTCGGCGAGTCGGGGTCGGGCAAGTCGACGACCGGCTACTGCGTCCTCCAGCTGATGAAGCCCACCTCCGGCTCGGTCAAGTTCGAAGGGACCGAGCTGACCGAGCTCGGGCGGGAGGATCTCCGCCGGATGCGCCGCGAGATGCAGATCGTGTTCCAGGATCCGTACTCGTCGCTCGATCCGCGCATGACCGTCGGCGACATCGTGGGCGAGCCGCTGATCGTGCACGGGATCGGCACGCGCCGCGACCGCTCCGCCCGCATCCGCGACCTGCTCGACGTCGTCGGCTTCAACCCGGGCTACACGAACCGCTATCCGCACGAGTTCTCGGGCGGCCAGCGGCAGCGGATCGGGATCGCGCGCGCGCTCGCGCTCAGCCCGAAGCTGATCGTCTGCGACGAGCCGGTCTCCGCGCTCGACGTCTCGATTCAGGCGCAGATCCTGAACCTGCTCAAGGACCTGCAGCGCGACTTCGGGCTCACGTATCTCTTCATCGCCCACGACCTCGCCGTCGTCCGCGGGATGAGCGACCGGATCGCCGTGATGAACCGCGGCCGGCTCGTCGAGATCGGTCCGGCCGAACAGGTCTACACGAACCCGCAGGACGACTACACGAAGGCGCTCCTCTCGGCCGTGCCGGTGCCCGATCCGCGCGCGATGAAGGAGCGCAAGGCCGCCCGCCGCCAGCTCCGCCACGCGCTTTCCGAGGGAGTCTGAATTCGGCTCTACGGGAGCGGGACGCCAGGGACGCTCGCGACTCCGAGCCGCGCAAACGTTGCGTCGGCCTCAGCGCCTCCCGCATGGTCGCTGTCTCCGGCCGGGCCGGACGCGTGTCCGCGATCGCCCGCAGCGTCAGCGCGGTTTCGTAGTCTGAGTTCGCCTCGCGGGCGAGCCGGAGGCTCTCCTCGAAGTGCGGCCGGGCCTCGTCGGGCCGGCGCGCCTGATGCAGCGCGTACCCCAGCGCCCGCTCGGCCAGGATCCTCACGGCTCCGGCGGCATTCTCGTCGGCCAGCACGCCGTCGCGAGCTCGATCGCCTCGGCATGGCGGCCCTCGAGCACGGCGCACTCGGCCAGCCTGGCGCGCGCCTCAGCCACGTAGTAGCGCGCCTCGATCGACTCGAAGGAGTCGATCGACTCGGCGAAGAGCGTCCGCGCCTCCTCGAAGCGCGGCCGCGGGCGGCCACGCGTGCGAGATTGCTCGTCGCCAGCGCCGCCCCGATCGTGTAGCCGGCGGCGCGTGAGGCGCGCAGCATGTGGCGGAACGCCTCGTCGGCCCGCTCGCAGATGTCCCTGGTCGGAGGCGATCTCGCCCTCGTTGTTGGCGAGCTGTCGCCTTCGCCGATCACGTCACCTGCGCGTTCCATGCGCCTCGCGTGCCGCCCGTACGCAGTCGAGAGACTCCTCCCAGCGGCCCTCGTAGTAGAAGCGAATACCGAGGTTGTTGAGCGTCGAGCCCTGGCCGCGGTAGTCCATGCAGCTCCTCGAAGATCGGCAAGGCGAGCTCGCAGAAGCGGAACCCGTCCGGGTGACCGAGGTCGTAGTTCGCCAGCACGTAGTAGGCGTGGGCGAGCCGGCCGCGATCCCCGGCGTCGCTCGCGTGCGCGGCAGCACGCTCGCCCCAGGTGATCGTCTCCTCGAATCGGCCCTGGCGGTAGTGGACGCCTGCGATCCCGAGCTCGAGCTCGATCCGATTCGTTGCCAGGTCCGGCTCGCTCGGGCAGCTCCTGCCAGCCGGGCAAGGCCGCGCTCGTAGGCGGAGATGGCCTCCGCGTAGCGGCCCGCGTGCTCGTGCAGTGCAGCGCGCTTCCAGGCGATGCGCGTCTCGAGGACGGGGTCGTCTCGGCGCGAGCGCGAGGGCACGTCTCGTAGGCGTCCGTCCGCGCGCGAGTAGTCGCCGAAGCGCTCGCAGACGTCGCCGAGCGCCTCGGCGATGCCGGCGACCGTCGCCGGCTCGAGCCCGGCGACGGCCGCAGCCGCCTCGAGAGCGCGTTCGTACAGCTCGGCTGCGACGACGTTCGCGAAGCCGGCGTGCGCCCGCTTGCCGGCCGAGACCGAGTAGCGCCAGGAACGGGCGAAGTCCTTCGCCTGGTGGAAGTGGAACGAGAGCAGCGCGGCCTCCTCCTCCGCACGGCTGCCCAGACGCTCGCTCGATCGCCGTGCCGACGCGTCCGTGGATCTCGGTCCGCCGGCCGAACGAGAGACCCTCGTAGGCGGTCACGCGGACGAGATCGTGCCGGAACGCGAAGCGGTTCTCGCCGCCGTCGACGACGAACTCGCGGAGGGGCGTCCGAGCGCTCGACTCGCTTCCCGCGAACGGCGAGGCTGTCGCCGAGCAGGGTCGAACACGATCCCCGAGCAGCGAGAGGTCGAACGACGGCCCGACGACCGCGGCGTAGCGCAGCACCATCCGGTCGATCGGGTCGAGCGTGTCGATCCGGGCAGTCAGCAGACGTTCGATCGTGTCCGGGAGCGCTTCGAGCGCCTCACCGTGCCGGTCGCCCAGACGAGCTCGCGGACGAAGAGCGGATTTCCGCCGGCACGCTCGACGAGCGAGCTCATCGTGTCGTCGGACAGCGCGCCGCCTCCGCGACGTCGAGTGCAAGCGCAGCAGCTGCCTCGACGCTGAGCGGCTCGAGCTCGAGGCGCGTAGCACGTGGTCGCCTTGCGCGGCGGATCGGGGTGCGGGACGCGTCGTCAGGCAGACGAGCCAGGGCCGCGGCGCCGGAGCCGCGGTCAGTGACGTGCAGCAGGACAGCGCGACGCGTCGTCGAGCCAGTGCCCGTCCTCGACGACGATGAGCGTCGGCATCAGCAGCAGGCGCTCCAGGAGCGAGCCGACGACGTGGTGCAACCGGTCGAGGCTGCGGGCCGCGCCGAGCGCGTCCACCTCGGCCGTGCCGGCACCTCGGCGTCGAACGGGCACTGCGAGCAGCGGCAGCCATCGGCGCGAGGTCGGGCATTGCGCCGTTGACGAACGGCGCCAGGATCTGACCGGCCTCCGCGCGCACCGGCGGTCTCGGGGATCCCGACGAGCCGGCGCAGCAGCGGGCGGACCGCCGCGAACGGCTCCGCGGTCGCGTAGTGCTCACCGGACTGCCTCGAGCTGCTGGAACCCGGCCGCGAGCACGCGAAGCTCCTGGACGAGGCGCGACTTCCCGATGCCCGGGCTCACCGACGATCTCGACGAGCCGGAGCTGCCGCAGCCGGGCGGCGTTCACGGCGTCCGACAGCGCCGCCAACTCGGTCTCGCGGCCGAGCATTGCACCGGTCGCTCCTGGCTCGGCACCGGGCCGCATGCCGATCGGCTCGAGCACCCGCTGCGCGAGGATCGCCTGCTCCTTGCCCTTGACGAGCAGCGGCTCGACCTCGGTCCGGTACTCGGTGCGGGCGTGGTCCAGGACGTCCGACGGTGGTCAGGACTCACCGGTCTGAGCCCGGGCCGTGAGCCGGGCAGCGAGGTTGACGGCGTCGCCCATGACGGCGTACGTCCGCCTCGTGCCCGCGCCGATGTCGCCGGTGAAGACGTGTCCGCGGTTCACGCCGGCGCGAAGCGGCAGGCCGATGTCGGCGGCGACGATCTCGCGGACTGCGCGGAGCATCCCCTCCTCGTCCTCGCCGGAGGTGAAAGGCGCCCCGGCCGTCAGGTAGAGCTTGATCGCGCCGACGTCGATGTCCGACTCGAGCCAGGTGATCTCGTACGCGGAGCAGGCGCGGTCGACCGGACTCGGCCAGTGTGTCGAGCTGCTGCAGGAGCGCGTCCGGCCCGTCGCGCTCGAGCAACGCGTCCGTCTCCCCGACCTTCACGAAGGCGACCGTCACCTGGCGGTGCTCCGCCTCGCCGCTCGCGACCGCGAGATGGTCGCGCAGCGAGACGGGCACGAAGCCGAACCAGGTCGTCGCCCGGGAGATACGGAGGCGGTTCGATCGTGCTCGCGCCCGGCTCCAGCCGTCGCAGCAGTCGCGCGCGCCCTCGCGCTCCTCGCCGAGCCACTCGGCCGCGACGCGACGCGGCAGTCTCGGCGCTGACGACGATCTCGCCCGCGTTCGCGAGATCCTCGAGCTCGAAGACGCGTGTCGCGGCCGGTCCGGCGACGATCAGCTCCCGGTGGGGCAGCGCGGTGAGGAAGAAGTGGCACACGCCGGTGTGGACGCCGGCCGACATGCTGAGAGAGACGGGGCCGACCGAGCTCTCCGACGAGCCGATCGACTCGATCGTCCACTGCATGTCCGATGCGGCGCCGCACGCGCGCTCGACGTGCCGGTCGCCGGCGAAGAACGAGAGCAGCGCGTCGCCGCGGAACTTGAGCACGTCGCCGCCGTGGCGCTCGGCGACGGCGATCAGCTCGGCGAAGACCGCCGGAGATGCGGTCGTGACGAGCTCTTCGGCGCCGCGCCGCCCTGCGACGCCAGGCGCTCCGCCAGTGCCGTGAAGCCCGAGATGTCGACCGAGACGAGTGTCCCGTCGACGGCGCGCCGGCGCTCGCCCGGGCTCGCGCTCCAGGCATGCAGAAGGCGCGGCACGTACGGGAGCGAGAAGCGTTCCCTTGGGGACAGTTCGCATCGCCACGCATCCACAATTGCGCGTCCGTGGGTCTCCACGCAACCCCGGCAACCGGATACACCGGGGCCAGCTTTCCTTGTATCGACGTATGAATCGTGACAATCTGGGTCGCGGTGGGCATCGAGGACCGCCCAGCAACCGCGGCATTGCGTGGGTCGGGAGCTCCGAAACGGGGCCTCCTCGTCGGCGCGTTGATTGCGGCCGCCCTCATGACGGCGCCGGCGGTGCACGCGGCGACGTACACGGTCACGACGACAGCCGACGCGGGCGCCGGCTCGCTCCGCCAGGCGATCCTCGACTCGAACGGGTCGATCGGAATCGCCGACACGATCGACTTCAACCTCGCAGGCGCCGGCCCGCACGTGATCCAACCCGTGACTGCGCTGCCGCAGGTGACCGATCACGTCACGATCGACGGGAGCGCGGAGCTGAGCAGCGGTTGGCCGCTCGTCACCATCGACGGCGGCCCGGTGTCCGCACCCTCGCTCTACGGCCTTGATGTGCAGTCCGTGGCCTTCGGCGCGACGCAGATCCGGGCGCTGGCGTTCACGCGTTGGGACACCGGCAACGGGGCCGGCCTGCGGCTCGCGGGCACGGGCACGTCGACTGTCTTCGGAAACCTGTTCGGCCTGGACGCGGCCGGGACGCCGCTCGGCAACTACGCCGGCATCACCGTCGAGGGGAGCATGGGCTCGAACATCGGCGGCACGGCGGCAGGGACGCGCAACGTGGTCTCGGGCAATACCACCGGCATCTCGCTTGCGTCCTCCACCGCGACCTCGAGCGTGATCGGCAACTGGATCGGCGTCGGCCTGGACGGTACCTCGGTCCTCGGCAACTCGCTCCAGGGGGTGCTCGCTCAGGCCGGCAATCATCAAGTCGGGTTTACGACGGCCCCCAGCGCCAACCGGATCAGGCACAACGGCACCGGCGTTCGCGTCACCTCCGGCTCGACGTCGGTTCGAGGCAATGAGATCGACCTGAATGCCGCACTCGGAATCGACCTCGGGCTCGACGGCGTCACGGCGAACGATGCGGGCGATGCCGACTCCGGCCCGAACAACCTGCAGAACTATCCGACCGGCCTGAGCGCGTCGCTCGCCGGCGGCCAAATCCAGATCTCGGGAACGCTCGACTCGATCGGGGACACGACGTACGCGCTCCACTTCTACTCGAGCGAGGCGGCCGACCCCTCCGGGCACGGCGAGGGCGCGAACTTCCTCGGTTCGGTGACGACCGGCAACGGATCGTTCTCGTACACGTTCACGCCGATCGTGCCGGTGGCGGCCGGAGAATTCATCACGGCCACGGCGACCGATCCTGGTGTCCTACCTGGCGGTCCCAACACGTCGGAATTCTCGGCCGCGGTGGTCGCGACGGAACCGTCCACGGATGTCGCGACGGTCGGGATCGACGCCGACCCGCCGTGCCTGAACCCGTTGCTCGCCGCCTGCACCTTCGGGCCGGGACAATGGATCACGGCGACCGCGCTCGCGGGCGCATTCCGGGTGCTGCCGAACTCGTCGTTCGAGCCGGTGATCGTCGAGGGAGTCGACGTCGAGACGGCGCCGTTCAGGCTCACCTACCACATCAAGGAGCAGGCCGTCTGGAGCGACGCGACGCCGCTGACCTCGGCCGACTTCGCCTTCACCCTCGACACGATCCGGAATCCGGACAACTCGATCGCCTCGAGGGCGGGTTACGCACTCGTGACGCAGGTCGACCAGATCGACGACAAGACGTTCAGGCTCACGTTCAGCGCGCCGTACCCCGACTGGAGGTCGCTGTTCCCGGTCGTGCTCCCGGAGCACATCCTCTCCGGGCACGATTTCGATCAGGTCTTGCTGGACGAGATCGCGGACCCGGTCACGCACGAGCCGATCGGCTCGGGGCCGTTCCTCCTCACCGAACGTTCACCGGGGGAGTCGCTGACGGTGTCGCGCAATCCACGCTGGTGGGGCGCGACCGTGCCGGCCCTGCAGTCGATCGTCTTCGAGGTCGTGCCGAGCGCGAACGACCAGTTCGACGGCGTCGGCAGCGGCGCGCTCGACCTGATCTTCCCGCAGCCGCAGGCTCGGATCGCGGACATGGAGGAACTGGCAGGGATCGCGGTCCAGTCGGCGCCGGGCACCGCCATGGAACATCTGGACTTCCACGTCCAGTCGGCCGACATGCCGCTCCTCCAGCAACGGTGGTTCCGGCAGGCCGTGGCCTATTCGATCGATCGAGACGCGTTGGCGACAGCGGCGTACGGCAGCCTGATTCCCGGCTATCCCGCGCTTCACAACCTCACCTTCGCGAGCTCGCAGACGGCGTACCGCCCGGTGTTCTCGCGCTACGCCTACAACCCCGAGGCGGTGTCGGCGCTCATGCTCGAGAACGAATGCGTCCGCGGCCCGGACGACATCTGGTCCTGTTCGGGGACGCGCGCGTCCGTCAAGCTCGCCACCACCACGGGCAACCAGATCCGAGAGCTCGTCCAGCAGGCGATGATCGCGCAGGCGAAGGCGGCGGGCATCGAGCTGGTGCCCGACAACAGCTCCTCGGGCGTTCTCTTCGGCGAGCGGCTGCCGGCGAGGGACTACGAGTCGATCCTGTTCACGTGGGTCCTCGGCGGACTCGACCCGCGGGATCAGTACGCCTGCGCCGGAACGGCGAACGACCTCGGCTACTGCTCCGACGGGGTCGACTCGTTGCTCGAGGATGCAGCAACGGAGGTCGACCCGGCTCTGCGTGCGCAGCTGCTCAACGACGCCAACCGGGTCCTCGCCGTGGACGTGCCGACGATCCCCCTGTTCCGTCGGCCGGCGTTCCTCGTCCAGCGCGAGACGCTGCAGGGCCCGCGGCTCAACCCGGCCGGGCAGGCGACGTGGAACGTGGAGGCGTGGAACCTGGGGACGACCTTCGTCGTCAACTCGGCCGCCGACCCGGGCGACGGCACGTGCGACGCGACCTGCACCCTGCGCGACGCCGTCGACGACGCAAACGCTGCCGCCGGCGACGACCGGATCGAGTTCGCAATCGGCAGCGGCGCACAGACGATCTCGCTCGCAAGCGGACTCCCGTTCGTCACCGATCCCGTCGTCATCGATGCGACGACGCAGCCGGGCTACGCCGGCACGCCGCTGATCCAGCTCGACGGGGCTGACGCAGGCCCGAGCACACCCGGCTTCGAGATCACCGCGGGCGGCTCGACCGTCCGCGGCTTCTCGATCACCAACTTCAGCTGGGACGGCGTCAAGATGCACGACGGCGACGGCAACACCGTCGAGGACAACTACCTCGGCGTGTTCCAGGACGGCGGCGAGCTGGGAGGCGCAGGCAACGGCACCTACGGCGTCCTCGCCGACTTCGGCTCGTCCGCCAACGTGATCCGCCGCAACGTGATCGGCGCGAACGGCTTCGGTGCAGGCGGGCCCTACTCCGGCATCGGGATCTGGCACGAAGCGGCCGACAACGTCGTCGAGGGCAACAACGTCGGTCTCGCCCCGACCGGTGCGGCGCTTCCGAACGCGATCGGCGTCATCGTCGCCGACACGACCGGCGCCCACCTGAGCGCGAACACGATCGCGCACAACGCCGGCACCGGCGTCGTGGTGTTCGGTGCGGCGAGCGGCAACCGAATCGTCGGCAACTCGATCTTCGCGAACGGCGGCCTCGGCATCGACCTGGGCTTCGACGGAGTCACCCCGAACGACGAGGGCGACACCGACTCGGGCGCAAACGCAAAGCAGAACTTCCCGGTGATCACGGACGTGTCGTCGGCGGGAGGAATCACGACCGTCACCGGGACGATCGAGGGCGTGCCGGGGCCGTTCTTCGACTTCGACCTGTACGCAGAACGACGCCTGCGACGGCTCCGGCAACGGCGAAGGGGCGGCACACCTCGCCGAAGGCGTGGCCGCCGTCGACGCGACCGCCTTCTCGATCTCGTTCCCGGGTCTCAGCGTGTCGGTCGGCTCGATCCTGACGGCGACGGCGACCGTGTTCGACAACACCTCGGAGTTCGGGCCCTGCGCCGGCGTGGCGGACAGCGACACGTTGACCGTCACCACGGCCGCCGACAGCAACGACGGCGACTGCACGCCGACGAACTGCTCGCTGCGCGAGGCGATCGCCGCTGCGAACGGGCTCGCCGGAAGGCAGACGATCGGCTTCGCGATCCCGCCCGGCGGCGCCCAGACGATCGCTCTCGTCGGCGTCCCGCTCCAGATCACCGATCCGGTGACCATCGACGCGACCACGCAGACGGGCCAGCCGCACGGAGTCATCGTCGACGCCGCCGGCCTGAACACGATGAGCTCCACCCAAGGTGCCCTGCACCTCGCCGCGGGCTCTGGCGGCTCGACGCTCCGAGGGTTCGTCGTCAACAACGCCGACACGAACGGCATCCTGATCTCGTCGGACGGCAACATCGTCGAGAGCAGCCGGATCGGCACCAACGCTCTCGGCACCGCGGCGGTTCCGAACGGGATCGGCATTCGGGTCGAGGGGTCGTTGAACACGATCGGCGGGCTCACGGCCGCGGGCCGGAACGTCATCTCCGGCAACGCGTTCTACGGGCTGATGCTGAACGGGTCGGAGAACACCGTCGTCGGCAACTACGTCGGTCTCTCGGCTGACGGGCTGGAGCCGGTCGGAAACGGCAGCGTCGGGATCTACGTCACGGGCAGCGAGAACATCGTCGGCGGTGCCGCCGCCGGCGCCGGCAACTTGGTCGCGGCATCGCCGGAACTGATCTCGATCGTCGGCGAGGAGCTCCCCGGCAACCGCGTGCAGGGGAACGTGCTCGGAACCGACAGGAGCGGTAACGAGACCTCGCTCGCGCTCGCTCCGACGATTGCCGGCATCTCGCTCTCCGGGACGACGCTGACGACTATCGGCGGTACGGCCGAAGGGGAAGGGAACGTGATCGCAGGCGTGGACGGGCTCGGCGAGAGCGGCGTCGGGATCCAGATCAACTCCTCGGACGACAACACCATCTCCGGCAACGCCATCGGCACCGACCTCGCCGGAGCTGTCGATCTCGGCCACCACGGCGCCGGCATCGACCTGGCGGGCTCGAGCGACGACAACACGATCGCCGAGAACACGATTGCGTTCACGCGCGTTCTCGACGCGCCGCTGACGGGCTCCGGCGTGGTGATCCGAACCGGCCTCCGCAATACCGTTACGGGGAACAGGTTCCGCTCGAACGGCGGGCTCGCGATCGACCTCGCCGGCGACGGCCCGACGCCGAACGACGGCGGTGCCGCCGACGATGCGGATGTGGGAGCGAACGACCTGCTCAACTTCCCGATCGTCGACCAGGCGAGTCTCAGCGGCTCGACGTTGACGGTGGCCGGCTCGGTGGACAGCAGCCCGAACGTGAACGAGCCGGGCTTCATCGTCGAGCTGTTCTCGCGCGATGAGGACGCCGACGACCAGGATGCGGGCCTCTTCCTCGGTTCGATCGAGGTCACGACCTCCGGCGCGGGCGAAGGCTCGTTCGAGGTCTCGCTGGACGGGACGGGCGTCCAGATGGGGGACTTCGTCACCGCGACCGCGACCGATGGGAAGGAAATACGTCCGAGCTCTCGGCGGGCGTCGTCGTCGCCGAGCCGGGAGGCGTGACGGCCGAGGTGACGATCGCGCCGCAGGCCGGCTCCGACGACGGTGATCGCTCCGGCGCGCGTCGAGCTCGAGGACGTGCCCGCCGGAGACCTTCATCGACGCCGCCAAGTCGGCGCTCGAGCCGGCACCGCTCGGCGCGATTCCGCTGGGCGCGATCCCGCTGGGCGCGATTCCCGCTCGGGTCGATCCCGCTCGGTGCGATCGGCTTCCTCGCAGCCGCAGATCCGCGCGCTGCTCGGCGGTGTCGCGCTCTCGACGGTGCCGCTGACGCCGCCGCAGTCGTGGTCGGCGCTGCTGCAGAGCACGACGCCTCGCCGGTCTCCCGCTGCAGAGCCTCTCGCTGCAGCAGGCGCTCGACGCGCTCGCGGCGCAGCCCACGGGCGTCTCGCGCCGTCCCGCTCGGCGCGATCGGGCTGCGCGAACAGCGTGCTCGGCTCGCTGACGCCCGAGGCGGTCGGCCTCGGCGTGGCGCCGCTCGGCGCGATCGACATCGGCGACGAAGGGCGCGGACGAGGCCGGCGACACGAACCTCGCCGACTGGTGCGAGTGGCTCTCCGGGCCGCCGGTCAACTGCACCAACCCCGCGAGCCTCCAGACCGAGAGCGTCCTCTCGACCTCGCTCCGCGGTGTGCCGCTGGGCGCGATCCCGCTGGGCGCGATTCCGCTGGGCGCGATCCCGCTCGGGTGCGATCCCGCTCGGTGCGATCCCGCTCGGCGCGATCGACATCGAGTTCTCGCCGCTGGGCGCGATCCCGCTGGGCGCGATCCCGCTCGGCGCGATCCCGCTCGGCGCGATCCCGCTGGGCTGCGATCCCGCTCGGCGCGATCGACCTGCAGAGCTCGCCGCTCGGCGCGATCCCGCTCGGCGCGATTCCGCTGGGTGCGATCTCGACGATCTTCACGTGCACGCCGAGCTGTCCGACCGGCGGCGTGCTTCGGAATCACGTCGGCGCAGCTCCGGCCGGACCTGACGCTCGAGCAGCTCATGCGTGCCGTCGGCTCGGCCGCGCTCGGCAACGTCACGTTCGCCGATGTCATCCTCTGGGTCGCGCCGGCGACGCTCAACGGCTACACGGTGCGGCAGTTCGTCGAGACGCTCCTGCTGATCCCGAATAACGAGCTGACCTTCGCCGACCTGCTCGCCGCCTTCCTGGCCGAGAGCTCGCTCGGCTGGGAGCGCTCAACCTCGAGGCGGCCAAGGTGAACACGATCGCGGCCGACGCGGGCACGGCCCACTACGCCGTCGAGGTCAAGCTCACGCCCGACGCGTCGGGGGCTGGGCACGGCGAACTCGACCGTCGTCACGGTCACGCTGCCCGGACGGGCTTCGCCTACGTGCCCGGCTCCTCGGCGCTGGACGATCTCGCGACTCCGGCCCCGCCGAGCGCCGTCGGCAATCCGACGATCGCTGGGCGACGAGCTGAGCTGGACGCTCCCGCTGACGGTCGGGCCGCACCTTCCGGCTGACGTTCGATGCACGCCCGCGGTCGACCCTCGGTCCGGCGCAGGCGACCGTCGAGGCCGACCCGGCCAACGGGCCGCTCGCCGCGGGTCTCGCGCCGGCCACCGTGACGGTGACGGACACGTTCGAGGCGAACAACGACCCGGCCGGTCCGCTCACCGCGCTGCAGACGTCGTCCTTCTATCTCTCCTACGTGACGGGCGCCGACGACGTCGACTTCTTCAGCTACCCGGTGCCGACCGTGGCCGGAACGCGCGTCACGTTCAGCCTCAGCCACCTCGAGTTCGACGGCGACCTCGTGGTCTACGGGCCGAACGGGCAGGTGCTCCGCGACGAGCGGCCCGGCACGGAGCCGCTCGACGGGCAGCCGCTCGACGACGACGGGCCGACGCTGACGAGCGAGTCGGACGCGCTCGAGCAGCAGACGCTCTCCGACCTCGCGCTCGCGAACCTGCCGATGCTCGGCGTCGCGACCCTCCGCGGCACCGAGGACGACGCCGTCACGGTCGTCTCGGACGGCACGCCCGGCAACTACGTGGTCCAGGTGACCGGCTTCAACGGCGGCAGCTCCGCGGAGCCGTACATGCTGCGGCCGGAGCAGCGCGGCACCGGTCGCGCTGCCGTGCATGCCAGCCCCGGTCGTTCCCGAACGCGGGCACGAACTCGACCTCGCTCACCCGCGGCACGGTGCCCGCGGTCGTCGACACCGTCTTCGTCGTCAACAAGGCGCAGTGGGAGCGCGTCCACGGCGCAACGGCGGTCGCCACGGCGCTGACCGGCGCTCGACGGCCAGATGGCCGCCCTGGCGACCGACGGCCACCCGAGCGCGATCCTGCAGGTCGACGCCGACCCGGACGTCCAGGCCGCCGTCGCGAGCTGGAACGCGTGCCCGACCGAGCTCACGCGCGCGAACGCCGTCATGCGGGAGATCGGCCTCGCGATCGACGCCTTCCGAGCGGCGCACGTCGACGCGGGCTCGAACTCGACCGTCCAGAACATCGTCCTGCTCGGCGGCGACGAGGTGATCCCGGCGGCGCGGCTCGAGGACCGGACGACCGTCGCGAACGAGGACGGCTACGCGGAGACCTTCGCCTCCGGCAGCGAGCTCTCGACCACGCTGCGGCTCAGGCGTACTTCCTCTCCGACGATCCGTACGGCGACGTCGACCCGATCCCGTTCTTCGACCGGCAGCTCCACATCCCCGACGTGCCGTCGGGCGCCTGCCGACGACCCCGGCCGCCGTCGTGCGCGCGGTCGCCCGCTTCACGCCTTCGACGGCCGGCTCGCGCCCGCGACGGCGGCGACGAGCGGCTACGACTTCCTCACCGACGGCGCCCAGCAGGTGGACGCGGCGCTGCGCTCGATCCCGGGTGTCCTCGGGTGCGAACCCGCCGGGGCTGATCGGCGACACCTGGACGAAGGCGCAGCTCACCGGCGCTCCTGCCGGGCGGCGTTCCCGCGCGACATCTCGTCGATCAACGGTCACGCCGACCACCGAGGCCTGCAGCCGGCGACGGGTACCGCGCTGCTTCGAGCATCGGCGACCTGCCGCCGCTGACCGGTTTGCCGATCGAGACGTACGACCGCAAGCTCGTCTTCAGCATGGGCTGCCACGCGGGCCTGTCCGTCTCCGACGTCTTCGTCGTCTCGCCGCTCGGCACGGCCGACTGGCCGCAGGCCTACGCGCAGCGAGGCGGCACCTACGCCGCCAGCAGCGGCTTCGCCTACGGCGACGGCAAGCTCGTCGCGTACTCGGAGGATCTCCACCGGCGCTTCGCAGAGAACCTCGGCGGCTTCGCAGCCCCCGGCGACCTGACGATCGGCGAGGCGCTGGTGCTCGCCAAGCAGGACTACTTCGGCGAGCTCGGCCTCGTCGGCGTCTACGACGAGAAGGCGTCGTCGGAGTTCACGCTCTACGGGCTGCCGATGTGGCAGATCGGCGGCCCCGCGCGCCGCCGCCGCGCCGGCGGCGCTCCACGGCGTCGGCGTCGACGAGCCGGCGGCCGCGGCGCAGCGGCGGTCGGCATCCAGTCGGCGCCGAGCGCCAGGAGCTCGTCGTCGAGCCGCCGACCGGGCTGACGGCCGAGCAGCTGACGACCGACTGGACGCCGCCGGCGGCGACGACGGTCCCGAACGTGCGGCTCATACGTGGTCGGCCTGGACGGCGTTCAGGTGACGCACTTCCGGCCGGTCGAGCCGAAGACGGTGCTGCCCGTGACCGTGCCCTCGGCGCACGGCGCTCTGATCACCGAGCTGTCGTCGACGAGCACCACGCCGTTCGACCCGTACTTCGCCAGGCCGATCGTCGACTCGACCGCGATCGAGCCGCTCGCTCGACTGGGATCGGCTCGTGCATCCCGCCAAGCTCCAGACGGTGACGACGTCGAAGCTCGGGTCGACCAAGCGGCACCGGCTCGTGCTCGCGACCGGCCAGTTCAACGGGCCGCCGGGCGGCGGCGAGACCGGGACGCAGCGGCTCTTCCCGCACATCCAGGCGCTCGTCTTCTCGGCGCCGTCGAACGACTACGCGAAGCCCATCCTCGGCCGGATCGTCGCGACGGGCGTCGGCGCGAGCGTCGCCTTCTCCGTCGAGACGCGCGACCGCGCACCGAACGGCGCGAACGACGTCGTCCGCGTGCGCGTCGGCTACCTCGACCAGCCGGACAGCGGCACGACGCGGGCCTGGAAGTTCCTCGATCTCGTCAGGACGCCGGCGACCGACCGCTGGAGCGGCGCCGGCCCGCTCGTGAGCGCGACCGCCGCACTTCCAGTACTTCGTCCAGGCGGTCGACCGCGGCGGGCAACGTCGCCGTCTCGACGAACAAGGGCGTCTACTACGAAGAGGCGACGACGGCTGCCGCCCTCGGCCGGCGGGTTCTCGATCACCGCCCGCCGCCGCCGCCGAGCGGCTGGTTCGGCGGGAACGTGCCAGGTGACGGTGCGGCTCGGCGGCGAGCCGGCGACGCCGAGCCGACCGCCTCACTGGTCGACGTCGACGGCGAGCGGCTTCGAGCCGTACACCGGTCCTGTGACGGTCACCGGCGACGGCCCGCACACGATCACGGCGACGGGCGCCCGACGGCCGCGAGGTCGCGCTCACCGTGCTGATCGACACCGGGCCGCCGCAGATCGTGATCACGTCGCCCGGCCGACGGCGCCCAGATCGTGCAGGGGCAGCCGCTGACCGCCGACTACTCGTGCCTCGACGCGGGCGCAGGCGTCGAGCCCTCGGACTGCACGGGCACCGTCGCGAACGGCGCGGCCCTCAACACGTCCACCGTCGGCCCGAAGACCTTCACCGTCAACGCGAAGGACCGGCTCGGCAAGACGGCGACCAGGACGATCTCCTACACGGTCGGGCGCCGCGTCGATCCTCTTCGCAAGCTCCCGCACCGGCTTCGGCGACATCTACACCGTCCGCGAGACCGGTGGAGCGGTCGTGCGTCTCACCGCGCAGCTCCGCGCATCGACGCCGAGCCTGCCCGTTCGCCCGACGGTTCGAAGATCGCCTTCACGAGCACCCGCAACGGCAACATCGAGCTCTATTCGATGAACGCCGACGGCTCGAACGTGCAGCGGCTGACGACGAACTCCGCCGTCGATTCCTCGCCTGTGTGGTCGCCGGACGGAACGAAGATCGTCTTCTCCTCGAACCGCAACGGCACCAGTTCGACATCTAGGTGATGAACGCGAACGGCACCGGCCGTCGTGCGGCTGACGACGAACTCGGCCGCGGACCTGACGCCCGCCTGGTCGCCGAACGGCGCGAAGATCGCCTTCATGAGCACGCGGACCGGGGACGGCGACATCTACGTCATGAATCCGAACGGCAGTGGGCAAACGCGGCTGACCACGAACGGGGCGATCGACAGCGAGCCCGACTGGTCGCCGGACAGCACGAAGATCGCTTTCTCGACCAACCGCCACGGGAACTCTGAACTTCGAGCTGTACGCGATGAACGCGAACGGCAGCAGCCAGACGAGGCTGACGACCAACTGGGCGGCCTCGACACGACGCCGAGCTGGTCGGCGGACGGCAGCAAGCTCACGTTCTCGTCCACGCGGGACGGCAACTTCGAGCTGTACGTGATCAACGCGAACGGGAGCAGCCCGGTCGCGCGTGACGAATCACCCGGCGATCGACGCGACGCCGGACTGGTAGCGCCCCGGCCGATCCCCCGAACGGGGGTCAGAACAGAACCCGGGACGCACGATTCCTGGAGCGATGGGTTCCCCCCGCGCACGGCATGCGGCTGCCGGCGCCATCGTCGCAGTGGCCGCCTGGCTCGCCTTCTACACAGGCTGGCTTCTGCTCGCGCCCGCCGGCGAGCGGGCGCTCCTCGTCTTCGCCGACACGGCGTACCTGGTGCCGATCGCCGCCGCCGTGCTCCTGTCAGCGTGGGCTGCGACGCGCGTGCCGGCGGGCCTGCGCGGCTTCTGGGTGCTCGTCTCCGTCGCGTGCCTGTCCTGGCTCGCGGGTGAGGTGCTCTGGAGCGTCGCCGAGCTGAAGGGCGAGGTCGTGCCGTTCCCGTGGTGGACGGATGCGTGCTACTTCGGGTTCTACGCCGTCATCCTCGTCGCGCTGGTCTCGTTCTTCCGGCCGTCGCTGCGGCTGATCGGCGGCCAGGCGCTCCTCGACGGACTGCTCGCGGTCTCCGCGCTCGGGCTGCTCTGGTGGTGGCTCGTGCTGCGCGACCTCACCTTCGGCTCCGACGTGGCCTCGCTCGTGGGGCTCAGCTACCCGGTGCTCGACCTCGTCCTGCTCTGCACGATCGCGACGACGCCGCTCGTCTCGGCGCGCCGCGGCACGCTCGCTGGCTGGCTCGTCGCCGCAGGCGTCGCGGCCGGCGGGATCGCCGACGGCGTCTACACGCGCCTCGTTCTCAGCGACGGCTACGTCTCGGGCGGGCTGATCGACCTCGGCTGGCAGCTTCAGGCCTGCCTGATCTGCCTGGCGGCGGTCGCCTCGGCGCTCGGGATCGGCCGCAAGCCGAACTGGGCCCAGCGCCGCTCGCCCATGCGGATCCGGACCGCTGCGAGCATGAGCGGCTCGCTGCTCGTGATTCTGCTCGTCCTCGTCGTCGAGGGAGCGCGCGGCGACCCGTCGCCACAGGCGGTCGTGTTCGTCTTCGCCGTCGCCGCGCTGCTGCTCGTCCGCGGCTGGATGCTCCTGATCTCGTCCGCCCGAGAGTCGGCCCGGCGCGACCCGCTCACCGGCGTCTACGACGAGCCCCATCTGCACGACCAGCTCCGCAGGCTCGCGGCGGCAGCGCGGCAGTACGACGAGCCGTTCGCGCTCGTGCTCCTGAGCGTCCCTCGGCGGCATGCGGACGAGGCGGTCGGCCGGCTCGTCGGGACGGCACGTGAGCTCGACCTCGTCGCGAGGCTCGACGACGGCCGGCTCGCCGTCGTTCTGGCACGGATCTCCGAGCCGGGCGCTGCCGAGGCGGCCGAGCGCCTGCGCGCAGGCGTCCGGACGGCGGCCACCGCAGGCGTCGCCGTCTGGCGGCACGGCGATACGGCAGACGACGTCGTCGGCCGGGCCGAGCAGCTGCTCGACGCCGCCACGCAGCTTGGCGGCAACCACACGCGAGGGCCGAAGCCGGATGTGCTCGTTTACGGCCACCCACGGCTCGGCGTGACCGCGTTCAGCCAGCTGCTCGAGCTCGCCGCTGCCATCGACGTGCGCTACGGGATCGCGCCGGCGCACTCCCGGAAGGTCGCCCAAGTGTCCCGCGACCTCGCAATCGTCCTCGAGCTGAAGCCTGATGCCGTCGCCGCGTCGTATCTCGGCGGCCTGCTACACGC
This sequence comes from uncultured Gaiellaceae bacterium, assembly GCA_963820695.1. Lineage (GTDB taxonomy): Bacteria > Actinomycetota > Thermoleophilia > Gaiellales > Gaiellaceae > Gaiellasilicea. The sequence continues at coordinate 81,590 of CAWGAP010000001.1, read as the reverse complement.
GCTCGGGACGCTCCCGCTCGACGAGACGGCACTGCGCCCGCATGGAGCCCTGACGGCGCTCGACGCCAAGCTCGAGCTGCACCACGGCACGCGCGGCGCGGAGCTCGTCGGCCGAATCCCGTGCGCAGCGCACGTGGCGCGAATCCTGGCCAACTACGAGGAGCACTGGGACGGAGACGGGCCCCGTCGCGTGCGAGGCGAGTCGATTCCATTCGAAGCACGTGTCGTCGCGGTCGCGAACGCGATCGTGACGATGACCGAGCCGGGCGGCGACGCGCTGCCGCTGACGTCCTCGCTGACGGAGATCTGGCGGCTCGCGGGAGGGCGCTACGACCCCGAGGTCGTGAGCGCACTCTTCCGGCTCGTGCGGGACGGCCGCATCGCCGAGATGATCGAGGAGGAAGCGGCCAACGTGGCCGCTGCTGTGACGGCCTAGACGGCTAGAGCCCGATCAGCTTGGCGATCACCATCCGCTGCACCTCGTTCGTCCCCTCGCCGATCTCGAGGATCTTCTGGTCGCGGTAGAGGCGGGAGATCGCGTACTCGTCCATGAAGCCGTAGCCGCCGTGGATCTGGAGCGCCCAGTTCGCGGCCCGGTTCGACAGCTCGCCGGTGTAGAGCTTCGCCATCGCCGCCTCGCGCGCGAAGGGCCGGTCCTGATCCTTCAGCCACGCCGCCTTGAGCACGAGCGCGCGGCCGGCCTCGATCTCGGTCGCCATGTCCGCGAGCCGGAACTGGACCGCCTGGAAGCGCGCGATCGGCTTGCCGAACTGCTCCCGCTCCTGCGCGTATGCGAAGGCGAGGTCGTAGGCGCCCTGCGCGAGGCCGACGCCCATCGCCGCGACCGAGATGCGGCCGCCGTCGAGGATCTCGAGGAACTGGTGGAAGCCCTGTCCGCGCGGGCCGAGCAGGTTCTCCTCGGGGACGACGCAGTCTCGGAACGAGAGCTCGCGGGTGTCGGACGCCTTCCAGCCGAGCTTCTTCATCGGAGCCGAGATCTCGTAGCCGGGCGTCCCGTTCTCGACGACGATGTTCGAGATCTCGTCCTCGCCGGTGCGGGCGGTCAGCGTGACGCCCCAGGTGATGTCGGTGCCCGCGTTCGTGATGAACATCTTCGAGCCGTTGACGGTCCAGCTGCCGTCGCGCAGATCTGCGGTCGTGCGCGTATTGCCGGCGTCGGAGCCGGCACCCGGCTCCGTCAGCCCGAACGCCGCCAGCTTCCGCCCGGAGGCCAGCTCGGGCAGCCACCGCTGCTTCTGCTCCTCGCTGCCGAAGAGGGAGATCGGCATCGTTCCGAGCGACGTGTGCGCCGCGACCGTGATCGCGACGGACGAGTCGATCCGGGTCAGCTCCTCGATCGCGAGCGCGTAGGAGACGGTGTCGCCGCCGGCGCCGCCGTACTCCTCCGCGATCGGCAGCCCCATCAGGCCGAGCTCGCCGAGCTCCGCCACGAGCTCGTACGGGAAGCGCGACTCGCGGTCGAGCTCCTCGGCCACCGGCGCCACCTTCTGCTGGGCGAACTCGCGCACGGTGTCGCGGACGAGCTGCTGTTCCTGCGTGAGGTCGAGATCCATGCGCCGCCGGATGCTACCCGGTAGATTCGGCACCCCAACCGACGAAGGAGCGAGACCAGATGGCAGACACCGTGCAGGAGTTCTTCGACGGGCTCGCGGCCCGCGCCGACGCCGAGAAGACGGCCGGAATGAACAACTCGTACCTGTTCGACATCGAGGGCGCCGGCCAGTGGGTCGTGGCCGTCAAGGACGGCGCGGTGACTGTCACCGAGGGCGGCGGCGAGGCCGACACGACGATCTCCACCTCCGAGGAGACGATGATGGCGGTCGTCCGCGGCGAGCAGAACCCGACCACGGCGTACATGACCGGCAAGCTGAAGATCAAGGGCGACATGGGCGCCGCGATGAAGTTGCAGAAACTCTTCTAGCCTTGTAGAACCTCACTCAGTCTGTCACGCGGCCGAGGAGGGGTTGGATTGACCTGGTACGAGTTCCTGCTGTTCGTGCACGTCACCGCGGCCGTGATCTGGCTCGGCGGGGCCTTCACGTTCCAGATGTACGGCGCGGTCGTGCGCCGCGGCGGCGACACCGACGAGATCGCGCGCTTCGCCGGCCGTGCCGGCATGCTCGGCGAGCGGATGTTCGTCCCCGCGTCGCTCGTGGTCATCCTCGCCGGGGTCGGAATGATGATCGACGGCAACTGGGATTGGGGCCAGCTCTGGGTCGTCTTTGCCCTCGTCACCTTCGCCGCCTCGTTCGTGACGGGGCTGTTCGTGATCGCGCCGATGGCGAAGCGCCTGCCTGGCGTCGGGCCTGGGACGCCGGCCGGCCAGGAGCTGATCCGCCGCCTCTTCACCGTGCTCCGGATCGACCTCGTCTACATGTACGCGATCCTGTTCGCGATGACCGTGAAGCCGACGAGCGACGACGGCTGGACGATTCTGCTCGCTGCTGCCGTGCTCGTCGCGCTGACGGCGATGTTCCTGGCGCCGCTCCGTGCGGGAGCAGCACCCGAGCTGCCGGCCGCGGCGACCGACTAGTCCGCTTCCAGCTCGACGAGGAGGGCTCCGCCGGCGACGCGGTCGCCCTCCTCGACGTGCACCGCCTTCACGGTGGCGTCGTACGGTGCGGTCAGCGGCGTCTCCATCTTCATCGCCTCGAGCACCAGCAGCGGCCGCCGTGCCTCGACGCGGTCACCGGGTGCGACCTTGACGCCGATCACCGTCCCCGGCATCGGCGCGGTCACGTTGCCGCTGCCGGGGCCGGCCGCACGGTCGTGCGCAGCGCTGTCGATGTCCGGCGCCGGCGCGGGCTGCGCGGGCGGGAGGTTCAAGCGCCAGCCGCCTCGCCACGGGCCGTCGGGAAGGCGCAGGGGCGGCTCCGACAGGGGCGGATGCTCGGTCAGAAAAGCCGTGGTCGCTTCGCCGGCGCGCACGACGGGATGCGAGACGAGCCAGCGGAGGAACGGCAGGTTCGTCGTCACGCCGGCGACCTCGGTCTCGGCGAGCGCGTCGGCAAGCCGAGCGAGCGCCTCGGTGCGCGTCGGCCCGTGCGCGATCAGCTTCGCGATCATCGGGTCGTAGGACGTGCCGACCTCGTCGCCTTCCTCGACGCCGGCATCGACGCGGACGCCTGCCGGGAGCCGGAGCCGTTCGACCGTCCCCGCCTGAGGGAGGAAGCTGCGCGGATCCTCCGCGTAGAGCCGCACCTCGACCGCGTGGCCAAGTAACAGACTGTTACTTGGCGCCACGCGCTCGCCGTCCGCGATCCGGATCTGGTCACGGATCAGGTCGCGGCCGGTGACGAGCTCCGTGACGGGATGCTCGACCTGGATCCGGCCGTTCAGCTCCAGGAACCAGAATTCACGTCCGGCGAGCATGAACTCGGCCGTACCGGCGCCGACGTAGCCGATCGCGCTCGCGAACGCGATCGCCGCCCCGCTCATCTCCGTGCGCAGCTCCGGGTCGAGCGCGGGGGAGGGGGACTCCTCGAGCACCTTCTGATGGCGCCGCTGCACCGAGCAATCGCGCTCACCGAGTGAGAGGACGGTGCCGTGGGCGTCGGCGAGGAGCTGGATCTCGACGTGTCGGGGCCGCTCGACGTAGCGCTCGCAGAAGACGGTGCCGTCGCCGAAGGCGGCCTCCGCCTCGCGTGCCGCAGCTGCGAGCGCCTCCTCGAGCTCCGACGGCTCGTGCACGACCCGCATCCCGCGGCCGCCGCCGCCCGCCGCGGCCTTGACGAGCAGCGGGTAGCCGAGCTCGGCGGGGTCGCCAGTGGGCACCACCGGGACACCGGCGTCGGACGCGATCCGCTTCGCGGCCAGCTTGTCGCCGCCGAGCCGGAGCGCATTCGCCGGCGGGCCGACCCAGGTCAGCCCCGAAGCCTCGACGGCCTCGGCGAAGTCCGCGTTCTCGGCGAGGAAGCCGTAGCCGGGATGGATCGCGTCCGCGCCCGACTCGGCCGCCGCCCGGATGTGCTCCTCGGCGTGGAGGTAGCTGCCGATCGCGACCGTCTCGTCGGCGGTGCGGGCGTGCAGCGAGCCGCCGTCGTCGGGCGCGGCGACCGCCACGGTCGCGATCCCGAGCTCCCGGCAGGTACGGAAGATCCGGACGGCGATCTCGCCGCGGTTCGCCACCAGGAGCTTGCGGATCGCCATCGTTTGCGGATCGTATTGACCCGCGGTACGCTGGCCCGCTCGATGCGGCGTCTGCTCCTCCTCTGCGGGCTCGTCCTCCTCTGCCTGCCCGCGCAGGCGGTCGCGGGCACCGTGTTCGTGATCGACGGCCGCGGCTGGGGTCACGGCGTCGGCATGAGCCAGTACGGCGCACGCGGCTATGCCGAGGCCGGCTGGGGATATCAGCGGATCCTGAAGCACTACTACCGCGGCACGGAGCTACGGCTCGTCCCCGCCAGGCCGGTGCGCGTGCTGCTCGCCGAGGGCAGGGCGGCGGTGAAGATCGGATCCTCGAAGCCGTTCAAGGTCGTCGACGGCCGCGGCAAGGTGCGGAAGCTGAAGCCGGGGACGCAGAACGTCGTCGCCGCGAAGCTCGCTCGACTGCGCTCGCCGCTGCGGTTCGTCCCCGGCGCCGCGCCGCTCCGCCTCGGCGCCGACGCCTATCGCGGCACGCTGCTCCTCCACAAGCGCGGCGGCAGGCTGACGGTCGTCAACCGCCTGCCGCTCGACCGCTACCTGCGCGGGGTCGTCCCGTGGGAGATGCCGGACGACTGGCATCCCGAGGCGCTGCGAGCCCAGGCCGTCGTCGCTCGCTCCTATGCGCTTGCGACCCTGAAGCCGGGAACGCTCTTCGACCTCTATGACGACACGCGCAGCCAGGTCTACGGCGGCGTCCGCGCCGAGGCGACCACGACGAACCGGGCAATCGGGTCGACTGCAGGCAGGGCGCTCTTCTGGAACGGCCGCGTCGCGACGACCTTCTACCACTCGACCTCGGGCGGCCGCACCGTCTCGATCGCCGAGGCATGGCCCCGCGCGACACCGGTGCCGTACCTCGTCTCGGTCGCCGACCCCCACGACACGCTCTCGAAGCATCATCGCTGGGGGCCGTTCCTGCTCACGCCCGCCGAGGTGGGCAAGAGGCTGGGGGTGAAGGCCGTGCGCGACCTCCTCGTCGACCGCGGTCCGTCGGGGCGCGTCATCGACGTGAGGCTGAAGGTGGGCAACGGCGTGCGGCAGCTCGAGTCGCAGGAGTTCCGGCGCGCGCTCGGCCTTCGCTCGACCTGGTTCAACGTCCGCGTGCTCAACCTCGATCCTCCGCTGGCCCGCGCGCTCGCGAACAGGCCTGTACGGCTGCACGGATTCGTCCGCGGGCTGAAGAAGGTCCGGCTCGAGCAGCAGGTGAACGGGGGAGCGTGGAGGACCGTCAAGCGCGTGAGAACACGCCCGGACGGCCGCTTCACGGTCACGGTCAGCGCCCGCCGGCCGACGAGCTACCGACTGGCATCGCCGGCGGCCGCAGGCGGCGCGATCACCGTCCGCCCGGGCTGACGGATCGCCTGCCGGCGGGCTTCGGACGTCAAGGGGGCGTCAAGACGACATCGATTGCCGTAGAGCTTGCGTCAAGTCGTGGCGCCGGCACGATCCACGGCGCTATACCGGCGGTGTGCTCGATGTTCTCCTGATCGTGGTCGTGGTCGCGTTCTTTGCGATCGCGGCGCTCTACGTGCGCGGCTGTGCACGAATCATCGCGCCGTCGGAGGACGAGCGGTGACGGTCGGAGACGTCCTCCTGCTCGCCCTCGTCGTCGCGCTGCTCGCGTATCTGCTCTGGGCCCTGCTCGCGCCGGAGCGGCTCGGGTGAACACGGCCCTCGCGTGGATCGTGATCGGGATGGCCCTCGTCGGGCTGGCCAGTGGCGTCCTGCTCGTCGTGATCGTGATGCGCGACCTCCTTGACCACCGGCACCACCACGCATGACCGGCGGCGCGTGGTTCCAGGTCGCCGCGCTCATCGCGCTCGTGTTCGCCGGCACGAGACTCCTCGGCCCCTACCTCGCGCGGGTGTACGGCGACGGCCCTGCGCCCGGCGACCGCGTCTTCCGCCCGGTCGAAGGGCTCCTGTACCGGCTTGGTGGGATCGACCCGAAGCGCGAGCAGCCGTGGACGTTGTACGCGCTCTCGCTGCTCGCGTTCAGCGCCGTGTCGGTCGTCGGGCTGTATGTGCTCCAGCGCGTGCAGGGCGGGCTGCCGCTGAACCCGACGGACGTCGGCGCTGTGCCGCCGCTGCTCGCGTTCAACACTGCGGTCAGCTTCGTCACGAACACGAACTGGCAGAACTACGGCGGCGAGTCGACGATGAGCCATCTCACACAGATGGTCGGGTTGACGGTGCAGAACTTCGTCTCGGCCGCCGTCGGGATCGCGGTCGCCGTCGCCCTGATTCGCGGCCTGGCTCGTCGGCGCAGCGACACGATCGGGAACTTCTGGGTCGACCTCGTCCGGACGACGACGCGCGTGCTCCTGCCGCTGTCCGTGGCCGTCGCGGTACTCCTCGCAAGCCAGGGCGTCGTGCAGTCGCTGCGCGGCCCTGTGGAGGCCCGCACGGTCGAAGGCGCGGCGCAGGCGATCTACCGCGGTCCCGTCGCGAGCCAGGAGGCGATCAAGGAGCTGGGCACGAACGGCGGTGGAATCGTCAACGCCAACTCGGCGCACCCGTTCGAGAACCCGACCGGGTTCACGAACCTCGTCGAGATGCTGGCACTGCTGCTGATCCCGTTCGCGCTCACGTACGCGTTCGGCCGGATGGTCGGGAATCAGCGGCAGGGCTGGGCGATCTTCGCCGCGATGTTCACGCTCTGGATCGGCTCGGCCGCGGTCGCGACCTCGTTCGAGGTCGACGGCAACCCGCGGATCGACGCGGCCGCGGCGAACATGGAGGGCAAGGAGGTGCGCTTCGGCGCGCCCGCGTCCGCGCTCTTCGCCGCCTCCACGACCGGGACGTCGACGGGCGCGATCAACGCCGCCCACGACAGCTTCACGCCCGGCGGCGGCGCAGTGCCGCTCGTGAACATGATGCTCGGCGAGGTCTCACCGGGCGGAGTCGGCGCAGGCCTCTACGGGATGCTCGTCTTCGTCCTGCTCTCGGTGTTCATCGCCGGCCTGATGGTCGGCCGGACGCCTGAATTCCTCGGGAAGAAGATCCAGGCCGCAGAGATGAAGCTCGTCGTCCTGTACCTGCTGGCCGTGCCGCTCCTCGTGCTCAGTTTCAGCGCCGTGTCGCTCGTGCTCGACTCGGCCACGGCGTCGATCCTCAACCCAGGCCCACACGGCCTCTCGGAGGTGCTGTACGCCTTCACGTCGGCGTCGAACAACAACGGCTCCGCCTTCGGCGGCCTCACCGGGAACACCGACTGGTACAACACGACGCTCGGCCTGGCGATGCTCTGCGGCCGCTTCCTCCTGATCGTGCCGCTGCTCGCGATCGCGGGATCGCTGGCGCGCAAGCAGCCGGTGCCGCCAACCGCCGGCACCTTCCCCACTGCATCGCCGCTCTTCGTCTCGCTGCTCGTCGGCGTGGTGGTGATCGTCGTCGGGCTGACCTATTTCCCCGTCCTTGCCCTCGGGCCGATCGTGGAGCAGTTGGGGCTGTGACGCGCGCCGTCACCTCGTTGCTGGACCGTGCGATCCTGCGCCGGGCAGCGGGCGACAGCCTCCGCAAGCTCGACCCGCGCCGGATGGCGCGGAACCCGGTCATGTTCATCGTCGAGATCGGCAGCGTTCTCGTCACGGGCATCGCGATCGCCGACCCGAGCGTCTTTGCGTGGTCGATCGCGATCTGGCTCTGGTTCACGGTCGCCTTCGCCAACTTCGCGGAGGCTGTGGCGGAGGGCCGCGGTAAGGCGCAGGCCGAGGCGCTGCGACGGACACGAGCCGAGACGATCGCCCACCGCCGCCGGCCCGACGGCTCCGTCGAGGACGTCCCTTCGAGTGGCCTGGGCGAAGGCGACGTCGTCGTCGTCTCGGCCGGCGAGGTGATCCCGGCCGACGGCGAGGTGATCGAAGGAATCGCCAGCATCGACGAATCCGCGATCACCGGCGAGTCCGCGCCGGTCATCCGCGAGTCTGGAGGCGACCGTTCGGCGGTGACCGGCGGCACGCGCGTCCTTTCCGACCAGATCGTCGTGCGGGTGACGCAGCGTCCGGGCGAGAGTTTCCTCGACCGCATGATCGCCCTCGTCGAGGGCTCCTCGCGCCAGAAGACGCCGAACGAGATCGCTCTCGACATCCTCCTCGTCGGCCTGACCGCGATCTTCCTGCTCGCTGTCGTCACGCTGCAGCCGTTCGCGATCTACTCCGGCGACCGGCAGGACACGATCGTGCTGGTGGCACTGCTGGTCTGCCTGATCCCGACCACGATCGGCGCGCTGCTCTCCGCGATCGGCATCGCCGGGATGGATCGTCTCGTCCGCCGGAACGTGCTCGCCCTCTCGGGGCGTGCGGTTGAGGCGGCCGGGGACTGTTCGACGCTCCTGCTCGACAAGACCGGCACGATCACGCTCGGCAACCGGCAAGCCGCCGAGTTCCTGCCGCTGCCGGGCGTCCTCGAGCAGGAGCTGGCCGATGCAGCTCAGCTCGCGAGCCTGGCCGACGAGACGCCCGAGGGTCGCTCGATCGTCGTCCTGGCCAAGGAGCGCTTCCAGATCAGAGAGCGCACGCTCGCCGGCGCGACGCTGATCCCCTTCACCGCGCAGACGCGGATGAGCGGGGTCGACATGGCCGGCCGCTCGATCCGAAAGGGCGCCGCCGACGCGATCAAGCGCTGGGTCGGCCCCGAAGATGGGAACCAGGACGCGCTGGCGACGCTGGTCGACGGGGTCGCGCTCAGCGGCGGCACGCCGCTCGTCGTCGCCGAGAACGGGCACGCGCTCGGCGTCGTCCACCTCAAGGACGTGGTCAAGGAAGGGCCTGCGCGAGCGCTTCGACGAGCTGCGGGCGATGGGGATCCGCACGGTGATGATCACGGGTGACAACCCGCTGACCGCGAAGGCGATCGCCGACGAGGCAGGCGTCGACGACTTCCTCGCCGAGGCCACGCCGGAGGACAAGATGGCGCTGATCAAGCGCGAGCAGGCCGGCGGCAATCTCGTCGCGATGACGGGCGACGGCACGAACGACGCGCCGGCACTCGCCCAGGCCGACGTCGGCGTTGCGATGAACACCGGCACGCAGGCGGCGCGCGAGGCCGGCAACATGGTCGACCTCGACTCGAATCCGACGAAGCTGATCGAGATCGTCGAGATCGGCAAGCAGCTCCTGATCACCCGCGGCTCGCTGACGACGTTCTCGATCGCGAACGACGTCGCCAAGTACTTCGCGATCATCCCTGCGATGTTCGCAGGCACCTTCCCGGTCCTCGACGACATCAACATCATGCGCCTCGACAGTCCCCAGTCGGCGATCCTGAGCGCGGTCGTCTTCAACGCGCTCGTGATCGTCGCGCTGATCCCGCTCGCGCTGCGCGGCGTGCGCTTCCGCGCCGCCTCTGCCGCGGCCGTGCTGCGCCGCAACCTGCTCGTCTACGGCCTCGGCGGCCTCGTCGTTCCCTTCGTCGGGATCAAGCTGATCGACCTCGTCGTCTCGGGGCTGGGGATCGTCTGATGCGCCGGCAGCTCATCCCCGCGCTCGTCCTGTTCCTCGCGTTCACGGTCCTGACCGGGATCGTCTATCCGCTGGTGGTCACCGGCGTCGCGCAAGTCGCCTTCCCCTCCCGGGCGGACGGGTCGCTGATCGAGCGCGACGGGCAAGTCGTCGGCTCCCGCCTGATCGGTCAGCAGTTCGCGGGGGCGCGCTACTTCAACCCGCGCCCCTCGGCGGCCGGCGACGGCTACGACGCGATGTCGAGCTCGGCCTCGAACCTCGGCCCGACCAATCAGGACCTGCTCGATGCGGTCGCGGAGCGGCGGGCGGCCTACCGCGCAGGCGAACGCCGCCGACGCTCCTGTGGACGCGCTCACCGCGTCCGGCTCGGGTCTCGATCCGCACATCTCACCCGAGAACGCGCGGCTCCAGGCGCCCCGCGTCGCCGAGGCGCGGGGATTGCCCCTCGATGACGTCCTCGCGCTCGTGGAAGAGCACACGGACGATCGCTCGCTCGGCTTCCTCGGTGAATCCGGTGTGAACGTGCTCGAGCTCAACCTCGCACTCGACGCGCGAGCGTAGCCTTAGCCCATGGCGCGCGGGCAACTCCGCCTCTACCTCGGCGCCGCCCCCGGTGTCGGCAAGACCTACGCGATGCTGAACGAGGGCCGGCGCCGCGCCAAACGCGGCGAGGACGTCGTCGTCGGCGTCTTCGAGACACACGGCCGGCGGCCGACAGCCGAGCAGGTCGGCGAGCTCGAGGTGCTTCCTCGTAAGCGCATCCAGTACCGCGACTCGGAGTTCGAGGAGATGGATCTCGACGCGCTGCTCGCCCGTCAGCCCGCGGTCGCGCTCGTCGACGAGCTGGCCCACACGAACGTCCCCGGTTCGCGCAACGAGAAGCGCTGGCAGGACGTCGAGGAGCTTCTCGACGCCGGCATCGACGTCATCTCGACGCTCAACATCCAGCACCTCGAGTCGCTGAACGACGTCGTCGAGCAGATCACCGGGGTCAAGCAGCGCGAGACGATCCCCGATGAGGTCGTGCGGCGCGCCGACCAGCTCCAGCTGGTCGACCTCGCCGTCGAGACGATCCGGGCGCGGCTCGCCCGCGGCGACATCTACCCCGCGGAGCGGATCGATGCGGCCCTCGGCAACTACTTCCGGCCCGGCAACCTCGGCGCGCTCCGGGAGCTGGCACTGCTCTGGATCGCCGATCGGGTCGAAGAAGGCCTGGCGGCCTACCGGGCGCGGCACGGCATCGATCGACCCTGGGAGACGCGAGAGCGCGTCCTGGTCGCCTTGACGGGCTCGCCCGACGGCGACCGGCTGATCCGGCGGGCGGCACGGATGGCCCAGCGCGCGAACGGCGAGCTCGTCGCCGTCCACGTCCTCCCCCAGGACGGGCTCGCAGCCGAGCCCGCAGCGCTCCTCGACCAGCAGCGCAGGCTGGTCGAGCAGCTCGGCGGCACCCACCGCGAGCTGGTCGGCGCCGACGTCGGCAAGGCGCTCGTCGACGCGGCGCGGACGCTGAACGCGACCCAGATCGTGCTCGGAGCGACCCGCCGGTCGCGCTGGCGTGAGCTGACGCAGGGGTCGGTGATCAACGACGTGATCCGGAGCTCCGGCATCGGCCTCGACGTGCACGTGATCAGCCGCGAGGAGGGCGCAGACGCGACGGAGCCCGATCGGCCACGCAAGCGCCGGCCAACGACGCTGCCACGGAGAAGGGTGCTCACCGGCTTTCTGCTCGCTGCGGTCGGCCTGCCCCTCCTCGCCTGGGTCCTCTCACATCTGCGTGACCACGTCGGTCTGCCGAGCGTGCTGCTCCTCTTTCTCCTCCTCGTCATCGGCGTCTCGGCGGTCGGCGGGCTCTGGCCCGCGCTCACAGCTGCAGTCGCAGGCTTTCTCATCGTCAACTGGTACTTCACGCCGCCGCTGTACACCCTCACGATCAGCGAGGGCGAGAACGTCCTCGCGCTCGTCGTCTTCGTCACCGTTGCCAGTCTCGTCAGCGCATTCGTCGCGCTCGCAGCGCGCCGTGCGGCGGAGGGCACCCGCGCGCGCGCGGAAGCCGAAGCGCTGGCTCGGCTCGCCGGCTCGTCCTCGGTCGATGCGCTGCTGGAGAGCCTGCGGCGGGCCCTCGGCGTCGACGCCGTGGGCGTCCTCCACCGCACCGGCCCCGGCTGGACGCTCGACGCCGCGAGCGGACCCGCGCCGTCGTCGCCGGACGAGGCGACGACGACGATCGAAGTCGACCCAAGGCACATCCTCGTGCTGACAGGCGCCAGCGCCGCCGACGAGGAGGATCGGCCGATCCTCCAGGCGTACGCGCGCGAGCTCGCTGCGTCGCTCCAGCTCGAGGAGCTCGAGGCCGCGGCCTCGACTGCCGGGAGCCTGGCGGCCGCGAACGAGCTCCGGACGGCTCTTCTCTCCGCCGTCTCGCACGACCTGCGCACACCGCTCGCGGCGATCAAGGCGTCGGTGACGAGCCTGCTGCAGGAAGATGTGGACTGGACAGCGGCTGAGGAGAACGAATTTCTCGCCACGATCCACGAGGAGACCGATCGCCTCGACGCCCTGGTCGGCAACCTTCTCGACATGAGCCGGCTTCAGACGGGATCGGTCGAGCTTCATGCGCAGCCGATCAGCCTCGACGAAGTCATCCCCGCCGCGCTCCGAAGCCTCGGTCCTCGCGGCGCGGAGGTCAAGCTGGACCTGCCGGAAGACGTGCCGCCGGTCAACGCGGACGCGGGCTTGCTCGAGCGCGCGCTCGCCAACATCATCGCGAACGCTGCCGCCTATTCGCCGGACGCGACGTCGCCGCGCGTGGTTGCCGGCGCAGTCGACGGCGGCGTCGACATCCGGATCGTCGACCGCGGCCCCGGCGTCCCCGGGCCCGAGCGTGCTCGGATGTTTCTCCCCTTTCAGCGCCTCGGCGACTCGAGCCGCGAGGGGGTCGGGCTCGGCCTGGCGGTCGCGAGAGGCTTCATCGAGGCGATGAACGGCTCGATCGAGCTCGAGGACACGCCCGGCGGAGGACTGACCGTGGTCGTCCGGCTCCCGGCCGCCCGATGACGCGGATCCTCGTGGTCGACGACGAGCCGCAGATTCTGCGCGCGCTCGGCACCAACCTCCGCGCTCGCGGCTACGACGTCGATCTGGCGGCGACGGGGGAGACGGCGCTCGACCTGGCGGCGCGCAAGCACCCCGATCTCGTCATCCTCGACCTCGGCCTGCCGGGCATCGACGGCGTCGAGGTCATCCGCGGTCTTCGCGGCTGGACCCGCGTTCCCATCGTCGTCCTCTCCGTCCGCGAGCGCGAAGCGGACAAGGTCGCCGCCCTCGACGCTGGCGCAGACGACTACGTCACCAAGCCGTTCGGCATGGATGAGCTCCTCGCCCGTCTCCGCGCTGCCCTGCGACGCGCGGCGCCGGCCGAGGAAGAGGCTGTCGTCCAGACACCCGACTTCACCGTCGACCTCTCCGACAAGCGTGTGATCCGGGACGGAGCCGAGGTGCGCCTGACGCCGACCGAATGGCAGATCGTTGAGATCCTCGTCCGCAGCCCCGGCAAGCTTGTCAGCCAGCGTCAACTTCTCCAGGAAGTCTGGGGGCCGCAGTACGAGCGCGAGACCAACTACCTTCGGGTCTACCTCGCTCAGATCAGACGGAAGCTCGAACCGGATCCCGCGCGGCCGCTGTACTTCGTCACCGAGCCGCGAGTGGGCTACCGGTTCATCAGCCACATCGCCGAGCGCCCTGAGGGCTAAGCCCAGTCCGGGCTACGCCGCTCGAGGAAGGCGCGCAGGCCCTCTTGTCCCTCGTCGCTCGTGCGGCGCTCGGCGATCCTCCGGGCGGTCTCAGGCCCGTCCGGGCGGTCGAGCACGAGCCGCTTCGCATGACGTGCCGCCCGCGGGCCTGCGCTGCGCAGCTCTGCGAGCACTCGTTCGACCGCTGCGTCCAGATCCGCACCGACCTCGTGCACAAGCCCGATCCGGAGCGCCGTCGCGGCGTCGAACCGCTCGCCGGTGACGAAGTAGCGCCGCGCCCAGCTCGGTCCGATCTTCGCGAGCGCGAACGGCGAGATCACCGCCGGGATGATCCCGAGCTTCACCTCCGAGAACGCGAACACCGCCTTCTGCTCGGCGACGGCGATGTCGGCGCAGGCGACCAGGCCCGCGCCGCCGCCGAGAGCGTGGCCCTGGACCCGAGCGACGACCGGTGCGGGGCAGCGGTCGATCGCCTCGAGCATCGCGCGCAGCGCGTTCGCGTCGGCGACGTTGGCGTCGAAGTCCAGGTCGACGGACGCACGCATCCACTCGACGTCCGCGCCCGCGCAGAAGCTCGGCCCGTCGCCGGCGAGCAGCACTGCACGGGCCTTGCCGACGTCGACGAACGCCTGCGAGAGCTCGGCGATCAGGTCGGCGTCGAAGGCGTTGCGCGTCTCCGGGCGCGCCAGCGTGACGCGGAGCACGTCGTCGTCACGCTCGATCCGAAGTGCCCCCATCAGGGGACGATCCTACGCGCGAAGTCGCTCACGCTGAGAGCGCCATGTACGCGAAGGTTGCCGCCGTCGCCGCAGTCGCTGTCGCGCTCCTCGTAGCCGCGGGAGCGGGTGCTGCGCCGAGCGCGGGCCTCGCAGGCTGCACGATCATGGGGACAGCAGCGTCCGAGACGCTGGACGGGACGGCGGGCCGTGACGTCATCTGCGGCCTCGGCGGGCACGACACGATCAGAGGCTTCGGCGGCAACGACAGGATCCTCGGCGGAGGCGGCGACGACGCAATCCTCGGCGGCAGCGGTAATGACGTCATCCTCGGCGAAGGGGGCAACGATCTCCTCGACGGCAGCGCGGGCGCCGACACACTCGACGGCGGCGTCGGTCGCGATTGGGTGACGGGCAGTGTCGGCCGGGACGTCCATCGCGGCGGACCCGGCCCCGACTACCTGATGGCCCGCGACGGCGGCCCCGACGTCCTCGATGGCGGCTCCGGAGCCGACAGCGCCAGGATCGACCGTCCGTACGACCGGCTCACGAGCGTCGAGGACAGCTAGCCGCAGTAGAGTCGCGGCATGCTGCGCGGAGCTCTGGCGGCGGCCGTGACGCCGCTCGACGGCGACCGTCTCGACGAGAGCGCATTCGGCCCGTACGTCGACTTCCTCGCGGGGAACGGTCTCGACGGCCTGCTCGCGCTGGGGACGACCGGCGAAGGGCTTCTCTTCGGCGTCGACGAGCGGAAACGCGCGCTCGAGCTCTTCCTGGACGCGGCACAGAGCCGCTTGCAGGTCGCGGCGCACTGCGGCGCCCAGACGAGCGCGGACACGGTCGCGCTCGCGTCTCACGCGGCCGAGGCGGGCGTCGACGCGGTCGCGGTGATCGGGCCGCCGTACTTCCAGCTCGACGAGCGCTCCCTGCTCGATCACTTCCAGGCCGCCGCAGCGGCGTGCGCGCCGGTTCCCTTCTACGTCTACGAGTTCGAGCGCGCCAGCGGCTACGCCGTGCCGATCGCCGGTGCTGCTCGAGCTGCGCGAGCGCGTGCCGAACCTCGCCGGGCTCAAGGTCTCGGACGCGCCGTTCGACAAGCTCGCGCCCTACCTCGTCGAGGGGCTCGACGTCTTCGTCGGGCCCGAGGCGCTCATCTACGACGGGATCTGCGCGGGAGCGGTCGGCGCCGTCTCCGGACTGGCGGCGGCCTACCCGGACAAGGTCGCGGCGGTCGTGCGGGAGCCGAGCGAGGCGGGCGCGATCGAGCTCGGCGAGCTGCGCGCAGCCGTCGAGCGGTTCCCTCGGCACGCGGCGCTCAAGTTCATCCTCAGCCTGCGGGGCGTGCCCGTCAAAGAGGACGTCCGGCGTCCGCTGCGGCAGCTGAGCGACGGCGAGCGCGAGGAGCTGCGCGGGTGGCTCGAGTCGTCGTAGCCGGCGCGGGCGCGATCGGCGCCTCGATCGCCTATCACCTCGCCCTTCGCGGCGCGGACGACGTCGTGCTCGCCGACGTGGGGGAGATCGCCGGCGCCGCGACCGGGAAGGCGATGGGCGGCGTGCGCCAGCAGTTCACGACCGAGGCCGAGGTGCGGCTCGCTCAGTCGAGTGTCAGGCTCTTCCAGGAGCTCGGCGCGCCGCTGTTCGAGCAGGTGGGCTATCTCTTCCTGGCGACCACGGAGACGGGCCTCGCCGAGCTCGAGCACCGGCGTGCGCTCCAGGCCGCGCTGGGCGTTCCGGTCGAGCGCGTCGACGCGAGCTTCGTCGACGGCCTCCGCACCGACGACGTGCTGGGGGCGACGATCTGCCGCGAGGACGGGATCGCCGATCCTGCGGGCGTGACGCGCGAGCTCGTCCGGCGGGCGGCGGCGCTCGGCGTCGAGGTGCGGGAGCACACGGACGCGCTCGCGCTGGCAGGCGGAGACGCTCGTGGTCGCGTGCGGCGCCCGCTCCGCTCGCAGTCGCCGCGGCACGCGGCGTCGAGCTGCCGGTCCGGCCACTCGTGCGCCAGCTCGCCGACGTCGGCCCCGTCGACGGCGTGCCGGCCGGCCTCCCGATGACGATCGAGGAGAACGGCTTCCATTTCCGCCGCGTCGGTGCGGACAGTCTGCGGCTCGCCATGGGGGAGCCCGAGCTGCGCTGGGACGGGCCGGACGAGGTTCGCGACGACCTGGTTGCGGACTGGCGGGAGCGGCTGGCGTACCGGTATCCCGCGCGCGGCCGGCGTGCCCGTGCGCCGTGCCTGGGCCGGCTTCTACGACATGACGCCGGACGCGCACCCGATCATCGGTCAGGTCGCCGACGGGCGTCTATGCGGCCTGTGGTTTCTCGGGCCACGGCTTCATGCAGTCGCCGGCGGTCGGGGACGCCGTCGCTGCGGAGCTCCTCGGCGACGCGCCGCCGTTCGAGCTTGCGCCGTACCGGCTCGACCGCTTCGCCGGCGGCGCGATCTTTCCCGAGACGCTGGTGCTCTAGCCGCGCTAGCCGCGCCAGGCGAGGACGAGCACCGCGATCGCCGCGAGGGCGGCGAGCCCGATCACGACGGCGTTCACGACGAGAGCGATCGCGATCAGCCTCGCCCGGCTCTCCGCGGACGCAGCCGTCGAGGCGGCGCACTCCTCGTCCGCGTCCGTTCCCCAGCCGATCCTGCCCGCGAGCGCGCGCGTGATGAACTGATTCAGGCTGACTCCGTCGCGCTCGGCCGTTCGGGCGAGCTCCGCGTGGAGCGCGGCGGGCATCCGCAGGAGCAGGCGGCCGCTCGGAGCGCGGCTTCGCTCCGCGCTTCGACTTGCTCCGTAGCGGACGGCGCGGCGGTCATGGACTGATTCTAGGTTCTTGAAACGAACCGCACAACACTCTCAACGTGATATCACTGCGCGTTCTAGGTCTGGCCGATCTCCTGCCGGAGCTTCCCGAGTGAGTCCTGGAGCAGCCTGGAGACGTGCACCTGCGAGAGACCGAGCTCGCTGGCGATACCACGCTGGCTCAGATTGGCGAAGTAGTGCAGCTGGACGATGCGCCGCTGCCGACGCGGCAGCGCCCGCAATCCCGCCTCGATCAGCACCCGCTCCTCGCCGAGCTCGAGCCCCCGCTCGGCGCCGGCGTCGTGTGACGAGGCGGCGTCGGCGTCGAGCGCAACGGCGCGAACGGCGACGCGGCGGTCGCCGTCCCGGCGCGGCACGCGGAGCGGTTGCGTGCTGTCGCGCAGGTGGCGGCGGATCTCGCCGACGATCGTGGGGACGGCGTACGCCGTCAGCGACGAGCCTCGCCCCGGGTCGTAGCGGTCGATCGCCTTGATCAGGCCGACGGCGCCGACCTGCACCAGATCGTCGAACTGCTCGCCGCGGGACGCGAACCGGCGGGCGAGTGCGCGGACGAGCGGTAGGTGCAGCTCGATCAGCCGTTGGCGGGCGTCGCGGTCACGGTCGTCGCACCACGCCGCAGGAGCTGCCGAGAGTAGCCGCCATATATCGACACTAGCGTTCGCGGTTGCGGGTAATTCAACGGAAAGTTTCGCACTCACGCTTCAACAACATCGAAAAAAGCGGAAAAGAAAATGGATCAGTCGGATAGCAACGGGGTATTTCTCCTTATGTGACGAGTTCACGATCGGGAGCACCGCCCGCCGGGCAGCTCTCTGCCTGGCGGTGCTCGGGCTCGCCGCGACCACGAGTTCCCCTGCTCGCGCCGAGAGCGGAGTCCCCGACATGCCGGTTCCGGCCGTTCCCGATCTGGCGGAGGTCGCGACCGCGGTCTTCGAGGAAGCGAGCCTGACTGAGCTCGATCCTCTGACCGCGGTCGACCTGCCCCGCCTCCCGACTCCCCTCTTCCGGCAGTTCCCGCCCAAACGGCTGCCGCGGAGCCGGTGACGGTAGGGGCGGTCGCCGCACCGCCCCCCGAGCCGGCTGTGGAAGCGCCTGTCGAAGCCGCGCCGGTCGTGAGCCCGACGCCTGACGCCCCGCCCGCCGCCGCCGTCACGCAGACGGCGCCGACGAATGTGAACGTGTCGGTGCGGGTGGACAGCCCCGGCGACAACGGCTCGGTCGAGCAGGTGAACGTCGTCGAGGTGACGGCGCCGTCCGGCCACGGAAACCGCCCCTCAGTATCAGCCGGACGCGCCGCAGTATCAGGAGCCGATACCGCTTCGGCCGCGCCCGACAGCCGATGCGGCACCAGCCGCCCTCGGCCGAGCCTGCACCCGCGGCCGAGAGTTGGAACTGGAACTGGGAATGGAATTGCGGCGATGCGATTCCTGAAATACCGATCCCGCCGGAGGTCGGGACACAGAACTGGACCTGGAACTGGGATTGGAATTGCGGGGATCCAGATCCATTACCAACGAATACGGCCGGCGAAAACACGCCGCAGTATCAACCTGGTGTTACGCAGTATCGGCCGATCAATATCAACATCTCGATCCGCATCAACAGTCCGGGTAACGACGGCCCGGTCCACCAGACCAAAACGTCGCCGTCGTGGTGACGGCTCCGGCGTTGCCGCCGATCCGCGTCGAGCTGCCGGCATCGCCCTCGCGCTCAGGCAGAGCAGCGTCGATGACCGTCGGAAGCGGTCACTCCGCTGGCCTTCTTTCGCCGGCGTGCTCGACGAGTTCGTCGCCGATGATCCCGGCCGCAGATGCCGTCCGCGCGAGGACGGGTGCTGCGCCGTTCCATGAGCCCACGGGCGTCGCGACGGCGGCCGCCGAGCCGCAGAGCGTGCTCCTGCCTCAGGCACCGCCCGCGAATCGGCGTGATATCACCGCCCGGGAGCGCTTCCGCGCGTCGGTGGCGGTCACGATCCGGCTCGCCAAGGCCTCCGAAGCGGCGGCGCGCGTGGCGCGGCCGGCTCCGAAGCCGGCGCAGCTCCGTCCGGCGCCGCGCCGTCCCGCCGCTCCGACGCGCGAGCAGGCCGCCGCGCTCAGCGCCGCCGGCTTTGCACCCCTGAACGCGTCCGACGGCCGCCTGGGGTACTTCGTGCTCCTGGTCGTCGGGTTCGCGTTCGTCATCGCTTTCGCCGCACGCATCGCGCTCGGTCGCCGCCGAGGTGCGTGCAGCAGGCGAAGATCCTGACCCTCCACCCGACCACCCGGGCTAGCGCTCCCTGCTCTTGCGATTCCGGCGGACTTGGTCGAGTCCGCCCTGTTCACGCAAATGCAGGGAAGGGAGAAGGATCGATGAGACGCATCGTTGTGGTCGTTGCCGCAGCGCTCGGGCTCCTCGTGAGCGCGGGCCAGGCGACGGCTGCACCGGGTGACTCAGCCTTGGAGCTGGCAGGGCAAGCAGCCGCCAGTGCCCAGGGAGCGGGCGCGCAATCCGGCGCCTCGCAGAGTCAACCGTCCAACAAGAACGTCTCCGTTCGCGTCCTCAGCCCTGGCGACAACGGCGACGTCTCGCAGTCGAACACCGTCAGCTCCAACGCGACGGCGGCGAACGCGAACGTCACCGGCCAGTCGGCGAACCAGACGCAGAGCGGCTCGTGCGGCTGCACGGGCGGCACGCAGGCGACCGGCCAGGAGGCTGATTCGAGCCAGGCCGCAACCGCGCTGTCGTACGCCAACGCAGTCCGGTGCGAGCAACACGAACATCCCCGTCAGGGTCCTGAGCCCTGGCGACAACGGCGACGTCTCGCAGACGAACAGCGTCGAGTCCGACGCGACCGCTGCGAACGTGAACGCCACGGGCCAGTCCGCCGAGCAGGCTGCGGCGGGCGGCTCCGGAACGCAGGCGGTCGGCCAGGACGCGGACAGCAAGCAGCATGCCGCCGCAGCCTCGGCCGCCGAGCAGAAGGGCGCGGAGAACACGAACATCTCCGTGCGCGTCCTCAGCCCCGGCAACGACGGCGACGTGACGCAGTCGAACAGCGTCGACTCGTCGGCGAAGGCCGGCAACCTGAACCTGACCGGCCAGAACGCCGACTCAGGGACCAGGGCGGCTCGGGTGGCACCCAGGCCATCGGGCAGGACGCCGACAACGACCAGTCGGCGGCCGCGCTCTCAGCAGCGAAGCAGGATGGTGCGACGAACACGAACATCCCCGTCCGCGTCCTCAGCAAGGGCGACGGTGGCGACGTGTCCCAGTCGAACAGCGTCGACTCGTCGGCTGCCGCCGGCAACCTGAACGCGACGAAGCAGTACGCGGATCAGGACCAGGGCGGCAAGAGCAAGGGCGAGTGCGGCTGCGCGTCCGACGGCATCCAGGCGATCGGCCAGGAAGCCAAGAGCGAGCAGTCCGCCGGCGCACTGTCGGTGGCGCTCCAGTCCGGGGCGAGCAACACGAACACCCCGGTCCGCGTCGGCAGCAAGGGCGACGACGGCGACGTCGACCAGTCGAACAGCGTCGACTCGAAGGCGACGGCGCTGAACGTCAACCTGACCGGCCAGAAGGCCGACCAGGAGCAGCGCGGCGGCGACTGCCGTTGCGCATCCGGCGGCACGCAGGCGATCGGACAGGAGGCCAAGAACGACCAGTCGGCAGCGGCTGCGTCGCTGGCGGCCCAGTCCGGCGGCCACGACCGTTGCGGCTGCGGCTCGAGCGGGAACACGAACACTCCCGTTCGCGTCGACAGCAAGGGCGACGGCGGCTCTGTCGAGCAGTCGAACAGCGTCGACTCGACGGCGGCGGCCGGGAACCTGAACCTGACCTGGCAGCTCGCGGGTCAGGGCCAGTCCGGCTCCGGCACCCAGGCCATCGGCCAGGAGGCCAAGAACGAGCAGGACGCGCTGGCCGCCTCGGCAGCGCTGCAGTCCGGCGCATCGAACACGAACACGCCGGTGCGCGTGGACAGCAAGGGCGATGACGGCGACGTCGCCCAGTCGAACAGCGTCGACTCGCACGCGACGGCGCTGAACGCCGAACCTGACGAAGCAGGACGCCGACCAGGCACAGCACGGATCCTCGTGCGGCTGTGGCTCGGACGGCACCCAGGCGATCGGCCAGGAGGCGAAGAGTGAGCAGGGCGCAGCTGCGTTCTCGCTCGGCCTCCAGCACGGTGCGAGCAACGACAACGCACCCGTTCGCGTGGACAGCAAGGGAGACGGCGGCTCGGTCGACCAGTCGAACAGCGTCGATTCCGACGCGACTGCTGCCAACCTGAACGCGCTGAAGCAGGACGCGGATCAGGAGCAGTCCGGCTCGGGTGGCATCCAGGCGATCGGCCAGGAGGCCAAGAACGAGCAGGCCGCGATCGCGCTGTCAGCGGCGCTGCAGCACGGCGCCTCGAACAGCAACACGCCGGTTCGTGTCGACAGCAAGGGAGACGGCGGCGACGTGTCGCAGTCGAACTCGGTCGACTCGGATGCGACGGCGCTCAACGTCAACCTGACGAAGCAGGACGCCGACCAGAAGCAGGGCGGCCGCGACAAGGAGTGCGGCTGCCACGGAACCGGCATCCAGGCGATCGGTCAGGAGGCGAAGAGTGAGCAGGGCGCGCTGGCCGCGTCGCTGGCCGCGCAGGCGGGGGCGAGCAACGAGAACGCTCCGGTCCGCGTGGACAGCTACGGCGGCGGCGGCTCCGTCGACCAGTCGAACAGCGTCGATTCCGATGCCACGGCAGCAAACCTGAACGCGCTGAAGCAGGACGCGGATCAGGAGCAGGCCGGCGGCGGCGGGATCGCGATCCAGGCGATCGGCCAGTCGGCGAAGAACGAGCAGGCGGCGATCGGGCTCTCGGCGGCGCTGCAGTTCGGTGCCTCGAACACGAACAGCCCGGTTGCGGTCGGCGGCAACGACCACCGCAAGGCGGATCGCTACAAGGACGACCGCAAGGCCGACGGTTACAAGGGTGACCGCAAGGCCGACGGTGGAGACGTCACGCAGTCGAACAGCGCCGAGTCGGATGCGACGGCGTTGAACATCAACCTGACCAAGCAGGACGCCGACCAGGATCAGGGCGGCCGCGACAAGGAGTGCGGTTGTCACAAGGCGATCGGCATCCAGGCGATCGGTCAGGAAGCGAAGAACGAGCAGGGCGCACTCGCCGGTTCGCTGGCCATCCAGGCCTTCGGACGCGACAAGTGCGGCTGCCCGTCGGGCGGCAACTCGAACACGCCCGTCGGCGTCGGCAGCCACGGCTCCGGCGGCTCGGTCGACCAGTCGAACGACGTCAGCTCGTCGGCGTTGGCGCTGAACCTGAACGCGCTCCTGCAGGACGCGGATCAGGATCAGTCCGGCGGTGGCGGCACGCAGGCGGTCGGCCAGTCGGCGAAGAACCATCAGCACGCGATCGGCCTGTCGGCGGCGCTTCAACTCGCCGCGAAGCACGCGAAGGGGAGGTCTCGAGCCGAGTAGACAAAAGGCGTCGCCCCGCAGGCCGGCTCCGGACCGGCCTGCGGGGCGAGGCGCCTCGTTGACAGACCTGAAAAACCGCAGTAGCTTCGAGAAAAGGCCCGGAGATCGGGGGGATATGGCACGACAGGCAAGACGGTCGTTGCTGCGGCGCATTGGCACTCCGGCGGGAGGTCTCGCCCTGCTGTGCGTCGTCCTCGCTTCGCCCGCGTGGGCAGCGACGCCCGCACCCGATCCGCCGCCCGTCGGCGTCGCCCCCGAGCCGCCGCCGGTGACGCGGACGCAGCCGGCTCAGGTGCGTCAGGCTCCGGTGACCGTTGCACCGGCGCCGGTCGTCCACCATCGCCGCGCCGGTCGTGCGCGCTCAGCCGGTGGAGGCGCCCGCGGCGAAGCCGAAGCGTCAGGTCAAGAGGACGGCCGTGACGAAGCGCACAGTCGTGCCGGCAGCAGCCGTCCCGCATGACCGCGGCCCAGTGCCACTCGTAGGCCTCGTCCCGACGGTCGAGGAGTTGAATCGAGGGCTGGCCGCGCTCGCCGGTATGGGACTGGCGTTCGTCGCCCTTGGTGGTGCCGTTGTGCTTGCTGCCGCTCGACGGGAGCTCGCGCGATGAAGCGCCTCGTCGTTGTGATCCTTGCCTCGCTTGTTCTTGCACCCGGTGCCGCGGCCACGCCGACAGTCAGCTTCACGATGACCGGCACGGGGGGCTCGAACGGGTGGTTCCGGAGCAACGTGACGATTCACTGGGTCGTCACGGAGCCGGGCAACGTGACGTCCAGCTCCGGATGCGAGCTGGCAGAGCTCGTTACGACCGAGGGGCAGTCCTCGCACACCTGCACCGTCACGTTTCCTGGAGGGTCCAACTCATCGACCGCGACACCGAAAATCGACAAGACGGCACCCGGCGTCTCGGCCGGGACGCCCGCTCGTGGCCCGGATGTGAACGGTTGGTACAACCATCCGGTCGCGTTCGCGTTCTCCGGCACCGACGCTACCTCCGGCATCGCCGGCTGCTCGAGCCCGTCCTACGGCGGAGGCGACGGTTCCTCGGTGTCGATCACGGGCACGTGCACTGATCTCGCGGGCAACACGAGCGGCTTGGCTGTGGCGTTCAAGTACGACGCGACGCCGCCGACCGTCTCGCCCTCCGTCGACCGAGCCCCAGACCGAAAGGGCTGGTACCGGAAGCCCGTCACGGTCAGCTTCGCCGGCACCGACGCGACGTCCGGGATCGCGGCCTGTACCGCGCCGACGCGTTACGAAGGGCCGGATCAGCCGACTGCCGCGGTCGTCGGGTCGTGCCGCGACGCGGCCGGAAACGCAGCTGAGGCCGGACACAAGTTCCAGTACGACGCGACAGCCCCGGCGCTCGCGAAGACAGAGGCCAAGGTCGACAAGGGTGTCGCGCGGATCGGCTGGGAGCGCGCGGGCGACGTCGTGGAAGTCGAGCTCGTCCGCAGTCCAGGCATCAACGGCGCGAAGTCGACGATCGTCTACAGAGGCAACGGCGCTGCGTTCGCCGACAAGACCGTGAAGGCCGGCATCCGCTACCGGTACGAGATCAGCGTCGCCGACCAGGCGGGCAACGTGACGACAAAGGCGGTGACGGCGGTGACGGCGGCGGCGAAGAGCACGTCCCTCCTCGCGCCCGCCGCGGGCTCCGTCGTGAAGGCGCCGCCGCTGCTCCGCTGGAAGGCGGTGACAGGGCGCCACCTTCTACAACGTCCAGGTGTACCGGAACGGCCGCAAGCTGCTGAGCACGTGGCCCGGCGCGGCCAAGCTCAAGCTGAAGCGAACCTGGACGTACGCGGGGCAAGCGGTACCGCCTCCAGCCCGGCGTCTACAAGTGGTACGTCTGGGGCGCGCGCGGCACGCGCGCAAAGCCCGTGTACGGAAGTGTGCTCGGCTCGAGCACGTTCACCGTCAAGCGCTGAGCGTCACTCGAACGCGAGCCCCAGGCGCGAGAGCTCCTCGTCCGCGTAGCGGCCCTCGACCGTCGCCTCGAGATCGAAGGTCTCGACGACGTCGGGGCCCTTGCCGATCAGCTCGCGGGCGCGGCCGGGTAGCGGCTGCTCGGCCGCCTCGAGCGACTCGAACAGGTAAAAGGCGCCCCAGCGCTCGCCGGCCGGATCGGACAGCCAGGCCTTGAAGCGCAGTCCCTTCGACCTCTGCGAACTCGTCCACCGACTCGTCGCGGAGATAGCGGCGGAGCTCCTCGATCGTCGTCTTCGAGTCGCCGAGGCTCCAGAGCACGATCCGGACGACCATCTACGCGGCGTCCACCTTCGCGTGCAGATCCTTGACCCGGCGCAGCACGTCCGCCTCCTCGTGGCCGAAGTCGTTCAGGTAGGCGTGCACGGCGGCCAGGAGCAGCTCGTGCTCCTCGTCGCTGAGGAAGAGCTCGTGGGTTCCACCGCCGGGCTCCTCCTGCCAGCGAGCGACGATGAACTTCGCGTACCAGGCGGGCCAGTCCTCGTCCGGCGCGCCCCGCTCGGCCTCGTAGGCGCCGTGCGCGCTCTCGGCGACCCGCAACAGGGTTCGCAGGCGGTCTTCGGTCAGCATCGTCCTCTCCTCCGCTCGTGCACGTTGACCTTGCTGTAGCCCATTACATCCGGAAGATGCCAAAGGTGGACTCGGGCACGGGCGCGTTCAGCGCCGCCGAGATCCCGAGCGCGAGCACGCGGCGGGTGTCGCGCGGGTCGATGATCCCGTCGTCCCAGAGCCGCGCGGTCGAGTAGTACGGGTTCCCCTCCGCCTCGTAGGTGGCGCGGATCTCCTCGGGATCGGCGTCGCCGACCATGGTCAGCACCGTCGCGGCCTGGTCGCCGCCCATCACCGAGATGCGGGCATTCGGCCACATCCAGAGCTGTCGCGGCCCATACGCGCGGCCGCACATCGCGTAGTTGCCGGCACCGAACGAGCCGCCCGTGACGACGGTGAACTTCGGCACGTCCGCGCAGGCGACGGCGGTAACGAGCTTGGCGCCGTCGCGCGCGATCCCACCCTCCTCGTACTCCTTGCCGACCATGAAGCCGGTGATGTTCTGCAGGAAGACGAGCGGGATCTTCCGCTTCGCCGCCAGCTCGATGAAGTGCGCACCCTTCTGGGCCGACTCGGCGAAGAGGACGCCCTTGTTGGCGAGAATCGCGACCGGATAGCCCTCGATCCGGGCGAACCCGCAGACGAGCGTCTCGCCGTAGAGCGCCTTGAACTCGGCGAAGCGGGAGCCGTCGACGATGCGGGCGATCAGCTCGTGCGCGTCCATCTCGTGCTTGAAGTCCTCGGGGACGAGGCCGTAGAGGTCGTCCGGGTCGAGCGCCGGCGGCTCGGTCGGGGCGACGTCCCAGGGCAGCTCCTTGCGCCGGTGCAGGTTGCGGACGATCTGGCGCGCCAGCGCAAGCGCATGCTCGTCGGAGGCGGCGTAGTGGTCGGCGACGCCCGACCGGCGCGTGTGCACGTCGGCGCCGCCGAGCTCCTCGGCGGTCACGTCCTGGCCGGTCGCGGCCTTCACGAGCGGCGGGCCGCCGATGAAGATCGTGCCGGTGCCCTGGACGATGATCGTCTCGTCGCTCATCGCCGGCACGTAGGCGCCGCCGGCCGTGCATGAGCCCATCACGGCGGCGATCTGCGGGATCCCCTTCGCGGACATGCGCGCCTGGTTGTAGAAGATGCGGCCGAAGTGCTCGCGGTCGGGGAAGACCTCGGCCTGGAGCGGCAGGAAGGCGCCGCCGGAGTCGACGAGGTAGACGCAGGGGAGGTGGTTCTGCTCCGCCACCTCCTGCGCGCGCAGATGCTTCTTCACGGTCAGCGGGAAGTACGAGCCGCCCTTCACCGTCGCGTCGTTGGCGACGATCACGCACTCCTGGCCCTCGACGACGCCGATCCCGGTGACGATCCCGGCCGACGGAGCAGCGCCGTCGTAGAGCTCCCATGCAGCGAGAGCGTTCAGCTCGAGCAGGGCCGTGCCGGGGTCGATCAGCCGGTCGATCGCGCTCGCGGGCGGTCAGCTTCCCGCGCGAGCGGTGCCGCTCGACCGCCTTCTCGCCGCCGCCGCGGGCGACGAGCGCGGTGCGCTCCCGCAGCTCCGACGACCAGCGCCTCCATCCGCTCGGTGCGGCGCGCGAAGGTCTCGTCGCGCTCGAGCTGGGAGGTGAGCAGCGCCACGAAACCCACCCTAACGAACGCCTCAGCCGGTGCCGATAACGGCCTCGTGCGGCGTGACGCTTTCATGCCCTTCCTCATCGCCGGCGGCGCCGTGGCGATCATTCCGCCCGCGCTGATCCACTTCGTCAGCCGTGAGCAGGTGATGTTCTCGAGCGAGGCGCATTTCGTCTCCGTGGTGCTCTCGTCGCTGCTGGCGACCGCGGCCGGCGTCGCCCTCTCCTATGGCGGCTGGCGCAGGGGAGACGCCCGCGCCGTCCTCGTCGGCACCGCGTTCACGGTGATGGCGTCGCTGCTCCTCGTCCACGGCTTCGCAAGTCCGGGCTTCATCGTCGAGATGAACGGCGTCGTCGCCCTCACGGGCGCTGCGACTCTGCCGGTGGGCGGCGTCATCCTCGCGCTCTCTGCGCTGCCCTCCACCCGCAGCCCGCGCGCCGTCGCTCCGCTGCTCTGGCTGCAGGCGGCGCTGATGGTCGGTGTGGTCGCTCTCGGGCTCGCAGCGCTCTGGCTGCCCGAGCTCGTGCCGTCCGTCCCGGAGCCGGCCAGCCTGCCCGCCGATCGCCGTGCTCGTCGGTCGGGCTCGCGTTCTACGGCCTGCTCGCCCTGCGGGCGCTTGCACACGGTGCTGCTGACGCGGCGTCGCGCCGATCTCGGCGTCTTCGTCGGGCTCGTCTGGCTCGCCGGGGCGCTCGTTCCGGCGCTGACGCAGAGCTATCTCGACCTCGCCTGGTGGCTCGGGCATGGGCTCGAGGTCGCGGGCGTCCTGCTCGTCGGGCTGCCCGTCGCGGCCGACCTCTTCCGCTCCTCGCCGTCGCGCCCGCTCGCGGGCGATCTGCGCGGCGCCGAGATCGTCTCGGCCGAGGAAGCCTTCCTCGGCTCGCAGGTGGGCGGCCTCGTCCGGCTGCTCGCCGCGAAGGACGAGTACACCGAGGGTCACACGCGACGCGTCGCGCTGCTGGCGGTCGAGGTGGGGGAGGAGCTCGGGCTGCCGCCCGCTCGCCTCCGCGAGCTCGCCACCGGCGGGCTCCTGCACGACATCGGCAAGCTCTCCGTCCCCGACGAGGTGCTCAAGAAGCCGGGCGCCCTCGACGATGCCGAGTACGCCCTCGTCCAGAAGCATGCGGTCTGGGGCGACGCCCTCCTCGGCCGGCTCGGCTTCTCGCCCCGAGTTCGGCGGCTCGTCCGCTGCCACCACGAGCGGCTCGACGGGACCGGCTATCCCGACGGCGCGACCGTACTCTCGCTGGAGACGCGGGTTCTTGCGGTGTGCGACGTCTACGACGCGCTCCGTTCCGACCGCGTGTACCGCGAGGCATGGGTGCACGAGCGCGCGATCGCGCTTCTGCGCGACGACGTCGATACGAAATTCGACGCACGTTGCGTCGAAGCGCTCAGCCGGGTGCTTGACCGCGAGTCGGCATCGCGTACCCTGCTCGCGGTCTGAACGCCGCAGGACCAGCCGATCGGGGGTGTATGAATCCTTCGATCGGGGGACAGGTTCGCGTACCCCCACGCCGAAGACTGGGAGCAGAGATGCTTCGGTTCACCATCATGTCGCGCCTCGGTCTCGCCGAGCCGCTCGTGCGGCTCGCCCGCTCGATCGAGAGCTCCAACCGCCGAGCCGCGCAGAAGCCCGTCGAGGCTCCGCTGCCGAAGCTGACGCTCGACGCGCGCCGCTCCGCCTAGAAGTTCACGGCCGTCGTCCGCGACGGCGTCAGCACGACCGAGACGGTTCCCGGCGCCAGCGTCCTCGACTTCCCGTCGACCGTCACTTCGACGTTGCCGGCCGCGCCCAGGGAGAGCCAGATTCGCTGTCCGCGCAGCTGTACGGATTCACCCTGCGCCAGCACGCGCTCGTCCAGCACCTTGCCGTTCTCCGAACCGACCCTGGCCGAGAACCAGCTGTCGCCGCGCACCGCCGTCAGGACGACGACCGCGAGAGCCACGTCCCTGGGCGTGGTCGCGGCGGGGCTCGTCGCGGCGCTCTCGGTCGACCGGGCCGCCGCCGGCTCCTCGAGTAGCTCCTCCGAGGTGACGTCGGGTGTCGAGGCGGGGTCGATCGGGATCGCGCCGCCGACGACGAGCGCCAACACGACGAGCAGCAGGGCGCTCAGGCCCGCGACGACCCAGAAGAGGATGTCGGAGAGCCTGTGCCTTTTCAGGGTCGCCACCCGCGCCGTATTCGCTTCAACGCGTCCGCTCCCTTGATTCGCGTTGCATTCTGCACAAGCACCTGCCATATTTCGCTGCACCGAGCGAGGCAACCGCGCAGAGCAGCGAGCCTCGCCCGCATTGCGCCGCCATCCTTTGACCCTGGGCGGTCACGGGGTCGAGGGGGTGGCGCGTGCAACGGTGGCCTGCCGGTGCGGTCCCGGCGCGCGCCGAGACCGGCGTGGCCGGGGCGTCCTGGGGGGATGAGTGGGCGCGCCCGGGGAGTGCGGCCTCTCCCACAACACGTCCGTTGACCACGAGCCGGCTACAGAGCAGACGACCCGGGCGGCTGGTCGCGGGGCGCACCCATAATCAGGGTAGCCCTTTTTCCGAGCGTGCGGTATCGCCCCCCGACCTCACTCGCGACGACGTCGCAGGCCGATCGCGGTCAGCCCGAGCGCGGAAGCGCCGAGCGCGAAGAAGCTGACCCGGTACGCAAGCTCGCGCCGTTCCCACCGCTCCTCGTAGGCGATCTCGTCGAACTCGCGGCACGCCGACGGCCGCCCGTGCGCGCAGAACCAGGCGTCTTCCTGGGCGGCGAACTCCACCTCGCGCTTGTGGCGGTGGTCGACCACTGCCACAAGCCCCACCAGGAGCGCAGCCAGGCCGACAGCGAGTGCGACGCGGAGCATGACGATCAGTACGAGAGGCCTTCGCGGTGACCTGCAACAGGGGCGACAGGACTCGAACCTGCGACATTCGGTTTTGGAGACCGACGCTCTACCAGCTGAGCTACGCCCCTTCGCTGAGGCGGATTGTAGCCTTGCCCCGGATGCTCTCCCAGCGACACGCGCTCGGGCTGCTCTTCCTCGCGCTCTCGCTCGGGTTCGGCGGGATCGCGCTCGCAGCGGGAGGAGCCGAGCAATGGGTGATCGCACTCGCTGCGGCGGCGCTCGGCGGTTGGATGCTGACGATGTCGGTACGACTCCTGCGCCGACGGTAAGGAAGGCCTGGCGAGGCTTCGCCAGACCCTTCCTAGAAAGAATCTGGCCTCACGCGACGTATTCTCTCGCCATGGCGAAGGTCGACGACACGAGCGCGCTCTGGCAGGAGTACCGCCGGACGCAGGACCGCGGCGTTCGCGACCGCCTGATCCTGACCTACGCGCCGCTCGTCAAGTTCGTCGCCGGCCGGCTCGGGAGCGGTTTGCCGGCACACGTCGACGAGGGAGACCTCGTCTCCTACGGGTTGCTGGGCCTGATCGGCGCAATCGAGCGCTACGACCCGGATCGGGAGATCAAGTTCGAGACGTACGCGATTGCGCGGATCAAGGGCGCGATCATCGACGAGCTGCGCGCCCTCGACTGGGTTCCGCGCTCGGTCCGGGCCCGCGCGCGCGACATCGAGCGTGCGATCGCGGAGCTCGAGAAGAAGCTGCACCGGGCGCCGACCGACGAGGAGATCGCGGAGAAGCTCGGTCTGACCGAGGACGAGCTGGGCTCCAGCCTGACCGAGATCTCGCGCTCGTCGATCGCCGCCCTCGACGAGCTGTGGACCGTGTCGGCGGGCGGCGACCAGATCGCTCTGATCGACACGATCGAGGACACGCAGGGGCCCGAGCCGCAGTCCGCGCTCGCCCAGACGGAGATGAAGGAGGCGCTCGGCGAGGCGATCGCGCGATTGCCCGAGCGGGAGAAGCTCGTCGTCACCCTCTACTACTACGAGGAGCTGACCCTGCGCGAGATCGGCGAGGTGCTCGGCGTCACCGAGTCGCGCGTCTCCCAGCTGCATACGAAGGCGATCCTGCGCCTGAAGGCGCGCCTCGGCGCCGCCCGCGTGCCGCTCGGGTAACGAGGGCGGGTTACGATTCGACTCCCGCCACCGGAGAGTCGAGGAGGAAGCCGCGCATGCCCGCTTTCGAGCCTGGAAAGATCCGCAACGTCGCCGTCGTCGGTCATCGCGGCACGGGCAAGACCTCGCTCGTCGAGGCGCTGCTCTTCCAGGCGGGAGAGACGAACCGCCTCGGCACGATCGAAGCCGGCTCGACGGTCGCGGACTGGGACGACGACGAGCAGCAGCGGAGGATGTCGATCTCGCTCTCGCTCACGCACGCCGAATGGCAGGAGCGGAAGCTGAACCTGGTCGACGTGCCCGGCGACCCGAGCTTCCAGGGAGAGGCACGCTGCGCACTCCGCGTCGTCGAGGGCGCGCTCTTCGTCCTCAGCGGGGTGATGGGCGTCGAGGTGGGCACGGCGCGGGTCTGGAAGCGCGCCGAAGAGCTCGGGATCGCGCGCGTCCTCTTCGTCAACATGCTCGACCGCGAACGGGCCGACTTCTTCCGCGCGCTGGGCCAGATGCAGGAGCAGCTCTCGCCCCGCTGCGTCGCCGTCCAGCTGCCGATCGGCTCCGAGCACGAGCTGACGGGGATCGTCGACATCCTCCACATGTGCGCCTACACGAGCCCGGACGGGGGCACCGAGCCCGAGCCGGGGCCGATCCCGGACGAGATGACCGACCTCGTCCAGGAGTACCGCGAGAAGCTGCTCGACGAGGTCGTGCAGACCGACGAGGCGCTGATGGAGAAGTACCTCGAGGGCGAGGAGCTCGGCGTCGAGGAGGTCGCGCATGCGCTCAAGGACGCGGTCACACGCGGCGAGGTCTTCCCGGTCGCCTGCGGCGTCGCGACCAAGAACCTCGGCACGCACGCGCTGCTCGACCTGATCGTCGAGGGCGTGCCCTCACCGGCGAAGGCCGGCTCGATCACACACATCGAGGGCGCCGACACGGCCGCCTTCGTCTTCAAGACGATCGCCGACCCCTTCGCCGGCCGGATCAATCTCTTCCGCGTCCTCCAGGGCTCGGTCCGGCCCGACCAGACGCTCGTCGACGCGCGCACGCACGCGAAGGAGCGGATGGGCTCGCTGCTCTTCCAGCAGGGCAAGGAGCACATCCCCGCGCAGGAGTTCGGGCCCGGCGACATCGGCGCCGTCGCGAAGCTGAAGGAGGTGCAGACCGGCGACCTGCTGCTCGACAAGGAGGTCGCGACCGACGTGCCGGAGATCGGCTTTCCGGAGCCGGTGATGAGCTTCGCGATCACGCCGAAGTCGAAGGGCGACGAGGAGAAGGTGGCGCAGGCGATCAGGCGGCTCGGCGAGGAGGATCCGACGCTGCACCTGCGGCGAGACCAGCAGACCGGGGAGGAGATCCTCTCGGGCATGAGCCAGATGCACGTCGAGGTCGCGCTCGACCGCGCCAAGCGGCGCTTCGGCGTCGACGTCGAGCTGCACCCGCCGCGCGTCCCCTACCTGGAGACGATTCGCAAGGAGTCGCGCTCGCACGCTCGCTACAAGAAGCAGACGGGCGGTCGCGGGCAGTTCGGCGACTGCACGATCGTGCTCGAGCCGATCGAGGGGAACGTCGGCTACGAGTTCGTCGACAAGATCGTCGGCGGCGTCATCCCGCAGAGCTTCCGCCCCGCAGTCGACAAGGGGATCCAGGAGGCGATGCACCACGGCGAGCTCGCCGGCGCGCCCGTACAGGGCATCCGCGTGCTCCTCGTCGACGGCTCCTACCACACGGTCGACTCCTCCGAGATGGCGTTCAAGATCGCCGGCTCGATGGCCTTCAAGGAGGCGTACACGAAGGCGGAGCCGGTGCTGCTCGAGCCGATCATGGAGCTCGAGGTGACCGTCCCCGACGAGGCAGTCGGCGCCGTCAACGGCGACCTCAACTCGCGGCGCGGCCGCCTGCACGGGATGGAGCCTGCCGCCGGGATGACGACGATCAAGGCCGAGGTGCCGATGGCCGAGATGCTCACGTACCTGCAGACGCTGACCTCGATCACCGGCGGCCGCGGCGACTACTCGATGCACTTCCTCCGCTACGAGGAGGTCCCGTCCCACGTCGCCCAGCGCGTGATCGAGGACACGAAGCGCGAACGAGAAGCCGCCGCAGCTCACTAGTTCTTTCGCGCAGTTGGGGACGGGCAAAGCCCGCCCCCAACGCGAAGATCCCTGAAGGGAGCCATGCCTGCGGCGTGGCTCCGGCGTTCCTAGATCGTTTGAGGCTCGCCTTCCGTGCGCGGCGCATCGCTTTCGCGGAGCCGCTTGATCAGCTCGGTCACGTCGGCGAGCTCCTGCTCGAGGTCGCGCTGGTAGTCGTCCAGCCGCTCGAGCACGTTCTCGCTCGCGTAGAAGCGCGCGCCGAGCGGCGGGCGCCGACGCTGAAATCTGCGGTGATGCATGGTCACCTCCTCTCCTCTCTAGGGCGAGACGGGCAAAGCCCGTCCCGCCCGGCGAAGATCCCTAAAGGGAGCCAGGTGAACCTGGCTCCTCATGTCGCTGGAGAAAGAGATCGATCCGGTCGCGCGTCTCCGCGAGCGAGGCTGCCCAGCGCTCCAGCGCCGCGCGGCCTGCCTCGGTCAGCTCGTAGGTGCGCTTGGCGGGGCCGGGGACGGACTCGTCCCATTCGCTGCTCACGAGCCCCTGCTCCTCGAGGCGGCGCAGGACGCGGTAGAGATTGCCGACGTCGACGCGCTCGTCGCCGAGCAGCGCCGGCAGACGCTCGAGCAGGTCGTAGCCGTGTGCGGGCCGTTCGCGGAGCAGCAACAGCAGCGCAGCGACCTGGAAGCGCTCGATCCGCCCTCCTCGTCCATGCCAGCCGCGTCGTCGATACATATGTGAGTTACATATAGCAAGAACGAGCGCCTGTGGATAACTCGAATCGTTTGCTACGGTCGCCGGGATGCGTGTGACGCGTGCAGCCGCAACGCGCACCTGCGCGATCTGCGAACGCTCGCTCCTGATGGGCGAGCATGCGCTCCGATTCACCCCCGGCGGGGGTGAGTACGTCGACGTCTGCCCGCTCTGTGCGGAGATCGCGCTGGAGCACGGGTGGATGCGGGAGGGCAGCACGTCGCTGCCGACCGTGCCGCTCGACTCGCGCCGGCGCAAGAGCCGCTGGGCCGGTTTGCTCGGGGGCAGCCGCCGTGCCGAGGAGGCGCCTGTCGCCGACGAGCCGATCCTGCGCCGTCTCTCGGAGCCCGAGCTGGCGGTGGTCGAGGCTGCCGACCTCTTCAACTCGAGCGCGCACCGGCGGACCGCCGCCGGCGTCGCGAAGAGCCTCGGCGCGCCGAAGGCCTCGATCGTCCCGCTCTCCGGCGTGAGCGGCGAGATGATCGTGACGGTCGCCTGGGAGATCTCCTGGTACCAGTACCGGGTCTCGCCGGACGCGGCGCAGCCCGTCCGTATCGTCGAACGCGGGCACGATCTGGAGGAGCTCGAAGCCGGCTTCCAGACGTGGAACGCACACCTCGCCGACGACGGCCGCCTGATGCCGGACATCGCCAGAGTCTGAGCCCGTGCCCGATCCGGCCACGCTGCTCGTCTTCGGCGCGGCCGCGCTCGCGCTGATCGTCGTGCCCGGCCCGGCTGTGCTCTACATCGTCTCGCAGAGCATCGACCGCGGCCGGCTCGCCGGCTTCGTCTCCGCGCTCGGGATCGCGGTCGGCGCGCTCGTGCACGTTTGCGCCGCCGCGGTCGGGCTCTCGTCGATCCTCGTCTCGTCGGCGACCGCGTTCAACGTGGTCAAGTACGCGGGCGCGGCGTATCTCGTCTGCATGGGGCTCTGGACGATCTTCAGGCGGCGCGACGAGCAGCCGGCGGGCGCTCCGAGCGAGCGGCGGCTCCGGCGCCGCTTCGGTCAGGGCGTGATCGTGAACGTGCTCAATCCGAAGACGGCGCTCTTCTTCTTCGCCTTCCTGCCGCAGTTCGTCGACCCCGAGCAGGGCGCCGCCGCGCTGCAGATCGCGGTCCTCGGCCTCGTCTTCGTCGTCATCGCCGTCGTCAGCGACAGCGTCTGGGCGCTGGCGGCGGGAACGGCATCGGAGCGCCTGCGAGGGAATCGCCGCTTCCTCTCCGTGCAGAGGTACGTCTCGGGATCCGTCTTCGTCGGCCTGGGCGCCCTCACCGCCGCCGCGAAACGTCACTAAATCGGGGCTGGCGCCGACCGCCTGGGTTCGTAGACTGAGACCATGATCTATTGCGTGATCCCGCGCGATCTCGAGGCCGACCTCTTCGACAAGATGGTCGAGTACTACAAGGACAATCCCAACGTGACGGTGATCATGGACCGGCGCGAGGGCGACGACCGGCGTAACGGCCGCGAGTACGGCGGCAAGCGGGAAACCCGCGACCGGCGCCGCGCCCGGATTCCGGGAACGTTCCCCGAGACCGACAGCGTCACGACCGACTAGTCCCTCGATTGGGGGAGCGGCTCGGCTGCCGGACGGCCGAGGATCGTCGTATGTCTTACGACGAGTACGAGGGGCGGCGGACGATCTCGATCCCGCTGATCCTCGCCGGCCTCGCAGTGGTGGCCGCGGTCGGCATCTCCCTCTTCGCCGTCGCCTCGGTTCGTGAGCAGAGCATGCAGGTCGACCTGCTCGAGACCGACGTGCGCGAGCTCGAGGGCCGTCTGGAAGAGTTCCGGCTCTCCGACCAGGAGCTCGCCGGCCGGCTGAAGACCTCCGAGGGGAAGCTTCGCGAGAAGGATCAGGGGATCGCGCCGCTGGCAGCGCGCGTCCTCAAGAGCGTCTTTACGGTCAAGACCGACGACGGTCTCGGCGCCGGTTTCGCCGGCTGGACGACCGACGGTCAGCTCTACGTTGTCACCGCCGCCCACGTCGTCTCCGAGGTCGGCGAGCAGGTGCTGCTGGAGCGGAACACGGGGTCCTGGCGCGCCGAGGTGGTCGGGCGCGATCGCGCGCGCGACCTCGCCGTCCTGCGCGTCGACGGTAAGCCGGTCGGCGCGAAGCCGTTGTGGCAGAAGCCCGTTGCGAACAAGCCGCGCGTCGGTGATGCGTTGCTCCTGGTCGGCAGCCCCTACGGGCTCGGCGGCACCGTCACGAGCGGCGTCGTCAGCCGCGTCCGGCCGAAGGAGATCCAGACCGATGCGGCGGCGAACCCGGGCAACTCCGGTGGCCCCGCGGTCGACCGGAAGGGACGCGTCGTCGGCGTCCTCGTCGCCGGCGGCGGCGAGAACCTCAACTTCGCCGTCCCGATCGCCCGCCTCTGCGGCTCGCTGCGGCGCTGCTAGCCGACTGACTACACTGCGGCCCGAGATGGCGGTCGCAGCGGAGCAGTTCAAGAACTACGTCGGCGGGGAGTGGACCGACGCCGCCTCGGGCGAGACGTTCGAGTCGAAGGTGCCCGCGACCGGCGAGACGCTCGGGACGTTCCCGCGCTCGACCGCCGAGGACGTCGATCGCGCCGTCGCAGCCGCAAAGGCCGCCTTCGAGGAGTGGCGGCTCGTGCCGGCACCCGAGCGCGGCAACGTGCTCTTCCGCTTCGCGCGCCTGCTGGAGGAGCAGAAGGACGAGCTGACCGAGCTGATGAGCCGCGAGATGGGGAAGGTGCTGGCCGAGGCAGGGGGAGACGTCCAGGAGGCGATCGACATGTCGGTCTACATGGCCGGCGAGGGACGGCGCCTCTTCGGTCAGACGACGCCCTCCGAGCTGCGGGACAAGTTCCAGATGTCGGTGCGGATGCCCGTCGGCGTCGTCGGCGCGATCACCCCGTGGAACTTCCCGATCGCGATCCCGGCCTGGAAGCTCGCGCCGGCGCTCGTCTGCGGGAACACGGTCGTGCTCAAGCCTGCGGAGGACACGCCGCTCCTGGCCGAGCGCTTCATCGAGCTGCTCGGCGAGGCGGGGCTGCCGGACGGCGCCGTCAACCTCGTGCACGGCTTCGGGGAGGAGGCCGGCGACCGGCTCGTGCGGCACCCGGACGTCCCGATCATCACCTTCACCGGCTCTCGCGAGACCGGCGTCGCGGTCACCAAGGCCGCCGCGGACGGGCTCAAGCATGTCCATCTCGAGCTCGGCGGCAAGAACGGGATCATCGTCATGGACGACGCCGACCTCGAGCTCGCAGTCGAGGGAATCCTCTGGTCGGCGTTCGGCACCTCCGGCCAGCGCTGCACCGCCGCGAGCCGCGTGATCGTCCACGAGGCGGTCTACGGCGAGCTGCAGAAGCGCCTCGTCGAGCGCGCCGAGAAGATGCAGATCGGCCCCGGCTGGGATCCCGAGACCGACCTCGGCCCCGTGATCAACCGCGAGGCGCTCGACAAGATCCATTCGTACACCGGGATCGGCTCCGACGAGGGCGCCAAGCTCCTGACCGGAGGCGAGCAGGCCACGGAGGGCGATCTCGGCAAGGGCTTCTTCTACCGGCCGACGATCTTCGCGGACGTCGACCCGCAGATGCGGATCGCCCAGGAGGAGATCTTCGGCCCGACGACCGCCCTGATCCCGGTCAAGAGCTTCGACGAGGCGATCCGGGTCACGAACGGGATCCGCTACGGGCTCTCCTCCTCGATCTTCACCCGCGACGTGAACAAGGCGTTCCGCGCCATGCGCGACCTCCAGACCGGGATCACGTACATCAACGCCGGCACGACCGGCGCCGAGGTGCACCTGCCCTTCGGTGGCACCAAGGACACCGGCAACGGCCACCGCGAGGCCGGCCAGGCCGCGCTCGACGTCTTCACGGAGTGGAAGTCGCTCTACGTCGACTACTCCGGCAAGCTGCAGCGGGCGCAGATCGACAACGTCGAGCATCCCGCGTCCTGAGGGCGCGGCTGTCGACTGACGGCGGCGCCCGTGGGAACCCCGGGCCTGCCGCGTTCGCCTACGTGCTCGAGGACGAGCACGGCGACGTCCTCGCCGCGCACGGCGAGGCGATCGGCGTCGCGACCAACAACGTCGCCGAGTACAGCGCCCTGATCGCGGGGCTCGAGAAGGCGGTCGAGCTGGGTGTGGACGAGCTCGAGGTGGTCTCCGACTCCGAGCTGATGGTCAAGCAGATGCGCGGCGAGTACCGCGTCAAGAACGAGGCTCTGCGCGAGCTCTCGGTCCGGGCGGGCGAGCTGGCCCGCGAGATCGGCGCGGTTCGCTACACGGCGGTGCGCCGGGAGCAGAACAAGCTCGCGGACCAGCTCGTCAACGAAGCGCTCGACGCAGCCGGCTGAGCGTCCCAGGGACGCCGCGGCCGCGGCTATACTGGCGGCCCACGCGGATGTAGCTCAGTTGGCTAGAGCGTCTGCTTGCCATGCAGAAGGTCGTGGGTTCGAGTCCCATCATCCGCTTCCGTTCCTTCCGAAAGCCCCGCTCAGAGGCTTTTATCCACTAACTCGACCGCGATTCAGGCGCGTGTCCCCGATGTGCACCAGGACGCGCCTCGCGCGACGAGTGAGACGGTTACGCTCGAGCGGCGAAGAGCGCCACGGCGCCGACCACCTCGATCTGGACGTCGGTCAGTTCGGACGCAAGCCCTTGCTCGAGTCCCCGCTGATCGTCCTCGAGGTTCGAGAAGATTCGCTTCCGGTTGTAGAGGCGCATTAGACGGCGTCCGAGGAAGTTGTGGGAGACGCCGCGGCCGAGAATCGTGCTTCCGAAAAGGGACCCGCCCGGCGCGAGGTAGGGTCGGAGGTTCGACGCGACCGTCGCTGCCTTCCCCTCCAGTCCGCCAGGAAGACAATGGAACAGGAAGTTCGCCCCGATCGAGTCGAAGTTCGCATCGCCCAGGTCGACTCGATCCAACACGTTCGCCCGAACCGTCGCGGGTGCATAGCGGCCGATCCGGTCCGATGCTGCCGACAGCGAGTTCTCGTTGAGGTCGAGCAGGGTGATCCTCGGGTTCTCGACCGGCCATCTGCAGTGGTCGAGAAACCAGCCAGTGCCGACCCGACATCGAGGTGGCGCGCGCCGACGTGACTGTCGTACCGCTCGAGCATCTTGGAGCTGCGACATCGCCAGACGAAGCGGTTCGAGAACCCGAGGACGAAAAGGTCGTACGCCCGCAGCGTGAACGGCGTGTAGACGCGTTGGCCAGCCTCGACGTCGTCCGCTCTCGGCCCCTCATCGGCCATTCTCGAAGCCTACGCCTGGGAGGCGCGCTTAGGAGCCCTCTTGTTCAGTGGCGCGGAACGCCCTTCCGGCCTGCTCGGACGCCACAAGGCGAGTGAAGCCTGCGAACAAGGGTTCCACCACGACAGCGCCGCGTCCCAGCAAGCGTGCCTTCTCGTGCGACTGTTTCAGCACCTTCTCGCTTGGCGCGCCATAGATGTGG
Source organism: uncultured Gaiellaceae bacterium (assembly GCA_963820695.1). Taxonomy (GTDB): domain Bacteria; phylum Actinomycetota; class Thermoleophilia; order Gaiellales; family Gaiellaceae; genus Gaiellasilicea. The sequence continues at coordinate 42,781 of CAWGAP010000001.1, read as the reverse complement.
ATCGAGGACAGCGTGACGAGCTCGACGAACCGTCGAAAGAGCGGCCCGGCCACCGCCATGTGGTACTCCAAGGAAGCGGAGTCGGGATGCATGTTCACCACCGTCATCTTGGTGCCATCCTCGCTGAGGTAAACGTTGTAAGCGATGAGCCGAGGCTCGTTCGCTTCGACAAAGTCGACCAGCTCTCTGATGGCCGGCTTCAACGCGTCGAGCGCTCCCTCGCGAACCTCCGAAGTGTCGACATACAGAATCAGATCCGACATGTGCGTCCTGTGACGTTCTACCAGGAGCTTAACCACGCATCTCAAAGCGGTCAGCGAGCTCGTAACCGAGCTTCGGTCACTCGTCCGAGGCCCGCCGAGCTAGTCCGGAATCACGACCAAGCGAACCGGCACGCCTTCCACTGAACGTTGCGGGGCACTGTCAGTCGCGATCGATTCGACCAGCCCTTCCTCGTCACTGGGGCGCACCGCAACGACGATCTCGTCGGCCGGAAACGTGGCGAGAGCATCGCGAATTGCCAGACCGACGTTTGCTTCCCCGGCAACCGTCTCGACGGTCTCGCCAGGAAGCTGATCGGCCGTGCGCTCAGCGACCCGTTCCGCGTGCCCGAACGCTTTTTCGTCATTCGCGAGCCAGTCCAGCGCTCCCTGTCGGACGACCGGCACGACCACTTTGACCTCGTCGGCCTCCCCGACATGTGCCTGCAGCACGTCGTCACCGTGCTCGACCGTGCTGACGATCAGAACTCTTCTAGCCATCACGACCTCCTCGCTAGCGGATCAGGCGCGTCACCAGGCCTTGACGATCAGCGCGGTCCCGATCGCCACAGCGAGCAGCGCAGCCGCCGCCCAAAGGAGGAATGTCCTGTCCCTGCTGCGACGTCGCTTCCCGGGCTCCAAGTAACGCATCACCCTTTTCCTTTCCCTAACTCGGTGACCGCAACCCGAACCGACCTCCGCGCGATCCGCAATCCGCGTTCGAGCGGTCGGACGTTCCGTGCTTGGAGTAAGGGAGCGGCACAACCGAGGCTGTGCCGCTCCGCTGGGAGAACTAGCCGTTGATGAAGTCGTTCGCGAGCTGCGTATCGGTGCGGTAGCCGAACCCGGCGCCGTTGCAGTTGTTGTTCAGCACGAACGAATTGACGGCGACGATGTAGCCGTCCTGGCTGATCACGGGGCCACCCGAGTCACCGAAGCAGGTGCCGCCGGAGCCGCCGTGGCCCTGGCCGGGATTGTTCGAGTAGTGCAGGTTCCAGCCACCCGAGAGGGCGCTCTTCAGATTCACGAAGCTGACTGTGCCCACCATCCGCTGCTTGATCGCCGACTCGACCGGCTTGACGGACTGGAGCCCGTAGCCGACGACCGTGAACTCGATGTTGCCCTTCCCGCGGGGCGTTCGGCGGCCAGCCGATCCAGGTAGCCGACCGGCGCGACCTGACCATAGGTCGTCGGGCGGGTCTCACCCGCGACCCACTGGGTGATGTGTACGAGCCCCAGGTCGTAGGTCTGCGGGACCGTCAGCTGCCCTGTCCAACCCGACAGCGCCTCCGGCGTCCCCACGGCGGAGTAGCCGCCGCACGGGTAGCCCGTGACACCGGCGCAGAGATTGGCTGCCCCGGCCGCGAGGTTCGCCAGATACCGCGGATCGGTATTGATGATCTCCGCACCGTCTGTGAACCAAATGCGGATCGAATCGACCGGGTCGCCGGCCGGGTCCGACGGGTCGCTGACGCAATGGCCCGCGGTGAGGAACAGATTCGGCTCGATCAGCGAACCGGTGCAGCGCCAGAGCGGGTTGCCGTCCTCGTCGACAGCGACCATCAACCCGACCCATGGATAGGCGTTTGCCGTATCCGGCGTACCGAACTTGACGGCAGAGGCAGGCGACGCCGCAATCCCTGCCACCGCCACTGACGCCAGCAGCGCCAGCAAGACAAGCAGTCTCTTCATGTTTCCCCCTAGGTAGCTCGGAATGAGCAGTCGGCAGGGTAACAACGAAATTCTGATTTGCAAGTTGGTTTCTCGAGAGCGACCGGGTAGCGCGCTACGGGCTCGACGGCGTTCGGCGCCGGCTGGTACGCGCTCTCCTCGTCGGGGAACCAGGTCACGGGGCAGAGCTCGGGCGGCGGCGGCTACGGCTACTGACCGATCCGTTCGGCGAGCAGCGTCGCGCGGGGTCGGCGGCGGGCCCCGCGCGCGCAAACGCTTCTCAGGCGACCTAGAGACCCGCGAGCCGCGGTCGGCGCAGATAGCTGACGGCCAGGCCGAGGCCGAGGACGAGAAGGACCGCGCCGATGCCGAGCGTGAGCGCGTCGTTCCCACCGAGCCTCCAGTTGCCGTCGCTCGTCGGCTCGGGCTGGGCCGCGACCGCCGAAGAGCCCACCTGCACCCGCGGGAAGTCGGTCACGCCGGCGACGAAGGGCTCCGGCAGCTCCCGGGAGTCGCCGTACGTGTCCTCCTGGAGCGACATGTACGGGGTCTGCCGGGGCTCGTCGACCTTGGCGGCGGCGACGGAGGCGCGACCGGCGACCAGTACCGACGCGAATGCGAGCCCGAGCGCCATCCGGCGAAGCCACCGGCGCCGTCTGCGATACGACATGCTGCTCTCCTCCTGCTGACCCCTGCCTGAGCCAGCTAGACGGATGAGCGCGCCGCTCTCTTCCGCGCGCTTGCGGCCCGGGCTCTGCGCGTCAGATCAGGCGGATGCCGGTGACGCGGCGGATCTCGTCGACGGACGAGACGCCCGTGAGGGCGAGGCGCATGCCGTCGTCGCGGAGCGTCGTCATCCCCTGCCGCACCGCCGCCGCGAAGATCTCCTCCGCCGAGCTCTCGACGAGCGCCCGCACCTCGCCGTGCACCGGCATCACCTCGCGGAGCGCGACGCGGCCCGAGTAGCCGGTGCCCTGGCACTTGGCGCAACCGACGGCGCGCGTAGAGCAGGACGTCGTCAGACATCGTCTGGTCGGCGACGCCGAGCGCCTCCGCGTTGGCCGCGTACTCCCGCCGGCAGTGGACGCAGAGGCGGCGCGCGAGGCGCTGCGCGACGACGGCGTTGAGAGAGCTTGCGAGCAGCGAGGTGTCGACGCCCATGTCGCGCAGGCGCGCGATCGCGCTGGCGGCGTTGTGGGCGTGCAGCGAGGTGAGCACGAGATGCCCGGTCATCGCAGCCTGGATCGCGATCGACGCGGTCTCGGCGTCGCGCACCTCGCCGACGAGCAGTACGTCGGGGTCGGAGCGGAGAATCGTGCGGAGCCCGCTCGCGAAGCGTGAGGCCGCCCTTGACGTCGACCTCGATCTGGTTGACGCCGTCCAGCCGGTACTCGACCGGATCCTCGATCGTCATCACGACGCGGTCGCTCCGGTTCAGGTGATCGACGGCGCCGTAGAGCGTCGTCGTCTTGCCTGAGCCGGTCGGGCCGCAGACGATCACGGTGCCGTACGGCTGCTCGATCGAGGTCACGAACGCGGCCTCGGCGTACGGCTCCATCTCGAGCGTCGGCGATCGTCGGCCGCTTGTCGCCGCCGCCGAGGATCCGCAGCACGACCTGCTCGCCGTGGGTGGTCGCGAGGACGGCGATCCGCATGTCGATGTGGCCGGTGCCGAAGAACGCCGTCACGCGGCCGTCCTTCGGCGCGCGGCGGTCGGCGATGTCGAGCTTGCCCATGATCTTCAGGCGGCTCGTGACCGCCTGCTGCATGTGGCGAGGCACGGTCGCGAGCTCGCGCATGACGCCGTCGACGCGGATGCGGACGAGCATGTCCTCGCGGCGAGGCTCGAAATGGAGGTCGGAGGCGCCCTCCTCGAGGGCGGTCGTCAGGAGCGAGTTGACGAGGTTGATCGTGGGCGTGCTCGAGGCGAGGTTGCGGATGTCGTTGATCCGCTCCTCCTCGGGCGCGTCGTCGGCCTCCTCGGTGATCAGCTGGAGCGAGCGGCGGTAGGCCCGCGCGATCGCGAGCTCGATCTGCCCGCGCTCGGCGACGGCAATCCGGAAGTTGGAGCCGAGCGCGAAGCGGAGGTCGTCGGCGGTCGCAAGATTGGTGGGGTCGGTGACGGCCAGGAGGGGCGTGCCGTCCTCGAGGATCCTCAGCGGTAGCGCTTCGTAGCGGCGCGCCAGCTCCTCCGGCAGCAGCGCGATCGCGTGCTTGTCCAGCTGGACGACGTCGAGGTCGACGTACTCGAGCTCGTACTGCTCGGCGAGTGCGCCCGCGATCGCGCGCTCGGTCGTGAAGCCGAGCTCGACCACGATCTCGCCCAGCCGCTGGCCCGTCGATGTCTTCAGCTCGAGCGCCCGCTGCAGCTGCTCGGTCGTGAGGATGCGGCCGTCGACCAGGAGCTGGCCGAGCGGGATCCAGTTGAGACCGGGGACGGGGCTGCTCACGGGGTCGTTATCGGCGGGGAGGAGTAATTCCTCCACCCCCGCGGCGAAGCCGACCGGGTGGGCGGGATCGTCCGCCCACCCGGTCCTGTGCTTGCTAGCGCGCGCGGAAGCGCTTCGGCTTCGTGAACGTGCTCTGGTTGCGGTCCTCGTCCACCGCGGCGACGCGCCAGTAGAGCCACGGCGACGCCTTGTCGCGCGAGAACCGCGACCGCCGGAGCTCTGGCGCCCATGTGGTCGCGTCGGTCGTCTCCCGGTCGGTGGTGCGGCCGAAGTCGGGCCGCTCCGAGACCTGGACGAGGTACTCCTGCGCGCCGGCCTTCGGTCGCCACGCGAAGTGGATGCTGCGGCCGCTGCCGACCGTCCGCGTGCCCTGCGGCTTGCCGAGCGTCCGCGTGAACGGCCGCGTCTGCGACCAGGGGCCGGGAACCGTGCCCGAGCGGCCCTGCGGGAAGTTGGCGCGAACGCGCCACCGGAAGGAGCCCGTCCCCGTCATCTTGGTCGCGGTGAAGGCCGAGGCGCGGATGCCTCGGAAGTCCTTCTGCGAGCCGTCGGGCAGGGCGACGTGCATGTCGTAGGTGACAGCACCCTGAACGGGCCGCCAGCGCCAGGTCGGGATGAAGTCACCGGCCCGCTCGCCGCCGGCCGTATCCGGAGCGGGGAGCTTGTACCGGAAGACCCGCTTCTCCGACCACGTCAGGCCGATCTCCTCCTCGTCCTCGGCTCGGACGCGCCAGTAGAGCGCGACGTCCGCCGGGTAGCTCGTGTTGGCCGTGTACGTGATCGACGCGGTCGTGACGTTGTCGAGCAGCTTGCCGAAGTCGTCCTCGCGGGAGACCTGCAGGTTGTAGCGGCGCGCTCCATCGACCGCCGTCCAGGTGAACACGGGCGGGCCGGCCGGCTTCGCGCCCGCCGTCGGGCTGACGAGCCGCGGCGGCGTCGACTGCTTGTCGAACTTCGCCGGCGAGGCCGAGAGCGGGTCACCGACGGCCGACCTGCCGTCCGGCTCGGCCGCGGGCAGCACGGCCCAGTAGTACGACGTCGTCTCGTCCGGATAGGTGATCGGGTTGGTGCCCGCGCGAGGCGCGTACGCACGCACCTGCGTCCAGGCGTAGTCGACGATGTTGTGGAACTCGGGGTCCTTGGCGACGATCACGAACCAGCTGCCGGCGTTGACGCCACCGCCCCACGTGAAGTACGGCATCGTCGTGCGGCCGGTCTGCGGCGTCAGGTAGTCGCCGGCGCCGAGGTACGCGCGCTTGCAGCCGCTCGTGCACGGGTAGCCGGCGAACGTGAACGCGACCTGGTCGGGGCCGTTCAGGTAGGCGAAGTCGCCGTACACGTCGGCCCGGTTCGAGTCGGTGTCCGACTTCGCGCGCACGCGGACGCAGTAGCGCGAGTTGGGAGAGAGCTTGTTCCGGTCCTGCTTGATCGTGAACTTGTCCGGGTACGGCGCGATTGCACGCAGCCCGACTCCCAGCGGCGTCCAGGCTGTGGTCGCCGTGTTGACGCGCCAGCTCGACGCGCTCCAGTCGCAGTAGCCGTCGGTGTAGCCGGTCACCTCGACGAGGTAGCTCGACGCTCCCGGCACCGGGTCCCAGACGACGATCGGGGTCTGGGTCGCCCCGGCCGGGAGCGGGGTCATTGCGGTCGTCGCGCATGTGCAGGTTCGTGATGCTCGGCCGGCCGAGCGCGGCGGCCTTGTCGAAGACCTTCTCGAACCGGCTCGCGTCGGCGCTGGACGGGTTCCAGACGCCGACGTTGCCGTCGACGTCGATCGCCCGCACGCGCCAGTAGTAGGTGTTGTCCGGCAGCGGCTGCGTGGGCGAGTGCGAGGTGCCGATCACGGGCGCGCTGCAGCAGACCTTCGAGCCCGTGGCGAAGTCACGCGAGTAGCTCACCTCGAGCTCGTACCGCGCGGCGCCGGCCACAGGCTGCCACGAGAACTCCGGGTCGAACGTCTCGGGCTCGGCCCGCACGTCGGTGAGCTTCGTCGCGGTCTGCGACGGCCACTCCCAGACGAACGAGGCGGTCTTCGACTGCGCGCCGCGGTTGCCCTGTGCATCGAGCGGGGTCACGGCCCAGTAGAAGGTCTTGTCCTTGCCGCCCGACGGGGTGAGCGACGGGGCGTAGCTCGTCCCGGACGTCTCGACCGTCTTGTCGCCGATCAGCGTGGCCAGATCCGGATCGGTGCCGAGTGAGACGAGGTACTTCGCCGCGCGCTGTACGGGCGCCCACGAAAGCGTCAGCGGCTGCGACGGAAAGGAGACCCGCGCGCCGTTGACGGGACCGCGAAGCTGGGGCGCAGCCGTCCACGCCTTGCGCACCGAGCGCGCCTTCGACCACGCCGACACCTGGCCCTTCTCCGTCACCGCCCGCACGCGCCACCAGTACGTGCCGTTGGGGACGGCGGTCGTGATCGTCGCGCGTGTGTTCGACGTGTCGAGCCGCGTGCTGCGCAGACCCCGGATCGAGGAGTTGAAGCCGCGGTCGGCCGCGATCTGGAACTCGTAGCTGTCGGCGCCCTTCGAAGCGCGCCAGACGAACGGCGGCAGCTCGGGGTTGGCGGCGCCGCTGGGCGGGCCGGCCGGCCTGGGCGCGGCGACGCCGCCGGCCTCGACCGCGCCTGTCAGCGACAGCGCGAGCAGGGCGGCGAGCGCCACGAGTACGGCGCCGATGCGCCTCGAGCGATGTCCTCGACGGACGGTGGTGAGACTGCGAGCGTCGGGCGTGCACTTGGACCTCCAGATCGGAAAAATCGAGATGGGACCGTGCCGCCCTGACTGCATCTTCGGAATCTCCACCTGGCTGGCCATCCCCCGTACGAGCGATCTTCCTGCGTTACAAGCCATACGCAGAATCGGGGATGGCGACTGGGCGATGCACTCCTCCGCGAGTTCCCAAGCGTGGAAACGGCCCCGGGCAGGGGCCGCGAAACGACGCAACGGGCGCCCACATGGGCGCCCGGGAAACGTCGTCTTAGAGGAGCCAGACGAGGAGCAGGATGACGACGATGAGCGTGATCAGTCCGCCACCGATGTACATTCGGGCCTCCTGTGTGCAGTTGACGTAGGTACAACGTGCCCGCCGATCCGCGAGTTACGCAGGAACCGGCTCGCTACGATGCGGCCGCCACGGCGCCGTGGCCGAGTGGTTAGGCAGAGGCCTGCAAAGCCTCGCACACCAGTTCGATTCTGGTCGGCGCCTTCTCGCGTCCCGGCCTCGCTCCGCCGGCGAAGCCCGGCTCAGCCGGCCACCGGAACGCGGAGCCCGCGCGGCTCAAAACGTGCCGCTTGGCGTTTGCTAGACGTCGAGGACGAAGTCGAAGTGGCGAGGCGGCGGCCCTTGACGAGGCGCCACCGCTTGACCAGGCACTCGGTGTCGAAGATGCCGTCGCTGCGGTTGCCGGCGACGCCGGGGAAGAAGAGCTGCGTCGTCAGCACGGGCTCGCGCGGTGCCTGCACCTTCACGTGGATGTGCTTCGTCCGGCCCGGATAGAGCCCGGGGACGACCGTGAAGAGCGAGTACTGGCCCTTCGCGTTCGTCAGCTGGTGGCCGCGGAAGCGGTAGCCGCTGTTGTCGTAGGCGCCCCGGGCGTCGGCCTGCCAGAAATCGATCAGCGCGTTCGGGATCGCCTTGCCTGCGGTGGTCAGCACGCGGCCGGTGAGGGTGAGCCGCGTGCCGACCGCGCCGGCGGGGAGGATCGACTTGCGCTTGGGGGAGTTCGGGGTGAAGTACGGCCCCTCGGTCAGCTCGGGCGTCGGGTCGTCGTCGGCGTCGAGGATCGTCGGCGTCGCGGCGAGCGCGGGGGAGGAGAAGAGGTCGGTGCGGCCGGCGATGGCCGCGAGGGGAGGAAGCACGAGGCCGAGCTCGAGCAACCGGCGGCGGGTCAGCTGTCTCTCGAGATCGGTCATGGGTACAGCGTGCCGGACCTGCATGAGAGCCGCCTAAGATCGAACGCGGTGTCGACCAGCGACCTGGAATTGCTCGGAGCGGGGCGCGAGGCCGAGGTCTTTGCCTGGGACGACGGGCGGGTGCTCCGGCTCGCGCGGGATCCTTCCGACAGCGGGATGATCGAGCGCGAGGTGATCGCGCTGGCGGCAGCGCACAGCGCCGGCGCGAACGTACCGGGCGTCCACGAGCGCGTCACGGTGGACGGCCGACCGGGTGTCGTCCTCGACCGCGTCGACGGTCCCGATCTGCTCGGCTGGCTCGCCGCCCGGCCGTGGACGCTGCGGTCGGTGGCCCGGATCCTCGGAGTCGAGCATGCGGCGCTGCACCGCGTCGAGGCGCCCGCGGGGCTGCCGAAGCTGCGCGACGACCTGCGGGACCGGCTCGGGTCGCCGCTCGTCCCCGAGGACGTTCGCCGGCGCGCCCTCGAGCGCCTCGAGACCCTTCCCGACGGCGACCGGCTCCTGCACGGCGACTTCCATCCGGCCAACCTGCTCCGGACCGCGGACGGCTGCGTCGTGATCGACTGGACGAACGGGACCAGCGGCGATCCGGCTGCGGACGTGGCGCGGACGATCATCCTGGCCGGGAACGGCGAGCTGCCCGACGGACGCTCCCGCGCGCCTGCGTCTCCTGGCCGCGTTCGCGCGCCGCCTTCTGGTCGCCGGCTACCTCCGTGCCTACGCGCGCGAGGCGCCGCTCGACCGCGAGCTGGTCGACCGCTGGCTGCCGGTCTGGGCCGCGGCCCGGCTCGCAGAGGGCATCGAGTCCGAGCGCGAGTTCCTGCTCGCGCGCGCCCGGTAGCTATCACTTGGCGATCTGCTCGCTCACGTACGCGGCCACGTCGTTGATCTGCTGCTCGGTGAGCGTGTCCTTGAAGGCCGGCATCCCACCGCCGCCGTTCGTGACCTGCGCCCGCACCTTGGCCGCATCGAGCGCAATCGCGTTGCCGATCAGGTTCGGGCCGCCGTTTGCGCCGCCGCCGGTGACGCCATGGCAGCCCGCGCAGTTGTCCGCCCAGACCGCGGCCCCGGCCGCCGCATTGCCTGCGACCTCGTTCGGGCTCTCGCCGGCGTGTTCGGTTCCCTCGCCCGCGCCGCCCGCCGCCACCTCGTCCATCGTGCCGTCGAGCGAGAAGAGCCAGAGGTTGTCGCCGTGCGTGGTCGCGGCGAGCGCGTTGCCGCCCGCGAGGAACGCGAGGTACTGCGTCCCGTCCTGCTCGAAGACCGTCGCGGTCGTGTTCGCGCCGGCGCCGGTCTGGAAGCTCCAGAGCGGTCCCTCGCCGTTCTCGGCGTTGTAGGCCTCGAGCTGACCGCCGTTCCGCCCGACGAAGACGAGGTTGCCACCCGTCGTCACGGAGCCGGAGTAGCAGGATTCCGGCCAGCGCTTCTCCCAGACCTTCTCGCCCGTGGTGACGTCGATCGCGACGAAGTAGCCCTCCTGGGCGCCGAAGCCGGTGGTCGTGAAGACGCTGCCGAGGTCGGGAGCCTGTCCGCGCTTGTCGGCAGGGAGCTCCGTGTGCTTCGAGGAGTAGCCCGCGACGCTTCGCATCGCGCAGACGTACATCAGACCGGTCTCCGGGTTGTAGCTGGACGGCTGCCAGTTGGTGCCGCCCTGTGGGCCTGGGACGATCGCGGTGATCGTCGGTCCGAACGGGGCGTAGATGCGACCCTTGACGACCTTCGGCGTCGGCTGGCCCGCCGTCGCGTTCGCCTCCGCGAGCTTCTGGATCGCGGCGACGTCCGCGGCGGTCACCTCGTGCGAGATGACGGGCGGATAGCTCGGGATCGGCTGCGTCGGCGGCGCTCGCCTGGCTCGGGAGCTGCGGCACCGGCTTCTCCTCGATCGGCAGCAACGGCTTGCCCGTCTCGCGGTCGAGCAGGTAGACCCAGCCCGTCTTCGACGCCTCGCCGAGTCCCTTGCGCTCCTCGCCGTCGATCTCGGCGTCGAAGAGGACGATCGGGCTCGGGCTGTCGTAGTCCCAGATGTCGTGGTGCACCTGCTGGAAGTGCCAGCGGTACTCGCCGGTCTTGGCGTCGACCGCGACGATCGAGGCGGCGAAGAGGTTGTCGCCGGCACGCCTGCTGCCGTCGAGGTCGGGCGAGGCGTTACCGGTCGAGAAGTAGAGCAGGCCGAGCTCGGGGTCGATCGCCGGCGTCTGCCAGACGGGCGCGCCGCCGTGCTCCCACGAGTCGTTGTCCTGCGGCCACGTGTCGTGCCCCGTCTCGCCGGGACCCGGCACCGTGTAGAAGCGCCAGACCTCCTTGCCCGTCTTCGCGTCGTAGGCCTGGATTCGCCCACGGATCGAGAACTCGCCGCCCGAGACGCCCGTGACGACCATCCCGTCGTAGTAGAGCGGCGCGGCAGTGATCGTGTAGCCCTCCTGCCAGCGGCCGACCGCCGTACTCCAGAGGAGCTTGCCGGTCCTCTGATCGAGTGCGACGAGCGACCCGTCGAGCTGGCCGAGGAAGACCTTGCCCTCGCCGAGGGCGACACCGCGGCTGAGCCAGCCGCAGCACACCGTGGTGATCTTCTGGTCGAGCTTCGCCTCGTAGCGCCAGAGCACCTTGCCGGTCTCGACGCTGACCGCGAAGACGTCGTCCGCGCCGGTCGGGACGTACATGACGCCCTGGTACACGATCGGCTGGCCCTCCGCCGAGTACTTCGCGGCGACCCCCGAGCCGGCGAGGTCGGTCATCCAGACGCCCTTCAGAGTCCTTGACGTTGTCGGTGTCGATCTCGTCGAGCGGCGAGTAGCGCTGGTTCATCAGCGTGCCGCCGTTCGTCAGCCACGCCTCCTTCGGCTCCTCCGAGAGCTGCTCCAGCGAGAACGCGGGCGCGGGCTCGATCTGGGGCGTCTGCGTGGCGGCGGTGCCTGCGGCCTCCTCGGCCTGCTCGGTCGTCGCGGGCTCGTCGCTCGCCTGATCCTTGCCGATCACGTAACCGACGACGCCGGCCGGCAGCAGCAGCGCGACGAAGAGCACCCAGATGCCGGCGTCCAGGAACGCGTCGTACCAGCCGCGCTTCCGCCGCTCGCTCCGTGCCATGTCAGTTTCCGTATTACCAAATGGGCGCCGGGCAAACCGGTTCAGCCCGCGGCGAGCACGATCAGCGCGATCAGCCCGATTCCGACCAGGACCACGCACGCGAGTGCGGCGAAGGCCGTGAGACCGAGAAAGCCGGGCGTGAGCACGCGGAACGGCAGCGCGACTCCGGCCACGTCGCGGAGCGAGCCGATCGAGCCGCGGAGACGCCAGAGCAGAAACGGCGCGTTTCGCGGCCGAGCGGTGCGGGCCTCGCCGCCGAGCCGCGCCAGCTCGGCGAGCCGTTCCTGGCCCTCGCCCGGGATCCGCTGCAGCCGGCCGGGGAGCGAGACGAGCTCGAGTACGCCCCGAGTGAAGACGAGCAGGATCGCAGGCGGCGCCAGCAGCAGCAGGGTGACGACGGCATCGACGGCGTCGAAGCCGTCCTCGCGGGCAACGAGCAGCGCGATCAGGACCACCCCGACCACGGCGGCGAATGCGAGCCGGCGCACGGCCCGGACGATGTTGCGCACCGTCCGCTCGAGGACGGCGAGCTGGGCCGTCGAGATCGTGATCTGCGGCATCGCCGCGGGACGTTAGCGCGCGAATAGCCGTCGACGAGCGGCTCCGGTCGAGAGGCTGCCCTAGCGGGTCGGCTGCTCTGCGGGGGAGCGCGCGGCGACGAGCGCGGTGGGGCAGATCCAGTAGCGAGCCTCGCCGCGCAGGCCGCGCCGCGAGCAGGAGTCCTGTGACAGGTCGGGATAGCCGCTCAGGCTGCCCGGCCGACACTCGAGCCACTGACCGCCCTGCGGCGCGGGCGCCGAGAGCGCGGAGCAGGATCCGAACAGGCCGGTTCGATCGAGCACGCGTTCGTGCTTGGCGAGGGCCAGGATTGAGGCGATCATCGCGGCGGCGAAAACGATCCGGGACATTGGGGGGCTCCGGAGGTGGGGGGTTGCGATCTCCGCCGCAGGAAGAGATCTGGACACAGCATGGCCGGTCGTTGCCGACTTGGAAATCACCCGTTCGAGCCGTCTGTCCCGAGGCGCTTCACCCACGCCTCACCGGCCGCGCGGCCCTCCGGCGTGGCGAGGAAGTGCTCGAGCGGCACGTGCAGGAAGGTGCCGTCGGCCTCGGCCAACAGCTCGTCGCCGTCGCGCAGCGCGGCCGAGATCTCGATCCGCCGGCCGCGGTCGGCGTCGACCGTCGCCGTCACGCGGCAGTGGCCGGTTGATCGGCGCGGGCCGGCGGTAGCGGATCGCGATCCGCGCCGTGACGGCGGGGAAGCGGTGCCAGGTGGCGAGCAGGCCGCACGCCTCGTCGAGCGCGGCACCGACGATGCCGCCGTGCGCGATCCCGGGGCCGCCCTGGTGGTGGACGCCGAAGGTCACGTCCGACGTCGTAGGTCGACGGCGCCCTCCTCGGCCGGGAGCGCCATCCGCAGCCCGAGCTCGTGGTCGCCGCAGCCGAAGCAGGACGGATCGTGATGAGGAGGGATCCGGTCTATGCCGGCGAAGGGCAGCTGGATGTCGGAGACGTCGAGACCCATGCTCGAGGCCATCCGGATCCCGTCGCGGACGTCCTCCTGTAGGCGCCTGATGTCGGTCTCGCGCATCACGCTCCCGATCCAGGCACGCTCCTTCGGGCGCCAGAGCGCGTGCTCGACGAAGATCGGCAGCAGCCGGTTGGCCGCCGTGACCAGCCGGTCCTTCGTCTGCTTCGACGCGCCCTCGAGCAGGACGCGCTCGTAGGCGACGCCGGAGCTGTGGTGGATGCCGTCGTCGATCGTCAGCCGGTTGCAGAGATCCTCGAGCAGGGTGCCGCGCGACGAGCGGGCGATCAGGCGGAAGCGCGGGATGATCAGGCGCTCGAAGAAGACCTGCATCTGGAAGACCTTCTCCTCCAGCGTCTCCGCCTCGAGCGTCATCTTCGCCAGCTCGTCGAGGTGCGGGTCGCGCTCGGCGACGCCGCCGGCCTCGTTCGCGAGCTTCAGCCACGCCTCGACGTGACGTGCCTCGTCCTGCACCATCGTCGAGTAGTAGAGCTTCGCCTCGCGGTGCGGCGCCAGGTTGAGCAGCTGCGCCGCCATCTCGACCGCGAACTCGTCCGCCTGCAGCTGCTGCGTGATCACCGACCGCCAGACGGCCTGGCGCCGCTCCTTCCGCTCCGGCGACGCGCCCGCGCGGGTCTCGGGGATCGGCGGGATCTCGCCCCAGGGCATGTCGCGGACCTGCCACTCCTGCTTCTTCGCCAGCTCGTAGAAGCGGAGGACGCCGCGGCCCTTGTCGTCGTGAGCCGCGTCGTCGGCCGCCTGCCGCTCCGCCTCGATCAGCGGCGCGTACGTCGGATCCGCGTTGATCGGCTCCTCGGCCGGCTCGACCGTCATCGGCGGAAGCTTATCGCCGTTCAGCGCAGCCCTCCGCGCTCATGGTGCGCCTGGAAGAAGTTCTCCGAGCCGGCGGTCGCCATCGCGGACGAGGCCGAGATCTCGAGCGCGAGCGCCGCGGCGGCGACGATCTGCGCGAAGCGGTGCACCTTGCCGCTGCCCGCGCAGTCCATCAGTGCGAGCCAGTCGCGGGCGTAGGGGAGGGTGGTGCCGCCGCCGACGGTCCCGACCTCGAGCCCGGGGAAGCGGATCGCCGCGTGCAGGCCGCCGTCCTCGGTGCGATGTGCGGTGCCGTGCGCCATCGAGCTCGTCCCGACCATGCCCAGGTCCTGGCCCGTGCAGGCGAAGATCGCCGCGATCGCCGACGCGGGGGTGAAGGCGACGGACTGCATCCCGGAGGCGATCGCGCCGTGCGTTCCCGCCCAGGAGAGGTCGAGCAGGTCGTCGACGGTCGTCCGCAGCACGCGCCGGACCGTCTCGGCGTCGAGCGTCGCCTCGGCGAGCACGGTCTTGCCGTGCCCCGACTGGAAGAACTCGAACGACGGCTTCTTGTCGCCGCCCATGTTCGCCTCGAGGATCGCGCGCTCGGGCTTCACGGGCGCCTGCTCGCATCACGTAGCCCATGTTCAGCGCGTAGCTGTTGCGGGTCATCATGTTCGGCCCGCAGGCGTCGCCCGTCGTCCAGGCCCAGAGGACGTGGCACATCGGCCCGACGACGTGCGTCTTCACCTCGCGCAGCTTCGCCCGCTTCGAGAGCGAGGGATCGTCGAGCGCGGCGAGGAAGGCGCGGAGGTCGTCGAGCGAGGCCTCGAGCCATCTTGCAAGCTGCACAGCGTCGGCTGTGTCTTTGCAGACAAAGCAGGATGCACGTGTCATTCTGTCCTGCAGCACATATGTTCTGAATCCGCCCGCTGTCGCCGCCGCCTTCATCCCGCGCGACATCGAGGCCGAGAGCCCGCCTTCGGTGTGCGCGAGCGGGACGAGGATCTCCTCCTGCGCCGCGCCCGGTCTCGCGGAGCGTTCCCGCCGGCTCCTCGCAGCTCGTACTGCCCGAGCTCGACGACGAGCGGGCCGACGACCGAGACCGGGATCAGCGTCGCGCCGGTGTGCGACTCCTGCGCCCGCGTCCAGGCCTCGTCGTCGTGCGCGAGCGGCGCGTCGCCGACCGTGCCGCGGATCGCGTCACGCCGCGCCTGGATCGACTCGGCGTCGTTCTTGCGGGGCCAGTTCATCGGCAGAGCTTATTCTCGGCGCCGTGACGGCGACGCTGATGGACGGGAAGGCGCTGGCGGCGCGGATCCGCGCCGAGGTCGCGGCCGAGGTGGCGGCGTTCCCGCGCCCGATCGGCCTGGCCACGGTGCTCGTCGGCGACGACCCGGCCTCGGACGTCTACATCCGGATGAAGCACAAGGCGACGCTCGAAGTCGGGATCGAGGCACGCGACCTGCGGCTGCCGGAGGAGACGAGCGAGGCCGAGCTGCTCGACGTCGTCGCGGCGCTGAACGCCGACGACGCGATCGACGGCATCCTCGTCCAGCTGCCGCTGCCCGGCCAGATCGACGAGGGCCGGATCATCCGCGCCGTCGATCCGGTCAAGGACGTCGACGGCTTCCATCCCTTCAACGCGGGGCTGCTCCTCGCCGGCACTCCCGCCCACGTGCCGGGAACGCCGCTCGGCGTGCTCGCGCTGCTCGACGAGTACGGCGTCGAGCTCGAGGGTGCGAACGCGGTCGTGATCGGCCGCAGCGACATCGTCGGCAAGCCGGCCGCGCTGCTCCTCCTGCACCGGCACGCGACCGTGACGATCTGCCACTCGCGCACGCGCGACCTCGGCCGCCGAGACCGCGCGGGCCGACGTGATCGTCGCGGCGGTGGGCGTCCCCGGAATCGTCACGCCGGAGATGGTGCAAGCCGGGTGCGGCCGTGGTCGACGTCGGCATCAACCGCACGGAAGAGGGCTCGTCGGCGACGTCGATCCGGCCGTGGCCGAGCGGGCCGGCCTGCTGACGCCGGTGCCCGGAGGGGTCGGCCCGATGACGATCGCGATGCTGCTCAGGAGCACGGTTCGCGCCGCGCGATACCGCTCGAAGGAGCTTGCACATCCAGCCGCATAAGGCTATGGTTCGCGCGCTTTATCAAGGTCGGCGGCTCGGTGCCCGGGCCGTCGCTTCATCGCAAGGAGGAAGTCCAGTTGGCTCAGGGCACCGTTAAGTGGTTCTCGAACGAGAAGGGGTACGGGTTCATCGAGCGTGAGGGTGGCGAGGACGTCTTCGTCCACTTCTCCGCGATCACGATGGACGGCTACAAGTCGCTGACCGAAGGCCAGCGCGTGGAGTTCGAAGTCGTCCAGGGCCCCAAGGGCGCCCAGGCGGCGAACGTCACAGCCGCCTAAGACCTTTTCGGAATCGAGCTTGCGAAGGGCTCCCGAAAGGGGGCCCTTCTTTTGCGCAGGGACACGGGCAAGCCCGTCCGCGCGAAAACCCCTGAAGGGCACGGGCTTCGCGCGTGCCAAGAACTTCTTTTGGAAGGATGGGCCGATGGCAATCACACGCGAAGAAGTGCTCCACGTCGCCAAGCTGGCGAGCCTCGAGCTGACCGACGAGGAGGTGGAGCGGCTCACCGGCGAGCTGAGCGCGATCCTCGAGGCGGTCTCGAAGGTGAGCGAGCTCGACCTCGCCGACGTGCCGCCGACCTCGCATCCGCTCGAGCTCGTGAACGCCTGGGGCGAGGACGAGCCGCGGCCGTCGCTGCCGCTCGACGATGTCTTCGCGAACGCGCCCGCGCGCGAGGGCGACCTCTTCAAGGTGCCGCCGACGGCATGACGATCGACACGCTTCGCCTCACCGTCGAGGAGGCGCTCGGGCTGCTCGAGCGCAAGGAGGTCTCGGGCTCCGAGCTCCACCGCGCGTACCTCGACGCGGTCGCCGAGCGCGACGGCGAGCTCCACTGCTACCTGCGCACGGTCGAGGGCGCGGAGGGCGACGGCGTCCCGATCGCGCTCAAGGACGTGATCTCGACGAAGGGCGTCGAGACGACCGCGGGCTCGAAGATCCTCGCCGGCTACGTGCCCGTGTTCGACGCGACCGTGGCCGCGCGCTGCCGCGAGGCCGGGCTGCCGGTGATCGGCAAGACGAACACCGACGAGTTCGCGATGGGCTCGTCGACGGAGAACTCGGCGTACGGCCCGACGCACAATCCCTGGGACCCGGAGCGCGTCCCGGGCGGCTCCGGCGGCGGCACCGCCGCCGCTGTCTCGGCCGGGCTCGCGCCCTGGGGGCTCGGCTCCGACACCGGCGGCTCGATCAAGCAGCCGTCCGCGCTCTGCGGCAACGTCGGCCTGCGCCCCACCTACGGGACGCGTCAGCCGCTTCGGCGTCGTCGCGTTCGCGTCGAGCCTCGACCAGGTCGGCCCCGTCGCGAAGAACGTCCGCGACTGCGCACGCCTCTACTCGATCATCGCCGGCAAGGACGCGGCCGACTCGACCACCGTCGACGTTCCCCCCGTCGAGCTGCCCGAAGGCGAGAGCCTGCAGGGCCTCCGGATCGGCGTCCCCAAGGAGATGAACGAGGCCGACGGGATCGAGCCGGGCGTCACCGCCGCCGTGCAGAGGGCGATCGAGCTCGCGCGCGAGCTGGGCGCCGAGGTGGGGGAGTGCGAGCTGCCGCGCTCGGTCGAGTACGGCCTGGCCTGCTACTACCTGATCGCCCCGGCCGAGGCCTCCTCGAACCTGGCCCGCTACGACGGCGTCCGCTACGGCCTCCGGGTCGACGCCGACACGTACTACGAGATGGTCGAGCGCACGCGCGACGCCGGCTTCGGCGACGAGCCGAAGCGCGGATCATGCTCGGCACGTACGCCCTCTCGGCCGGCTACTACGACGCCTACTACGGCCAGGCGCAGAAGGTGCGGACGCTGATCGCGCGCGAGCACGCCGCCGCGTTCGAGCGCTTCGACGTGCTCGTCTCGCCGACCTCGCCGACCGTCGCGTTCAAGCTCGGCGAGAAGGCGGCCGACCCGCTCGCGATGTACCTCTCCGACCTGCTCACGATCCCGTCCTGCATGGCCGGCCTGCCCGGCTTGAACGTCCCGTGCGGGCTCTCGGACGGGCTGCCGGTCGGG
The DNA here is from genome assembly GCA_963820695.1 of uncultured Gaiellaceae bacterium. GTDB lineage: Bacteria > Actinomycetota > Thermoleophilia > Gaiellales > Gaiellaceae > Gaiellasilicea. The sequence continues at coordinate 24,923 of CAWGAP010000001.1, read as the reverse complement.
CTGCAGCTGATCGGGCCGCAGCTGTCGGAGAACACGCTCTTCAAGGCCGGGCACGCGCTCGAGCGCGCGCTCGGCTTCGACCCCGTTCCGGAGCGGCTCAGGTGAGCGACGACGCCTGGGAACCCGTCGTCGGGCTCGAGATCCACGTCCAGCTGAAGACGCGGACGAAGATGTTCTGCCGCTGCGCGAACGGCTTCGGCGGCGGCGAGAACACGCAGACCTGCCCGGTCTGCCTCGGCTTCCCCGGCGCGCTGCCGACCGTGAACCGGGTTGCGATCGAGTGGACGATCAAGCTCGGGCTCGCGCTCGACTGCGAGATCGCGCCGCACGCGGTCTTCGCGCGCAAGAACTACTTCTACCCCGACCTGCCGAAGGGCTATCAGATTTCGCAATACGATCTACCGTCTTGCACGAACGGCAAGGTGCTAGTACCGACGCCGGACGGCGACCACGAGATCGGGATCGTCCGGGCGCACCTGGAGGAGGATGCGGCGAAGACGACGCACGTCGGCGGGCGCACCGGCCGGATCGGCGGGGCCGACTACTCCCTGGTCGACTTCAACCGCGGCGGCACGCCCCTGCGTCGAGATCGTCACCGGCCCCGACATCCACTCCTCCGAGGACGCCCGCCGCTTCCTGCAGCTGCTGCGGCAGACGATCGTCGAGCTCGGGATCTCGGACGCGGAGATGGAGAAGGGCACGCTGCGCGTGGACGCGAACGTCTCCGTGCGGCCGGAGGGGTCGTCCGAGCTCCGCACCCGCTGCGAGCTGAAGAACATGAACTCGTTCCGCTTCGTCGCGCAGGGGATCGACGCGGAGGTCGCGCGCCAGATCGCCGTCTACGAGGGCGGGGGCGAGGTCGTCCAGGAGACCTACGACTTCGACGCCGGCAGCGGCACGCTGACCGCCCGCCGCTCGAAGGAGGAGGCCGACGACTACCGCTACTTCCCCGAGCCCGATCTCGTGCCGGTCGAGCCGCCGGCGGAGCTCGTCGAGCGGCTGCGGGCCGAGGTGCCCGAGAGCCCGGCGCGCCGGATCCGCCGGATCGAGGCCGAGCTCGACCTCGATCGCGCGGTCGTGCTCGTCACCGGCGGGCTCGACGGCCTCTGGCAGGCGACGGTGGCGGCGGGCGCCGACCGTCTCGCCGCGGCGAACCTGATCGCGAACCGGCTCGCCGGTGTCGACGGCGGCGCGGTCGATCCGGCCGAGCTGGCGAAGCTCGTCGAGGCGCGCGACCGGATCCCGCGCGCCGCGCTCGACGAGGCGCTCGGGAAGCGTCGCGGAACCGGGCTTCTCGGCCGAGCAGTATCTCGCCCACGAGGCGGTCTCCGACACGGCCGAGCTCGAGCCGATCGTCGACGCGGATCCTCGACGCCAATCCCGGCCAGGTCGCCGCCTACAAGGGCGGCAAGGAGGGCCTGCTCGGGTTCTTCGTCGGCCAGGTGATGAAGGAGACCGGCGGCAAGGCGAACGCGCGCGCGGTCAGCGAGCTCGTGCGCGAGAAGCTCTCAGCGTAGGACGTCCACCGCAGCCCCGACGTCCGACCGGTCGTTAGCCTGCCGCAAGATGAACGCCGACTTCCGCAAGGTCGCCCTGATCGCGGCGACGCTCGGCCTGCTCGTGAGCCTCTTCTTCGCGCTGCGACCGAACGACGACGACGACGCAGCCGGAACGACAACCGTGGCGACGACGACCGCGCCGGCGACGACGACCGAGCAAGTGACCACGACCGAGGCGACGACGACGCGCGCCGCCGCCCGAGCCGCAGGTCGTCCGGGCGCGGATCGTCGTGCCCGGCGACGTCGCGCCGACCGTGAAGCGGTTCTCCGTCGAGCGTGACCGCCAGGCTCGTCGCTGGTAGTCCAGTCGGCGCTCACCGACCACGTGCACGTGCACGGCTATGACCTGATGGCCGATGTCGCGCCGGGCAAGCCGGCCACGATCCGCTTCAAGGCGACCGCGCCCGGTCGCTTCGAGATCGAGCTCGAGGATCGTGGCCTCCAGATCGGCGAGCTCGAGGTTCGCCCCTGAGCCTGCTCGCCCACGGGATCGGCGGCGTCAAGGACCTGCCCGTCCCCGACTGGCTCTTCTTCTGGGGCGGCGCGGTCGTCCTCGTCCTCTCGTTCCTCGCGCTCGGCGCGCTCTGGAAGCGGCCGCAGCTCGAGCGGCGCGCCGCCGGACGGCCGCTGCCCCGCGGGCTCGAGCGGGTGCTTCGCTCCACGGCCCTTCGCGTCCTTCTCGGCGCGCTCTCCGCCGGTCTGCTCGTGCTCGTCTTCCTGACCGCGCTGATCGGCGAGCCGTCCTCGGCGCAGAACCTCGCGCCGACGTTCATCTACATCGTCTTCTGGCTCGGGCTCGTCGCTCGTGCAGGTGCTGTTCGGCAACGTCTGGCGCGTGCTCAACCCGTGGCTCGCGATCGCGGACGGCGTCGCGTGGCTCTGGCGGCAGCTGGGCCAGGAGTGGACGCCGCCGCTCGACTACCCGCGGCGGCTCGGCGTCTGGCCGGGCGCGTTCTTCCTCGCTCTGCTTCGCGGCGCTCGAGCTCGCCTACCAAGAGCCCGCGAGCCCGCGCGCGCTCGCACTCGCGGTCGCGCTCTACAGCTACGCGATGTGGTTCGGGATGGCAGCCTACGGCCGGCAGGACGTGGGACGAGCACGGCAACGGCTTCACCGTCTACTTCGGGCTGCTGGCGCGGATCGCGCCGTTCGGGGAGCACGAGGGCAGGCTCGTCGTCCGGATGCCCTTCTCCGGGCTCGCCGGCGCCGAGCGGACGCCGGGGATGCTCGCCTTCATCGCGGTGATGCTCGGCTCGGTCGGTTTCGACGGGCTCAGCCGCGCGCCGTTCTGGCAGAACCTCCGCGCCGACATCGAGGGGCCCTACATCGTCGACGCGCCGAGGACGGCCGAGCTGCTGTCGACCGGGCTCGCGATCGCCGGCCTCGTCGGCTGCATCCTCGTCGTCGCGCTCGCCTACCTCGGCGCGGTCAGGATCGCCGAGGCGATGGTGGCGAGCGAGCGGCCGCTCGCGCCCGAATTCCTGCAGGGCCTCGTGCCGATCGCGCTCGTCTACGCCGTCGCGCACTACTTCACGGCGTTCGTGATCACCGGTCAGTACATCTTCTCGCTCGCGTCCGACCCGTTCGGGTTCGGGTGGGATCTCTTCGGCACGGTCACGTACTCGCCGAACATCGCCCCGTTCGAACCGAACGTCGTCTGGTACGTCCAGGTCGGCGCGCTCGTGGCGGGGCACGTCGCGGGCCTCGCGGTCGCGCACGACCGTGCGGTCACGATCCTGCCGGCGCGCGACGCGCTCCGCTCCCAGTACGCGATGCTCGGGCTGATGGTCATCTACACGACCGGCGGGCTATGGCTGCTGTCGCGGGGCTAGCGCCGCTCGTCGCCCACGGCGGCGTCGGAGGCGCGATCGTCGAGGCCCTGGTCGCGGTCTCGATCGCCGGCCTCTTCCTCGCCGTCTACCTGCGGGAGCGGCGCGGCGGCCACTCCCGCAATGAGGACGACGAGGCCTAGATCAGGCCGCAGGAGCGGGCCGTGTTCGGCCACGGATAGAAGCCGCGGCCGCTCCGGTACGCGCGTTCGGCGACCCACATCTGCTCGGCGGCGCTCCAGCGGTTCGCCGTCCCCTTCCGCCGCAGCAGCTCGCCGCCGTACGTGCGCTGGAAGGAGATGTCCATCTGCAGGCCGCCGTAGTAGCCGTTGCCGGTGCGCGTCGCCCACCCCTGCGCGGGATGGCGCTCGAAGCGATGGATGCAGAGCCACTGGCGCCGGTGCGGCGGGTTCTGCGCCAGGCGCTGGGCCTTCGCGGCGCGGTGCTGCCAGAGCTCGCGCAACCAGCGCAGGTATTCGGCGTCCTTGCTCCGCCGCTCGGTGAAGAGCGTCGGCGTTCTCGGCTTGCTCATCAGCGCCTGCCAGCGCCACGTCTGGCTGCGGTAGTCGGCGATCGCATCCAGGTGAGCCAGGCGCGCCGCCGAGGACGTCGCTGCGTGGGGCTCGGTCTGGGCGGCCGCGCCCAGGGCGATCGAGAGGGCGCCGGCAAGCACGAGCACGCGCACGAACGGGTTCTTCACATGACCTCCAAGATCGTTGACACGACGGCCGACGCCGGGCAGGGAAGAGCCGCATGTGCCCGGGCGGCGATGTGTTGCCGGTCGAGGCTAGCAAATGTCCTGTTTGCAAAAGGTAAGAAGTGTTAGCGGGCGGTTGTGGTTCCCGCATACAAAAGTCCTGCACCTGCGGCGATGAACGCTGCCGTCTCGGCGGCGCCGAGCCCTGCGAGCGCGCTTCCGGCCGCCGCCGTCGCGAAGCCGGCCAGCAGCAGTGCGTTGCCGACCGGCCTGCGCCTGAAGCCCCGGACGGCGACGACGATCAGGGCCACGGAGCCGGCGACGTTGCCGACGATCGCGAGGATGCGGGCCGGAAAGAGCGCCAGGTGCTCCTGTGCCTCGGGGATCGAGCTGCCGGAGACGGGCATCTCCAGCGGCACGGCGAGTGCGACCCCGACCGCCAGTCCGAGGTAGACGAGCGCGATCGGTCCGGCGACCCGCACGCCGGCCAGCAGCAGCGAGCCGGCGCCGAGGAGCGCCGCCGTGAGCAGGCCGCCGAAGAGGTAGTAGGCGCGGAAGCTGCCCTCGTTCCAGCCGGCCGCCGCCCCGGCGGCGATCGCGGCGGCCCCGAGCGCGTAGGCGCCGAGCCCGGCGCTCCAGGCGAGCAGGTACGGCTGCCGCCGGGCGCGCCAGCGGGCGGCGAGGAGCCCGGCGAGCCGGAACGTCAGCAGCGCGGCGCCGAAGGCGAGGATCGCTTCCACGCCGGGAGCGTAGTGACATTGTGTTTCTGAAACACAAGCGCCTGTTCGGCGCCGCGGAACGGCTTGGTTGAGCGGGGCGGGGAGGCCTTGTGTTTCAGAAACACAAAGTCTCCGTCCCGGCGCCGCGCTAGGGTGCGGGCAATGGCGCAGAAGCGGTACCTGTTCACGCCCGGGCCGACCCCGGTGCCGCCACAGGTGCTCGCCGCGCTCGCCGAGCCGGTGCTCCATCACCGGGCTCCGGACTTCCGCGAGGTCTACGCGCGCGTGCTCGGGCGGCTGCAGGAGGTGCACCGGACCGAGCACGAGGTGCTCCTCTTCACCTGCTCCGGCACGGGTGCGTTCGAGTCCGCGATCGCCAGCCTCTGCTCGCCCGGTGAGCGGGTGCTGGCCGTCTCGGCCGGCTCCTTCGGCGAGCGCTGGATCGCGATGGCGCGGACGTACGGCTGCGAGGTCGAGGAGCTCCGCTACGCGTGGGGCGAGACGCCGACCGTCGACGACCTCCGCGCCAAGCTCAGCGCGATCGACCCCGTCTCGCTCGTCTTCCTCGTCCACTCGGAGACCTCGACCGGAGTCGTGGCGGACGTGCAGTCGCTGGCCGCGGTCGCGAAGGACGCGGGCGCGCTCGTCGTCGTCGACGCCGTCTCGAGCCTCGGTGCCGTCCCGCTCGAGATGGACGACTGGGGCCTCGACGTCGTCATCTCGGGCTCGCAGAAGGCGCTGATGGCGCCGCCGGGGCTTGCGACCGCGGCCGTCTCCGCCGCCGCCTGGGAGCAGGTCGAGCGCTCGACGCTGCCGAGCTTCTACTTCGACTGGCAGCGGGCACGGAACGCGCAGGCGAAGCTCGACGCCGCCTTCACGCCCGCCGTCTCGCTGATCGTGGCGCTCGACGTCGCCCTCGGGCTCCTGCTCGAGGACGGGCTCGAGAACGCCTTCGAGCGCCACGTCCGCCTCGGCCGCGCCTGCCGCGCCGGGATCAAGGCGATGGGGCTCGAGCTGTTCTCGCCCGACGAGGATCGCGCCGCCGTCGTCACCGCGGTGAGGATGCCGGAGGGCATCGACGTCGAGCGAGCTGACGCTCGCGCTGCGTGACCGGCACGGCGTCACGATCGCCGGCGGTCAGGGCGAGCTGAAGAAGGCGATCTTCCGGATCGGCCACATCGGCTGGTACGACGAGTTCGACATCGCGACCGCGCTGAACGCCGTCGAGCTCGTGCTCGGCGAGCTGGGCGCGCCGATCGAGCGCGGCGTCGCCGCCTCGCGCGCGCTCGAGGTCTACGCCGAGGGGACGCCGGTCTGAAGGTCCTGGTCCGCGAGCGAGATCGCGGACGCGGGCGTCGAGCTGCTGCGTTCGCGCTTCGACGTCGACGAGGACGCGCGACTCGCCGCTCGCCGAGATCATCGGCGGCTACGACGCGATCGTGATCCGCTCGGCGACGAAGCTGACCGCGGACGTGATCGAGCGCGCCGAGCGGCTGAAGGTGATCGGCCGCGCCGGCGTGGGCGTCGACAACGTCGACGTCGACGCGGCCACACGCCGCGGAATCGTCGTCGCGAACGCGCCCGACTCGACGGTCGTCTCGGCCGCCGAGCACACGATCGGCCTGCTCGTCGCGCTCGCGCGCAACATCCCGCAGGCGCACGCCGCGCTCAAGGACGGGCGCTGGGAGCGCTCCCGCTGGGGCGGGATCGAGCTCGCGGACAAGACGCTCGGCGTGCTCGGCTTCGGCCGGATCGGGCGGCAGGTCGCGCGCCGCGCCCTCGGCCTCGGCATGCGCGTGATCGGCTACGACCCGTTCGTCGCTCCGGAGCGCTTTCGCGAGCTCGGGGCCGAGCACGCCGAGACGCCCGACGCCGTGTTTGCTGCGGCCGAGTTCCTGACGCTGCACCTGCCGCTCACCGACGACACCCGCTACTTCGTCGACGCGGACGCGCTCGCGCAGATGCGCGACGGCGTCCGCATCGTCAACGCCGCCCGCGGCGAGCTCGTCGACGAGAGCGCGCTCGCGCAGGCGGTCCGCGACGGCAAGGTCGCGGGCGCCGCCCTCGACGTCTTCTCGGCCGAGCCGTACACGGGCGAGCTGCTCGAGCTGCGAGAACGTCGTCGTGACGCCCCATCTCGCCGCCTCGACGGAGGAGGCGCAGGACCGCGCCGGCGTGATCGTCGCCGAGCAGGTCGTCGCCGCGCTCGAGGGCGGGCTCGTCTCGAACGCGCTCAACATCCCGATCGTCGGCGCCGAGGATCTCGAGCTGCTCGGCCCGTACATCCCGCTCGCCGCCAAGCTGGGCCGGCTCGCGGTCGAGCTCGCCGGCGGCCATCCGCGCCGGATCGCGCTCTCCTTCAACGGCGCGATCGCCGACCACGACACCCGCCTGCTCACCGTCGCCGCCCTGAACGGCGCCTTCCAGGGCCGGGTCGAGCAGGCCGTCAACTACGTCAACGCGCCGCGTGATCGCGGCCGAGCGCGGGATCGAGGTGAGCGAGGAGCGGTCGGCGAAGACCCGCGACTACACGAGCCTCGTCACCGTCGCCGTCGACGACGTCCAGGTCTCGGGGACGATCATCGGGCCCGAGCACCGGCATTTCCTCGCCGGCGCGCTCGGCTTCGCGATCGACCTGCAGCTCTCGCCGCGGATGGTCTTCTTCCGCTACGACGACATCCCCGGTGTGATCGGGCGGGTCGGGACGATGTTCGGCGAGAGCGGCGTCAACATCGCGAACATGGCCGTCTCGAGGACGAAGGAGGGCGGCAAGGCGCTGATGGCGCTCGCGATCGACTCCGAGCCGCCGCCCGAGCTCGTGCAGCGGATCCGGGGGGAGGGCTTCGACGATGCCCGATTCATCACCGTCTGACCCGGGCGGGCGCGGCGGCGTTGGGTCGTCGCGCAGACGGCGCTGATGGTGCTGTTCGTCGTGCTCGTCTTCCTGCCGCCGTACTGGCCCCGCCAGCTCAGCTTCGTCGGGATCCCGCTGGCCGTCGTCGGCGCCGTCGGCGTCGTCTGGTCGGCGCGCGCGCTCGGCAAGTCGATGACGCCGTATCCGCGGCCGCGGGAGACGGGCGAGCTGATCGAGAAGGGGCCGTACCGCTTCCTCCGGCACCCGATCTATGCGGCCGGGCTGCTCTTCTTCCTCGGAGTCGGGCTGTCCTCGAGCGTTCCCGCGACGCTCGGCGCGCTCGCGCTCGGCACGCTCTGGTGGCGGAAAGCGGCGGTCGAGGAAGAGCACCTTGCGGCGCGGTTCCCCGAGTACGAGGACTACCGGCGCCGCGTCCGCCGGCTCTAGAGGGACCGCGGACGAAGGACCGGTTCGGTGCGGGGCGATGCGGGTACCCTTCCGTCGTGCGCGCGACCTGGCCTGAGCCCGTGGAACGGGTCGCCGCCTATCTCCGGGAGGCCGGCGCCGAAGCACGGCTCGAAGAGCTCGAGTCCGGGACGGCGACCGCCGAGGACGCCGCGAAGGCGGCCGGCTGCACGCTCGAGCAGATCGTCAAGGCGATCGTGCTCATGTGCGACGGCAAGCCCGTGGTCGCGCTCGTCCCGGGCAACCGGCGCGCCGACCTCGACAAGATCGCTCGCGCCGTCGGCGCGGCGAAGGTGAGGATCGCGCGCCCCGCGGAGGTGGAGGAGGCGACCGGCTTCGCGCCGGGCGCCGTCGCGCCGTTCCCGCTCCCGAACGTCGATCGCGTCCTGATCGACCAGACTCTGCTCAGCCACGACGTCGTCTGGGTCGGAGCCGGCTCGGAGACCCATCTGGCGGCCTTGCATCCCGGTGTCCTCGTCCGGCTCGCGCGCGCGCAGCCCGTGGACGCCGTCCAGGACTCGACCTACCATTCCGCCTGAGAGGAGACTGCTTCCATGCGCGAGACAGAGACGATCTGGATGAACGGTGAGTTCATCGACTGGCAGGACGCGAAGGTGCACGTAGGCGTACACGGGCTGCACTACGGCACCGGCGTCTTCGAGGGCATTCGCTGCTACGAGACGCCCGAAGGCCCTGCGGTCTTCAGGCTGCGCGAGCACCTGGAGCGGCTCGACAACTCGGCCAAGCTGCTGTACATGGAGCTGCCGTACTCGACCGAGGAGATCCGGACGGCGATGCACGATCTGATCGGCCGCAACGGCCTGGCGGAGTGCTACATCCGGCCGTTCGCGTTCTACGGCTACGGCGAGCTGGGCGTCCACACGAAGGGGAACCCGGTCGAGGTCGTGATCATGAGCTGGCCGTGGGCGAACTACCTCGGCGACGAGAACGCCGCCACCGGGATCCGCGCCAAGATCTCCTCCTGGAACCGGATCGGCGCGAACACGATCCCGCACGTCGCCAAGGCGACCGGGATCTACCTGAACTCGATGCTGGCCGTGCACGAGGCGCAGCGCGCCGGCTACGACGAGGCGATCCTGCTCACGGCCGAGGGCTTCGTCGCCGACGGCTCGGGCGAGAACGTCTTCATCGTCAAGGACGGCAAGATCTGGACGCCGCCGCTCTCGACCTCGATCCTGCCCGGGATCACGCGCGACAGCGTGATCCAGATCGCGCAGGACCTCGGCTACGTGGTCGAGGAGGGGAACGTGATCCGCTCCGACCTCTACCTCGCCGACGAGATCTTCATGACCGGAACGGCCGCCGAGGTGACGCCGGTGCGCTCGGTCGACGACCACGAGGTCGGCGTCGGCCCGGTCACGCTCGAGCTGCAGAAGGCGTATCTCGACACCGTGCGCGGCAAGAGCGACCGCTGGGGCCACTGGCTCGACCGCGTCGCCGTCGGGAACGCGACCGCCGCCGAAGCTGTGAGCGTCGGCACCGAGGCAGATCCCGCTCTCGTCCCCGTACCTGGACGAGCGGGACGAGGAGCTCGTCCTCGAGGTCCTGCGCTCGGGGCGGCTCTCGCTCGGCCCGGCGATCGAGCGGTTCGAGCGGGTCTTCGCGGAGAAGGTCGGCGCGCCGTACGCGGCCGCCGTCTCCTCGGGAACGAGCGGGCTGCACCTGCTCGCGGTGATCGGCGGCCTCGGCGCCGGCGACGAGGTGATCACGTCGCCGTACTCCTTCGTCGCCTCCGCCAACTGCTTCATCTACGAGGGCGCGACCCCCGTCTTCGCGGACGTCGACGAGCGGACGATGAACCTCGACCCGGCCGCGGTCGAGGCTGCGATCACGCCGAAGACGAAGGGGATCGTCGCGGTCGACATCTTCGGCTACCCGTGCGAGCTCGACCCGCTCCGCGAGCTCGCCGAGAAGCACGGTCTCGTCCTGATCCAGGACGCGTGCGAGGCGCTCGGCGCCGAGTATCGGGGGAGAAAGGTCGGCTCGCACGGCACCGACGCGGTCTTCGCCTTCTATCCGAACAAGCAGATGACGACCGGCGAGGGCGGGATCGTCACCACGCACGACGAGGAGACCTGGCGCGCGCTCGTCAGCCTCCGCAACCAGGGCCGCGCCGACGGCGGCGGCTGGCTCGAGCACGCACGGCTCGGCTTCAACTACCGGATCGACGACATCCGCGCCGCACTCGGGATCGGGCAGGTCGAGAAGCTCGACACGATCCTGTCGCTGCGCCAGGCCGCCGCCGCGCGCTACGGCGAGCTGCTCGCCGGCGTCGAGGGGCTCGAGGTGCCGCTCGCCGACGACGCCGACCACGTCCGCTCCTGGTTCGTCTACGTCGTCACGCTCGCGCGCGGCACCGATCGCGAGCGCGTGATCGCCGAGCTCGAGCGCCGGGGAATCGCGTCCTCGCGCTACCTCCCCTCGATCCACCTGCAGGCCTACATGCGCGAGCGCTACGGCTTCGCCGAGGGTCTGTGCCCGGTCTCCGAGGATCTGTCTCAGCGCACTCTCGCGCTCCCGTTCTTCACCGCGATCGAGCTGGAGGACCAGGAACGCGTCGCCGAGGCACTGACAGCGGCACTGGTCTAGGCGAAGCGCTCCTCGTCGCGGGCCTGTGGGGCCTCGAGGCGCTCGCCGTGCTGGTCACGTACTCGCGCCTCGAACCGGAGGTGCTCTACAACGTCGACCGCGGCGGCGACCTCGCCGGAGGCCTGTCGCGGCTGCTGACGGTCCTCAACTACCCGGTCGCGCTCGTCGGGATCGCGCTCGCGGCGATCGCGGGCGGGCCGAGGCTGCTCGTCTGGTCGTCGATCGGGCTCTGCGCGCTCGTCGCGGTTCCGGGCGTGGTCGATCAGGACGATCTCGACGCGCGCTGGATCAACGCCCTGCCGGCCGTCGGTGTCGGCCTCGCCGTCGCGCTGACGCTCGCCGCGGTGCGACGCGATGGTGCGCGCTTCGTCGGCCGTGCCCGCGGCGACCGTCTGCGGCTCGTGCTCGCCGTCGCGTTGATCGTGCTCGCACTGCCGTGGTTCGCAGCCGAGGCAGGCTTCTACTTCCCGGGCGACGTCTTCATGGGCGAGGAGGTGCCGCCGGTTCGGGACGAGGGCATCGCCGCCGTGCACCTTGGCTTTCACCACGGGACGGGCGGCGTGCTGCTGGCGCTGACCGCGCTCCTGCTCTCTCGCGTTCCCGCCGGTCCGCTGCTGCGGGCGTACCTTGCGTTGATGCTCGCGTACGGGCTCGCGAATGCGCTCCAGGACGGCTGGAACGAGCAGCTCTGGAAGCGCGGCTGGGTCGACACGCACGTCGCGAGCGTCCTCCGCCCGGAGCTCAGCTGGGGCTGGCTCGCGATCCTGCTCGCGGCGACGGCGACCTACGTGCTCTGGTTCAGCCCGGCGCGTGAGCGATAATCGCGGCATGAGCGGGCGCATGGTCTTCCTCGGGTTCGGCAAGTACGCCCGTGCCGACCGGATCTACGCGCTGCAGCCGATCACGGGCGACAGCCGCGGTGGCGGCCAGCGCACGCTCGTCTGGGTCGAGGGTGTCACCGATCCGGTCGTCGCCTCGCGCACCGAGCGCACGATCCTGCACGACATGGGGCAGGAGGCGGCGGCCGGCTCGCCGCTGCTGGACGAGGCGCTCTCGCTCGCCGAACGGCTGGCCGACGACGCCGCCAGCGGCCGCGTCGACCTCGCCGATCTCGGCAGGCGCGCCCGGAAGCTGCTCGAGTCGTCCAGCAAGCCCGCCGAGTCGTCGCAGCTGTTCTGAAGCTGCTCGCGCCAGTTCTTCGCCCGGAGCGTCCACGAGGTCGCGCCCGAGCTGATCGGCGTCACGCTCCTGGTCGACGGTGTCGGCGGCCGGATCGTCGAGGTCGAGGCCTACGACTCGGAGGATCCCGCAGCGCACGGCTTCCGCGGCCGCACGCCGCGGAACGCGTCGATGTTCGGTCCGCCCGGGCACGCGTACGTCTACCGCTCCTACGGGATCCACTGGTGCCTGAACCTCGTCTGCGAGGAGGAGGGGAGCGCCGCGGCGGTGCTGATCCGGGCGCTCGAGCCGACGACGGCGTCGAGCTGATGCGCGCGCGGCGCGGGCTCGACGACGCCCGGCTGCTCGCCGCCGGACCCGGACGCCTCTGCGAGGCGCTCGGCGTCACGCGCGAGCACGACGGCCTCGCGCTCGACGCGCCGCCGTTCGAGCTCGCCGCTCCGCGCGAGCGCCCGGAGATCGTCGCCGGCGAGCGGATCGGGATCAGCGTCGCGACCGAGCTGCCGTGGCGCTACGCCGAGGCCGGGTCGCGCTGGCTCAGCCGGCCGCTGCGGTCGCGCGAGCGCGCGAGACCACCAGCTCGACCTTGACACCCGGCGCGGCCGCGAGGCCGGCACGCGTCTTCTGCTCGATCACCTTTCCGGAGCCGCCCTCGACCCAGGTGATCTTCGGCTCGAGCTTGAGCCGCTTCAGCCGCAGGCGCGCGTCGGCGATGTCGCGTCCGACGAGGTTCGGGATCACGCCCTGCGTCGCCTTCGTGACGATCAGGATGATCTCGTCGTACGACGACCGGTAGCCGCGCCTCGGGTCCTGGTCGACGACGATCCCGGGCCGCTGGAGCGGCGCCGGCCGGCTTGTAGACGAGCTCGGCCGTCAGCGGCTGCGCTTCCACGCGGGCCTCCGCCTCCGCGAGCGTCAGCTTGCGCACGTCCGGCACCTGGACCTCGTTCTCGAGGCAGTTCGCCGTCTTGCGTCGGGCCCGTCCCCGCGAAGTAGACGACCTCCTGCCGCGAGCGGCAGAGGCCGTTGTCGAGCATGCAGCCGGTCGCCGCGGCGGACGACGAGCTTCGGCGCCACGTACGGCGTGGCCGGCGCCGGGAAGCCGACGGGCTGCTCGTTCTTGAGCGCCTTCTCCATGAACGACTTCCAGATCAGGGCCGGGAAGCTGCCGCCGGTGACGGCGTCGCCGTGGAACTCGGTCAGCATCGGCTTCAGCGTCGTCGGGTAGCCGACCCAGACCGCGACCGCCAGCTGCGGCGTGTAGCCGACGAACCAGGCGTCGCCGTAGTTCTCCGTCGTCCCGGTCTTGCCGGCGACGGGCCGGTTCGGCAGATAGGCGCGCTTGCCGGTGCCGTAGCGGACGGCCTTCTGCAGGATCGAGTTGACGACGCCGGCCTGCGTCGCGGTCAGCGCGTTGAAGGCCCTCGGCGTGTTGTGCTGCTTCCGCCCGTCCTCGATCACCTCCTGATCACGCGCGGCCTGTTGCCGAAGATCGCCCCGTCGGCGCGCCGGCCGCCGTGGGCGAGGGTCGCGTAGGAGCGGGCGAGCTCGAGCGGCGTCACGGCCTCGGCGCCGAGCCCGATCGCGTAGTAGCCGTCGAGCTTGCTCCGGATCCCGAGCCGCTTCGCCGTCTCGGCCACCTTCTTCGAGCCGACCAGCTGCGTCAGCTGCGCGTAGACGGAGTTGTCCGACTCGATCGTCGCCGTCTCGAGGTCGACGTTCCCGTAGTAGATGTCGTCGTAGTTGCCGACGACCCAGTCCTTGTCGCCGAGGTCGATCGCCTGCGGCTCCGACTCGAAGTGCGTCGCCGGCGAGATTCCCTGGCGCAGCGCGGTCGCGAGCACGAACGGCTTGAACGACGAGCCGGGCTGGCGCACGCCCTGCACGGCGAGGTTGAACTGGCTCTTGCGGTAGTTGTTGCCGCCGACCATCGCGAGGACGGCGCCGTCGCGCGGATCGATCGCGACGAGCGCGGCCGAGGGCCCGTCGGGCGTGGTCAGCCACTTCGAGATCGCGTCGCGCGCCGCCTGCTGCAGCTCGAGGTCGATCGTCGTCCTGCACCCGGAGGCCGCCGCCGAAGACCTTCGTCTGGCCGTACTGGTCGATCAGCTGCTGCTTGACGTAGTTGACGAAGTACTGGGCCGGGCCTTCGGTGCCGGGCAGCCGCACGTTCTCCGGGTCGGGCAGCTCGGCCGCATCCGCCGCGCTCGAGCTGCCCCTGCGTGATCTGCGTCTCCTCGAACATCGCCTGGAGGACGAGCTCTCGCCGCTGCCGCGCCGCGTCCGGGTTCGTGACCGGGTCGTAGCGGGTCGGGTCGGCCGGAATCCCGGCGAGCAGCGCCGCCTCGGGCAGCGTCAGGTCCTTGGCGCCGTGCTCGAAGTAGGTGAGCGCGGCCTGCTGGACGCCGTAGGCGCCGTTGCCGAAGTAGATCGTGTTCAGGTACTCCTGCAGGATCTTCTTCTTCGACCAGCCGCCGGGTCGCGCTCGAGCTGCCAGGCGTAGGCCGCCTCGCGCACCTTGCGCGCGATCGTCTTCTGGTCGCGGTCGAGCGCGTTCTTGACGAACTGCTGCGTGATCGTCGAGCCGCCCTCGACGACGCCCTTGTGGCGGATGTCCGCGACCAGCGCGCGGCCGATCCCGCGCAGGTCGACGCCGTCGTGCTCCCAGAAGCGGCGGTCCTCGATCGCGACGATCGCGTGCCGCATCGGGTCGGCGATCTCGTCGTAGTCGATCAGCGTCGCGCGCCTCGGAGCCGCGCAGCACGGCGAGGACCGCTTCCCGTCCTTGGCGTAGATGTCGCCGTTCGCCTGGTTGTCCGCTGGCGCTGCGGATCGAGCTTCCGGCGTCGATCTCGCTGGCGACCGCCGGATCAGCCCGAAGCTGAACGACGCCGACCCGACGACAGGAGGACGGTGAGGAGCGCGAAGAGGCGAAGCTTGCGGATGCGGCGACGCGGGCGCGCGGTCGTGTTCTTGAACAGCCGCAAGGGGCCAATGTAGCCCCGATCCGGGATCAGGCTGCCGCGATCACGGCGAGGACGTCGTCCCCGTAGCGCTCGAGCTTGGTCGGTCCGATGCCCGTGACGGCGGCCAGATCGCGCTCGTTGGCCGGCTTCGCGGACGCGAGCGCGCGCAGCGTCGCGTCGGGGAGCACGACGTACGCCGGCACCTCGTCCGCGCGCGCCCGCTCGAGCCGCCACGCGCGCAGCCGCTCGAAGAGCGCCTCGTCGGCCGGGCCGGCTGCGGCCGCGCGCGCCGATCCGCGGCAGCTCCGCGCCCGGGACGGCCCGCAGCAGGCGGAAGCCGTCGTCGCTCTCGAAGCGCTCGAGGGCGCCCGAGAGCTCGAGCAGCTGGATCCAGCGCTTGACGTCCGCCTGGCTCGCCGCCGAGAGCAGCCCGAACGTGGGCGAGCGCCGGGCCGACGGTGGTGCGCTGACCGAGCCGCACAGCATCGCGACCAGGCCGGTGCGCCGAGCGGCCAGCGCAGCCCGAGCACGGCGCCGTGGATCGGCGGCGGCGATGTCGTCCGGCAGCGGCGTGCGTCGAAACGCGACGACGTCGGCCGGCGCGGCGAGCGGCGAGCAGACGTCGCACGTGCCGCAGTCCTCCGTCCAGCGTCTCGCCGAAGTGCTCGGCGATCTGCCGTGCCGGCAGCGCGAGCGACTCGGCGTAGCGGACGATCCGGTCGACGCGCGCCAGCGCCTGCCGCTCGTAGCGCGCGAGCAGGTCGTCGATCCGCTCGCGCCGAGTCGGCGGGCGGCGCGAGCAGCTCGATCTCGCATCGCGCGGCCGGCGTCGAAGCCGCGCCGGACGAGCCCGGCCTGCTCGAGCATCCCGACGAGCACGCGCGGATCCGGCTCGTCCTGGCTCCGCCAGGAGGAGCTCCTCCGGGCACGCACCTCGCGGCGGCCGCGCAGCCGCGCGTAGACCGAGCGGAGGTCGGCGACGGTCGGGATGTCGGAGCGCGCGAACCGGCGCAGCTCGCTCGCGTCGGAGCGGCTCGCGAGCAGGAGCGTGTCGCGAGGCGCGCCGTCGCGGCCGGCGCGGCCGACCATCTGGACGTAGTCCTCGAGCGACTCGGGGAAGTTGTAGAGCGCGACGAGCCGGATGTCGGGCTTGTCGATCCCCATCCCGAACGCGGTCGTCGCGACGACGACCGGATCCGTCCCCGACGAACGCCTCCTGCACGCGCGTGCGCTCGTCCGGCTCGAGCCCGGCGTGGTAGTGCTCGGCGCGCAGGCCGTGGCCCCGGAGCGTGCGCGCGAGCGTCTCGCACTTCTTGCGCGAGCGCGCGTAGACGATCGCCGAGCGCCGCGGCAGTCGCGCAGCCGCTCGACGAGCGTGCGCAGCCGATCCTCCTCGCCGTCGACGGCCTCGACGGCGTAGCGCAGGTTCGGCCGCACGACGCTCGCGCGCACGACCTCGAACTCGCGCCCGAGCGCGCGCCGCGATCTCCGCGCTCCGTGCGCCGGCGTCGCGGTCGCCGTCAGCCCGAGCACCGGCGGCGTCGCCGAGCTCCGCGAGCGCGCGGCGGATGAAGAGGTAGTCGGGCCGGAAGTCGTGCCCCCACATGCTCACGCAGTGCACCTCGTCGACACGACGAGGCCGACGCGATCGCCGCGCGAGCGCGTCGACGAACGCGCGCTGGCGCAGCCGCTCCGGGCGCCGCGTAGAGCAGCCGTCGCGGCCCGTCGGCGACGCCTCGCAGCCGCGCCGCCGGCCTCGTCCGGGTCGAGCGACGAGTTGATCACCGACGCCTGCGCGGCGACCGCGGGCGGCAGCTTGTCGACCTGGTCCTTCATCAGCGCGATCAGCGGCGAGACGACGAGCGTCGGCGTCGGCCGGAGCATCGCCGCGAGCTGGTAGGGGAGCGACTTGCCCGAGCCGGTCGGCATCAGCGCGAGCGTGTCGCGGCCGGCGACGGCCGCGCGGACGACCTCCTCCTGGCCGGGCCGGAAGTCGGCGAAGCCGAAGAGCCGTCGTGCAGCGCGTGGCTCGGTGGAGCTCGCGTGCGACACGCCGTTCGAGTCTAGGCGCGCGGTCGGACGCACGCACGTGCCGTCACGGACTTCGTGACGGATTCGTGCCGACGCCGTGACGACTAGGTCGGCGCTGAAGAGCGGCGCGCCGGTCGGCGCGTCGACGCCGCCGTCCGGCTCGAGCGTCACCGCGACGTCCGGCCCGGCGGCACCGCTCGCCGGCGTCAGCATCGCGACGCTCGGCGGCGCTCGAAGAGGCCCGCCGGCGCGGGGCGTCGTCCTCGATCACCCAGATCTCGTAGTCCTTGCCCGCCGGCGCGGGCTCGAGCCCCGCGACGACGAGCACGGCGTCGCCCGCTCGGCGAGACGACGAGGTCGCCTCGCCGCCGGCGGTCTCGTGCGACGCGCGGCGTTCGGGTCGGCGAGCATCGCCAGCGCGCTCGCTTCGCGTCGTCGAGGTCGCCGGAGAGCGAGAGCGCCCAGATGCCGAGCCCGATCGCGACGCACGGCGGCCACCGCCGCGGCCGAGCGCGAGCACGGCGTCGCGGCCGCGGCGCGCGAGCGGCACGACGATCGGCCGCTCGGCGCGCGCCGGCTCGAGGATCCGCTCGCGCAGCGCCGGCGGCGGCGTCGGCGCCGCCGGCCGCGACGGCGAGCGCGCTCGCGACCTCCCAGAACGCGGCCAGCTCCTCGCGGCAGCTCTCGCAGCCGCGGCGAGGTGCGCCTCGTAGCGCGCGCGCTCGTCCGCGTCGAGGGCGTCGAGCGCGTAGGCGGCGGTCAGTTCGTGTAGGTCCGTGCTCCATGCGTCCTTCTCGGTGTCCTCGTCGAGGAGCTCGCGCAGCCGGCGCAGGCCGGCGAACATCCTGCTCTTGATCGTACCGAGCGGCTGTCCGAGCCGATCCGCGAGCTCGGACTGCGTGAAGCCGCCGTAGTAGGCGAGCTCGATCGCCTCCCGCTGCTGGTCGGGGAGCGCGCGCAGCGCCTCCTGGACGCGCTCGCGCTCGAAGCGGAGCCAGACGACCTCGTCGGTCGCCTCGCCGGCCGCCGGCTCGGCGCTCTCGAGCGGCTCGGCGCGCCGGCGCTGCTCGCGGCGGACGAGGTCGACCGCGCGGCGGTGGACGAGCGTCAGCAGCCACGTGCTCGCCTTCGCCCGCTCCGGGACGAAGCGGCCGGCCGAGCGCCAGACCGCGAGGAACGCCTCCTGCACGGCGTCCTCGGCGAGCGCCGCGTCGCGGAGGACGCGCAGCGCGAGCCCGTAGGCGACGCGGCCGTGCCGGTCGTAGAGCTCGGCGAGCGCGACTCCTCGCCGCGCGCGACGAGCGCGACGAGCGCTTCGTCGGAGAGGTGGGCGAGGTCGGCGCACTGACGCAGGCGGCACGGCTTGGGCAACGCTAACACGGCGTGCCACACTCATGCGCTGGTTCGCCGCCGGGCCGATTCGGTTCGGCCCGAACCGATCCGCGGACCGAACCGGGCGCCGCGACTCGGCCGACCGAGGGCTGTCCAGCAACCACCAGCCGGAGAGGAGACCATGCACAATGCAGCACTGGCGGCAGCCGCGCTCGTGAGCGCCGCGGTCACGGCGTCGCCGCCGCGGTCGCGGCCCGGCCCGAGGCCGGCACCGCGTCGAGCCACCGGGAGGCGCCGCTGATCGCGGAGGATCCGACCGCCGACAACACCGACCTCTACGCGTTCCGGAGCCCGGACCAGCCGGACACGGTCACGATCATCTCGAACTGGATCCCCGCCGAGGATCCGGCGGCGGGCCCGAACTACTACACGTTCTCGCCGTCCGCCCGGTACA
Source organism: uncultured Gaiellaceae bacterium (assembly GCA_963820695.1). Classification (GTDB taxonomy): domain Bacteria; phylum Actinomycetota; class Thermoleophilia; order Gaiellales; family Gaiellaceae; genus Gaiellasilicea. The sequence goes on along the minus strand of CAWGAP010000001.1, from coordinate 6,230 downwards.
ACGTCCACATCGACCGGACGGGCGACGCGTGGCCGGACATCGTCTACCGATTCCGCTTCGGCCGCACGCGCCGGGCGGCGTTCCTCGGCAACACCGTCCAGAGCTACACGGTCGACGTGGCGCAGCAGGCAGCTGTTCGCCCGCGGCAGACGCCGCCGAACAACATCGGCCCGCGGTCGACGCCGAACTACCGGAGCCTCGTCCGCAAGCGATCGTCCCGATGAACGGCGGCGGCTCGGTCTTCGCCGGGCAGCGCGACGACGCGTTCTTCGGCGACATCGGCGCGATCTTCGACCTGCTCGCCTTCCGCAAGGGCACGGGCAACGAACGGCGGCGGCAAGGACTTCTTCGCCGGCTACGGCGTGCACGCGATCGCGCTGCAGATCCCGATCGCGCAGCTCGACGCGAAGAACCGACGATCGGCGTCTGGGCGTCGACCGAGCGCGCCGAACGTCGACCGTGCGCGGCAGCTCGCAGGCGCGGCTGGGTGCAGGTCTCGCGGCTCGGCAACCCGCTCGTCAACGAGGTCGTGATCCCGACCGCGCTCAAGGACGAGTGGAACGCCCGCGCCGGTCAACGACAAGCAGTACGCCGGCTCCGTCCGGACGCCGATCCTCGCGAGCTGATCAACCAGCTCTACCCGGTCGACGCGCCGGAGACGAACCGCGACGACCTCGTCGCCGTGTTCGCTCACCGGCGTCCCGGGCCTGAACAACACCGGCACGAAGCGTCGCCGACATGCTCCGCCTGAACGTCGATCCCGGTGACGCCGGCGGGCACGGGCAACCGGCTCGGCGTGCTCGGCGGCGACAACGCCGGCTTCCCGAACGGGCGGCGGCTCGAGGACGACGTGATCGACATCGCCGAGCGCGCCTGGCCGGCGCCCTGAAGGGGAACGAAGGTCGAGCTCGGCGACGGCGTCAACGCGACGACGTCCCGAACCTGAGCGTCGTTCCCGTACGAGGCCGACCCGCGCGCGGCTTCGCCAACACCAAGGGCCAGCAGAGGCCCTGATCCACGCCCGTGCGGAGGGGGCCCGGCGCCGGCCGGCTCCCACGCCGAACCGATCGCACCGGCCGTGCGAACAACGCCGACAACCGCGGGGGGACAGGAGATGACGACTGAGGCCAGTCGTCGGAGAGAAGACTGCGATCCTGACGCTCGTGCGCGGACTCGGAGGCCTCGCCGTCGTCGCGGTGCGCAGCGGCCTCGCGGGCCTCGGCCCGGACGCCGGCACGGCCTCGAGCCACCGGGAGGCCCCGCTGATCGCGGACGACCCGGTCGGCGGACAACACGGACGTCTACGCGTTCGTCAGCCCCGACCAGCCGGACACGGTCACGATCATGGCCAACTACATCCCGCTCGAGGAGCCGGCCGGCGGCCCGAACTTCGCAAGTTCGGCGACGACGTCCTCTACGCGCTCAAGATCGACAACACGGGCGACGGCAGCGAGGACGTCACCTACGAGTTCCGCTTCGGACCGAGATCGCGGAACCCGAACACGTTCCTCTACAACACCGGCCCGATCGACACGCTGTCGGACCCGGACTGGAACATGAAGCAGTTCTACAGCGTCACCCGGATCGACCGGCGCGGCAACAGGACGACGCGGCTCGCTGAAGGACGCTGCCCGACGCCGCCCGCGTCAACATCGGCCCGCGCTCGACGCCGAACTACGGGTCGCTGATGGCGGCCGCGGTCACGCCGCTCCCGGGCGGCGGGCAGGTCTTCGCCGGCCAGATCGACGACCCGTTCTTCGTCGACCTCGGCTCGGTGTTCGACCTCGCCGGCCTGCGCCCGTTCAACCCGGCCCACATCCTCCCGCTGCCGGCGGCGGCCGGCGTCGACGGCGTGGGCGGCTACAACACGCACACGATCGCGATCCAGGTGCCGATCGCGAGCCTGACGCGGGACGGGCAGGCCACGCGGCCGGCGATCCCGAGGCCGTGATCGGCGTCTACGCGACCGCGAGCCGGCAGCAGACGCGCATCTACCAGAAAGGCGGCCGGCAGCGCTCGACCGGCGACTGGGTGCAGGTCTCGCGGCTCGCGAACCCGCTCGATCAACGAGGTCGTGATCCCGCTCGGCAAGAAGGACACGCTGGAACGCGAGCGATCCGAAGGACGACGCCCAGTTCGCGGGCGGGTACACGGACCCCGAGGTGACGCGGCTCGAGAACGCTGCTCTACCCGGTGCTCGACAACGCGCCCGAGACCGGGCGCGGCGACCTCGTCGCCGTCCTGCTCACGGGCGTCCCGACGCTCAACTTCACCGGGCCGACGAAGGCCGACCTGATCCGGCTGAACACGGGCATCGCGCCGACCGGCGCCGGTCGGCACGGGCAACCGGCTCGGCGCTGCTCGCGGGCGAGTTCGCGGGCTTCCCGAACGGCCGGCGGCTCGAGGACGACGTCACCGACATCGAGCTCCGCGCGTTCGCGTGCGGCTACGGCCCGATCGTCGGCCCGATCATCGAGAGCTTCGGCTTCTGCGCCGGCAACGGCAACCGGACGCCGAACAACCTGCTCGGCGACGGCGTCGACGCGAACGACCGGCCGTTCCGCGTCGAGCTTCCCGTACGCGGGCGAGCCGCACCAGGGCTACGAGCACGTGCACCACGGCGCGCCGGGTGGGCCGTAGCCGACCGACGGACGAGAGGGGCGCGCCGCCGCGCGGGCCCCTCGCCGCCCCCGACCACCACGAGGAGCTTCGATGACACGCAGAATCACGATCGCAGGAGCCGCCGCGGCCGCGCTCGCGCTCGCCCTCCTGCTCGGCGGCGTGCTCGCACGAGCCGGCGCCCGGCCGGGCCGGCGCGCCCGCCCGGCGCCGCCGCGGCGCGCCTCGCAGACCGGCTTCGCGGCCGGCGACACGCGGAGCCTCGTCGCGCGAGCTCGAGCAGGACGGTCGCGCGAGCAGCCCGCGACGTGCGCTCGCTCGACGCTGCTCGGGCTCGCGCTCCAGCAGCGCACCCGCGAGACCGCCGACGCGTCGTACCTCGACCCGCGTCCGAGCGCGGTCCTGCGGCGCGCGCGTCCGGCTCGCCCCGCGCGACGCCTGACGCGCCGAGCGCGCTCGGCACGCTCGCGCTCGCGCAGCACCGCTTCCGCGACGCGCTCGTGCTCGGGCGCCGGCGCACGCGGCTCGCGCCGGCCACGGCGCGCCACCTCGGCGTCGTCGGCGACGCGCTCGTCGAGCTCGGCCGCTACGACGCAGGCGTTCGCGACCTTCGACCGGATGGTCGCGCTCAAGCCGTCCCTCGCCTCGTACGCGCGCGTCTCCTACGCACGCGAGCTGCTCGGCCGCCGCGCGGCGGCGATCGACGCGATGGAGCTCGCGCTCGACGCCGCCGGCGGCCGGCCCGAGCCGACCGCCTGGACGCACGTCGAGCTCGGCAAGCTCCACTTCGGCCAGGGCGAGCTCGCGGCCGCGGCGCGCCACTACCGCGCCGCGCTCGCCGCCTTTCCCGGGTACGTCTACGCGCTCGACGGACTCGCGCGCGTCGAGGCCGCGCGCGGCCGCACCGACGCGCGCGATCGCGCTCGCGCGGCGCGCGGTCGACGCGCGTGCCGCTGCCCGCAGTTCGTCGCGCACGCTCGGCGACCTGCTCGCGCGTCTCGGGCCGCACGGCCGAGGCGCGCGAGCAGTACGCGCTCGTCGGCGCGATCGAGCGGCTCCAGCGCGCGAACGGCGTCCGCACCGACCTCGAGACCGCGCTCTTCGACGTCGACCACGGCCTCCGGCTCGCGCGACGCGCTCGCCCGCGCCCGGCGCGCGCACGCCGAGCGGCCGAGCATCGAGGCCGACGACGTGCTCGCCTGGGCGCTCGTCCGCAACGGCCGCTGCGGCGAGGCGCTGCGCTTCTCGAAGCGCGCGCTCCGGCTCGGCACGCGCGACGCCGCCAAGTTCTTCCACCGCGGGATGGCCGAGCGCTGCCTCGGCCGGCCGGCCGCCGCGCGCGACTGGTTCCGCCGGGCGCTCGCGCTCAACCCGCACTTCTCGCCTCGTCTGGGCGCCCGTCGCGAGGAGGTACGCGCGATGAGGCGGCTCGCTGGTCCTGCTCGCGCTGCTCGCCGCGCTGCGCGGCGCCCGCCGCCGCGGCCGCGCACCCGCTCGGCAACTTCACGATCAACCGCTACACGCGGATCGAGCGTCTCCGGCGACCGGATCTACGCGCTCTACGTCGCTCGACCTCGCCGAGATCCCGACCTACCAGGCGCGCGGCGAGGTGCGCCGGCTCGGTCGCGAGCGCTACGCGGCCGCGCTCGCGACCCGGCTGCGCGGCAACCTGACGCTGACCGTCGACGGCGAGCGGCGTGCCGCTGCGCGAGCTGCGCCACGCGCTCACGTTCCCCGGCCGGCGTCGGCGGACTGCGGACGACGCGGCTCGAGCTCGTGCTCGACGGCGGTCCCGCGCGACCGGGCCGTCGGCTCGCGTACGCGGACGCGCAACTTCCCGGAGCCGGATCGGCTGGCGCGAGATCGTCGTCCGCGGCACGCGCGGCGCCCGCGCTCGGAGCGTCGTCCGTCGCCTCGCCGCGAGCGTGAGCGCGAGCTGCGCGCCGTACCCGCAGGACCTGCTCTCGAGCCCGCTCGACGTGTCGCGTGCCGACGCGCGACGTGCGCCCGCGGCGACGGGCCAGGCGTGCCGCCCGCGCTCGGCGGCGATCGCCGCGCCGCAGCCACCGGCGACCGCGAGCGGCTTCGCGGCGCTGGTCGACGACGAGCTCGAGCCTCGGCGTCGTCCTCGTCTCGCTGCTCGCGGCGCTCTTCTGGGGCGCGGCGCACGCGCTGACGCCGGGTCACGGCAAGGCGGTCGTCGCCGCCTACATGGTCGGCACGCGCGGGACGCCGCGCGCACGCGTTCCTGCTCGGCGGGATCGTGACCGTCACGCACACGATCGGCGTCTTCGCGCTCGGGCTCGTCACGCTCGCGCTGTCCGAGTTCATCGTCCCGGAGCAGCTCTACCCGTGGCTGAACCTCGTCTCGGCGCTGCTCGTCGTCGGCGTCGGCGTCGCCGTGTTCCGCTGCCGATCGCGGCCTGCCGCGGCGCGCGCGCGCAGCGCCATCACCACCACCACGGCACGACGTCACCACCACCACGGGCCCGGCGGCCACTCGCACGCCCCCGCAGCCGGGAACCGGCATCCGCGGCCTCGTCGCCGTCGGGGTCTCCGGCGGGCTGCTCCCGTGCCCGACCGCGCTCGTCGTCCTGCTGGCCGCGATCTCGCTGCACCGCGTCGCGTACGGCCTCGTCCTGATCGTCGCCTTCAGCGTCGGCCTCGCCGCCGTGATCACCGGCATCGGGCTGCTCGCCGTCGGCGCGAAGCGCACGTTCGCCGGATGAGCTTCGAGGGCCGGGTCGTGCGTGCCCTGCCCGCCGTCAGCGCGCTCGTGATCATCGCGCTCGGGGTGGCCATGACCGTCCGGTCCCTACCCGCCGTCACGTAGAAAGGAGTTCGACATGTTCGGTCTCGACGATTGGATCGCCGGTTTCTCCGACGGCTCGTCGATCTGGCTCGTCCTGCTGGCCGCCGTCCTGCTCGGCCTGCGCCACGCCACCGACCCCGACCATCTCGCCGCCATGACCACGCTCGTGGCCAGTTCCCGCGAGCGTGCCTCGCGCACGGCGGCCAGGCTCGGGCTCGCGTGGGGCCTCGGCCACGCGGTCACGCTGTTCGCCTTCGGCCTGCCGATCCTCCTGCTCGACCCGTACCTCCCGGAGCGCGTCCAGCAGGGTGCCGAGACGGCGGTCGCGGTCGTGATCGTCTACCTGGCGGTGCGGATGCTCGTGCAGCCACCGCCACCGGCACGAGCGCATTCGGCATGCGCGTGCGCCGACCCGCTCGCCGCCTTCGGCGTCGGCCTCGTGCACGGGATCGGCGGCAGTCGCCCCCGTCGGCGTGCTGCCTGCTCGCGGCCATCCCCTCGACCGCGCCGCTGCGCCGTACGCCTCCCTGGGCCGTCCTCGCGCTTCTTCACCGCCGTCTCGATCGTTACGGTGCGTGACGACCGGCTTCGGGGCCACTGCTCGCTGCGCGGCGCGAGCGGAGTGGCCGCCGCTCGATCCCCGCTGATCGGGCACGGCGGACACTCGCCTTCGGGCTGCTGGTACGCCGCCCGCCGTGCTGGAGCCTCGCCTGCCGTATCCGTTCTTTCGGAAGTACAGCTCGCCGTGTGGGCGAGCCGCTCAGCGTCCGCGACTACGCGCGGCTCGCCGAGGGACGCT